>NZ_DATAVI010000064.1:0-78539 GCF_036267815.1 Nocardioides sp. | reverse complement strand
CGCTGTCGTAGTCGGAATCCGCATCTCAAGGCGTTGGAACCCGCCACTCAAGGCGTTGGAACTCGCCACTCAACGGGTTGGAACTCGCCACTCAACGGGGGCGGGGCGGCGGTGGATAGGTTGCCGGGGTGCTGTCGAGGGTGCCGCCGGTCTGGTTGGTGGTCTTCGGCATCGTCTCGGTGCAGCTCGGAGCGGGGATCGCCAAGGACCTCTTCGACGACGCGGCTCCGCTGACCCTGGTCTGGCTGCGTCTCGCGACCAGCGCCGTCGTGCTCACGGTGGTCGTGCGGCCGCGCCTGCGCGGGCGCGCCGCGGCCGACTGGCGGGTGGCGCTGGCGTTCGGCGTCGTCCTCGGCACGATGAACTGGGCCATCTACGAGTCGTTCTCCCGGATCCCGCTCGGCCTGGCCGTCACCATCGAGTTCCTGGGCCCGCTGGGCCTGGCGATGACCGGGAGCCGCCGCGCCCGGGACCTGCTGTGGGTCGGCCTGGCCGCCGTCGGCGTCGCCCTGCTCGGCATCGAGCGCACGCACCTGGACGTCGCCGGCGTGGCGTTCGCGCTGCTCGCCGGCGCCATGTGGTCCTCCTACATCCTGCTGGGCGCGCAGACCGGCCGCCGCTGGCCGGGCCTCGACGGGCTCACCGTGGCCAGTGTCGTGGCCGCCGCGGGGATGGCGCCGTTCGTCGCCGCGTTCTCCGGTCGCGGGCTGGGCGACCCGCACGTCGTCCTCCTCGGAGCCCTGGTCGGTCTCCTCAGCTCGGTGATCCCGTACTCGTGCGAGATCACGGCCCTGCGGACCATCCGTCCCGCGGTCTTCGGCATCCTGATGAGCCTGGAGCCGGCGGCCGCCGCCCTGGCGGGAGTCGTGGTCGTCCACGAGTACCTCTCGGCGGCCCAGTGGCTGGCGGTCGCATGCGTCGTGTCCGCGAGCGTCGGGGCGACCCATACCGAACGACGCCTCGCGGCGCCGCCCCTGGACTGACGGTCACCGGCTCTGGTGCACCATGTCGATCCGCGTCTCGGTCTGCGGCCAGCCGACGTCGGCGAACGCCCGGGCCATCGGCACGTTGTCGTTGTCGGTGTCGGCGATCAGCGTCGTCGCGCCGTCGGCCAGCAGCTGCCGGGTCTGCCAGGCCAGGAGCTGGCGGCCGTACCCGTGCCCGCGGTGGTCGCGGGCGATGCCGACGAACCAGAGCACGCCTCGGCCGTTGGGATGCACGAAGGCCGCGACCATGCCGACCACCGCACCCCGCTCGTCGGAGGCCAGGTGGATGCGGTCCACGGGCTGGTCGCCCACCATGTCGGAGAGGCTGTCGGCGCACGCGGCGTCGAAGCCGAGCCGCTCGACCAGCTCGCGGTCGTGGACGTCGAGCGTGTCGCGCATGATCTCCCGGTAGCACGCAGCCAGCCGCGGGTCGTCGGCGTCGCGAAGCCGCTCGAGGACCAGGCCGCTGCGCTCGGCCGCGGCCAGGCCGGGCTCCGGGTCGAACTCGTAGTGACGGCGCTCGACCAGCAGCCGCCACCCAGCGTCGCGCAACGGCTCGATCACCGGGGCGAGGGCGGCGTCCTGGACCGTCATCCCCGGCGGCGCGAAGAGACAGACCTCGACCGGGTCGTGCTCGGCGAGCGCGTCGTCGGTGACGCGGGCGACCAGCGCCCGGGCGACGTCGGGGTCGTCGGGCATGCCGAAGACATCGAGCAGGAAGACGCCGTGGGCGCCGAAGGCGCCGACTACGCCCACCACCTCCGGGCGGCCGTGCTGCCCGGCACCGTCGGTGCGGGCCACGGCCCAGACCCACTCGGGTCGGCGACGTCCCGAGGTGAGGTAGCCGGTCAGGTTCTCGGCGCTGCGGATGCGGCGTTGGGTGAGTGAGTCCACCGGCATCGGGCTGGTGGCGAGCAGGGCGTGCGCCTCGTCGACGGAGGCAGGGTGGAAGAACGTCAGAGAAGACAAGGGTTCCTCAGATCTGGGAACCGGCCTCCGTGGGGAGGCCGGGTGACGGTGTGGACATCGGGGCCTCCTTCCTGTGCTCGTCGGTAGCCCCGACGCTAGAGGTGGCGGCGTCGTCGGGCAACGCGTTATCCGCCGGGGTCACCTGCACGGTGCCGGTCACGACCACGCGCCGGGCCGCGCGGCGCAGCGTGGTGAGCACGGCGGGTCCCAGCACCACGATCGCCACGGCGTTGGTGATCGCCCGCCCGGTGTCGAACGACCCGGTCGAGGTGATCAGGGTGTAGGTCAGGAAGCGGTGCAGGTTGGCCCCGACCGCGTCGCCGGGCACGAACGAGAGCCCCGCGTGTCCGGGGACCGAGAGGCCCAGGACGAACGGCCACGACGACAGGTTGAGCAGCAGGCCGAAGACGTACGCCGCCACCACGCCGTACGCCGCGAGCACGGCGATCTCGGCTCGCCCGGTCGCGCGGCGCGGCAGCAGGCCGGCTCCCATCCCGACCCAGGCCGAGACCAGCATCTGGAACGGCAGCCAGGGCCCCACGCCCCCGGTGAGCAGGGCGGAGGCGAACAGCGAGGTGCAGCCGAGCACGAACCCGAAGCCCGCGCCGAAGACCCGGCCGGCCAGGATCAGCAGGAAGAAGACCAGCTCCACGCCCGCCGTACCCGGGGAGAGCCCGCGCAGGACAGCGTTGACCGCGGAGAGCACCCCCAGCACGGCCAGGACGCGGGGGTCGAGCCCGCCCTCGGTGACCTCGGCGAGCACCACCACGATCACGACGGGCACCAGCGCCAGGAACACGAACGGCGGACCCACCTGACCGCCGGTGGCCTGCCGGACCAGCAGCGGCCACATCAGCATCATGAGCCCGGCCAGCGAGGCGACCGCCAGTACCAGCGCGGAACGGCGTGACAGCGGGACGGCCCGCACCCGCGCGCTCACGTCGGCACCTCCGAGACCCGCAGCCACCCCGGCCCGAGGATCTTGCTCACCTGGGGCGCGAACGCCGGCGACGACGCGAGCACGTCGCGCGCCGGGCCGGCGGACACGACCTCCCCCTCGGCGAGCACGACCACGCAGTCGGCGGCCTCTGCCGCGAACTCCACGTCGTGGGTCGCCACCATCACCGCGTGCCCCGACTCGGCCAGCCGACGGAGCGCGCCCGCCAGCTCGGCCTTGGCCGGGTAGTCGAGCCCACGGGTGGGCTCGTCGAGCAGCAGGACCCGTGGCGAGGCGACGAGCACCACCGCGACGGCCAACGCCAGGCGCTGGCCCTCGGAGAGGTCTCGCGGGTGGGCGTCACCGGGGATGCCCGGCACCAGCCGGTCCAGCAGCGCACGGCACAGGCCCGGCTCGGGGTGGCCCGCCCCGGCGTCGGCGGCGGCGCACTCCTCGGCCACGGTCTCGAGGTAGAGCAGGTCCGCGGCGTCCTGCGGCACGAGCCCGACCAGTCGGCGGCGGCGATCGCCGGGCTCCGAGCCGGGGTCCGTCCCATCGACCGTGACGGTGCCGCCGCGCCGGGTCCGGGTGCCCTGAAGCGTCCACAGCAGGGTCGACTTGCCCGAGCCGTTGCGGCCCATCAGCGCGGTGACGGAGCCCCGGCGCAGGTCGACCGACACCTCACGCAGCGCCACGGTGCCGCCGCGCACGACGGTGACCCCGGCAGCGCGGACCACGGGGTCGCCGGTGCCGGCCGGGGCGGCGCTGGTCGGCGGTGCCGGGAGCTCGAGCCCGCGGGCCATCCGGCGGGCGTCGCGGACCGTCACCGGGAGCGGCGACCAGCCCAGCGCTCGGCCCAGCTCCACGATCGGGGGTACGACGGGTGCGGAGGCGAGCAGGTCCGCCGGGGCGCCCGTGCGCACCGACCCGTCGCCGGCGAGCACCACCATCCGGTCGGCGAACGGGACGACGCGCTCGAGCCGGTGCTCGGCCAGCAGCACCGAGACTCCGAGGTCGTGGACCAGCCGGGCCAGGGTCGCGAGCACCTCCTCCGCGGCGGTCGGGTCGAGGGCCGAGGTCGGCTCGTCCAGCACCAGCACGCGAGGGTGCATCGTGAGCACCGAGCCGATGGCCACCCGCTGCTGCTCGCCGCCGGAGAGCGTGCGCAGGTCGCGTGCGCGGAGTGCGGCGATGCCCAGCAGGTCGAGGGTCTCCTCGACGCGGCGGCGCATCGTGTCGGCGGGAAGCCCGAGCTGCTCCATGCCGTAGGCCAGCTCCTCCTCGACGGTGTCGGTGACGAAGCCCGCGGCGGGGTCCTGGCCGACGTACCCCACCAGGTGGGCGCGCTCGCGCGGCGGCTGGTGGACCACGGAGCGTCCGTCGACCAGCACGTCGCCGGCCAGCGTGCCACCGGAGAACCGCGGAACCAGGCCCGTCAGCACCCCCAGGAGCGTCGACTTGCCGACCCCGGTGCGTCCCGAGACCAGCACCAGCTCGCCCTCGTCGAGGGCGAGGTCGACGTCGCGCAGCACGAGCCGCTCGTCGTAGCCGAACCGGACCCCACGCAGCTCGATCACGCCGAGCCACCGAGCGGACGCGGCGAGCACAGGGCGCCCACCACTGCGGCGGCGATCGCGAGCAGGGCGAGCGCGCTGAGGGTCGGCGCCACGGTCAGCGACGGGTAGGCGACCTGGAGCTGGTGCTGCGAGATCCACCAGCCGGCGGCGCCCACCGCGACCCCCGAGGCGGCCACGACCAGCTCCGGCCAGCGCCATCGGTCGGGCCGGTAGCGGGTGCGGACGACCCGGCGGCCGGCCTGCCGGATCGCGACCGCCGAGACGAGGACCCCCAGCACCAGCATCGGACGCCCCAGCCAGGCGGGCGTCGTCTGGTCCAGCCCGCCGTAGACCCCCGCGCAGACCGCGCCCAACCCGAGCAGCATCAGTCCCCCGGTGGTACGGCGCTCGCGCGCGGTGGCGCCGGCGGTGCGGCCGTAGCCGCGGGTGTCCATCCCGGCGGCCAGGGCCAGCGAGCGCTCCAGGGAGTCCTCCAGGACCGGGACCATCAGGCGCCGCAGACCGCGGACGCGCCCGGTCTCGCCACCCCGCAGCAGCTGGGCGGCCCGGACCCGGCGGACGCTGTCGGCCAGCTGCGGGAGCACCGTCACCGCGACGACCAGGGCGCTGCCGATCTCGTACAGCGCGGGCGGCACCGACCGGAGCAGCCGCTTCGGGTTGGCCAGGGCGTTGGCCGACCCCACGCAGATGACGATCGCGGCCAGGCGCAGCCCGTCGTACAGCCCGGCCAGGAGCGACTCCTGGGTCACCGGGCCGAGAAGGCGGAGGCCGAGCGTCCAGTGCGGGAGCGGGATCGAGGGCAGGTGCAGCAGCACCCGGCCGCCGTCACCGCCGCCGAGCAGGATCCGGAACAGCACCCGGATCGCGACGATCGCCACGCCGAGCCACAGGTAGATCCGGAAGGAGTCCGCCCATGGCTGCGCGCTGCGCCGGGCCGCCACAGCCAGGCAGGCGACCCCGATCAGCAGCAGCAGGAGGTAGGGGTTGGTGGTGAACGACGCGGCCGTCGCGAGCCCGAGCGCCCACAGCCACCAGGCGACCGGGTGCAGGTCGCGAGGCAGCCGGGCGTTCGCCAGCGTGGCGAGTCGGCGTCGCATCAGGTCCCGCCGCGGGCCCTGCGGCGGGCCAGCGTGACCGCGCCACCGGCCGCGAAGACGAGCAGCACGGCGACGGGCGCGACCCAGCCAGGGACCCCGCCCGAGCCGCTGCCGCCGCCCGACGAGCCGGTCGGCAGGGCGCCGCCGGCCTCGCCCGTCGCGCTCGCGCCGGGGCTTGCGCTGGGGGTCGCGCTCGGTGTCGCGCTCGGATGACGAGGAGGCTTCGCGGTGGATCCGCCAAGGTGGGTGTGCCCGCCGGACGGGGAGGACGGCGAGTCGCTGGGCGTCGCCGGGGCGGACGACGTCGAGGTGCTGGGTCCCGAGCTCGGCGAGCGTGTCGGGTGGGAGGACGGGTGGGACGTCGGCTGCGTGGTCGGGCTCGAGGTGGGTGAGCCGGGGTTGTGCGAGGTGGGCGCGACGCGTGGGGGCACCTGCGCGTTCCCCTTCTGCCACGACAGGGCGACGTAGCCGCCGTCGGGGACGTGCAGCGACGCGACCCCCACGGCGGCGTACTTCCAGGTCCCGGAGGTCCCGTCGGACCACCACAGGGACCAGTACGCGTCGGACGGAGGGGTCCTGGCGCAGGAGGTGCTCGGCGCTCCGTCGACCTCGCAGACGAAGGGCTCGTCGACCACGAAGGTCAGCCGGTGCCCGGCGGCCGCGAAGATCGCCGACGCGGCGTCGCCGCCGCCGCCGGCGTCACAGGCGGTCGAGGGTCCCTTCGAGCTGAGCTGGTGGAAGTCGACGACGACCCTCACCCCTCCCCCGGAGCCGCACCCCGCCGCCTCGGCGGGGCGCCCGGGCAGCACGACCGCCGCCACGACCGCAAGGGTCGCGGCGGCACGGCGCGCGCGGCTGTGGAGCACGAAGGGTCAGCAGCCGTGCCGATAGGTCAGCACGGGGGCGCCCTGGGAGGTGGCACGCCACCACTCGTCCTGCGCGTCAGCCGTGATGCCGTCCTTCTCGGCGGTCCTCAGCGAGGACGCGCGATAGGCGATCGCCCCGCGGTCACCGGCCAGCGGCGACCCGGACTTCTGCGCTCCGACCTGGAGACCGCCGACCCAGCGCGCCGCGGCCCTGGCGGCCGAGCAGTGCCCGGTCAGACCGAGGGCCCAGCCGGCCAGCCCGGTGCTGTTGGAGTTCGGGAAGGCGGTCGTGGCGCCGCCCACGAACGCGCCGTTCGCGTGCTGGCGCTTGGCCAGCCAGGTGACGGCGCGCTTCAGGGCGGCGCGCAGCTGCGGCTCGTGCCGGCTCTGCTTCCACAGCTCCACGACGGCGTACGACGTGGTGTCGGGGTCGGCCGGGTCGCTCGCGCGGCAGCCCTGGTGCTTGGTGCCCATCGGCGAGAAGCTCAGCCGGAAGTAGCCCTTGGAGCACTGCTGCTCGAGCAGGAACTTCAAGGTCGGCGCGGCCTGGCGGCTGTGGATCCAGGTGAGCCCGCGCACCGCCAGGATCTGGCCGGTGACGTTGGCGTAGTCGGCCGAGCCGCGGTCGGCGATCCGGCCCTTGGCGTGGCCCTTCTTGGTGACCATGCCGTTGAGCCAGCCCACGAGGTTGACGCCACCGAAGCTGGTGGTGGCACCCTTCGTCCGCTCGGCGAAGACCAGCAGCTTCGCGGTGGGCCCGGAGTACCTGGCCTTCTTGTACGAGATGTACTTGCGGGGGTGCTTCTCCAGGGCGTTGCGGATCTCGGCGACCTTCCCGCTGTGGTTGCCCAGCGCCTTGAGGGCGAACGCGGTGTCGATGGTGGGGCCGTAGTCGTCGTACGGCGTGCCGAGATAGCTGCCGACCAGCAGCCCGTTGGTGAGCTGGCCGGACATCCAGTCGGCGCTGCGGTTGGCGGGGCTCGCCTGCGCGGCGCCACCTGCGGCGACCAGGGAGAGGGTGAGCGCCGACGCCGCGAGCACGGCGCCGGTCCGGCGTACCGAAGAGAGGGTGAGCATGGTTTCCTTCCCGCTGCGACAGCGGGCAGGCGCCCCGGGCCGGGGCAGGTACCCACCAGCTGCGTTCCTCGACAGCGTGTGTTCAGGACGCGTCGCGATGGGTGCTCCGGCTCGTCGTACCCCCGAGCGGGTGCGACCTACGGTTGCGGGTCAGCGCCGGACTTCGACCGGCTTCCCCCATCACGGGCGTGCGTGAGGGTGATCAGGTCGCAGGCTATCTCCTGCACCACGTCGGGCCACAACCGCGACCCCTGCCCGGACGGGGAGTACGCCTCGGTACGCCGGTCAAGGACAGTCGACCAGGCTCAGGCGCCGCCGCGGACCTCGCAGATGTAACGGCGGTACTGCCGCGCGCCGACCGTGCGCATGAAGAGCCGGATCGGGGGCGGGAGGAGCGAGAGCATCTTGGCCGACTCCTCCGGGTCGGCGTCCTCCAGGATCGCCCCGAACATGATCGGCAGCTCGCTCTTCGCCATGGAGTCGCGCCCGTGCTCGCCGAGCTTCCCCCACTCCGCGACGCTGACGTGCTCCTCGGCCAGCGGCAGGATGTCGCGCTCCTCCTGGTCGAGGTGCTCGACGAGGTCGGACCCGAGCTGCTCGAAGGCGGCCGCCAGTCGTTCGCCGCTCTCGGCGTCGGGGGCGCGCTGCCAGCCCGGGAGCAGCCCGTGCGCCTTGTCGAGGTCCTCGTGGACGCGCTCGTGCTGCTCCTGCATCGTCTTGACCAGGTCGACAGACGGCGCAGCCCGGGCCAGCAGGAGCGGCCAGAGGTTCTCGTCCTCACCGGTGTGGTGGATGGTGAGACCGGTGAGCAGGAACGTCGCGTGCTTGCCGACCACGGCGGCGCGGGGGATGTCCCCGTCGGGCACGCGGCGTACCAGGTCGGGGACGGCGCCGAGCTCGCGGCGGAAGACGCGGTGGATGACCCGCATCTGGTTGACGTCGGGCTTCTCGGTTGTCGTGGTCATGCCGTCCCCTCAGGTCGTGGGAGCAGCCTGGCGGAGCCCGCTCCACACCGCCAGGGACCTTGGCCTCCGGGGTGGGTCAGCCGAGCCGGTCCAGGATCAGCTCGCGCACGCGGTTGGCGTCGGCCTGTCCCCGCATCTCCTTCATCACCGCGCCGATCAGGGCTCCGGCAGCGGCGACCTTGCCCTCGCGGATCTTCTCGGCGACGCCGGGGTTGGCCGCGATGGCGTTGTCGACCGCGGCGCCGAGCGCCCCCTCGTCGGAGACGATCGCGAGCCCCCGGGCAGCCACGATCTCGTCGGGTGTCCCCTCCCCGGCGAGGAGGCCGTCGAGGACCTGGCGCGCGAGCCTGTCGTTGAGGGTCCCCTCGTCGACCAGCGCCTGGACGCGAGCGACGTCGGCCGGGGCGGCGCCGAGCTCGGAGAGCTCGGTCTCCGACTCGTTCGCGCGGCGGGCGAGCTCACCGAGCCACCACTTGCGAGCGGCCTGGGCCGTGGCGCCGGCGGCGATGGTCTGCTCGACCAGGACGAGTGCACCGGCGCCGACCGTGTCGCGCATCTCCAGGTCGGTGAAGCCCCACGCCTCCTGGAGGCGGGCCCGACGCTCCTGAGGTGGCTCGGGCAGCTCGGTGCGCAGCCGCTCGACCCACTCCCGGCCCGGGGCGACGGGCACCAGGTCGGGCTCGGGGAAGTAGCGGTAGTCCTCGGCGTCGGACTTCTCCCGGCCGCTGGTGGTGATGCCGGTGTCCTCGTGCCAGTGGCGCGTCTCCTGGAGGATCCGCCCGCCCTGGGCGAGCACGGCCGCGTGCCGCTGCACCTCGTAGCGCGCCGCCCGCTCGACGGACCGCAGCGAGTTGACGTTCTTGGTCTCGGTGCGGGTGCCGAGGGTGCCCGAGCCCTTCGGCGCCAGGGAGAGGTTGACGTCGCACCGCAGCGAGCCCTGCTCCATGCGGACGTCGCTGACCCCGAGGCCCAGCAGCAGCTCGCGCAGCTGCCCGACGTAGGCACGGGCGACGTCGGGCGCCCGCTCACCGGTGCCGAGCACCGGCTTGGTGACGATCTCGATCAGGGGGATGCCGGCGCGGTTGTAGTCGACCAGGGAGTAGTCGGCGCCGTGGATGCGGCCCGTCCTGCCGATATGGGTCGACTTGCCGGTGTCCTCCTCCATGTGGGCGCGCTCGATCTCCACCCGGTAGGTCTCGACGTCGCCTCCCTCGACGGGGACAGCGACCTCCAGCCACCCGTCGTAGGCGATCGGCTCGTCGTACTGCGAGGTCTGGAAGTTCTTCGGCATGTCGGGGTAGAAGTAGTTCTTGCGGGCGAACCGGCACCACTCGGCGATGGAGCAGTTGAGCGCGAGCCCGATCCGGATCGCCGACTCCACGGCCGCGGCGTTGACCACCGGCATGGAGCCCGGCAGGCCCAGGCAGGTCGGGCAGGTCTGGGTGTTGGGGGCGGCACCGAAGGTCGTGGGGCAGCCGCAGAACATCTTGGTCACGGTGTTCAGCTCGACGTGCACCTCGAGCCCGAGAGCGGGGTCGAAGGCCGCGAGAGCCTGGTCGTAGGACATCAGCGAGTCGCTCATGCGCCGGCTCCCGTCAGCTCCGGTGCCTGGTCGAGCAGGCGGCCACCCCACTGCTGGGCGAGCAGGGACTCCAGGGCGGCCCCCACGCGGTAGACGCGGTCGTCGGCCAGCGCCGGGGCGAGGATCTGGACGCCGACCGGCAGCCCGTCCTCGTCGGCGAGGCCGCTGGGCACCGAGATCCCCGGGACGCCGGACAGGTTGGCCGGGATGGTGGCCAGGTCGTTGAGGTACATCGCCAGCGGGTCGTCGACCTTCTCCCCGATCCGGAACGCCGTGGTCGGCGCCGTGGGGCTCACCAGCACGTCGGCCCGCTCGAAGGCGGCCCCGAAGTCGCGCACCACGAGGGTCCGCACCTTCTGGGCCTGGCCGTAGTAGGCGTCGTAGTAGCCGCTGGACAGGGCGTAGGTGCCCAAGATGATGCGGCGCTTGACCTCGTCGCCGAAGCCCGCCTCGCGAGTGACGCGCATGACGTCCTCCGCGCTCGGCGCGGACCCGTCGGCAGGCTGCGGGGTCACGCGGAGGCCGTAGCGCATGGCGTCGAAGCGCGCGAGGTTGGACGACGCCTCGGCAGGCAGGATGAGGTAGTAGGTCGCCAGGGCGTGCACGAAGCTGGGGCAGGAGACCTCCACCACCTCGGCGCCCGCCTTGGTCATCAGCTCGACGGACTCCTCGAAGCGGGCCAGGACACCGGCCTGGTACCCCTCACCGCCGAGCTCCTTGACCACGCCGATCCGCACGCCGGCGAGGTCGCCGTCAGCGCCCTGGCGGGCGGCGTCGACGAGGCTCGGCAGCGCCTGCTCGATCGAGGTCGAGTCGAGGGGGTCGTGACCGCCGACGACCTCGTGCAGCAGCGCGGCGTCGAGCACGGTCCGGGTCACCGGACCCGCCTGGTCCAGCGAGTTGGCCAGCGCGACCAGGCCGTAGCGGGAGACCCCGCCGTAGGTGGGCTTGACCCCGACGGTGCCGGTCACGGCGCCCGGCTGCCGGATCGAGCCCCCGGTGTCGGTCCCGACCGCCAGGGGGGTCTCGTACGCCGCCACCGCGGCAGCGCTGCCTCCTCCGGAGCCGCCGGGGATCCGGGTCAGGTCCCACGGGTTGTGGGTCGGGCCGAAGGCGCTGTGCTCGGTCGAGGAGCCCATCGCGAACTCGTCCATGTTGGTCTTGCCGAGGATCGGCAGGCCGGCCGCGCGCAGCCGCGCCACCACGGTCGCGTCGTACGGCGGGACCCAGCCCTCGAGGATCCGGGACCCGCAGGTGGTGGGCAGGCCACGGGTGGCCAGGACGTCCTTGACCGCGATCGGGACCCCGTCGAGCACCCCGAGCGGCGAGTCGTCCGCCCGGCGCCGGTCGGAGGCCGCGGCGTCGCGCAGTGCCCCCTCGGCGTCCACGTGCAGGAACGCGTGCACGGCGCCGTCCACCTCGGCGATGCGGTCGAGGTGTGCCTGGGTGATCTCGACGCTGGTCGTCTCACCGGCCGCGAGCGCCGCGGCGAGCTCGGCCGCGGTGCGCCGCTCGGCGCTCACTGCTCGTCTCCGAGGATGCGCGGCACCTTGAACCGCTGCCGCTCGACCTCGGGAGCACCGCTCAGCGCCTCCTCGGCGGTGAGCCCCGGGCGCACGACATCGTCGCGGTAGACGTTGGTGAGCGGCAGGGCGTGCGAGGTGGGCGGCACGTCGGCACCGGCCGCCTCCTGGATCGAGGCGATCGACTCCAAGATCACGCTCAGCTGCGGCGCGAGATGGTCCAGCTCGGCGTCGCTGAGGTCGATCCGGGCGAGATCGGCGAGGTGAGCCACCTCCTCGCGGGAGATCGAGTGCTCGGGAGTCTCGGGCATGCAGGCCATCCTAGGGAGGCCTCCGTCGGCCCAGCCATCCGGTTGCGGCGTGGGTACCAGGTTGGTGAAACCGGCCACGCACGGAGCGCGCGCGGGCTACCGTGCTGAACGGAAACGACCTGCCCTCTCCCCTTCAGGCCTCCTCATGAAAACCGCTCTCCACACCACCACCGAGACCGAGGTGGACGGCGTCCTGTGCTTCTACGTCGACATGGGACGACCCGCCTCGGCCGCGCATCTGCTGTTCCGCCAGGGAAGCGCCGACGAGCCCCTGCACGAGACGGGCTGGCTGCACCTCCTGGAGCACCTCGCCCTGCTCGACCGCGAGTCGCTCACCCGCCCGATCGAGGGCCGGCTCTCCCTGCTCCAGACCCACTTCGCGGCGTTCGGCCCTCCGGAGGCCCTGGCCGAGCGCCTCAGCGCCCTGGCCCGGTGGCTCAGCGAGCCCGACCTGCGGTTGCTGGCCCGTGAGCGCGGTGTCCTCCAGGCCCGTGCCCAAGGTCCCCGAGACGGGCTCTTCAGCTCCCTGACCTGGCGCTACGGCGCGAATGGCCCCGGCGTCGCCAGCTATGCCGAGGTCGGTGCCGTCCGCGCCACCGAGCAGCTGCTGGTGGAGCGCGCGCAGCGGGTCTTCTGCGCCTCCAACGCCGTTCTCGTCCTGGACGGGCCACCCCCGGCGGGGCTCACCCTCCGGCTGCCGGCCGGCGAGTACCTACCCGCCCCCGCGGCGGTCCCCCTCGAGCGTGCGCTGCCCGCGGCGTACCGCGACGAGGTCGGGCTCACGATCAGCGGGGTCGTCTGCCGCACCCACGAGGCCGGGTTCGTGCCCGACATCCTCGAGCGCGCGCTGCACGACGGGCTACGGCGTCACACCGGTGGCGCCTTCGGGCTCTGGTCGGGCATCACCGAGGTCGACAACGACCATGCCGTGATCGCGGCCGGTGCCGAGGCGCAGCCCGACGCCATGGGCAGCCTGGCCCGGGCCGCGTTGGAGGTGACCCAGCGGTTGGCCGACCAGGGCGTCCCGCGCGAGTGGGTCGAGGAGGCCGTGCGAGCGCGGCTCCGGGTGCTGGAGTCACCGGCCGCCATGGTCGAGACCGCGCTCGAGGCCGGGTACGCCGTACTCCGCGAGCAGGTGCCGATGACCTACGAGGAGCTGCTCCAGCAGCTGCGCGACACCGACCCGGCGTGGGTCGACCGCGCCGTCGCCGAGCTGCACTCCTCGCTGCTCGTGGGCCTGCCCGAGGCGGCACCGCTGGGCCGGACGCTTCCCGTCGTCGGCTTCCCCGAGAGCCGCCCGTCGGGCAACGGACAGAAGCACAGCCACGTCAACTGGCCGGCCGACCTCACGACGTTCTCGGTCGACCAGGACGTCGCCGAGCGCCTCACCGGGACGATGTCTCGGGCGATGCGGCTCTCCGACGCCGCCGCCCTGCTCTGCTGGCGCGACGGCGCTCGGCACCTGATCGGACGCGACGGCAGCATCCTCGAGCTGGAGCCCCGCGAGTGGTCGCGCGGCAAGGACCTCACCAAGGCCCTGGACGCCGCGGTTCCCGCGGAGCTCCGGGTGCCGATGTCCGACCGGTCGGTGACGTTCCGCCGGATGGGCACGACCGAGCGCGCCGCCGTCGCCTTCGCCAGGATCGTCGGCACCCGGGCCGGGTTGCTGTCGATGATCGGGGTGGTGGCGGTCCTCGTCCTGTGGTCGCTGATCGCCGGCCATCGACTGATCGGCATCGTGTTCCTCGCGCTGGCGGCCTCGCTGGGCGCCTACCTGTGGCGCCTGGAGAACGGCCAGCACCCGGTGTCGCCGACGACGCCACCCACGGCCGCCGCCTAGGCCGGACACGGCCTAGTCGTGGCCTGGGCGCCTAGTCTCTGCCCGTGCCCGTCGCCGAGCTCCGCGAGGGGCGACGCGTCGCGTGGTCCGAGGGCGGGGACCCGGACGGCCGACCCGTGCTGTTCTTCCACGGCTGCCCGGGCACGCGTCGTGCCGCGTGGTCCGGACAGGCCGTGGCCGGACCCGCCTGAGGCTCCTCACAGCCCCGTCGGGCCGCTCTCGAGCAGGACCTTGAAGCCGCCCTCGTCGAGGACCGGCACCCCGAGCTGCTCGGCCTTGTCGGCCTTGGAGCCGGCGTTGTCGCCGACCACGACGTAGTCGGTGTTCTTCGACACCGAGCCGGCCGCCTTGCCACCGCGGGCGAGGATCGCCTCCTTCGCGGAGTCGCGCGAGAAGTCGACCAGGGACCCCGTGACGACCAGGGTCAGTCCCTCGAGGGTGCGCGGCATCGACTCGTCGCGCTGGTCGGCCATGCTCACGCCGGCCTCCTTCCACGTGTCGACGATCCCGCGATGCCAGTCGACGCCGAACCACTCGGTCACCGACTCCGCGATGGTCGGGCCCACACCTTCGGCCGCGGCCAGCTCCTCCTCCGACGCTGCCCGGATCGCCGCCATCGAGCCGAACTCCTGGGCCAGCGCCCGGGCCGCCGTCGGACCGACGTGACGGATCGACAGCGCGACCAGCACCCGCCACAGCGGGACCTGCTTGCGCCGGCCGAGGTTGGCCAGCAGACCCGCGCCGTTGGCACTGAGCTGGGGTCCGTCCTCGCCCTTCCTCGGCGCCCGGGTGAACAGCGGTGCGGTGAGCAGCGCGGCCTCGTCGAGGTCGAAGACGTCGCCCTCGTCGGCGATCGCGCCGGCGTCCAGCAGCGCCACCGCCGCCTCGTACCCGAGGCCCTCGATGTCGAAGGCACCGCGGCTGGCGACGTGGAAGAC
The DNA here is from genome assembly GCF_036267815.1 of Nocardioides sp. Taxonomy (GTDB): domain Bacteria; phylum Actinomycetota; class Actinomycetes; order Propionibacteriales; family Nocardioidaceae; genus Nocardioides. Next base: position 63,871 of record NZ_DATAVI010000064.1, on the reverse strand, counting down.
GCGCTCGCGGACCTGGGCCGGACAGAACCGGTGGTTGGGGCAGCGCAGGTCCTTGTCGCCCTCCTTCTGCTGCACCAGCGCGGTCCCGCAGGCGGGACACTTTGAGGGCATCTGCCACTCGGGCAGCCCGGCCGGCCGCAGCGCGAGCACCGGGCCGAGGATCTCTGGGATCACGTCGCCGGCCTTGCGCAGGATGACGGTGTCTCCGGGACGGACGTCCTTGCGCCTGACCTCGTGGGCGTTGTGGAGCGTGGCGTTCTCGACGGTGGAGCCGGCGACCTTCGTCGGCTCCATGACGCCGAACGGCGTCGCCCGGCCGGTGCGCCCGACGTTCACCCGGATGGCGAGCAGCTTGGCGTTGACCTCCTCCGGCGGGTACTTGAAGGCGATCGCCCAACGCGGCGCGCGCGAGGTCGAGCCGAGCCGGCGCTGAAGGGTGACGTCGTCGACCTTGATCACGACGCCGTCGATCTCGTAGGGGACGATCGTGTGGCGGTGCTCCCCGGCGTTCTCGATGTAGGCCTTGACGTCGTCGAGGGTGGGGACCACCCGCACCTGTTCGGAGACCGGCAGGCCCCACGCCGCCAGAGCCTCGTAGGAGTGTGACTGCGCCTGCGGCTCGAAGCCCTCGCGGGCGCCCAGACCGTGGCACACCATCCCCAGGGCCCGACTCGCGGTGACCCGTGGGTCCTTCTGGCGCAGCGAACCGGCCGCGGAGTTGCGCGGGTTGGCGAACTGCTGCTTGCCCGCCTCGATCAGCGACTCGTTGAGCCGCTCGAACGCCGCCACCGGCAAGAAGACCTCGCCGCGCACCTCGAGCAGCGCGGGAACCGGGAAGTCGTCGTTGTCCTCGAGCCGGTGCGGCACCGACTCGATCGTGCGGACGTTGGGCGTGACGTCCTCCCCGGTGCGGCCGTCGCCCCGCGTCAGCGCACGGGTGAGTCGCCCCCGCTCGTAGAGCAGGTTGATCGCCAGCCCGTCGACCTTGAGCTCACACAGCAGCGCGGGTGCTTCAACGCCGTCGCGCTCGACCCGGGCGAACCACGCGTCGAGCTCGTCGTAGGTGAAGGCGTTGTCGAGACTCTCCATGGGCCGCCGATGGTCGACCGCGGTGAACTCGGTCGAGACCGCCCCGCCGACCTTCTGCGTCGGCGAGTCGGGCGTGCGGAGCTCGGGGAACTCCTCCTCCAGCGCCTGGAGCGCACGCAGCCGCTGGTCGTAGTCGATGTCGGAGAGCGTGGGATCGTCCCGCACGAAGTACCGCCAGCGGGCGTCCTCGATCTCCTCCGCGAGGACCCGGTGACGCTCCCTGGCCTCGGGGGTCGCCGACTTCGGTTCGTCCATGGCCCCTATCCTGCCAACGACCCCCGACAGGAGACGACCGTGACCGACCCGTCGCTGACTCGGCACGACTCGGTGGCCCACCCCGTGGCCTCGGTGCTGGTCCTGCACGGCGGCAAGGACCGCTCCCGGGCCGAGGTCACCTCGCGCAGCCTGTCGTGGCAGCGGGCCGCCGGACTCGCGCGGACCCTGGGCAGGCGGCTGCACGGCTCGCAGGTCGCGGTGCACCTGCTGCGCTACCGCAGCGTCGGCTGGAACGACGACGGCGCCGAGAAGGTGGCGGACACGAGCTGGGCCCTCGACCAGACGCGAGGCCGGCTGGGCGAGCTGCCGGTCGTGCTGCTCGGGCACTCGATGGGCGGGCGTACGGCGTGCCGCTCGGCCGGTCACGCGCAGGTGCGCGGGGTGGTCGCGCTGGCTCCCTGGCTGCCGCCCGACGAGCCCGTGGCCGCGCTGGCCGGCAAGGAGCTCCATGCCGCGCACGGCCGGCGCGACCGCATCACCCGCGCCGCCGACACGCGCGCCTTCGTCGAGCGCGCGGCCGCGCTCGCCGTCGCCGCGTCCTTCACGGACATGGGTGCCCGCGGGCACTACCTGCTGACCGGGATCCACGCGTGGAACGGCTTCGCGCACGACCGGGTCCGGCGCGTCCTCGCCCTGAGCTGACTCTCCGCCCCACGGTGCGCCGTGGTCTCGACGGGCTCGTCCACGGCCCCTCGCGGGGTTCGGCCGGAGCCCGGATGAAACCGACTTGTTTCATCCGCGGACATCGGTTATCGTCCTGATGGAACGAAACCGTTTCGTTTCATCCCCGTGAACGACAGGTGACCGACGCATGACTCCCGACGCCGCCGCTGCTGCCGCCGCCCGACCTCGTGTCGAGGGCGTCCGGGAGCAGGAGATCCTCGACGCGGCGCTCGAGGTACTGGCCGAGGTGGGCTACGACCGGCTCACCATGGACGCCGTCGCCCAGCGAGCCAAGGCGTCGAAGGCCACGCTCTACCGGCGGTGGACCTCCAAGGCCAAGCTCGTCGTCGAGGCCCTGGCGCAGACCAAGACGACGCCCGAGATCCCCGACACCGGGGACCTGCGCAGCGACCTTCTCACCGCGTTCTGCGGCCACGGCGGCCTCACCGACCACGACACCACCTCGACGTTCGGCGCCGTCGTCACGGCGGTGACCACCGACCCGGAGTTCGCGGCGGAGTTCCGCGCGCAGGTCGTGGAGCCGAAGTCGGTCGTGGCACGCACCGTGTTCGAGCGCGCACGAGACCGCGGCGAGCTGCGCGCGGACCTCGACCTCGACCTGGTGGTCCCGGCCCTGGCCGGGATCGTGCTGCACCGCGTCTTCGTCCTCGGCGAGGAGCCGGACGCCGACCTCGTCGAGCGCGCCGTCGACCAGATCATCCTGCCGGCTGTCAGGCCGCAGGGCCCGAGCCCGTCATAGACACGACGACGCCCCGCGACATCCACGACAGCCACGACACCCAGAGCCAGACAAGAGTAAGGAAGCGCATGTCCGACCTGACCGAAGCAGAAGCCGTCGGCACGCCCGAGACCTCGGGCCGCAAGGAGCACCTCGGCTGGGCCCTGGTGCTGATCTGCATCGCCCAGCTGATGGTGGTGCTCGACGCGACCATCGCCAACATCGCCCTGCCGTTCATCGGCAAGGACCTCCACATGTCCGGCACGAACCTCACCTGGATCGTGACCGGCTACTCCCTGGCCTTCGGCGGCCTGCTGCTGCTCGGCGGCCGCCTCGGTGACCTCTACGGTCGCCGCAAGGTCTTCATGATCGGCCTCTCGATCTTCGCGGTGGCCTCGCTGCTGGGCGGTTTCGCGCAGAGCGAGGCGCTGCTGCTGGGCGCCCGGGGCATCCAGGGCCTCGGTGCCGCGCTCGCCTCTCCGGCAGCGCTGGCCCTGATCACCACGACGTTCCCCGCCGGTCCCGCTCGCAACCGCGCCTTCGCGGTGTACGCCGCGATGTCGGGCGCCGGTGCGGCCGTCGGGCTGATCCTCGGTGGCTGGCTGACCGGCCTGAACGTCTCGATGTTCAACAGCCACGACGGCTGGCGGCTGACCTTCCTGATCAACGTGCCGATCGGCATCATCGCCGCGCTGCTCGCCCCGCGCTTCCTGCGCGAGTCCGAGTCGTACCCCGGCCAGCTCGACGTTCCCGGCGCCCTCGCCGGCACCGGCGGGCTCCTCGCCGTCGTCTACGGCCTCACCCGGGCCGGCAATGCGGCGTACGGCTGGGGCGACGGGTGGACGATCGTCAGCCTGATCGGCGGCGTTGTGCTGCTCACGATGTTCATGCTCGTCGAGACCCGGGTGGAGCACCCGCTGCTGCCGTTCCGGATCTTCGCCAACCGCACTCGTGCGGCCAGCTTCGCGGCGATGATGCTGCTGCCGGCGGCGATGTTCTCGATGTTCTTCTTCCTGAGCCTGTTCATCCAGAACGTCATGGGCTACAGCCCGCTCAAGGCCGGCTTCGCCTTCCTGCCGTTCAGCATCTGCATCATCATCAGCGCGACGATCGTGTCCAGCCTGGCCAGCAGGATCGACCCGAGGTTCATCGCCGGTGTCGGCACCCTGATGGCGTCGGTGGCGCTCTTCGGCTTCTCCCGGCTGAGCGTGCCCGACAGCGGGGCCGCCGTGCTCCAGGCTGTCAGCCAGGGCCAGCACCTCGGCTCGGACGTCAGCTACTGGACCCAGATCCTGCCCTACGTGTGCCTGATGGCGCTGGGCATGGGCGCGGTGTTCGTGCCGCTGACGCTGACCGCCGTGCACCACGTGCGGTCCGAGGACTCCGGCATCGGGTCGGGCGTGCTGAACACCATGCAGCAGATCGGCGGCGCGCTCGGCCTGGCGATCCTGTCGACGGTGGGCAGCCACTTCACCAACGACCACATCACCAAGATCGCGCCGACGATCGGCAAGGGGCTCTCGCAGCTCGACCCGAACGTCACCTCGCAGCTGATGGACAAGCTGGGTGCGGCCAGCCCGACCGCGCTCACCGGGACGCTGGCCTACCTCGGCAGCTTCCCGACCGGCGCCACCCACGCCTTCCTGGTGGGCGTCTTCCTGATGCTGGCCGGCTCGGCAATCGTGTGGATCTTCCTCGACGTCAAGCACGAGGAGCTGGCCACCGACGCACCCGAGCAGCAGGGCGTGCACGTCGGCTGACAGCAACGACGCCGAGTCGGCACAGACGTGCACGAAAAGAACGCCGACTCGGCCCCAAAGAGCACGGAAACTGCGCCGAGTCGTCATATGACGACTCGGCGTTTCCGTGCTCTTTGGGGCCGACTCGGCGTCCTTGCTAGCGCTTGCGGGCCAGGCTCACTCCGTCGCGGACCGGGAGCAGCACGACGTCGACGCGGTGGTCGGCGACCAGCGCCTCGTTCAGCGTGTCGATCGCCCGGTCGTCGTCGTTCTCGGGAGCCAGGACCCGGCCGTCGCGGAGCATGTTGTCGAGCACCATCAGCCCGCCCGTCCGTAGCCGCGGCAGGATCTCCTCGACGTACGCCGGGTAGCCGGTCTTGTCGGCGTCGATGAACGCGAAGTCGAGGTAGGGCTCGGTGCGCAGCGAGCGCAAGGTCTCGACCGCAGGGGCGATCCGCAGCTCGATCCGGTCGGTCAGGCCAGCCCTGGCCCAGTGGTCGCGGGCGACCGAGGTGTACTCCTTGCTCACGTCGCAGCACAGCAGGTGACCGTCGTCGGGCAGGCCGCGGGCGATGCAGATCGAGGAGTAGCCGGTGAAGGTCCCGACCTCGACCGCCTGCTTGGCGCCCGTCAGCCGCACCAGCATGGTGAGCAGCTCGCCCTCGTCGTGGCTGATCTGCATCCCCGACTGCGGTGCCAGGTCGCGGCGGGTGAGCTCGGCGAGGTCGCGCAGCACCTCGTCGGCAGGCTCGGAGTGGGCGAGCAGGTAGTCGTTGATCTCGGCAGCCACGATGTCCATGGGTCCGAGTCTGCCTCACGTCCTGAGTCGGTCCACCGGCCCACGTGACCGCCGTCGGCAGCGCGTGGTGCCGGGGCCGAGGCTGACGAGGTGGCGGGTCGCCCCGGGCAGGTTGCACCGGACCTACGGCGCGCTCAGCGGCCGACGGCGTAGCCCTGGTTGCCGCGCGGGTTGGCCCCCGCGCAGAGCAGCCCGGAGGCCGGGTCGCGCGAGACCGCACACAGCCGGCCCAGCAGCCAGGGCCGGACCGTCTCGACCGCGTGGCCGCGAGCAGCCAGGGCCGCGATCACGCCGGCACCCAGCCGGCTCTCGACGACGAGGCTCCCCGGCACCATCTCACGGGGGTAGAACGAGCTCGGGAACGAGTCGGTGTGGAACATCGGCGCGTCGATCGCCTCCTGAAGCTCCTGGCCGCCGACGAGCAGCCGGAGCAGGAGCACCAGCTGCCACTGGTCCTGCTGGTCGCCCCCCGGGGTCCCCACGGCGTGGGTCGGGAGGCCGTCGCGCAGGACGAGCGTCGGCGAGAGCGTCGTGCGCGGCCGGCGGCCGGGCGCCAGCGACGCGGGCAGCCCGTCGTCCAGCCACAGCATCTGGAGTCGCGTGCCGAGCGGGAAGCCGAGCTCACCGATCACCGGCGAGCTCTGGAGCCACCCGCCGGAGGGCGTGGCGGAGATGATGTTGCCGAAGCGGTCCACGACGTCGATGTGGCAGGTGTCGCCGCGGGTCTCACCGTCGCACGACACGGTCGGCTCTCCGAGCCCGGCGGCCTGCGAGGTCACCGCGATCTCGCCGCGCACGACGTCGGCCAGGCGTGGCTCCCGCCCGCCCGGCGACCCCGGCCGCAGCTCGCGCGAGGCCGACTCCGAGACCAGCGCGGCACGCTCGGAGGCGTAGCCCGAGGCGAGCAGCTCGGAGACCGGGACGCCGCTGCCGTCGCCGTACCACGCCTCGCGGTCGGCGAGGGCCAGCTTGAGCACCTCGGTGACCGTGTGGACCCCTTCGGCGGTGTCCGGGTCGAGCGCCGAGGCGGGCAGATGGTCGAGCATCGCCAGCGACTGGAGCAGCACCGGGCCCTGACCCCACAGGCCGGTCTTGGCCACCTGACAGCCCGCGAACGGGTAGGTGACGGCGGGCTCGTACGTCGCGTTCCAGGCCGCCATGTCCGCGCCCGTGATCAGTCCTGCGTGCGGTGACCCGCTGGAGTCTTGGAACGCCTGAGTCGCGAAGGCGTCGACCGCCTCGGCGACGAACCCCTGGCTCCACGCCTGCCGGGCCGCGTCGTACTGCGCGTCACGGTCGCAGGAGGCGGCCTCGGCCTCGCTCACCAGGCGCTCGAGCACGTCGGCGTACGCCGGGTTGGTCACCAGCTCCCAGGGCCGCGGCAGGTGACCGCCGGGGATCCAGAGCCCGGCCGAGGTGGGCCAGTGCTCGGTGAACAGCTGCTCCATGGTGGCGACGGTCGCCGCCGCGCGCGGCAGCAGCGGGTGACCGTGGCGCGCATACCCCTCGGCGTAGGCCAGAACGTCGCGCAGCCGCCGGGTGCCGTGGTCTCGGCCCAGCATCAGCCAGGCGTCCACGGCTCCGGGGATCGCGGCGGCCAGAAGCCCGGAGCCCGGCACGAGGTCCAGGCCCAGCTCGCGGAAGTGCGCGGCCGTCGCGCCCGCCGGCGCCGTCCCCTGTCCGCACAGCACGGTGGGCGCCGGGTCGTCGGCGGTGGCGAAGATCGCCGGCACCTCGCCGCCAGGTCCGTTCAGATGGGGCTCGACGACGTGCAGGACGAACGCTCCGGCGACCACCGCGTCGAAGGCGTTGCCCCCGGCCTCCAGCTCGGCCATCGCGGACTGCGACGCCAGCCAGTGGGTCGAGGAGACCATCCCGAACGTGCCACGCAACGTCGGCCTGGTCGTCATCTCGGTCATCGCGGCTCGCCCGCGGGACTCGCCGCGAGGTTGCGCGCCACCGCCGCGCACAGCTCGGTCGCCCTCCGGGCCCAGGCCGGGGACGCGCCGGCCATCCCGCAGGCCGGCGTGACGACGAGCTGCTCCCCCACCGCGTCGGGGTCCAGACCGAGGACGTCGAGCAGCCGCAGGACGCGCTCGGTCAGCGCCTTCTCGCCGGGCTCCGGGTCGGGGTCGTTGGCCGGGACGACGCCCAGGGCCACCCGCTCGCCCGCCTCCAGCGCCTCGGCCAGCACGTCGAGGTCGGCGGCGCCGAGCACCCCGAGGTCGGCGCTGAGCCCGCGCGCACCCGCGCCGCGGAGCAGGCTCCACGGCGTCTGGGCGGCACACGAGTGCACCCACGGCTCGCCGCCCGCCCGCGCGAGCACCCAGCCCAGCGCCTCGCCGGCCTCGGGCGGGTGGACCGACCGGTGCCGGCCGAAGCCCGAGGCGGTGGGCACGCTCCCGGCGAGCACCGCCGGCAGCACCGGCTCGTCGAGCTGGACGACGACATGCTCGGCGTCGACCCGGCGACGCACGTCGGCGAGGTGGACGGCGACCCCCTCGGCCAGTGCCTGGGCGAGCTCGCGCCGGGCGCCATGGTCGGCCAGGACCTTGTCGCCACGCGGCCTCTCGACGCTGGCCGCGAGGGTCCAGGGCCCGGCCACCTGGACCTTGAGCACCCCCTGGAAGCCCTGGGCCTGGTCCTCGAGCTGGTCGAGGTCCTGCCCGAGCATCGACCGGGCCCGACGGTGGTCGATCCCGGACCCGTCGGTGAGCCGCCAGCCGGCCGGCTGGAGGTCGAAGCCGAGGGTGTCGACCACGGCGAGGGTCCGGCCGACCAGTCCCGCCGCAGGCCCCCGCGCCGGCAGCTCGGGAAGGTAGGGCAGCCCGGGCGGGTCGCTCAGCTCGCCGAGGACGACGCGCACCGCCTCGGCGTACTCCTCGGCGTCGCTGCCCGGCCAGGAGCCGACGCCGCTCGCGAGGGTCACGCGGGAGCGCCGACCCGCGCGGTGGAGACGATGGTCGCGGAGCCCACGACGCGGCGTCCGTCGTAGATCACGGCGGCCTGACCGGGGGCGATCCCCTGGGCCGGGTCGTGCAGCTCGATCTCCACCAGCTCGTCGTCGGCGAGGCGCACCCCGGCCCGGTGCTCGGTGCCATGGGCACGCAGCTGGACGGTCGCCTCGAACTGCTGGTCCGCGGCCGGCGCGTCGCCGCACCAGCGCGGCCGGTCCGCGGTGATCCGGTCGACCGTGAGCGCGTCGCGCGGACCCACGGTCAGCGTGCCGGAGACCGGCTCGATGTCGAGGACGAAGCGCGGCTTGCCGTCGGCCGCCGGCCGGCCCAGGCGCAGGCCCCTGCGCTGGCCGATGGTGAACCCGACGGTGCCGTCGTGGCGGCCCAGCTCGGCGCCCGACTCGGCATCGACGATCGCTCCGCCGTCATTGGGGGCCCGCTCGCCGAGCCTCTCGCGCAGCCACCCGGCGTTGTCGCCGTCGGCGACGAAGCAGATGTCGTGGGAGTCCGGCTTGTCGGCCACCAGCAGACCGCGCTCGGCCGCCTCCACGCGCACCTGGGGCTTCGGGGTGTCTCCCAGCGGGAACAGCGAGTGCGCCAGCTGGTGCTGGGTGAGCACGCCGAGCACATAGGACTGGTCCTTGCCGGCGTCGACGGCCCGGTGCAGCTCGACCGAGCCGTCGCCGGCGTGGCCGATCCGCGCGTAGTGGCCCGTGGCGACGGCGTCGAAGCCCAGCGCCAGCGACCGGTCGAGGACGGCGGCGAACTTGATCCGCTCGTTGCAGCGCAGGCACGGGTTGGGGGTGCGGCCCGCGGCGTACTCGTCCACGAAGTCCTCCACGACGTCCTGGTGGAAGCGCTCCGAGAGGTCCCAGACGTAGAACGGGATCCCGATGACGTCGGCAGCGCGCCGGGCGTCGTTGGCGTCCTCGATCGTGCAGCAGCCGCGAGCACCCGAGCGGTACGACGCGGGGTTGCGCGACAGGGCCAGGTGGATGCCGGTGACGTCGTGTCCGGCATCGTGGACCCGAGCCGCGGCGACGGCCGAGTCGACGCCGCCGGACATGGCCGCGACCACCTTCACCGGGGCCGGCCCGATCGCGCGGTCACGGGAGGCGGGCGCCGCGAGCACGCTCGACGGCCGGACCGATCGCCGCGACCAGGGCCTCGACGTCGGACGCGGACGACGTACGGCCCAGCGTGAACCGCAGCGAGTGACGCGCCCCCTCCTCGTTGCAGCCCATCGCGAGCAGCACGTGGGACGGCTGGGGCACGCCGGCCGAGCAGGCCGAGCCGGTCGAGCACTCGATCCCGCGCGCATCGAGGAGCATCAGGAGGGAGTCGCCCTCACAGCCGGGAAAGCCGAGGTGGGCGTTGCCCGGGAGGCGGTGGTCGATGTCGCCGTGCACGTGGGTGTCGGGCACCACGGCGGTGACCCCGCCGATCAGGGAGTCGCGCAGGGCCGAGACGCGCTCGGCGTACTCCGGCTGGGCCTTCACCGCGTGTTCGACGGCCGTCGCGAAGCCGGCGATCGCGGGCATGTCGAGGGTGCCGCTGCGGATGTCGCGCTCCTGCCCGCCCCCGTGCAGGAGCGGGGTCAGCGACAGCTCGCGCCGGAGCACGAGCGCGCCGACGCCGTAGGGACCGCCGAGCTTGTGGCCGGTCAGGGTCAGTGCGTCGACGCCGCTGGCGGCGAAGTCCACGGGAACCGCACCGACGGCCTGCACGGCGTCGGTGTGCACCGGGATGCCATGGGCGGACGCGACCGCGACGATCTCCTCGATCGGCTGGAGGGTGCCGACCTCGTTGTTCGCCCACATCACCGAGACCAGGGCCACCGACGCGGGGTCGCGACCGACCGCGTCGCGGTACGCGGCCAGATCGAGCCGCCCGCGCGCGTCGACCGGCAGCAGCTCGACCACCGCGTGCTCCTCGGTCGCCAGCCAGTGCACCGTGTCGAGGACGGCGTGGTGCTCGACCGACGAGACGAGGATCCGCTCGCGGGCCGGGTCCGCATCGCGTCGCGACCAGAACAGACCCTTGAGGGCGAGGTTGTCGGCCTCGGTGCCGCCGGAGGTGAAGACCACCTCGCCGGGGCGGCAGTTCAACGCCTGCGCGATCGTCTCGCGCGACTCCTCGACCACACGACGCGCCGCTCGCCCGCTGGCGTGCAGCGAGGAGGGGTTGCCGACGTCGCCCAGGTGGGCGGTCATCGCCTCGACCGCCACCGGGAGCATCGGGGTGGTCGCGGCGTGGTCGAGGTAGACCGGCGGGCCGAGTTCGGTGTGGCCGGGATCGGGCACGGCGTCCATGTCGCACCCAGCCTACGGCGCCGCACCGGGCCGAGCGAACCCGCGCCTCACGGCCGGTGCGCCGCGTCCAGCCGGGCGCGCGCCTCGAAGAGCAGCACGGCGGCCGAGGCCGCCACGTTCAGCGAGTCCGCGCGGCCGTGCATGGGGATCGCCACCGGTGTCAGCCCGCACCGCCACTCGTCGCTGACCCCGGCTCCCTCGGAGCCCACCACCACCGCCGTACGCCCTGTCCCGAGCCCGGCGTCGCGGTACGCCGTCGCGCCGGCGGGATCGGCGACGTACGCCGTGAAGCCGGCCGTGGCGAGAGCCTCGCGGGCCTGCGGCACGGACGCGAAGGTGAGCACCGGCGTGGTCAGCACCATCCCCCGGCTGGCCAGGAACGCCTTGGGATGGGTCACCCTCGCCGTCGGGCGGGTGAGCAGCAGCGCGTCGGCGGCGCACGCGTCGACGGTCCGGACGAGGGTGCCGAGGTTGCCGGCGTACTCGATGCCGTCGGCGACCAGCACCAGCCGGGCCTGCTCGGTGAGCACGTCGGCCGGGACCCACCGCGGGAGCTGCACCAGCGAGAGCAGCGCCGGAGCCGTCGCACCGGGCTGGAGCCCGGTCAGCACCCGCGCAGAGATGCGACAGGCCCACCGGGCCCGACCGACGACCCGCGCGGCGAGGCCCACGAGGTCCGGGTCCGGTCGCCGTGCCGCTGCGGGGTCACCGGGGCACCACAGGGCGACCTCGACGTCGGCGTCGGTGCTCAGCACCGCCTCGTGTGCCCACGACCCCGAGACGGCGGTGACGTGGTCGGCACGAGGCAGCACGTTGCGACGGGCGCGCGAGTAGCGACGCACCTCGTCGTGCGAGCGGGCGGCGGCCGGCAGGCGCTCGAGCAGGGTTGCGGAGGTGGGGGCGGGCATGTCGGGCTCCGACGAGCAGGAGTGACGTCCTGACCGCGGGCCCCGCTCCGTGCCAGGGAGCGCGTGGGGGCGCGGTCGTCAGGCCGCCGGTCGGCGCCTGGCTGAGGTCACTCCTGGATACCCATGGCGAGAACCGTACTTACGCGTGCCGGGGGACGCACCTGAATTAGGGTGCGGCTCACTTGCGGTGGCCGTACATCTGGTTCATGCCCAGCCAGTCGCCCAGCCCCAGGGTGCGGGCGTAGGTCGAGCAGGGCGCCAGCTCGTGCTGCATCGTGAGGTTGCCGTGGCCGGAACCGGTGTGGGCCAGTCCGTAGGCGTGGCCCCACTCGTGGGTCACCGCGCCCTCGAGGTCCCACCTGTCCCGACACGACGAGGACAGCTTGGTCACCAGGTACTTCCCGTTGTCCAGCATGATGTCGGCGCCGGCGATCCGCCGGGAGCTGAGGTAGATCCAGTAGCAGGTCCAGCCCAGCAGGTCGCCGGACAGGTTGCCGAAGCCCACGACGTTGGTGGTGTTGGCCTTGCCGCAGGAGGGGCCCTTCGGGTGGATGTTCGGCTTGGCCCGGGTCCGCCCCAGATAGTGCGAGGCGGGCGTCTTCAGGCGAGGCTTGTGACAGGTGTTGCGACCCTTGCGCATGTTGCCGTTGCCGGTGCGGATCCGGGAGATCACGGTCTTGGCGTGCAGGCGCTTCGGCATCCGCGACACGTTCACGTGGTAGCGCAGGGAGGACGCCCAGGTGTTGCCCTCGAGGTTGAACGCGGGGTCGGCGCACGCCGGAGGGTCTGCCGAGACGACCTCTCCCCGTCGGTCCCCCGCTGCCCCCGCTGCCGCCGCCGCCGAGGTCGCCGAGATCGCCGAGGACGCCGTCGGGTGCACGACGCGCACCGAGCCGCCGGTGTTGGCGATGCTGAGCCCGGGTGCGGCCCCGCTCCGGCTGACACCCTCACCCGAGACGCTCATCCCCTCGGGGGGCACGACGAGCGAGACCCGGCCGTCGGTGACCACCCGGCCGGCCAGGGCGCAGCCCGCGGCGTCCAGCGACGGCAGGGCCGAGACCCGGACCGCCCCACTGCCCAGGCACCGGTCCTGGACCGTGCGCGCCGAGACCGGCTCGGTGGTGGACGCCAGCAGTCCGGCGATGCCGAGCGAGGCCACCACGGCGAGCAGCCGATGAGACGTCGTCATGAGACGATCCTGCCCGCCGGCTGCTCGCGCAAACCCGGTGGGGGTCGGGTGAGTCTCAGGTGCGGTCAAGCCCGCCTCGGGAGCAGCACCAGGTCGTCGCGGTGCACGACCTCGCGCTCGTACGCCGCGCCGAGCTCGCGCCGTAGCATCGCCGACGTCCTGCCCACCAGCGCCGGGATCTCCTCCGCGTCGAAGTTCACCAGGCCGCGGGCGACCGCAACGCCGTCCGGTCCGGCCAGGTCGACGGGGTCGCCGGCCGCGAAGACGCCGGTCGAGCCCGTCAGCCCCGCGGCCAGGAGCGAGGCACGCCGCTCGGTGACCGCGCGCACGGCCCCCTCGTCGAGCAGCAGGACGCCCTTGGGCTCGGTCGCGTGGGCCAGCCACAGCTGACGGGTCGGCCGGCGTCGCGCCGCCGCATGGAAGAACGTGCCGACCGGCTCCCCGGCGAGTGCCTGCTCGGCATCTGCCGCGGAGGTGAGGACGACGGGGATCCCGGCGCCGGTGGCGATCCGGGCCGCGTCGAGCTTGGTGCGGATCCCGCCGGTGCCGATGCCGGCGGCACCGGCCCTGCCGATGCGCACCCGGCCCAGGTCGTCGGTGAGTGCGACCTCGGCCACGAGCCGGCTGTCCGCGGCATCCGGCGGCCCGTCGTAGAGGCCGTCGACATCGCTCAGCAGCACCAGCAGGTCGGCATGGACGAGGTGGGCGACCAACGCGGCGAGCCGGTCGTTGTCGCCGAACCGGATCTCGCTGGTCGCCACCGTGTCGTTCTCGTTCACGATCGGCAGGACACCCAGCTCGAGCAGCTTGGCGAAGGTCTGGTGGGCGTTGCGGTAGTGGCTGCGCCGCGTCACGTCGTCGGCGGTCAGCAGCACCTGCCCGGTCACCAGGTCGTGGCGCGCCAGCTCCTCGGTGTAGCGGTGCACCAGCAGCCCCTGCCCGACCGCGGCCGCCGCCTGCTGGGTCGGCAGGGCCCGGGGCCGACGGGCCAGCCGCAGCGGGGCCAGGCCTGCCGCGATCGCCCCCGACGACACCAGGACCACCGCGATCCCGCGCGCGCGGGCGCCGGCGAGCACGGCGACGAGCCGGCGCAGCGCGGCGGGGTCGATGCCTCCCGCGGCGGTGGTGAGCGAGGACGAGCCGACCTTCACCACCACCCGGCGCGCTGCCAGGACTCGCTCGGAGCGGGACGCGGCGTCGTTCACGGGTCGCTCTCGTCGAGCAGGTCGGGGTCGTCGGCGGTGCCGATCTCGTAGCTTATCGGCCCGTCGCCGCGTCGCGCGCGGTCGATGCGCCCGGCCACGTCGGCGCGTGCCTCCTCCTCGGCACGCTCGGGCATCGCCTCGTCGATCTCGCGCCGGCGACGAGCCGCGGGACGGGGCTCCCCGAAGCGCTGGTCCTCGCCGCGCCGACCCAGCATCTCGACGCCGGCGTCGATCCCCGGCCGGAAGTCGAAGACGACGGCATTGTCGGGGTGCCCGATCAGGACGGCGTCACCCTCGACGGCCCCGAGCGCGACCAGCCGGGTCTCGACGCCGAGGCGGTTGAGCCGGTCGGCCAGGAAGCCGACCGCCTCGTCGTTGCTGAAGTCGGTCTGGCGCACCCACCGCTCGGGCTTGGTGCCCCGGACCCGCCACCCCCGGTGTCCCGAGCCGGTCGAGGGGTCGCCGGTCTCGGTCACGGTGAACTCGTCGCTGCCGTCGGCCGACGGCGGCCGGATCACGATCCGCTCGGCCGCGACCCGGGGCCGCGCGGCTCGTGCCACCTGGACGATCTCGGCCATGGCGAAGGTCAGCTGACGCAGGCCCTCTCCCGACGCGGCACTCACCGAGAAGACCCGCAGCCCGCGCGCCTCGAGGTCGGCGCGGACCAGGTCGGCCATGTCGCGACCGTCGGGGACGTCGACCTTGTTCAGCGCGACCAGCCGCGGACGGTCGTCGAGACCGCCGTACGACGCGAGCTCGCGCTCGATCACGTCGAGGTCGTCGAGCGGGTTGCGGCCCGGCTCGATCGTGGCGGTGTCGACCACGTGCACGATCGCGGCGCAGCGCTCGACATGTCGCAGGAACTCGTGTCCCAGACCCCGCCCCTCGCTGGCCCCCTCGATCAGCCCGGGGACGTCGGCCACCGTGTACGTCGTGTCGCCCGCGCTGACCACGCCGAGGTTGGGCACCAGCGTGGTGAACGGGTAGTCGGCGATCTTGGGCCGTGCGCGCGAGATCGCCGCGATCAGGCTGGACTTGCCGGCGCTGGGGAAGCCCACCAGGCCGATGTCGGCCACGACCTTGAGCTCCAGGACGATCTCCAGCTCGTTCCCGGGCTCGCCCAGCAGCGCGAACCCGGGGGCCTTGCGCTTGGAGCTGGCCAGTGCGGCGTTGCCCAGGCCGCCGCGGCCGCCCTCGGCGAGGACCAGCTCGGTGCCGGCGCCGACCAGGTCGGCGAGGACCGCCCCACCCGCCTCGGCCACGACGGTGCCGTCGGGCACGGGCAGCACGAGGTCGGCACCGTGGGCGCCGTTGCGGTGGCTGCCCGCGCCGTGTCCTCCGTGCTCAGCCTGGCGGCGGGAGGAGTGGTGGTAGTCCAGCAGGGTGGTCACCGCGGGGTCTACCCGCAGGATCACCGAGCCCCCCGGTCCGCCGTTCCCGCCGTCGGGGCCGCCCAGTGGCTTGAACTTCTCGCGGTGGACCGACGCCACGCCGTTGCCGCCCCGCCCCGCGGAGACGTGCAACGTCACCCGGTCGACGAAGGACGGGACGGCCACGATGTGCTCCTGAAACGAGGGAAGGGCGCCCCGGAGGCGGGGCGCCCTTCACTGCTTGGTCGGCGGGCGCTACTGGCCGGCCGGGACGATGTTGACGACGCGGCGACCACGCCTGGTGCCGAACTGGACGTTGCCCTCGACCAGGGCGAACAGCGTGTCGTCGCCGCCTCGGCCCACCCCGACGCCCGGGTGGAAGTGGGTGCCACGCTGCCGCACGATGATCTCGCCCGCGTTGACGAGCTGACCGCCGAAGCGCTTGACGCCGAGACGCTGGGAGTTGGAGTCGCGACCGTTCCTGGTGGACGCGGCGCCCTTCTTGTGAGCCATCAGATGTCCTTTCAGGCCTTGATGTCGGTGACCTTGACCTGCGTGTACTTCTGGCGGTGACCCTGGCGTTTCTTGTAGCCGGTCTTGTTCTTGTACTTCTGGATGATGATCTTGGGGCCCTTGGTGGCGCCGAGGACCTCGACGGTGACGCCCGCCTTGTCCAGACCGGTGGCGGTGACCTTGTCGCCGTCGACGGTCATCAGGACCGGCAGGGTCAGGGTGTCACCCACGGCCGCGTCGGTCTTGTCGATCTCGATGACGTCGCCCACGGCAACCTTCTGCTGACGGCTGCCAGCGCGCACGATCGCGTACACCGCGGTCTCCTCCAAGGTCTGGTCAGGCAGGTTCTGGTCACGCTGTGGTCGGCCCGAGCGCACCGCGGCGCCGGGACGGCGCTGCGGGGTGAGGGTCGAGGGCACGCCGCTGCGCGTCGCGCGGGCGGCCTGCGGGCTCATGGTACGGCGTGCGCTCCACGCTCCGCAAAACGAGGCGTCGCGCACCGGCGAGCCGAAGCCCGGAGAAACCCGCCGGCTCACGGCAACCACGGAAGCCGCTGCGCTCGTCCCAGAGCCGCACCACACACACGCACGCTCGCCCACCGCGACCGTACTCATCCAGGGGGTCACCCATGAACACGCTCACCCGTCTCCTCACCGGCGGCGCCGGCCTGGCCGTCGCCGTGGGAGGCCTGCTCGCACCGGCATCCCTCGCCTCCGCCTCGACGCCGACGTGCGGCAACGCCGACCTCACCGCGTCGTACCGGCACTCCGACGACGGGGCCGGCCACTCCTACGGATGGATCGTGCTGCGCAACACCTCGGGCCACACCTGCTCCACCGGTGGGTTCGGCGGCATCTCCTACGTCGGCGACGGGAACGGCACGCAGATCGGTGCCGCCGCGGTCCGCGTCGGCGGCGCGGCGAAGACCTACGTCCTGGTGCCCGGGCAGCGGCTGCGCAGCCAGGTCGACGAGGTCACGGCCCTGAACTACCCACGCAAGACCTGTCGCCGCCGGCACGTGGACGGCTTCCGGATCTACGTGCCCAACTCGACGCTCTCGCAGTACGTCGTCCACCCGACCACCGGGTGCCGCAACCACCACGTGAAGCTGATCCACCACAAGCCCTACCGCAGGCCGTAGCCCTAGTCAGCGCTTGCGCGTGCCGCCCTTGCGCTTCACCGGCACGTGCAGCGCGGGCGTGCCCTCGGTGACCTGCCCGTCGGCATCGGCGCTGGCCCCGGAAGGCTCCGCCGGGGCGGGCGGGCCGGCGGGCCGGGTCGCCGCGCGCCGGCGGGTCCGGGTGACGACCCGAGGCTTCTCGGGCTCGACGGGTGGGGCGACTGCTTCGGGAACCTGGGGCGTCTCGGACGGCTCCGGCGCTTCGGGGACCCCGGGCTCTTCGTCGTCGGGCCGCTCGGCCTCGTCGAGTGTCAAGGAGTCGTCGGCACCCTCGGCGGGCGCCTCGGCTGCCGTCTCGTCGGATCCGGTCGTCTCGGTCTCGGTCTCGGTCTCGGTCTCGGTCGTCTCGGACGTCTCGGGTGTCTCGGTCACATCGGAGCCGGTCAGGTCGGAGTCGACGAGCTGCTCGTGGTCGACCTCGTGGAGGTCCTCGAGGATGTCGACCTCGAGGATGTCGTCCTCGTGGTCCTCGTGGTCCTCGTGGTCCTGGTGGTGGTCGTCGTCGTGGTGGCGCGCCATCGCCGCGACGTCCTTGGGCGAGGGCGGCTTGGGGGGCTCGGCAGGGCTGTCACCCGCTTCGTCGCCGCGACCGCGACTGCGCCCGCGCCGCGCGCGGCGGGGCTCCTCCTCGGTCTTCCTCGGCTCCACCGGGGCGTCCTCGACGACGACCCCGCGCCCGTGGCACTGCGGGCAGTCGTGGGAGAACGACTCGAGCAGCCCGGTCCCGATCCGCTTGCGCGTCATCTGGACCAGCCCGAGCGAGGTCACCTCCGCCACCTGGTGGCGGGTCCGGTCGCGACCCAGGCACTCGACGAGGCGGCGCAGCACCAGGTCGCGGTTGGACTCCAGCACCATGTCGATGAAGTCGACGACGATGATCCCGCCGATGTCGCGGAGCCGGAGCTGCCGCACGATCTCCTCGGCAGCCTCCAGGTTGTTCTTGGTGACGGTCTCCTCGAGGTTGCCGCCCGAGCCGGTGAACTTGCCGGTGTTGACGTCGACCACGGTCATCGCCTCGGTGCGGTCGATGACCAGCGACCCACCGGAGGGAAGCCAGACCTTGCGCTCCAGCCCCTTCTTGATCTGCTCGTCGATGCGGAACGCCGAGAAGACGTCCTGACCCTTGGTCGGCTGGTAGCGCTCGAGGCGCTGCTCGAGGTCGGGCGCGACGTGGGTGACGTAGCCCTGCACGGTGTCCCAGGCGTCGTCGCCCTGGATCACCAGGCGGGCGAAGTCCTCGGTGAACAGGTCGCGGACGACCTTCAGGGTCAGGTCGGGCTCGCCGTACAGCAACGACGCACCGGCGCCCTTGGCGGCGGCCTTCTTCTCGATGTCGGCCCAGCGCGAGGTCAGGCGCTCGACGTCGCGGGTCAGCTC
Source organism: Nocardioides sp. (assembly GCF_036267815.1). GTDB lineage: Bacteria > Actinomycetota > Actinomycetes > Propionibacteriales > Nocardioidaceae > Nocardioides. Next base: position 45,555 of record NZ_DATAVI010000064.1, on the reverse strand, counting down.
CTCCTCCGAGGCGCCCTCCGCGGCGGTCCGGACGATGACTCCCGCGTGCTCGGGGACGATCTCGCGCAGGAGCGTCTTGAGCCGGTTGCGCTCGGTGTCGGGCAGCTTGCGGGAGATGCCGCTGGTGGTGCCGTCGGGGACGTAGACCAGGAACCTCCCGGCCAGGCTGATCTGGCTGGTCAGCCGTGCTCCCTTGTGGCCGATCGGGTCCTTGGTGACCTGCACCAGCACCGTCTGGCCCGACGAGAGCACCGACTCGATCTTGCGCGGCTGGCCGTCCTTGTGTCCCAGGGCCGACCAGTTGACCTCACCGGCGTACAGCACGGCGTTGCGACCCTTGCCGATGTCGATGAACGCCGCCTCCATCGAGGGCAGGACGTTCTGTACGCGGCCGAGGTAGACGTTGCCGATCAGCGACGTCTGGGACTCACGGGCGACGTAGTGCTCGACCAGGACATTGTCCTCCAGCACCCCGATCTGGGTCAGTTCGTCGCGCTGCCGGATCACCATGACCCGGTTCACCGACTCACGACGCGCGAGAAACTCGGCCTCGCTGACGATCGGTGCCCGGCGCCGTCCGGCCTCACGGCCCTCTCGGCGTCGCTGCTTCTTGGCCTCGAGCCGAGTCGAGCCGCTCACGGCCGTGATCTCGTCGGCGGCGCTGCGACCGCTGCGCACCCGGGTGACGGTGTTGGCCGGGTCGTCCGCGGAGTCGCCGCTCTCCTCGCCCGCGCGCCGGCGTCGACGGCGTCGTCTCGTCGAGGCTGACTCGCCGCTCTCGGCGCCCTCGGCAGACGAGGAGGCCTCGTCGGCCGAGCCCTCGTCGTCGCCGGTCTCGTCGGAGCCGTCACCGGAGCTCTCTGCCGAGCCCGGCTTGCGACGACGGCGCCCTCCGCGGCGTCGCTTGCGTCGTGCGGGACCCTCCCCGCCGACGTCCGAGTCATCGGCAGCGGCGGCGCCGTCGCCGGCCGCCCCCGCAGGGGCGTCGGCCGCGTCCGCGGACGGCTCCTCGCCGGCGGCCTTCTTCGAGGCCGTCTTCTTCGCGGTCGTCTTCTTCGCGGTCGTCTTCTTCGCCGAGCTCTTCTTCGCGGTCCCCGGTGCGGACGTCGTCGCCTCAGGCGCCTGGAAGACCGCGGCCATGGACGGCCGTCCGTCGTCGTCGCCGGCAGCGGACCCGCCGTCGGCCTCCGCCGACTCCGGCGCGCTCGACGCGGCCTTCTTGCGGCTGGACTTCCGGGCCGGCTTCACGGTCCCGGTCAGGCCGGTGACGCCGTCCGAGGTCACGGGGGCGGTGTCGGCAGACGGGGTCGCCGCGGCTTCCGCCGTCTTGGCGGCCTTGGCCGTCTTGGCGGCCTTGGCCGTCTTCGAGGTCCTGGCCGCCGCGGCCGTCTTCTTCGCCGTCCGGGCGGGCGTCTCGCTCGCCACGGCGTCCCCGCCATCGGCCGGGGCGGCCACCTTGGCAACGCGCTTGCGGGTCCTCGTCGTGACCACGACGCCGGGGGCGTCGGTCGGGGCGCCCACGGGGGTGGATGGGACAGAGGGGGTGGTGTTCGCGGAATCGTCCGCGGTGGTGTCGGGCACTGTGCTCCTCGGTCCGGACGCCGCGTGCGGCCCCGGACGGGGTTGGACGCCGACGACCCGCGTGGACAGGGTCGAGGACGCAAAGCCTTCTGGGCGGCGACACCCCCCGCAGGTGCGTCACGGTTGTCCAGGATCCACAGACCGCGGTCGCAGGGCTCGGGCTGGTCGCTGTCACCGACTCAGCCGGCCGCGTCGCGGTCGGGTGACGACCTGGACTCGGTGTGCCGGCACCCACCTGGGAGGTGGGGGTCGGCGAGGAAGTCGTCGAACCGGTCTCGCGGCACGCCGCGTGATCGATCCCCTGGAGTATCGCACACGAGTGCGGCCAACCCAGCACTCTCGCGCACAACTCAGCCCGCCAGCGGGTCGCCGATCGTGCCGCGCGCCTCGTCCAGGGGGCCCTGCTGGAGCCGGGTGACCCACGGCGTGCCCAGGTCGTCGAGGCCCCCGACCCGGCTCACACCGGCCAGGACGTCGTCGGGCCGGACGGCCGGGACCAGGTGTCGCAGCAGCGCCGTGATCCGGGTGCCCGCGACCCCACCGACGTCGTGGGCCTCGACGTCCAGGGCCAGCACCGCCTCCCTGCTGTCGAAGGCGCGCAGACCCTTCTTCGTCATCCGCTCGACGCGCACCGACTCGCTGTCCCAGAACGCCGCGACCGCCGGCGCCACGGTGTCGGGCGGCAGGGCGACGTCGATCTGCCAGCGGCTGGCCTGGAGCCGGTCGGCGAGACTGCCCGGGGTGGCGACGACGACCTCGAGCACGTCCAGGCCGTCGGGGAGCGCCTGGTCGAGGTCCCCGGCGAGGGCGCCCGGATCGACGGTGTCGGCGAGCCCGATCTCGAGGTACTCCGCCTCGCTTGCCGCCCCGGTCGGCGACGCGCCGGCGTAGGAGATGCGTGGGTGGGGGTTGAAGCCCGAGGAGTAGGCCATCGGGATGCGGGCTCGGACCAGCGCCCGCTCGAAGGCCCGGCTGAAGTCGCGATGGCTGGTGAAGCGAAGCCGCCCGCGCTTGGCATAGCGCACGCGCAACCGCTGGACGGGGGGAGCCTGCTGCTCGGGCTGGTCGCGCACCGCGTCAGCGTAGTCACCCGGAAGGACCGCTCACGCCCGACCGAGGTGGGTGCGCGCCAGGGGTGAGAGGTAGATCGACCGCACCACCTCGCCGTCGAGCCAGGCGGTGAGCTCGGCGGCCTTGTCGTCGAGCGCCCGCTTCGTCGCCGGCGGGACGTCCTCCACGAGCACCACCTCGACCTCGCCCCCGTCGGGTTGGCACCACACGCCGACGATGCGGCCGTCGGCCCAGGCGGTCGGCCCGCCGTTGCCGTTGCGGTCGAACACGCTCTCGGCGTGCGGGCCGAGGTGGAAGCCACGCTCCTTCCACCCCATCGTCGTCGGGTCGAGCGCGGGCAGCAGCGAGACCCATGAGCCCGGCTCCGGCACCGGGTCGACATCGTCGGGCAGGACCCAGCCGGCTCCGCCGCTGTCGAGCGAGACCGGCACGGCGTCGACGTCGCACAGGGCACGACGCACCGCCGCCTTGGTGGCGCCCAGCCACCACACGAGGTCGGCCTCGGTGCCCGGACCGAAGGCGCGCAGCCAGGCCGCCACCAAGGCGGCGTACCCCTCGGTCTCCGACAGCGGTGCCGGCGGCTCGCCGAGCCACTGCGCGGCATCGGTCCAGCGGGGTCGGGAGGTCTTCCAGCCGCCGTCGTTCTCACCACGGACGATGGCGCCCGAGGCGGCCAGCGCGACGACCACCGAGGCGGCCACCGCCACGTCGGCCTGGTAGGTGCCCCGCCCCCTGGTCACGCGGGCGTCCAGCTCGGGCAGGGCCGCGCGGACCTGTGCGGTGGTGAGGGGACCGTCGTCGGCGATCATCTGGCGGACGGTCTCGAGCTGCTGCTCGGCCCAGGTCTCGCCGTCCGCCGCGATGCCGGCGCGCTGCATCTCCTGGGCCAGCCGCCGTCGCTGCTGACCCGCGACCCGGGCGCTCGCGCTGCCCCAGACTGCCGGCAGCAGCTCGGCCGGGAAGGCGAAGACGGTGCGCCGCATGGCCAGCTGCTTGACCACGGAGCGCTCGGCGTACAGCGCCCGGTCGACCTCGTCGCGGGCCACCCCGCTGCGCGCCCAGGCGGACAGGTGCACCGACGCGGGCTCCGTCGCATGCAGGCACACGACGGCTCGCGCGGCAGCCAGGGATCCGTCGACACCGCCGCCGACACCGGCGGCGAGCCCATGGCGCGCGCCCAGCCGACGACGGCGCTCGCCGTCGTCGATGTGTCGCGCCACGCGTCCCGGATCGCCGTCCCCCTGCCTCACGCCGACCATCCTGCCGGAGCGCTCCGACGGTCCGGTCCGGATGTGACGGAGCGCGGCGGCGGGTGCGAGGATCCGGCGGTGTCCACGGCGCGTCGATCCACCCTCGTGCTGACCGGGCTGATCCTGCTCTCCTTCAACCTGCGGCCCGCGGCCGTGAGCGTGGGACCGGTGCTGAAGGAGGTCCGCGACGGCCTCGGGCTGTCCGACCCGCAGGCCGGTCTGCTGACCTCGCTGCCCGTGCTCGCCTTCGCGGTCTTCGGTGCCCTGGCGCCGACGTTCGCCCGCGCGGCGGGGCTGCACCGCGCGATCGGCACCTCGCTCGCCGCCGTCGTGGTCGGGCTGGCCGGACGCGCGGCCGCCCATGACGAGCTGGTCTTCCTAGCGCTCTCGGGCCTGGCCCTGGCGGGCATGGCCACCGCGAACGTGCTGATCCCGTCGCTGGTCAAGCTGCACTTCCCCGACCGGATCGGCCGGGCGACCGCGATCTACACGACCGCGCTGGCCGTGGGCCTCACCTCGGCGTTCCTGCTGACGGTGCCGGTCGCCCATGTCTACGGCAGCTGGCGCGGCGGACTCGGCGTCTGGGCCCTCACCGCGCTGGTGGCTCTGGTCCCCTGGCTCGGGCTGGCCGCGAACGACCGCAACCTCGAGCGGGACCGGCGCTCGATCTCCTTCGGCGAGGTCGCGCGGACCCGGATCGGGTGGGCCATGGCGCTGCTGTTCGGGCTTCAGTCGCTCCAGGCGTACTCGATCTTCGGATGGTTCGCGCAGCTGTGGCGCGACAACGGCTACGGCGCGGAGCACGCCGGGCTGCTGGTCGGGATCGTGGCCGCGGTCAGCATCCCGCTGTCGCTGTGGCTGCCCGCGCTGTGCGCCCGGCTGGACAACCAGGTGGGGCTGATCGCCGGCGTGATCGCCTGCTACGTCGTGGGCTACGCCATGCTCCTGGTCGACGCGCACTCCCTGGCGGTGCCCGCCGCGGTCTTCATCGGGATCGGCTGCTGCGTCTTCCCGGTCGTGCTCACCCTGATCGGGCTGCGCGCTCGGACGGCCGACGGCACGGCCGCCCTGTCGGGGTTCACCCAGTCGCTGGGATATCTCCTGGCCGCCCTCGGCCCCTTCCTGATGGGAGCGATCTACGGTCACACGGGCGGCTGGACCGCCCCCCTGTGGCTGCTGCTCGCGCTCGTGGTCCCGCTCCTGGTCGCCGGCGCCTACGCCGGCCGGCCGGCGTACCTCGAGGACCAGCTCGGGCGGGGCTCCGCCAGCAGTCCGACCCGCGGCTCCACCAGCAGTCCGGCACAGTGAACGCGTGCCGGACGACGACGAGGGTCGCCACGGACCGCGTCTGGACCTGACGCCGCCCGGCTCGTGGCGCGCGGCCACCATCGCGGTCGCCGTCGTGCTCGCGCTCGTCGCCGCCTTCGGGGTCGCGGTGTGGGTGATCGGCTCCCCCGGCGGCAAGCCGAGCAACCTGGGTGCGAGCAGCCCGCCGACCGTGGTCACCGCCCCCACGTCCCCACCCCCGGATACCTCCTCCCACCATCACCGCCGGCTCCGCGAGCCGCTCCGACCGGTCAAGGTCCACCGCGATCCCGGCTGCCCGATCCGACCGCCGCAGATCGTGCGGGTGATGCAGTTCAACATCCATGCCGGGATCAGCCGGTACGGGGGCATCGGCCTGGCCCGCATCGCCGCCGAGATCAAGGCCGCCCACCCCGACGTCGTCAGCCTCAACGAGGTGGACAGCGGCACCGACCGCAGCGACCACGTCGACGAGCCGGCGTACCTCGGGGCGGCGACCGGGATGCGCGCCGTCTACGGCCCCAACCTCCACTACGAGGGCGGGCGCTTCGGCAATGCCATCTTGAGCAGGTTCCCGATCGAGTCGAGCCACAACACCCGGCTGCCTCGGACGGCGCACACCGAGCCGCGCGGGCTGCTCGAGGCGGACCTCCGGATCGGCCGGCGCACGGTCTCGTTCTTCTCGGTGCACCTCAGCCAGGGGCATCTGCGCGGAGCCGACGAGCGCGTCGGCGAGGCCGAGGCCGTCGCTCGCGCCATCCGGACGGCCACGACTCCGGTGATCGTGTCCGGCGACCTCAACTCACGCCCGACCGAGCTTCCGGTCAAGATCCTGCGGCAGTACCTCCTCGACGCCCAGCAGCAGGGCGGCACCGGGCTCGGGCTGACGGTGCCGGAGGGCGATCCGGAGAACCGGATCGACTACATCCTCTACGACAACCACTTCGGGATCGTGCCGGACAGCACCCAGGTGCTCCCCTCCGGCTCCAGCGACCACCGCTCGGTGTGGACCGAGCTGGTGCTCCGGCCGCCCGGCCAGTGCTGACCGGGCGCTGACCGGGCGCTGACCGGGCGCTGACCGTGGTGGACACCTGCGGCGCTTCGCGCCGCCATCGGTCACGATGGCCTGGTGAGTCGTCGTGCGGCCGGGCTGTTCCTGGCCCTGGGCCTGGTGTGGGGCATCCCCTACCTGCTCATCAAGGTCGCCCTCGAGGAGATCTCGCCGGCGCAGCTCGTGCTCGCCCGCACCGGGATCGCGGCGCTCGTCCTGATGCCGATCGCTCTGGCACAGGGTGCCGTGCGACCCGTCCTCCAGCAGTGGCGCTGGCTGCTGATGTTCGCCACCGTCGAGATCGCCGTCCCGTGGGTGTTCCTCGGCGAGGCGGAGACCCGGCTGCCGAGCTCGACCACCGGCCTGCTGGTCGCGGCCGTCCCGCTGGCGGGCCTGGCGATCGCGTTCGCGACCGGACGCGCCGAGCGGCTCACCCCCGGCGCCTGGCTCGGACTCACCCTCGGGCTCGTCGGCGTCGCCGCGCTGGTCGGCCTCGACGTGAGCGGCTCAGACCTGGGCGCCGTCGCCGAGGTCGGTGTCGTGGTGGTGGGGTACGCCGCCGGTCCGGCCATCTTGAGCCGGCCGCTGCAAGGGCTGCCCGGGATCGGGATCATGGCCTCGGCCCTGACCGTCACCGCCCTGGTCTACGTCCCCGTGGTGCTGGCGTCCGACGGCGTGCCGGGCCCGGTGCCCTCGGGCAAGGTCGTGTGGTGCGTGCTCGCCCTGGCGACGGTCTGCACGGCGGCGGCGTTCATGCTGCTCTTCGCGCTCGTGGGCGAGGTCGGTCCGGTCCGCGCCACCACCATCACCTATCTCAACCCCGCGGTCGCGGTCGTCGCCGGCGCGGTCTTCCTCGGTGAGCAGGTCACCGTCTGGACCGTGGTCGGGTTCGTCCTGGTCGTCTCCGGCTCCTACCTGGTCAACCGGCGAGGCCGCCCCGCCCGGCCCGCCGAGACCGACATCGTCGGCGCGGCCACCCCCACCTGCGCGTAGCCTGCCCGGATGTCGTCACGACTCCTTGCCGTGGCCTTCGAGGCCAACGACCCCGCGCAGGTCGCGACCTTCTGGGGAGGCCTCCTCCAGCGGGAGGCCACGCCAGACCCGCGCGGCTACCTGCTCCCGGGCAGCGCCACCCAGGTCGGCCTCCGGTTCGTCACGACGTTCACCGACGTCTTCGCGCGTGAGTCGGCACCTCGTCGCCTCCACCTGCACCTGACCAGCGCCGACCCGGAGGACCAGCGGCGAACGATCGAGATGGCCCTGCTGCTGGGAGGGCGGCACCTCGATGTCGGCCAGCTTCGCGAGGAGGATCACGTCGTCCTGGCAGATCCCGACGACAACGCCTTCTGCGTGATCGGTCCGGGCAACCGCTTCCTGGCCGGGTGCGGCCACCTCGGTGAGGTCGCGTGCGACGGGGGCCGCGAGGTCGGCGTGTTCTGGCACGGCGTCCTGGGCTGGCCCCTGGTGTGGGACCAGGACGACGAGACCGCGGTGCAGTCGCCCGACGGGGGCACCAAGGTCGCCTGGGGTGGGCCGCCGGTGGCTGCGAAGATGGGTCCCAACCCGCAGCGCTTCGAGCTGGCGGCCGACGACCTCGCCGCCGAGGCCGCGCGACTCGTGGCGCTCGGGGCATCGCGGACCGGCGAGCGGGACGGTGGCATGGAGCTCACCGACCCGGGTGGCAACGAGTTCGTCGTCTTCGGCTGACTCGCGACGCCCGGCCCCGTCAGGTGACGCGCGCGGTGAGGTAGTAGCAGGCGACCTCGGGAGTCCCGCCGTACCCGTCGGGCAGGTACGGCGCCGGCCCGGCGACCTCCTCCGCGGCCCAGACCCCCTCGGCCTGGAGGCGCTCGACGACCGCCGGGCACTCGCGCTCGAGCCACAGGTCCTCGCGCTGCGTCACCACGACGACTCCCCCGGGCCGCGTCACCCGGGCAAGCTCACGCCAGATCCCCTCCACGTCGGGCAGGTAGGTCATGACCCCGACGCAGGAAACGGCGTCGACGCAGGAGTCCTCGAGCTCGAGCCGGCGCTGGAGGTCTGCGGGCGCCAGCTCGTCGTAGGCTCCGCGCTGGCGAGCCCTCGCCAGCGACTCCTGGGAGATGTCGAGGCCCCGGAGGTGCCCGGCGAACCCGAGGTCGCGCAGGGCGCGCCCGACGAGCCCCGTGCCGCACCCGACGTCGAGTACCGACCCGGCGGCCGGCTGACCGGTGAGGACCTTGCGAGCCACCACCTCGGGAGCCTGGTAGTGCCACGACGCGAGGTCGTCGTCGTAGCTGTGGGCCCAGGCGTCGTAGCGGCTTGCGACCTCCGCGGGGTCGCTGGTGCCCGCGTCCAGCCAGTCGCCGATGGTCGCCTCGTCGTCGTCCATGGGCACAGCCTGTCCTAGGCGGCGACGCCTGTCTCCTGCGCACCTCCGGGACGGCCGGACGTCGAGGCCCTGGGGTTCACACCACGCTGAGCGGCAGCAGCTGGCGCCCCGTCGGCCCGATCTGGATCTCGGTGTCCATCTCGGGACAGACACCGCAGTCGTAGCACGGCGTCCAGCGGCAGTCCTCGACATCCGGGACGGAGTCGGGGTCGTGCGCGACGGCGAGGGCGTCCTCCCAGTCCGACCAGAGCCACTCCTTGTCGAGACCGGAGTCGAGGTGGTCCCACGGCAGCACCTCGTCGTAGTCGCGCTCGCGCAGGGTGTACCAGTCGAGGTCGACTCCGGTCCCGGCCAGCGCCCGCTCGCAGGCCGCCGCCCAGCGGTCGTAGGAGAAGTGCTCGCTCCAGCCGTCGAACCGGCCGCCGTCGCGCCACACCTCCTCGATCACCCGGCCGACCCGGCGGTCGCCGCGCGAGAGCAGCCCCTCGATGATGCCGGGCCTGCCGTCGTGGTAGCGGAAGCCGATCGCTCGCCCGTAGCGCTTGTCCGCGCGCACGACCTCGCGCAGCCGGCGGAGTCGCTCGTCGGTCGTCTCGTGGTCGAGCTGGGCGGCCCACTGGAACGGCGTGTGCGGCTTGGGGACGAACCCCCCGATCGAGACCGTGCACCGCACGTCGTTGCGGCCGCTGGCCTCGCGACCCTTGGCGATCACCTTGGTGGCGAGGTCGGCGATCTCCAGCACGTCCTCGTCGGTCTCGGTCGGCAGGCCGCACATGAAGTAGAGCTTCACCTGCCGCCAGCCGTGGGAGTACGCCGTGGCGACGGTGCGGATCAGGTCGTCCTCGGTGACCGCCTTGTTGATCACCCGGCGCATCCGCTCGCTGCCGCCCTCGGGCGCGAAGGTCAGCCCCGACCGGCGGCCGTTGCGCGAGAACTCGTCGGCCAGGGTGATGTTGAAGGCGTCGACCCGCGTCGAGGGCAGCGAGAGCGAGACGTTCGAGCCCTCGTAGCGGTCGGCAAGGCCGTGGGCGACCTCGGCGATCTCGGTGTGGTCGGCGCTGGAGAGAGAGAGCAGCCCGACCTCCTCGAAGCCCGAGCGCCGGATGCCGGTCTCGACCATCGCGCCGATGGTCTCGATCGACCGCTCGCGCACCGGCCGGGTGATCATCCCCGCCTGGCAGAAGCGGCATCCCCGGGTGCAGCCGCGGAAGATCTCGACGCTGAACCGCTCGTGCACCGTCTCCGCGAGCGGCACCAGCGGCTTGGCGGGGTAGGGCCACTGGTCGAGGTCCATCAGGGTGTGCTTGCGCACCCGGAACGGGATGCCGGGACGGTTGGGGACGACCGCCTCGATGGTGTGGTCGGCGCCGTAGGTCACGTCGTAGAACCGGGGGACGTAGATGTTCTCCGAGACCGCGAGCCGGCGGAGCAGCTCGTCGCGCCCACCGGGCCGGCCCTCGGCCTTCCACTCGCGCACGACCTCGGAGACGGCCAGCACGACCTCCTCGCCGTCACCGAGCACCGCGGCGTCGACGAAGTCGGCGATCGGCTCCGGGTTGAACGCCCCGTGCCCGCCGGTGAGCACCACGGGGTCGTCGTCGGTGCGGTCCGCCGCGTGCAGCGGGATGCCGGCGAGGTCGAGGGCGTTCAGCAGGTTGGTGTAGCCGAGCTCGGTGGCGATGCTGATGCCGAAGACGTCGAAGGCGCCCACCGGCCGGTGGGAGTCGACGGTGAACTGGGGTATCGGCCCCTGCGCGTCGCCCTGGCGCAGCACTCGCTCCATGTCCGGCCACACGGCGTACGTGCGCTCGGCGAGGATCCAGTCGCGCTCGTTGAGGACCTCGTAGAGGATCTGGACGCCCTGGTTGGGCAGCCCCACCTCGTAGGCGTCGGGATACATCAGGGCCCAGCGGACCGTCGGCCCGTCGGGCGCGCAGTCCCAGTCCTTGACCGAGGAGTTGAGCTCGCCGCCGACGTACTGGATCGGCTTGGCCACCGACGGCAGCCATGGCTCGAGCCGGGGGAAGACACTGTCGGGCACGACCGCCAGCCTACGACGCGCGTGGGGTCGCGTCCGCATCCCGGCGCAGCGGCGAGACCCCTACAGTCTCCGTGTGAGCCGGTGGACGACCTACCTCCCGCCGACCTCGCTGGTGGTGCTCGCCGTAGCCTGGCTCACCCATCCCGAGGGGCCGGTCGGGGTCGCCGTCGTGGCCGTCTTCCTCGTCGCGGCGGTGCTGGCGGCGGTGCACCACGCGGAGGTCGTCGCGCACCGGGTCGGCGACCCGCTGGGGTCCCTGGTGCTCGCCGTGGCCGTGACGGTGATCGAGGTGGCGCTGATCGTGACCCTGATGGTCGGCGGCGCCAAGGACTCCTCGACCCTGGCCCGCGACACGGTCTTCGCCGCGGTGATGCTGAGCATGAACGGCATCGTCGGCCTGTCGCTCCTGGTCGGCTCCCTGAAGCACCACCTCGCGGTGTTCAACCCCGAGGGCACCGGGTCCGCCCTGGCGACCGTGGTCACCCTCGCCGGGCTCACGCTGGTGCTGCCGACGTTCACCGTCAGCAACCCCGGGCCGTCGTTCACCGCGGGCCAGCTCGCGTTCGCGGCGGCGGTCTCGCTGGCGGTCTACCTGGTCTTCGTGTTCACCCAGACCGTCCGACACCGCGACTTCTTCCTGCCGCCCGACACCGGCGACTCGGCTCCCGGCGACGCCGAGGACGTGCACGCCGACCCGCCCACCGCGCGTGAGACCTGGACCAGCCTGGTCCTGCTGGGTACGGCGCTGGTGGGCGTCGTGGGCCTGGCCAAGGTCGAGTCGCATCCGCTGGAGAAGGCGGTCGCGGACGCCGGCCTCCCGCACGCCTTCGTCGGGGTGGTCATCGCGACCCTGGTGCTGCTCCCGGAGGCGATCTCGGCGGTGCGGGCCGCCACCCGAGACCGTGTCCAGGTGTCCCTCAACCTCGCCTACGGCTCGGCCATCGCCTCGATCGGGCTCACCATCCCGGCGATCGCGCTGGCCAAGATCTGGCTCGACGGCCCGCTGACCCTCGGGCTGGCACCGACCCAGCTGGTGCTGCTGTTCCTCAGCGCGGTCGTGGGCACGCTGACCGTCGTCCCCGGCCGGTCCAAGCCGCTCCAGGGCGCCCTCCACCTCGTGCTGCTCGCGACGTTCGTCGCCGTCTCGATCCAGCCCTGAGCGCTCACCCCTTGACGTAGGACAGCTTCTCGCTGACCTTGCCGTCGCGGAACCGCAGGACGTCGACCCCGCGGACGTGCCCGGGCGTGCCGTCCTCCTCCATCCAGTCGAATCGCCACCGGAGCACGCCCCGGTCGCCACCGACGAAGGACTCCTCCTCGGTGAACGCCGCGCCGTGCGTGCGGCCGAAGAGCTCGACCCAGACCGCACGCACATCATCTGCGCCCTGGTGGAGCAGACCGTCCGGGGCCGGCCCGGTCGCCTCGAACACGCAGTCGTCGGCCATCAGCGCCATGATCGCGTCGACGTCGCCGCTGCCGAAGGCCGATCCGAACCTCGCCAGCGACGCGTGGCTGGCACCCCAGGAAGCGTCTCGTCCGAACCCGGCGAGCAGGTCGCCCTGAGCCCCGCCGTGGGTCACGCCCCGGGGACCCACCGCGCCCGCGCCCCGGTAGGTCTCCTCCCGGTCGGCGAACCACGACGCGATCTCGCCGACCAGGTGCGGGTCGAGCCGCGTGTCGGCGCCGGTCGCGACGCCAAGGTCCCAGGAGTGGACGAGGTGGTCGGCCGCGAGCTGGCGGACGTACTCGCCCACGTGCTCCTCGCCGTAGGACAGGTGGACCGTGCCGTCGTCGGGGAGCCGCTCGGCGACCGCCGTGGTCGCCATCATCGCGGCCCCGAGCGCGGCGCGCACCGGGTCGTCGCCGAGCAGGTCGCCCTCGAACCGGTCGCCGCCCACCTCGTCGACGGTGCGGCCGGCCATCAGCGGCACGGTCCACAGGTCCTCGGCGACGACGTGGTTGACCAGGTCGCGCACGGACCAGGCACGGCACGGCGTCGGCCCCTCCCACTGGTCGGGCGTCACGGCGTTCACCCGGTCGGCCCAGGCTTCCACGGTGCGGTGGTACAGCGTGTTCAGGTCCATCAGCGTCTCCCGCCTCTCGGCGGCCCCGCCCGGCCCGAGACGTGCACAGGGCCTGCGCCCATGCTGACACCCGCAGGCGTGACGCGGTACTGCGAGCGGACTCAGACCTGGTCGGTCACCGGCGCCGTCGGGGCCGCCTCCGAGCGCACCGCCGCGCCAGCCGAGGTGGCGCGCAGCTCGACCTTGGGCATGAGCAGCAGGATCAGGAAGGCCACGAGGCCGATCAGCCCCGCGCACAGGAACACGATGTCCATCGACTGCGCGAAGCCGACCTTGAAGGGGTGGGCCAGCGCCGGCGACAGCTTGCCGATGAACGACGAGTCGTCGTTGACCTGGCTGACGAAGGTGGCATGGCCGTGGCCCTGGAGCGACTGCGCGAACTGCTTGTCCAGCGGAGTCACAGGGTTCGCCACGGCGTGCTGGAACGCCGGGGTGCCCGCCTCGTCGTGGAGCGCCGTACCGATGTGGCCGCCGACCTGCCCGAAGAGCACCGACAAGAACACGGCCACGCCGATCGTGCCGCCGATCTGCCGGAAGAAGGTCGCGGAGGCCGTGGCCACGCCGATGTCGCGCGGCGGGACCGCGGACTGGAGGATCAGCAGCAGCGGCTGCATGCAGTTGCCCAGGCCGTAGCCGAGCACCAGCATCAGCGCCATCACCAGTGGCAGCGCGGTGTCGGCGGTGATCCGCGACAGCGCCAGCAGCGCCAGCGCCGCCAGGGCCGAGCCGAAGATCGGGAACGCCCGGATGCGGCCCGTGCGCGAGATGATCTGACCGGAGATGATCGAGGCGCTCATCATGCCGACCACCATCGGCAGCATCAGGAAGCCCGATCGCATCGGCGAGGCGCCGTGCACGATCTGCATGTAGAGCGGCAGCACCAGGATGCCGCCGAACAGCGCCATGCCGGTGATCACGTTGGCGCCGATCCCCACCGCCACCGGGCGGATGCCGAACATCCGCAAGGGGATCATCGCGTTGTCGCCCATCCGGCGCTCGACGGCGTAGAAGGCGCCGAGCCCGATCACGCCCACGACGTAGCAGAGCATCGCGCGGCCGGACTCCCAGCCCCAGTCGCGGCCCTGCTCGGCGATGGTGAGCAACGGGACGAGGGCGACCACGAGAGCGACGGCGCCCCACCAGTCGATGCGCGCGTCACGCCGGTGGTGGTGGACGTGGAGCGTGCGGTAGACCACGAACAGCGCCGCGATCCCGATCGGCACGTTGACCAGGAAGACCCAGCGCCAGCCGGTCAGGCCGAGGATGACGGCGTGGGAGGCGAAGAACCCGCCCACGACCGGACCCAGGACGCTCGACGTCCCGAAGGTCGCCATGAAGTAGCCGGTGTAGCGAGCCCGCTCGCGCGGGGACACGATGTCGCCGATGATGGCCAGCACGAGCGTGAACAGGCCGCCCGCGCCGATGCCCTGCACGGCTCGGAACGCCGCGAGCATGTACATCGAGGTCGCGAACGAGCACAGCGCCGATCCCCCGATGAAGACGGTGATCGCGAACATGAACAGCTTCTTGCGACCGTAGATGTCGCCGAGCTTGCCGTAGATCGGCGTCGCGATGGTCGAGGTGATGAGGTACGCGGTGGTGACCCACGCCTGGACCGACAGCCCGTCGAGGTCGTCGGCGATCGTCCGGATCGCGGTGGACACGATGGTCTGGTCCAGGGCGCCGAGGAACATGCCCATCATCAGGCCGGTGATGATGGTCAGGATCTGGCGGTGGGTGTACTCGCCGGACTCGGCGGAGCTGGCTGCGGCGGACTGTGGGGTCGACATCGTTCACCGAGTCTAACGGTTGCTCCAGGCAACCGATGGAATCCTCGAACCAGCCCTTCGCGAACGTCAGCGGGAGGACAGCGCCGACAGGCGCCCGGAAGCCACTCTCATCACACGAACTCCGACGAGAGACAAGGACCCAGCCATGACCAGCATCCTCAAGCGCGCCGCCCTCGCCGCCGCCCTCACCGCCGCCGCCGCCACCACCGTGCTGACCTCGGCAGGCTCGGCCCAGGCCCACTACGTGGGGGTCGGTGCGGGCAGCGACGAAGCATGGCACGGAACCGCGGCAGTCCAGCTCGACTACGAGGACTGGCTCTTCTGGACCGCCGACCAGCACATCGTGTGCGGGCAGATCAAAGATGAGGTCAACGGGCAGCGACAGAAGTTGGGCCTGGACCTGGGCATCACCGAGGGCGAGTGCATCCTCTGGATGACCGACTGCATGACCCGGTTCGGCGGCAACGCCTGGCTGATCATCCCGTCCGACAACGCGTACTACTGCGCCGACGACCAGACGTGATGACGGGCTGGGAGACGGCGGGGCTCGTCGGCCGACCTCCATCGACAAGTTCAGGAGGCCCGATCTTGCCGGCGAGGCGCCGTGCCCGATCTGCAGAGAGAGCGGCAGCGCCAGACGCCGCCGGACGCCGCCACGATCGGCGCGCGTCTCGCCGGCAACCGATGAAGTCCCCCGGTCAGCTCTTCGCGAACGTCAGCGGGACGACAGCGCCGACAGGCACCGGGCAGCCACTCTCATCACACGAACTCCGACGAGAGACAAGGACCCAGCCATGACCAGCATCCTCAAGCGCGCCGCCCTCGCCGCCGCTCTCACCACCGCCGCCGCCACCACCGTGCTGACCTCCGCAGGCTCGGCCCAGGCCTACACCGTTCAGGTGGAGGCTGGCTCGGGCCCAACCGCAGGAACCGCGTCATTCCAGCTCAGCCCGGACGACTACACCTGGTGGTTCTTCGACCAGCAGATCGTCTGCTCAGGAATCGCAGGCGTGGTCGACGGGCACCGGCAGCAGTTGGGTCTCACCCTCGGCATCACCACTGACCAGTGCATCAACTTGATGAACTACTGCATCGCGCAGCGCAGTAGCAGCACCTGGGCCATTCTCCTGCCCGACAACCATTCCCGGTGCGCCGACAGGCCCGCGAGCACGGGGGGCTAGCAAACGAGAAACGTCCGCCATGGCGGCTACGTCCGCGCGCCTGGAGACCCGGCTGCCTGTCGGGTGAGAACGGCGGGACGCGAGATCGGCGTCCCGCCGGCGGCACGACTCTGGCGGACCGGACGGGCGTAGCGGGTCGGCAGCGAGGCCGCCGAGCGCAGGTGGATGTTCTGGAGCAGCCCGACGGCCAGCATCACCGCGAACATCGACGACCCGCCGTACGACACGAACGGCAGCGGCACTCCGGTGACCGGCATGATGCCCAGGCACATCCCGATGTTCTGGAACGCCTGGAAGCCCAGCCAGCAGGCGATCCCGGCAGCGGCGACCCGGCCGAAGGCGTCGGTGGACTCCGCCGAGATGGCCAGAGCCCGCCAGATGACCAGACCCAGTAGGCCTATCAGGACCGCGGCACCGACCAGGCCCAGCTCCTCGCCGGCCACGGTGAAGATGAAGTCGGTGTGCTGCTCGGGCACGAAGCCGGCCCGCGTCTGCGTCCCGTGGAACAGCCCCTGCCCGAAGAGCCCGCCGTTGCCGACCGCGATGCGCGCCTGCTCGGTGTTGTAGCCCGCGCCCCGGGGGTCGAGGTCGGGGTTGGTGAAAGCCAGGAAGCGGTCGACCTGGTAGGGCTTGAGCACGTGCCCCGCGAACGCCGCGACCGAGGCGACGACCCCGCCCGCCAGCAGGACCGCCAGCCACCGGCGTGGCGCTCCGGCCACCGCGAGCACCCCGAACACCGTGGCCGAGAGCACCAGGAGCGTCCCCAGGTCCGGCTGGAGCATGATCAGGGCTGCCGGCACGCCGGCGATGAGCAGCATCCCGCCCACCTCGGTCCCGCCGACCTCGTGACGACGCCCCTCACGTCGTTCGGCCACCAGGAGCGCCATCCCGATCACCACCGCGAGCTTGGCGAACTCAGAAGGCTGGATCGACATGCCGCCGACGTCGATCCACGACTGCGAGCCGTTGATCGTGGTCCCCATCGCCAGCACCAGCACCAGCCCGGCGATCGAGGCGAGGTAGACCAGCGGCGCCAGGATGCGCACCCATCGATGGTCGGTGGCCATCACGACCACCATGAGCACCAGCCCGATGCTGACGTTGACCAGCTGCTTGCGGAGGTACGCCGTGGGGTCGCCGCCGGTCAGGTCGGTGCGGTGGGAGGTCGCCGACCAGACGAGCAGGGTGCCGAGCACCAGGAGGGCGAGCACGGCGAGCATCAGGACCCGGTCGATCCCGGGCGTGCGCAGTCGGGTCCTCACGGGGTCCTCCCGGTGGTGCGTGGTCGTGGCGGCAGGATCGACCCGTCGGACTCGAAGGACGGCAGCGCGTCGGGCTCCACCACGCCGGGGATCACGGAGTCGCGTCGGTCGACCTGGTCGCCGTGCACGCCGTACAGCGCCTCCCAGATGCGGCGCACTCCCGGGCCCGAGGTCCCCGAGCCGGTGCCGCCCTGGGTCACCATCATCAGCACGACGTAGTTGCGGTCGTAGGAGGCGACCCACGACGTCGACTGCTTGCCGTAGACCTCCGCCGACCCGGTCTTGGACCGGATGTGGACCTGGTCGAGGGGGAAGCCCTCCATCTTCCACGCCATGGTGCCGGTCTCGGCGGTGCCGAGCAGCGCGTTGTCGACGTAGGCGATCGCGTGCGCCGGGTCAGCCACGTGACCCTGCACCTTCGGCGCGATGTGCCTCACGACGCGGCCGTCCGGGCTCACGATGGCCTTGGCGATCCTGGGCTCGTAGAGGGTGCCGCCGTTGGCGAGCGCGGCATACGCGCGGGCGAGCTGGAGGGGCGTCACCAGCGTGTCGCCCTGGCCGATCGCGAAGTTCACCGCGTCGCCCGCACGGTAGTAGCTCCCCTCGAGGCAGAACTCGTGCGCGTACAGCCGCAGGTAGGCGCTGGCACCGGCCGGCGGGTGCCTGTCGATGCGGCAGTAGTAGCCCTTCATCGACTTCCAGTACGCGAGCTTCCAGTGCCGGTCGGCGATCCGGCCGCTCGACTCGCCCGGCACGTCGATGCCCGTGCGCCGGCCGAACCCGAACGCCTGGGCCTCGGCCACCAGCGGGTCGCGTGCGTTCACGTTGGTGGGGTCCTGACCGAACAGCTGCCAGAAGTGGTAGCCCACGCGGTAGAAGAAGGTGTCGCAGGAGACCTGGAGCGCCTTGGCGAAGTCGATCATCCCGTAGGACTCCGACTCGTAGTTGTGGAACAGCCGGCCGCCGACCTGGAACCCCGAGGAGCAGTCGAGCCGCGTGCTCGGGCCGAGGCCGTGGTTGAAGGCGCCGACGGTCATGATCGGCTTCCAGGTCGACCCGGGAGCGAACTGCCCTTGGTAGGCGCGCGAGAGCAGCGGGTCGCCGGCCTGCGGTGCGTAGAGCGCCGCCAGCTGCCTCTTGGTGATGCCCCCCACCCACACGTTCGGGTTGTACGTCGGCTCGCTGGCCATCGCGACCACGCGCCCGGTCTGGGCCTGGAGGACGATCGCGGCGCCCGAGTCCGCGCGGTAGTTGCGGTGGGTGACGGGGTCGTAGGTCGCGCGAGCCGTCGTGATCGCGTTGTGCAGCGCCGTCTCGGCCACGCTCTGCACCCGGGCGTCGATCGAGGTGACCAAGGTGTCGCCGGGACGGCTGCGGACCTGGCCCTCCTGGCCGAGCACCCGGCCCATGGAGTCGACCGCGACCCGCTGGTACCCGGGGTGCCCGCGCAGGTACCGGTCGTACTCCTCCTCGATCCCGGCCCGCCCGACCGTGCTCTCGGCGTCCAGCGACGTGTCGTGATCCTTCTTCGCCCGGTTGAGCTCGCCGGCGGTGATCGGGCTCAGGTAGCCCACGATGTCGGCGAGGTTGACCCCGAAGGGGCGCGGGTAGGCGCGGATGCTCTGCTGCTGGGCGACGACGGCCGGGTAGTCCTCGGGCTGCTCGAGGATCCGCAGGGCCACCGCCTGGCGGACGTCGCTGGCGACCGGCACCGGCTGGTACGGCGAGCCGTTCCAGGTCCCCAGGTCGTGCCGGATCTCGTGTGCCGAGGCATGGATGGCGTGGGCGAGCCGCCGCAGCAGCACCGAGCGGTCGTGGCGCGACAGCCGGCCGAGCAGGGTCCGGTCGACCGAGACCACCCAGGCCGTCCGGTTGGCGACCAGGGGCCGGCCCTGGTCGTCGACGATGAGGCCGCGCTCCGGCTGCTGGAGGACCTCGCGCAGCGACTGTGACGCGGCGGCCCTGCGGTAGGAGTCGCCCGAGACGACCTGGAGGTAGTACAGGCGCGCGACCAGGGTCGCGAACAGCGAGAACACCAGCACCCTGACGACGACCAGGCGCAGACGCGACAGGTCGGTCCGGTTCATCGTGCGCCCGCGGGCTCGAGCCGGGTGAGCAGCCGCATCAGGCCCGGAAGCACCACGGGGGCCAGGAGGACGTCCCAGAGCAAGGCCACGAGGATCACCTTGGCCAGGTCGGCCGGGCTCCCCACGCTGTCTCCGAGCACGAGCCCGGTCAGGGCGAAGACCGAGGTGCCGACGAACGACGACGCGGCGACCGTGGCGACCACGGTGCTCAGCTGCGTCCGGGTGTCCTGGCGCATCAGGCCCGCGACACAGCCGACGACGACCAGCGACAGCGCCCAGCGGCCCGCGACGTGGTCGGCCGGCGGGGCCAGGTCGAGCAGCAGCCCGGCGAAGAAGCCGAGCGTGGCGGCGAACGCCGGCCCGCGGACCAGGGCAGCGGCCACGACCACGAGCAGGCACAGGTCGGGGACGATGCCCTCCCAGGCCACGTGGGGGAACACCGCTACCTGGAGGATCAGGGCCACCACGACCAGCAGGCCGGCGACGGCCGTGCGCAGAGAGCTCATCGCGGTCTCCTCATCGCAGGGTCCCGTCGGCCGCGATGACGCCCCGGTCGCCGTGCGTACCCGAGGGCACGACCACGCCCACCAGGTCGAGCGCGCCGAAGTCGACGAAGGGCTGGATCACGGCGTGGGCCGTGGACTCGCGCGGGCTCGCGTAGACCGCCGTGACCCGCCCGATCGGGACGCCGGAGACGTACGGTGCGCCACCCTTGCTCCCCCAGGTGACGATGGTGTCCCCTGTGGCCGGCGGGTCGCTCTGGTCGACGAGCTGGAGGTCGAGCGTGCCGTGGTTGCCGAGGCCGCCGCGGCCCTTGACGAAGCCGACCTGCATCGAGCTCCCGTCTCGACCGCCCACCACCGATCCCGTGTCGACGACCAGCAGGACCGTCGCGGTCGTGCTGGTCACCCGGAGCACCCGGCCGACCAGGCCGTGGTCGTTCAGGACGGTCTGGTCCGGGCGGATCCCGGCGGCCGAGCCGGCGTCGATGGTCACGGTGCGCGAGAAGGACTGCGCCGGGCCGTAGGCGACCACGTGGGCGGGCACCAGGGTCTGGCGCAGCGAGTCGGCGGCGGAGGTGAGTCCCTGGTACTCGTCGAGCAGGTTGCGCTGGTACGTCGTGGTCGACTGCCGCGCCTGGAGCCGGGCGTTCGCCGACTCCAGCCTGGCGACGTCGTGCTGGAGCGAGCGCTTGGAGGTGAACCAGCCGCCGAGGTCGGTCACCGGCCTGGTCACCCCCGAGGCACCGGACTCCACCGGGCCCAGGACCGACCCCATCGCGTCCCTGGCCGGCTCGAGGGGCGAGCCGGTGCCGGGATGGTGGTCGAGGACCATCAGGGTGACGCTGGCCAGCACCAGGGCTGCCATGCGTGCGCGCAGGCGGGAGCGCTCGGCCCGCTCGTCGAAGCGGTCGGGCATCAGAGCCGCCGTCGGCGCTCGGAGACCAGGACGCGCTGGAGACCCTCGAACTCCTCCACGCACTTCCCCGCACCCATCGCCACGCTGGACAACGGGTCCTCGGCGACGTGGACCGGCATCCCGGTCTCGTGCCGGATGCGCTCGTCGAGGCCGCGCAGGAGCGCACCGCCTCCGGTCAGTACGATGCCGCGGTCCATGATGTCGCCGGCCAGCTCGGGCGGGGTCTGGTCGAGGGTGGCGCGCACGGCGTCCACGATCGAGTGCAGGGGCTCCTCCAGCGCCTTGCGAACCTCGGCGCTGCTGACCAGGATCGAGCGCGGCAGGCCGCTGACCATGTCGCGGCCGCGCACCTCCGCGGTCGGCTCGTCAGGGCTCGGGAACGCCGACCCGAGGCTCATCTTGACCTCCTCGGCGGTGCGCTCGCCGAGCATGAGGCCGTGCTCCTTCTTCATCCAGGCCACGATGGCGGCGTCCAGGTCGTCACCTGCGGTGCGGATCGACAGGCTGGTCACCACGCCGCCCAGGGAGATCACCGCGACCTCCGTGGTGCCGCCGCCGACATCGACGACCATGTTCCCAGCGGCCTGGTGGACGGGGAGTCCGGCGCCGATGGCCGCCGACATGGGCTCCTCGATGATGTAGACCTTGCGGGCCCCGGCTTGGTACCCCGCCTCCTTGACCGCGCGCTGCTCCACCGCGGTGATGCCGCTGGGCACGCAGACCACCATCCGCGGCTTGGCGAGGTAGCGGCGCCGGTGCACCTGCTGGATGAAGAACCGCAGCATCTGCTCGGCCGCCTCGAAGTCGGCGATCACGCCGTCCTTCATGGGCCGCAGCGCCGTGATGTTGTCGGGGGTGCGGCCCATCATCCGCTTGGCCTCGTGACCTACGGCGAGGACCTCGCCGGTGGTCTCGTCGAGCGCGACGACACTCGGCTCGTCCAACATGATCCCGCGGCCGCGGACATAGACGAGCGTGTTGGCGGTCCCGAGGTCGACCGCCATGTCGCGGCCGATGATGCTGTTCGCCATGCGCAATGCCTCGCAGGTGCGTTGTTCCGGGGAAGGAAGGGACACACGCCTGTGTCCCGTGGACCGACGTGTCCGACCCGCAGACCGACGACCCACCAGCAGGCTAGGTGCGAGCCTGCGTCGTGCCCGGCAGACACACCGCAGGCGAGCCGGAATGTGCGAGGAGCCAGCTCGTCGTCGGCTGCCGCCGAGGTCGCGGTCACGGCCCGTCGGGGCCCTCCTCGTGCTTGCCGCGCACGGTGGACTTCCTGGCCTCTTCTGACACTTCCCGGGGGTTGCAGCGGCCAAGAAGTGCCAAGTCCCCCGCTTCAGCGGGGGATTTGACGAAACTCAGGCCGACAGGGTCAGGAGGGGTACCAGATGCCGATCTCGCGCTCGGCCGACGCCGCGGAGTCCGAGCCGTGGACGAGGTTCTGCTGGACCGCGAGCCCCCAGTCACGGCCGAGGTCGCCCCGGATGGTGCCGGGCGCGGCCACGGTCGGGTCGGTCGCACCGGCCAGCGAGCGGAAGCCCTCGATCACGCGTTCGCCCTCGACGACCACGGCGACGCACGGACCCGACAGCATGAACTCGACCAACGGCTCGTAGAACGGCTTGCCCTCGTGCTCGGCGTAGTGCTCGGCGAGCAGCTCGCGGGTGGCGCTGCGCAGCTCGAGCCGGGCCAGGGTGTACCCCTTGGCCTCGATCCGCCGGATCACCTCACCGGCGAGGCCGCGGCGGACGCCGTCGGGCTTGACCAGGACCAGGGTGCGCTCCATGGGCGGCACTGTAGCGAGGGCCCGGCCCCGCACAGCCACCGGCGCTCACCAGTCGCGCAGCCGGCGGGTGACGTCGTCGGGCACGACACCCTCCTGGTCGGGCTCGACCCGCCCGGCCCTGACGGCGAGCGGGACCACCCCGGCCCAGGTCGCTGCGGCCACGTCCTCCGGCTCGTCCTTCGGCCCACCCGTGCGCGCCTTGACCGACGCCTCGGCCAGCGAGACCGCGACCACCGCTGTGGCCGCCAGCTCCTTGCGGGTGTTGGCGCGCAGGGTGGCCGAGCGGCCGGGGACGACGTGGTCGACGATCAGCCGGAGCGCGTGGTCGCGCTCGGTCCCGCTGTCCACGCGGCGGGCGGCGCCGTAGACGACGGCCGAGCGGTAGTTCATCGAGTGGCTGAACGCCGCGCGCGCCACCACGACGCCGTCCAGCAGCGTGAACGTCGCGCAGACCCGCTGGCCGGGGGCCTGGAGCAGCCATGGTGCCGCGATCGAGCCGTGCAGGTAGAGCGTCCCTCCCTCGTCGGGACCGTCGGGGTCGACGGCGTGGATCGAGGGCAGCACGACCGGCTCCCCGTCGCGGACGATCCCGACGTGGCACACGAGCGCCTCGCGGATGACGGCGAACAGGTCGGCGCGGTCGGCGCTGCCCCGCTCGCGATGACGGGTGAGCTGGGTGCGAGGGGTCGGGGACAGCGTGGCGGACATGGGCCTATTCTCGGCCAGAAGTGGCCTGCCGTACCGGGCCACCTGTCACTCGGTCGAACAGGACACTCATGCCTCACAGCTCCCCCGTGCCGGTCCGCCTCGACCGGGCGGCGGGCGTGCCGCTGGTCCGCCAGCTGGCGACGAGCGTGCGCGAGCAGGTGGTCTCCGGCAGTCTCCCGATCGGCCTGCGCCTGCCCAGCACCCGCGCCCTGGCAGCGGATCTCGGCGTCTCCCGGAGCGTGACCGAGCAGGCCTACGACCAGCTGACCGCCGAGGGCTGGCTCGAGAGCCGCCGGGGGTCCGGGACGTACGTCGCCGCGGGCGCCGCTCCACCGCGGCATCGTCCGCTGTCGCCTCCGCGCCAGAGCCGTCCCGGCCTGCTCCGGCTCGACACCGGCACGCCGTGGATCGACCCGCGACACCGCGCGGCGTGGCGGCGCGCCTGGCGCGACGTCTCGACCGCCACCCCGCCACCGGGGTACGACGACCCCGCGGGCCTGGTGGACCTCCGCGCCGAGCTCGCCGGCCATCTGGCCCGCACCCGCGGCCTGCTCTGCGACCCCGACGAGATCGTGGTGACCACGGGCACCATCGGCGGCCTGGGCCAGGTGCTCGCGGCGCTCCCGCCCGGCTCGGTCGCGCACGAGGACCCCGGGTACCGCGCCGCCGCGGAGGCGATCCGAGCGGCCGGCCGCGAGATCCGCGACCTGCCGGCCACCCGACCGGTCACCGAGCTGACCGACTGCGCCGCGGCCTACGTCACGCCCGCCCACCAGCACCCGCTCGGGCCGGTCATGTCCGGCGCCGACCGGCTGGGGCTCCTGCGAGCGGCCCGGGCGGCCGGCTCCGTCGTGGTCGAGGACGACTACGACTCGGAGTTCCGCTACGACGTCGCGCCGGTGCCCGCCCTGGCCGCCCTGGACCGCGAGGTCGTCGCCTATCTCGGGACGACCAGCAAGACCGTGGGCCCGAGCATGCGGTTGGGCTGGCTGGTCGCCCCGTCCGCGCTGCACCGGCAGATCCTCGCGCGTCGCGAGGTCACCCACGACACCGCCGCCTGGCCGGTGCAGCGCGCCTTCCTCTCCCTGCTGCGGGACGGCTACGTCGACCAGGTCGTCCGCTCGGCCCGCCGCACCTACGCCGCGCGTGCGGAGCGGGTCGTTGCCGCTCTCGCGGGCGTCGCCGACCCGATCGGACCCGTCGCCGGCATGTACGCCTGCGTTCCCATGCCCCGGCCCGATGCGCTGCGCGTGGCGACCGCGGCGCGGGCGGCCGGCTTCGATCTGCCGCTCCTGCACGACTACTGCCGCAGCTCGGAGCTGACCGGGATCATCGTCGGCTTCGGCGGCTGTACCGACGATGAGCTCGACCGGGCGCTGGCCGCGATCGTGCGAGCCCTGGTCTGACCGACCGGCTCCTGCGCGGGTAGCCGCCTCAGGGCAGCGTCACGACCCACAAGACTTTGACTCTCACCTATCGGCCTGTTGCTCCTGGGCGAACGCGGCGTACGCCGCCGCGCGCTCGTCCTCGATCTTGCGTCCCAGGAAGTACGCCATCGCCCATAGCAGGGCGAAGATCGCCCCGAGCAGGAACATCATCGGCACCACGAAGCCGAGCCCGAGCGCCGCCGCCTGGACGACCCAGCCGGCGACGTAGGCCGCCTCGAAGCGGAGCAGGCCCGCCACCAGCAGGCACAGGACACAGAGCCCCAGCCCGACCACGCACGCGGTGCGCCAGGCCACGTGCTCGAGGTTGATCATCACCGGCGTCGTGAGCGCCAGCACGACGGCCTCCAGAGCGAGGATCGCCGCGCACATGCCGCGTCGCGGTGAGCGCTCAGCCACCGGCCGGCCGTTCGCGGCGACGTAGCATCGCCCGCGCCTCGCCCACGGTCACCACCGACCCGGTGATGAGCACGGCACCCGTGCCGATCGAGCTGCCCATCGAGGTGCCGTGAGTCCCGCCGGCCTCGGCCAGCGTGGTGGCCTCGTCGATGGCGTCGGCCAGGCGCGGGGCGATGCTGACCCGATCGCCGCCGAAGACCTCCCGGGCGATGACCGCCAGCTCGGCTGCCGGCAGCGAGCGGGAGCTGGAGCTCTGCGTGCACACCACATGGGCCAGGTGGGGCTCGAAGGCCGCGAGCACCCCCTCTGCCTCCTTGTCGGCCATCACGCCGAGGACCCCGACCAGCGGCGAGAAGGCGAAGGAGTCCTCGAGCGCCGCGGCAGCGCGTTCGGCGCCATGGGGGTTGTGGGCCGCGTCGAGCAGGATCATCGGGCTCCGGCGGATGATCTCGAGCCGACCCGGCGAGCTGACGCGGGCGAACGCCTCGCGGACGAGCTCGGCGTCCAGCGGCTGGTCGCCGAGGAACGCCTCGACCGCGGCCAGCGCGGTCACGGCGTTCTGCGCCTGGTGAGCGCCGTACAGCGGCAGGAAGATCTCGTCGTACTCCGCCCGCAGACCCTTCAGGGTCAGCAGCTGACCGCCGACCGCCGGGGTCCGCGAGAGCACGCCGAACTCGAGACCCTCGCGGACCGGCGTCGCGCCGACCTCGGCGCAGCGCCGTAGCAGGATCTCGGCCGGTCCGGGCAGCTGCTCGGTCAGGACGGCGGTCGCTCCGGGCTTGATGATCCCGGCCTTCTCGACCGCGATCGCCTCTGGGGTGTCACCCAGGAGATGGGCGTGGTCGACGCCGATGGGCGTGACCACCGCGACCACGCCGTCGGCGACGTTGGTGGCGTCCCACAGGCCACCGAGCCCGACCTCGACGATGGCGACGTCGACCGGCGCGTCGGCGAAGGCCGCGTAGGCCATCGCGACGACGGTCTCGAAGAAGCTCAACGGGTAGGGCTGGGATGCGTCGACCAGCTGGGTGTACGGCGCGACGTCGTTGAAGGCGCGCACGAACTCCTCGTCGGTCAAGGGCTCGCCGTCCACGCAGATGCGCTCGTTGAGGCGCTCGAGGTGGGGGCTGGTGAACCGGCCGGTCCGCAGGTCGTGGGCGCGCAGCAGGGTGTCGACCATCCGCGCGGTCGACGTCTTGCCGTTGGTGCCGGTCAGGTGGATGACCGGGTAGGTGCGCTGCGGGTCGCCGAGCAGCTGGGTGAACGCCCGGATCCGGTCCATGGACGGCTCGAGCCGGGTCTCGGGCCAGCGGGACAGCAGCGCGTCCTCGACCTCGGCGAAGGTCTGGGCGAGGCGGGCCCCGGAGGCGTCGGAGGGCAGGGGTGCGTCGGTCATCTCCCGGCCGAGTCTAGGGCTGGGTCAGCCGAGTCCCGACGTGACCAGGCACCCCGGTGAGGGGCCACCGTGCGCCGGGAAGGCCCGGGCCAGCGCGTCGGCGATGCGCCGCGCCCGCTCGGCGTACCCGGCACTGGTGAAGTGGATCCCGTCGGAGATGAACCACGAGCTGCGGACCTCCGAGCGCCAGTCGTAGATCCGGAGGTTCGGGTACCGCTGGCACGCAGCCCGCAGGGCGTCGTCGAACCGCAGCATGTTCGCGTCGGCGTAGGGCCCGGAGGACTGGAGCGACTTCACCGTCAGCCACAGCACCGGCTGGTCGCCGATGCGGTGCATCAGGAGGTCGATGCGCTGGGCGTAGGAGTAGACGCCCCCGACGGCCTGGTTGGCGGCGTCGTTGGTGCCCATCGCGATCGTCCAGCAGCCGTGGTAGCCGCTGGTCCGGATCGCCTCTACCGCGTCCTGCGCGTTGGGCTGGTCGTGCCACCGCTCCACGATCGAGCGGGCGCCGAGGATGTCGGTGCGCACGGTCCGCACGCCCACCCGCTCGAGCTGTTCGGGCAGCCGGGTGCGCGGGTCGGGCAGGTAGGCCGGGCTCACCAGGCCCAGGGACGTCGACTCCCCGATGTGCGCGTCGCTGCGGCACGACGTGCGCGGGCCCGCGGGCGTCTGGTGACGGGTGGGCCGGTGCTTGTCGGGCGGGTTGCCGGCCCGGTTGCCGGCCTGGTGGTTGCCGGCCTGGTGGTTGCCGGCCTGGTGGCCGGGCGGCGCCGCGTGTCCCGGACGCGGACGAGCCGGAGCCGTCACGGTCGTGGTCGAGCTGAACGACTGCGCGCTCAGCAGGGCCTCGGGGTCGTCGTTGCCCGACGAGCCGCGCTCGGCGAGCCGTGCCGAGGCGAGGGCCAGCACCCCCACCGAGGCGAGGGCGACCACGCGGACCGGTACGGCGGTGTGCCAGCGACGACGCGGCTCCGCCTCCTCCGGCTCGACGACCCGGGGCCGCCGCAGCGCCCCGACGAACCCGAGGCGCCGGATCGGGTCCTCGACCCACCGCCACGACAGCTCGGCCAGCAGGAGCGTGAACGCCGTCAGGCCGGCGCCCCAGGCCCAGCGATGGGCGGCGACGGTCGCGACCGGGACCGAGGAGACCACCGGCAGCTGCCACAGGTAGATGCCGTAGGACCGCTCCCCCACCCAGCGCAGGGGGGCCAGGCCGAGCACCCAGCCCACCGCGCTGCGCGGCCAGGCCGCCCCCGCGACCAGAGCGGCGGTGGCCAGCGACAGCAGGGGCAGCCCGTAGGTGTAGATCGTGCGGGAGTACTCGTCGGTCTCCGCCACCAGCCAGGCGATCGCGCCGAGCCCCGACAGCGCGCCCACCTGGAGGCCGAACGACGTCAGGCGCGGCCAGCGGGTCCGCTCGAGCCGGGGCCAGGCCAGGGCCAGGAGCGCCCCCACCAAGATTCCCCCGGCGCGGGTGTCGGTGCCTTCGTAGGCCCGGGTGTCGTCCAGGCCGGGCGTCGCGAGCATCGCCAGCAGGCAGAACGACGCGACCGCGAGCAGCGCGGTGAACCGGGACACCGGCCGGCGGCCCCGGCGCAGCAGGCGCATGGCGACCACGAGCACCAGCGGCCAGACGACGTAGAACTGCTCCTCCACCGACAGCGACCAGAGGTGGTCCAGCGGGCCCGGGCCGGCGAAGCGCGCGAAGTAGGACTGGCCGTGGGCGATCGTGTGCCAGTTGGCGACGTAGAGCGCCGCCGACCAGGTCTCGCCCCAGCGCTTGCCGAGATCCGGCCGGTCGGCCAGGGCCGTCACCGACATCACGGTGACCAGGACGAGCGCGAGGGCCGGGAGGAGTCGACGGGCTCGCGCGAGCCAGAAGCGCCGGAGGCGGAACGAGCCGGTCTCCTCCCACGAGTCGACCAGGATCTGGGTGATCAGGTAGCCGCTGAGGGTGAAGAAGACGCCCACCCCGAGGAGACCGCCGCCGAGGCCCGGCACGGCGAGGTGGTAGCCGAGCACCG
This sequence comes from Nocardioides sp., assembly GCF_036267815.1. GTDB lineage: Bacteria > Actinomycetota > Actinomycetes > Propionibacteriales > Nocardioidaceae > Nocardioides. The sequence continues at coordinate 17,301 of NZ_DATAVI010000064.1, read as the reverse complement.
CGAGCACGGCGAGCGCGCGGATGCCGTCGAGCGCGGGCACGTAGCGCGCGCCGACGCGGATCGGTCTTGGCATGGGTCTCCCTCGCAGGCCCTGCCGTCGGGGCCGGGACTGGCGCCCACGTTAGGAAGGCCGAGGCCGACGATGGCGGCGACGCACGGGGCGGGAGTGAAAATTGTGACTCGACGCCCTGACTACTCCACGAGCAGGTTGGCCATGTCGACCAGCGGGCGGTAGCCGATCGCCTCGTAGATCTTGTTCGACGTGGGGTTGGCCTGGTCGGTGAACAGGCAGGGCCGCTCGCCACGCCCACGCAGCCAGGCCGACACAGCGTGCACGGCGGCGCTCGCGTACCCGTGCCCGCGCTGCTCCTTGGGCGTGTAGACCGGGCCGACCCGGGCGACGCCGTAGGCCGGAGCGGTGGCGGCCGTGAGGTTGACCGGGCGGTCACGCTCGTCGGCCCACACGAACACGCGTCCCCCCTCGATCCGGCGCGCGAGCTCGTCCTCGCCCGGCGTCTCGTGTGCCGACGCACCCGGCTCGCGGCCCGCCTGCTCGTCGGCGTCGGCCATGAACGCGGCGTACCAGGAGGCGACGAGCCCCAGCTCGTCGCCCCGCGCCCGGCGGAGGCCGCCCGGCACCCGGCCCGGCTCGACCAGCCCGCCGAGCTCGAAGAGACGCGTGTGCTGGGCGACCCGGGCGCGCTTCCCGGTGGCGGTCGCCATGTCCTCGCAGAACGTCCGGACAGCGGGCAGCGCGCCGTTCGCGGCGAGCACCGGCTCGCCGCGGTCCAGGAGAGACCGTGACACCTCGTGGACGGCCTCCTCCGACATCGGCATGACGTAGGCCGGATAGTCGCCGAAGGGCGCGGTCCGCATCGCGGTCCCCACGACCTGCCCGTCCTCGACCACGGCGGCGAACCAGCACGGCACGCCGTCCGGCCAGGGGAGCCCGGCCGCCCGCTGAGCCCTGATCCGCTCGGCGATGCCCGCGATCACGGTGCTCAGCACGGGCTGCTCGGCCAGCACCCCACCGGCCGTCTCGAGGAACGCCGCCGGGTCGTCGAAGAAGCGCACCTCCATGCGCCGACGCTAGAGCGCGTTCACGACAGCAGCCACCGAGTTAGCCCCCTCCCCCTCCCCGGTGGTGGCGCGTGCGCCGCCAAATCCCCCGCTGAAGCGGGGGATTTGGCACTTCTTGGGGGTTGCAGCGGCCAAGAAGTGCCAAGAGAGGCCAGGAAGTCCGCGGTAGCGTTCCGCGCATGACGCCGACCACGGGCGAGACCCCTCCAGCCGGCTGGTATCCCGACCCCGAGAGCGACGACGACGAGCGGTACTGGGACGGCGGGGCGTGGACCGAGCATCGGCAGCCGAGCCCGGCAGTGGCACCTGCCCCCGACGACACCGCCGTCCTCCCGCGGACCCAGCCAGTCGCGACGTCGGTCGCGACGCCGGCATCCACGTCGCGCAGCAACGGCACGAGCAGCTTCGGATGGGTGGCCGCCCTCGTCGGCGTGCTGGTCGGCCTGGTGGTCGGTGTGACCGCGGGCGTCGTGATCGCGAACAACCACGGCTCGTCCACCCCCACGACCACCTCGACGGCGACCGCCCCGACCTCGACCGTCACGACGACGGCGACCGCGACCGCGACCACGTCCGTCACTGCCACGGAGACGGCCACCGCGACGGCGACCGCCACGGTCACGGTGACCACCTCGTCGTCGCCCTGACGCGCCCCGCTCTGGATCGCCGACGGCGTCATCCCATTTTCGGCGCCCTGCCCGGCCTCCCTAGACTTCGGCCATGAGCCAGACACCGCCGCACCTGTCCACGACGCCGCCGCAGCAGCCGGCCGTCGTCGTACCGGACAAGCCGGCGCTGGAGGGCCTGGAGGGCAAGTGGGCCAAGCAGTGGGAGGCCGACCAGACCTACGCGTTCGACCGCTCCAAGGAGCGTCCGGAGGTCTACTCGATCGACACTCCGCCACCCACCGCATCGGGCACGCTGCACTTCGGCAGCGTCTGCTCCTACACCCAGAAGGACCTCGTCGCGCGCTACCAGCGCATGCGCGGCAAGGAGGTCTTCTACCCGATCGGATGGGACGACAACGGCCTGCCCACCGAGCGCCGGGTGCAGAACTTCTTCGGCGTCCGGTGCGACCCGACCGTTCCGTACGACGCCGGCTTCACGCCGCCGGAGAAGCCCGACCCCAAGCGCCAGGTCCCGATCGGCCGCCAGAACTTCATCGAGCTCTGCGAGCGCCTGACCGCCGACGACGAGGTGGCCTTCGAGGAGCTGTTCCGGCAGGTCGGGCTCTCGGTGGACTGGAGCTACCTCTACCGCACCATCGGCGAGAGCACCCGGACCACCTCCCAGCGCGCCTTCCTGCGCAACCTCGCGCGCGGCGAGGCCTACCAGCAGGAGTCCCCCACGCTGTGGGACGTCACCTTCCAGTCCGCGGTCGCACAAGCCGAGCTGAAGGCCAAGGAGTACCCCGGCCACTACTACCGCGTCGCCTTCCACGGTCCCGACGCCCCGGTCCACATCGAGACCACCCGGCCCGAGCTCATCCCCGCGGTCGTCGCCCTGATCGCCCACCCGGACGACGAGCGCTACCAGCCGTTGTTCGGGACGACGGTGACCAGTCCCGTCTTCGGCGTCGAGATCCCGGTCCTCGCCCACCCGGCGGCGGAGCCCGACAAGGGCGCCGGCATCGCGATGTGCTGCACCTTCGGCGACCTCACCGACGTCCAGTGGTGGCGCGAGCTCCAGCTTCCCGTGCGCACCGTCATCCGGCGCGACGGCCGGCTCCAGGCCGACACCCCGCCGTGGCTGGCCGCCACCGGCGCGGCGTACGCCGAGCTGGCCGGCAAGACGGCATTCTCCGCCCGCGAGGCCATGGTCGAGCTGCTCCGGGCCGCGGGAGACCTCGACGGCGAGCCGAAGCCGACCATGCGGATGACGAACTTCTACGAGAACGGCGACAAGCCGCTCGAGATCGTCTCGACGCTCCAGTGGTACATCCGCAACGGCGGCCGCGACGAGGAGCTCCGCACGGCCCTCGTCGAGCGCGGCAACCAGATCGAGTGGACGCCGGCCTACATGCACCACCGCTACACCAACTGGGTGGAGGGCCTCAACGGCGACTGGCTGATCAGCCGGCAGCGCTACTTCGGGGTGCCCTTCCCAGTCTGGTACCCCCTGGACGCCGATGGCCAGCCGCAGCACGACCGGCTGATCGCCGCCGCCGAGGACACCTTGCCGATCGACCCGACGCAGGACGTCCCCCCGGGGTACGACGAGTCGCAGCGCGGGCAGCCGGGCGGCTTCGTCGCCGACCCGGACGTGATGGACACCTGGGCCACCTCCTCGCTGACGCCGCAGATCGCGGGCGGCTGGGAGCGCGACCCGGACCTCTGGTCGCGGGTCTACCCGATGGACCTGTGCTCCCAGGCCCACGACATCATCCGCACCTGGCTGTTCTCGCGCGTCGTCCGGGCCCACTTCGAGGACAACACCGTGCCGTGGTCGCACGCCATGATCTCCGGCTTCGTGCTCGACCCAGACCGCAAGAAGATGAGCAAGTCCCGGGGCAGCGTCTCGACGCCCAGTGCCCTGCTGGCGCAGTACGGCAGTGACGCGATCCGCTGGCGCGCCGCGTCCCTGCGCCCGGGACTCGACAGCGCGTTCGACGAGCACCCGCTGAAGATCGGGCGCCGGCTGGCGATGAAGATCCTCAACGTGTCCAAGTTCGTGCTGGGCAACGTCGGGGCCACGCGCCCCGACCCGGCGGCGGTCACCGAGCCGGTCGACCGGGCTCTCCTCGCGCGCCTCGCCGAGGTGGTGCAGCGGGCGACAGCCGCCTTCGACGCCTACGACTACACCACCGCCCTCGAGGTCAGCGAGCGGTTCTTCTGGGAGTTCTGCGACGACTACGTCGAGCTGGTCAAGGAGCGCGCGTACGACGACCAGGGCGGTGCCTCCACCCAGTCCGCCAAGGCGACCCTCGTGCTCGCGCTGCACGTCCAGCTGCGCCTGCTCGCGCCGGTCGTGCCGTTCGTCACCGAGGAGGTGTGGTCCTGGTGGCAGCCGGGGTCCATCCACCGCTCGGGCTGGCCCGACCCCTCCGAGCTCGGTGACCTCGGAGGCGACCCGTCGGTCCTCGACGCCGTGGCGGCCGTGCTGGTCGGGATCCGGGGTGCCAAGTCGGCGGCGAAGGTGTCGATGCGTCACGAGCTGTCGGCGCTGGAGATCACCGGCACCGCCGCAGCCACCGACGCGGTCCGGTCCGCCGAGGACGACCTGATGCGGGTGGGCCGCCTGACGGCTCCTCCGACCTATGTCGTGGCGCAGGATGCCGAGATCGTCGTCACCGCGACGGTCGTCCCGGAGGCCTGACGACCCGCGCGGGGACGCCGTGCGGGCGCCCGCTCGCGGCCTGGCTGCGCACGGAGGTCACCAGCAGCACCGCTGCGATGATGGCGATGACGACGAACGCCACCAACGGCCCTCTGCGATCCGCGCTCACGGACGTGTCCCCCCTCAAGGACCTGTGACGATCCGGGTCAGTGTCGCGGGTCGGCACGGCTCACGGCGAGGCCGCGACGGGGAAACGGTCCGAAATGACCTGGATGGACTACCTCGACCGGCTCACGCCGGCCAGCGGGGCCGGGGGTCGGATTGGGGTACTTCCCGGACGTCGAGAAGCACGCTGCCGACGCGGTGATCGGTGCCCGTGACCACGAGCTGGCACGCCGTCGGCGTGCCGAGCCGAAGGCCGAGCCGGGGAAGACGCTCGACCGCCGGTGAGAGCCCGAGGGCCGCCGGCGTACGGCTCAAGTTCCATCCCCAGCGGCTGACCACACTGGTGGACCAACCAGCACAGGCGAAGGCAGGGAGATGCGGGTGGAGCAGATCAGCGGGCGGTTCGTGATCTGGGCCTCGACGACCCGGGGTCAGGCCGACTTCTTCTTCTTCGCCTCGGACTCGCGGAGCACGAGCGTGGGCGCCTCGTCATCGGTCACGACCTCGGCGCTGACCACGACCTTGGCGATGTCGTCGCGCGAGGGCACGTCGTACATCACGTGGAGGAGGACCTCCTCCAGGATCGCCCGGGCACCGCGAGCACCGGTGCCGCGCTCCAGCGCCTTGACGGCGACCGCGCGAATGGCGTCGGGGGTGAACTCGAGCTCGACGTCGTCGAGCTCGAAGAGCTTCTGGTACTGCTTGACGAAGGCGTTGCGCGGCACCGTCAGGATCTCCATCAGCGCCTCGACGTCGAGCTTGTTGACCGTGGCGATCATGGGCAGCCGGCCGATGAACTCGGGGATCAGGCCGAACTTCGTCAGGTCCTCCGGCCGCACCTGGCCGAGCAGGTCGTCGGCGTCGCGCTCCTCGGCACCCTTGACCTCGGCGGTGAAGCCGAGAGTCTTCTTGCCGACCCGCTGCTCGATGATGTGCTCGAGACCGGCGAAGGCGCCGCCGACGACGAACAGGATGTTCGTCGTGTCGATCTGGATGAACTCCTGATGGGGGTGCTTGCGCCCGCCTTGGGGCGGCACCGACGCGGTGGTGCCCTCGATGATCTTCAGCAGCGCCTGCTGGACGCCCTCGCCGGAGACGTCACGGGTGATCGAGGGGTTCTCGGCCTTGCGGGCGACCTTGTCGATCTCGTCGATGTAGATGATGCCCGTCTCGGCCTTCTTGACGTCGTAGTCGGCGGCCTGGATCAGCTTGAGCAGGATGTTCTCGACGTCCTCGCCGACGTATCCGGCCTCGGTCAGGGCCGTGGCGTCGGCGATCGCGAAGGGCACGTTGAGCATCCGCGCCAGCGTCTGGGCGAGGTAGGTCTTGCCGCAGCCGGTGGGACCGATCACCAAGATGTTGGACTTCGCCACCTCGACGGCCTCGTCCTTGGCGTGCTTGGCCGTGGTCGGCGCGAGCCCCGCCTGCACTCGCTTGTAGTGGTTGTAGACCGCGACCGCGAGCGTCTTCTTGGCCCGCTCCTGGCCGATGACGTAGGAGTTGAGGAACTCGAAGATCTCCCGCGGCTTGGGCAGCTCGTCGAGGCTGACCTCGGAGCCGTCGGCGAGCTCCTCCTCGATGATCTCGTTGCACAGGTCGATGCACTCGTCGCAGATGTAGACCCCGGGGCCTGCGATCAGCTTCTTGACCTGCTTCTGGCTCTTCCCGCAGAACGAGCACTTCAGCAGGTCGCCTCCGTCACCGATACGTGCCACGGGCAGTCAACCTCCGGTTCGGCCGGCTTGGCACCGGCGCTGTCCTCTGCTGTGTCGCGCGGGGTCCTTCGACGGTACCGTGTCCCGGCTTCGTTGACAGGACCCCACCCGCGATCTTTGCTCGGCGGACGGCCTTCGCGGGGCCGACGCGCCGGGCACTCTCACGCCAGCGCTGGCACGCCCGCGCGAGAGTTCAGGACCGCGTCGACCAGGCCGTACTCGACCGCCTGCTCGGCGGTGAGGATCTTGTCTCGCTCGATGTCCCGGCTGACCTCGGCCTGGTCCTTGCCGGAGGCGTCGGCGATCATCTTCTCCAACAGCTCGCGCATCCTGATGATCTCGTTGGCCTGGATCTCGAGGTCGGAGATCTGGCCGCCCGTGCCCTCGGTGTAGGGCTGGTGGATGAGGATCCGGCTGTTGGGCAGCGCGAGCCGCTTGCCCGGGGTCCCCGCGGCCAGCAGCACGGCGGCGGCCGACGCGGCCTGACCCAGGCAGACCGTCTGCACCTCGGGCTTGATGAACTTCATCGTGTCGTAGATGGCGGTCAGCGCCGTGAAGGAGCCACCGGGGCTGTTGATGTAGATCTGGACGTCCTGGTCGGGGTTCATCGACTCCAGGCACAGCAGCTGGGCCATCACGGCATTTGCCACGTCGTCGGAGATCGGCGTGCCGAGGAAAATGATGCGGTCCTCGAAGAGCTTGCCATAGGGGTCGATCCGGCGGAAGCCGTAGGACGTCCGCTCCTCCCACTGCGGGATGTAGTAGTTCATCTCAGTCCTCGTTCCGGGCCGGACGGCCCTCGTCGACGGCCTCGACGGCGCTGGTGATGACGCTGTCGATGAAGCCGTACTCCAGTGCCTGCTGGGGGGTGAACCAGCGGTCGCGGTCGGAGTCGAGCTCGATCTGCTCGATGGACTGACCGGTGTGTTGGGCCTGGAGCTCGGTCAGCTGCTTCTTCAGCAGCAGGCTCTGCTGGGCCTGGATCTTGATGTCGGAGGCCGAGCCGCCGATCCCGCCGCTGGGCTGGTGCATCATGATGCGCGCGTGCGGCAGGGCGTAGCGCTTGCCCTTCGTGCCGGCGCACAGCAGGAACTGGCCCATCGACGCGGCCAGACCCATGCCCACGGTCGCGACGTCGTTGGGGATGTAGTTCATCGTGTCGTAGATCGCCATGCCGGCGTCGACCGAGCCGCCCGGGCTGTTGATGTGCAGGAAGATGTCGGCCTTCGGGTCCTCCGCCGAGAGCAGGAGCAGCTGGGCGCAGATCGCGTTCGCGTTCTGGTCGCGCACCTCGGAGCCGAGGAAGATGATCCGCTCCTTGAGCAGCCGCTGGTAGATGTGGTCGTCGAGGCCGTAGCCCGCGGAGCCGCCGTTCATGTCGTTCACGCAAGCGACCCTAGCCGCCACAGGCCCCGGCTCCACGCGGAACGGGGGCCTGTTCGCCAACAGCGGATCTGGGTCCCTACTCGGGCGCGGCCTGGGGGGCCAGCGGCCCGAGGTGCATGACCGGCTCACCAGCAAGATGCGTGATCGGGGGCGCCTTCCACTCGGTCCCCGGTGCCGTGGACGTCCCCGTCTGCGGCCATGACGGCGGGGAAGAGAAGGCTCCGGGATAGCAGGTGGCATCGATGGGATTGCCGTTGTTGTACTCCATCCGCAGGCAGGCGCGCTCAGCGAGCTGCCCGAAGTAGTTCGCGTGTGCCCCTTCCTTGGCGTCGTACGGCGCGACGGTCGAGGTGAGGGTCTTCAACTGTTGGACCCACTCGAGCACGTTGATGGCCCCAGGGTCGGACCACCTGGCGAAACCCGAAGCCTCGAGCAGCTCGTCGGTCTTCTCGCACAGGCGGTGACCATTGAGCACGTACTGCTCGTCCAGGATGTGGATCGGCGGGTAGTAAGGCTCGGCAGCGAAGAGTGCTGCCGCGCCGCGCAAGGCAGTGTTGAGTGCCGGAAGCACTGTGTTGTTCAGCCAGTCCGCGTCCGCGTTGAAGACTCCACAACCGCCATAGGTCTGACGCTGAAGGCTGTCTTCGGGATAGCGGATCTGGTTGCCGGGAGGAATGGGCGACCAGTAGGTCTCCACGACGACCGAGTACATGTTCTGCTTGTACCCGACGTCGTACATGTCCGAGGCGACCGTCTGAAGCGCCCGGAAGATCTGCTGCTTGAGCTCGGCCTGCGCCGCCGGCGTGAAGCGCTGGGTCAGGTCCGGGTCCAGCGAGCAGAGGGACTTGGTGGGATTGAGACCAAAGCTGACATCGAGCTCGAAGGTCCACCATGCCTTCAAGCACGCCGGAACGAGGGTGTCGAAGCCGATGTTGTTGACACCGACTCGCACCACCACCTCTTTGACGTTGTGGGTCTGCGCGTACTGCGCCAGCAGCAATGACTGGCTATAGCCGTTGTGCACCGACGTGTCCAGGAAGTTGTCGAGACCGGGCTTGAACGGCTGGCCGTCGACGTCGTAGGTCGTGGTCATAGAACCGGAACAGGCCAGGTTGTCGCTGTTCACCTGGTCATGGGCCGCATCCACGCCGACGTGGACCTCCGCGGACTTCGACCGGTGACAACCGGGCAAGGACTCGCCGGACGGCGTGTCCCAGTAGGCCGTGCTCCCGAGCGCGTCGACCTGCGTCCAGGGAAGCGTCGTCGTGTTGCCCGCCCATCGGCCCGCCTCGCCCGAGACGGACGAGTCTCCCATCGAGACGATGACGGGGGTCCCGACCCCCGGGCCGTCGGCGAGCGCCGGTGCGGCCAGGCCCAGGGTCAGCATCCCGGCTATCAGGGTCGGGACGGCCGTGAGGGTCAGCAGGACCCGGGGTATGCGTTCCATGGCTGGAGAACGTAGGGGCGCCGGCGGGCACCGGCCATGGCACAACGGAGACCGAGCACCACACTTTCGAGGCCCAGGCTTGGTTGCAGGTGTTCTCAGACCTGGGCGGGCTCGCCTTCGGCGTCGCTCTCGGGCCGTGCCTCGGAGTCGCCCCCGGAGTCGCCCCCGGAGTCGCCCTCGGGCTCACCCAGCGTGCCGTCGGGGCGCAGGTGCGCCAGGTCCACGACGTTGCCCGAGGTGTCGGTGACGCTCGCGCTCTCGACGATCTGGGCCAGCGCCTTGCCGCGCCGGATCTCGGCCACGAGCTCGGGGACGTGGTTGTGCTCGAACATGTGGTTGGCGAACTCCTGCGGGTCCTGGCCGGACTGCTGGGCCCGCCGGGTCATGTGCTCGATCAGCTCCTGCTGGTCGACCCCGAGCTCGAGCTGGTCGGCCACCTTGTCGAGCACGAACTGCGCGGCCACGGCGTCGCGAACCCGCCGGTCGAGGTCGGCCTCGAACTCCTCCTGGGTCTGGCCCTCGTCCTCGAGGTACTTCTCCAGGGTGATCCCGGCGTAGACCAGCTGCTGCTCGACACCGCGCCGGCGCTCGGTGAGCTCGTCGGCGACGACGCTCTCGGGCAGGGGCACCTCGACCTGCTCGAGGAGCTTCTCCAGAACGGCGTCGCGCGCGGCCGCGGCCTGCTCGAGTCGCTTGCCGTTGCCCAGCCGGGTGCGCACGTCGGCAGAGAGCTCTTCTGCCGTGTCGAACTCCGAGGCGAGCTGGGCGAACTCGTCGTCGAGCTCGGGCAGCTCCTGCTCCGCGACCTTGGTGACCCGGACCTGGACGTCGACGTCCTGACCCACGAGATCGCCGCCGACGAGCTGGGAGCTGAACGTCGTGTCCTCGCCCGCGCTCATGCCCGCCAACGCCTCGTCGAGGCCCTCGAGCATGCCGCCGCGTCCCACGCGGTAGGACATGCCGGTGACCTCGGCGCCCTCGACGGGCTCGCCGTCGCGGGTCGCGACCAGGTCGATGGTCACGAAGTCGCCGTCGGTGGCCGCGCGCTCGACGTCGCGCAGGGTGCCGAAGCGCTCACGCAGGGCCTCGACCTGCTCGTCGACGTCGTCGTCGGTGACCGCGAGGTCGTCGACCTCGGCGGCCAGGCCGTGCCAGTCGGGCACCGTGATCTCGGGTCGGACGTCGACCTCGGCGGTGAACTCGATGGCCTCGTTGTCATCGATCCGCGTGACCTCGACCTCGGGCTGCGCCAGCGGCTGGAGGTCGTGCGACTGGAGGGCCTCGGCGTACTTCTGCGGGACGACCTCGTTGATCGCCTCCTGGAGCACGGTCTCGCGGCCGACCTGCCGGTCGATCACCATGGGAGGCACCTTGCCGCGTCGGAAACCCGGGACGTTGATCTGCTGGGCGATGGTCCGGTAGGCCTTGTCGAGGCTCGGCTTGAGCTCCTCGAAGGGCACCTCGACGGTGAGCTTGGCCCGGGTCGGGCCCAAGGTCTCGACGGCGCTCTTCACTGGTGGTTCTCCTCCATGCTGGGCGACTTCCCAGCGTAGGGCACCGGGTGAAAGCGGCCTAACCGAGCGCCGAGGCCAGGGCGGCGCCGTCGGCACCCACCCGCGTCAGCAGCTCGGGCATGCCGACGGGCTCGCTGACCAGGTGTCCCTGGACCAGGTTCACACCCGCGGCGCGGGCCGCCGCCAGCTGCTCGGGGGTCTCGATGCCCTCCGCGACCGTGGTCATCCCGAAGTCGCGCAGGGTACGCACGGTGTTGGCGAACAGCACCCGTGACTGCTCGTCCTCGGCGATGATCAGCGACCGGTCGATCTTGACGACGTCCCAGCTCCACTTGTTGAGCAGGCTGAACGTCGCGTAGCCGGCGCCGAAGTCGTCCACGGCCAAGCCGATCCCCCGGGCCTCGAGGCGCCGCGCGAGGAGGTCGTGCTGGCTGGTCCATCGGCCGTAGCTGCGCTCGGAGAGCTCGAGCACCAGTCGGACGTCGCGGTCCCCCAGCGAGCGGCTGAGCCGGTCGAAGACGGGGTTGTCGATGCGGAACTGCTCGAACTCCAGGTTGACGGTCAGGTTCAACGGCCCGGTCACCCTGCGGCCCAGCCCCTCCATCGCCTCGAGCGCCTCGACACCGACGTTGCCGGTGAGCTCGTCGAGCGCCTCGTGCCGCGCGGCAGAGCTGATCAGGGCCACCGGGGACAGGCCACCCAGGAGCGGGTCCCGGCCGCGGAGCAGCGCCTCGCAGCCCCACAGCGCGCCGGTCTCGGCGTCGAGGATCGGCTGGAAGGCGACCCCGGTCGCGCCCTCGCCCAGCATCGTCACGACCAGGTCGCGCTCGTCGCGGGAGGCAGCCGTGGCCCGGCCCGCGCGCTTCGCGCGACGCATGTGCTCCTCGGCCACCCGCATGACGTCCTCGACCGAGTCGGTCTCGGAGTCACTCAGCTCCAGACCGACGCTGATGTGGACGGTGACCAGCCTCCCGCCGACCGCGATCGGCGCACTCACGGCCGCGACGAGCCCCTCGACCGTGGCGCCGAGCGAGGACGGGTCGACATCGCGCAGCAGCAGGGCGAACTCGTCACCGGCGAACCGGGCGACCGAGGCGGTCGCCGGCACGGCGTCCTGGAGCCGCCGGGCGATCTCGCGGAGCACCTGGTCGGCGTCGAAGTGGCCGAGCACCTCGTTGAGCTGCTTGAAGCGGTCGAGGTCCATGAAGAGCAGACCGAGGACCTCGCCGGGCTCGCGCTCGAGGATCGCCTCCTCGGCGAGCTCGACGAACATCGAGTAGTTCCACAGCCCGGTCATCGCGTCGGTGACGGTGCGCAGGCGCAGTCCGGCCTCGCGCTGGTTCACCGAGCGCGACACCGTCGCCATCGAGGCGACCGACTCGAGGAGGCGCTGCTCGGAGGCGGTGTACGGACGGTCGCCGGAGGCCCGCTGGAGCACCAGGTAGCGACCGCCGTCGACGGGAGCGTTGAGCGTCCCCGGCGGCCCTTGGCCGTGCCGCACCTGGGCATCCGCGCTGCGGATGGCCGAGCGGGCCAGCCTGCTCGCCATCGAGTCGATCTCGTCCGCGGGCCAGGGCAGGGCGGTCGCGGCCTCCGAGAGCACCGACACGCCGCGCACGAGGTTCTGGCTCACCGAGTAGCCCACGAGCGCACCCACGACGAGGCCGAGGCCCATCACCGCGACCTCGGCGGTGGTGGCGCTGCTGGGCGCGGTGTAGGAACGCCGCAACGCGGCGATGAAGACCGACGCCAGATAGAGACCGAAGAGGGCCAACGCGGTCGTCTTCGGGTCCAGGGCCCGGGACGGCTCGGCCTGCCCGCGCAGACGACGGCGTACCCAGAACACCGCGGCGACCACCACGACGAACGTCGCGAGACCGACGAAGACCCGGTCGAAGGGTCGCAGCCCGAAGCCGACGTGCGGCACCACCATGACCAGCGCCCAGCCCGCGACGACGTCGTCGGTGGCGCGAGGCAGGCCCTGGCTCAGCCCGCCCTTGAAGACCACGGAGCTGGCGATCACGAGCACAGCCCACAGCGGGAAGATGTGTCCCGGCTGGCCGGGCAGGTTGAACGGGGTCGCGAACAGCACCGCCGCGACCAGCCCGATCACGTTGGACTCGGCATCCTTGGAGACCGTGATGCTGTAGCGCGTGAGCAGCGGGATGCACATCAGGCCGAGCACTGCCACCGGCTGCCAGTGGGGCGCTCCGTCGACGTGCCAGATCCAGAATCCGCGCGCGATCGCGACGGTGGCCGCGACCGTCATCACGGTGTCGAACATCAGTAGTCGCCGCGGCCTCACGGCTTAAGTCTGGCTCAAGACGCGACTGGCGTCCGGATAACGCGCGACGTGCGGGTCGGGGCGACAGGACTCGAACCTGCGGTCTCCTGCTCCCAAAGCAGGCGCGCTAGCCACTACGCTACGCCCCGGTCTGACTGCGAGCGGACGACGGGAATCGAACCCGCGTCATCAGTTTGGAAGACTGAGGCTCTACCATTGAGCTACGTCCGCACACGCTCCGGCGAGGGTCTCCCCTCGCGCGTGGCGCGGAGGTCATGGTGCCACATCAGTCGCGCCAGACCAGCAGCAGGGCTCGGTCGTCGGACCGACCGCCCACCGAGTCCACGAGGGTCTTCGCGCCACCGGCGAAGGTGCCGCGCAGCCGCCGGTCGGCCTGACCGATCAGCCGGTCGATGCCGATGCCGATGTCGGTCGTGCGGGTCTCGACCATGCCGTCGGTGTACATCATCAGCGCGTCGCCGGACCGCAGGATCCCGCCCGCCTCGTGGAACTCGGCGTCCGGGATCAGCCCCAGCATCGGCCCCTCCGACTCCAACGGGGTCCACCGGCCTGCGCCGGCCCGCCAGTGGAGGGCGGGCGGGTGGCCGGCGGTCCAGACGCGGAAGACCCCCGAGCGGAGCTCGACACTGAGGTGGACCGCGGTCGCGAAGCCGTCCTGCCAGGGGTGGTTGAGCAGGTAGGCGTTCGTGGCGGGCAGGAAGGCGCGGGGCTCCAGCGCGGTGACCAGGCCCCCCATCGCCCCGGCCAGCAGCAGCGCACGCGCGCCCGCCCGGTCGCCCTTGCCGGACACGTCGACCACCGAGACGTCCAGACGACCGGACTCGATGTCGCCGACCACGAAGAAGTCACCGGCGAACCGGGTGCCGCCGGCGGACCGGATGATCGACTCGGCGTGCCACGGCACGGGCAGGGTCGGCAGCACCCCCTGCCCCTGGATGCGGTCGCTGAGGTCGGCCAGCATCGACTCGCCGAGGCTCCCCGCGATGCCGAGACGGCTCCGACGAAACGACGTGATCATCACGATGAACGCCAGCAGGAAGATCACCACGGTGGTGAACACCGACCGGCTCGAGAAGCTCGGGACCTTGGGCAGCGCCAGTGTGAGCAGGGCCAGGTTGTAGATCACGAACCACGGCAGCGGTCGCGGGCCGAGGAAGAGGCCCCCCATCACCAGGGGCAGCACGATCGCCGGGGTCGAGACGAGGCTGGGCAGGAGCTGCATCGCGCCGCCGACCAGGGTGGCGAACAAGAACAGCGAGGCGAACACCAGGCGGTCGGGATGGGAGCCGGCGAGGAACGCCGAGACACGCCGGCCGAGGACAGGACGCCGCCCGGTCGATCGTGTCATCGCGTCGGCCCCGTCCTCGGAGAGGGGTTCACTGTAGAGCCCGCGAGCGGAACTTACGCTGGCATTGGGGACACCAGAAGATGTTGCGGCCCACCAGCACGTCGGTGCGGACCGTCGTCCCGCAGACCAGGCAGGGCTGCCCCGTGCGCCGGTAGACGTAGACCTCGCCGCCGTGGTCGTCGACCCGTGGCGCTCGCCCCATCGCCTCCGGCGTGTGCTCGGGACGCACGGTGTCGATCCGGCCCGTGCGGACGCCCTCCGCCAGCAATGCGACGAGGTCGGCCCACATCGCCTGCCACTGCCCGGACCGCAGCGTGCGGCCGGGGCGGAGCGGGTGGACCCGGTGCCGGAAGAGCACCTCGGCGCGGTAGACGTTGCCGACCCCGGCCAGCACCGCCTGGTCCATCAGCAGGTCGCCGATGGCGCGCGGGCTCCGGCTGATCCGCGCCCAGGCGCGCCGTGGGTCGGCGTCCGGGCGCAGCGGGTCTGGCCCGAGCTTGGCCACGATCTCGTCCCGTCGTGCCGAGGTCACCAGAGCGCACTGGGTCGCGCCGCGCAGGTCGGCGTACGACGGCCGCTCTCCCCCGCCGACCAGGCGGAGCCGGACCTGCCCCACCGGCACCGGGACCACGGCGACGTCGCGCTGGACGTCGAAGCCCCCGATCAGGCCGAGGTGCACGTGGACGACCCGGTCGGCGTCGAAGTCGACGAACAGGTGCTTGCCCGCCGACTCGGCGAGCACGAGCACCGAGCCGTCGATCTGCGCCGCCTCGGCCGCGAACCGGCCCTGGGGGCTGCTCGCTCGGACCGGGCGACCGGCGAACGCGTCGGTCAGCGCCGTGGCGAGCCGGTGGAGCGTGTGGCCCTCAGGCACGGTCGTCCGGCGAGCCGGGGGGCAGCGGCGGCAGGTCGCCGGTCCGCTCGTAGTCGGTGAGCATCGCGATGCGTCGTACGTGGCGCTCCTCGCCGGTGAACGCCGTCGCCAGGAACAGGTCCACGAAGTGCGTCATGTCGCCGATCGGGTGCATCCGGCCGCCCACCGAGATCACGTTGGCGTCGTTGTGCTGGCGAGCCAGCACGGCCGTCTCCTCGTTCCACACGAGCGCGGCACGCACGCCGTGGACCTTGTTCGCCGCGATCTGCTCGCCGTTGCCGGAGCCGCCGATCACCACGCCAAGGCTCCCCGGGTCGGCCGCGGCCGCGGCCGCCGCGCGCAGGCAGAACACCGGATAGTCGTCGGCGGCGTCGAACACGAACGCACCGTGGTCGACCGGCTCGTGGCCCTGCTGGCGGAGGTGGTCGATCAGGTGCCTCTTGAGGTCGAGACCGGCATGGTCGGTGCCCAGGTGGACGCGCATGCCGACAGTTTCCCAGGTCCGGCAGCGAGCAAACTAGATGGACAGCCCGTGACCCTCCCGCTTTCCTTGAGGACATGGCCGACGACGCACGAAGACCCGGGATCCGCGTCGAGCGCGCGACTGACGCAGCGCGGTTCCTCGCCTCCGACAAGCTGGTGTGGTTCGACACCGCGAGCGGCGAGTCGGCGGAGGTCCAGACCCGCGGGGTGCCGGAGGACCAGCGGTTCGCGGCGCGGGTCGTCGGGGACGACGACTCGAGGTCCGACCCCACGAGGTACCCCGGGATCTACGGCGTGCGCCCCATGCAGCTCTCGGTGCCCGACGGCGTCGGCACCGGACGCGCCGTCCCGGTCGCGGGGCTCACCTGGGTCGGGGTGCATCCCGACCATCGGCGCCGCGGGCTCCTGACCGCGATGATGCGCCACCACTTCGAGCAGACCCGCCGCGAGGGCGTCCACGTCTCGGCGCTCCACGCCAGCGAGCCCGGCATCTACGGTCGCCACGGCTACGGCCTGGCGTCGCTGGAGCTCTCCGTCGAGGCCGGACGCGGCACGACGTTCACCGCACCGCACCTGGAGGAGGACGCCACCGCGATCACCACCCGGCTCGGCACCGTCGACGACGAGGGCATGGGCGAGCGCCGCCGGCAGGTCGACCTCGACCTTCTCGCGACGAACGTCGGCACGATCGTCGGCGCTCCGGAGTTCTACCTGGACCTCAGCGTCGTCTCCGAGGAGGACCGCCGTGAGGGCGAGCCGCCCCGGGTGATGGTCGCGATCCACGAGGGCCGCGACGTCGGGTACGCCGTGTTCCGGCGCAAGCACAAGTGGCCGAACTCCCGGCCCGCGGCCGAGGTCTCCGTCCACGGCCTGTCCGGCGGACCGGCTGCTCGCCTGGCCCTGCTCCGGCGGCTCACCGACCTCGACCTCTCCGGCAGCGTCACCGTCAACGGCATCGGAGCGGGCGACCCGATGCTGTCGTGGGTCCAGGGGCCGCGCGGCCTGGGCGACGTGAAGCCCTACGACAGCCTCTGGGTGCGTCTCGTCGACCTGCCCGCGGCTCTGGCCGCGCGCGGCTACGAGGCCGACTGCGACGTGGTGGTCGAGGTCACCGACGAGTCCGCGCCCTGGAACGCCGGCAGGTGGCGGATCCGGGTCGCGGACGGCGTCGCCGAGACCACCGCCACGGAGGACGAGGCGGAGCTGGTGCTACCCGTGACCTCCCTCGGCGCGGCGTACCTCGGCGGAGCCAACCTCGCGGAGATGCAGCGTGCGGGCGTCGTCGACGAGCGCCGTCCGGGCGCGGCCCGCGACCTCTGGCGAGCCTTCCGCACCGACGTGGGCCCGTACGCCGCGCGCGGCTTCTGATCGGCTCCGCAGGGGTGCCGGTCGGGCCAGAGTGCCGGCGACAAGCGCCCGGTCGCTGACGGCAGTGGCAAGGAAGCGCAGGAAGCCCAGCCGTCGGTCAGGGCGGCACGAGCCGGCAGGAAGGCTGACCGTCCCCGAAGTCCCGTCCTGAGACATCACAGACCACGGTGTGGGCCACGGTGTGGACGGGTGCTTGTGGCTCGAACAGGTGTTCGATAGCATACGGGTATGGCCATCCTCTCCCTCGAGCCCCCGCCGGCGTCGCCGGGCCTGGGCGAGCTCCTGACCGGGGTGGTCGCCGGGTTGACGGCTGCGGCCGACCTGCCGACGGAGGCGGTGT
>NZ_DATAVI010000063.1:0-176752 GCF_036267815.1 Nocardioides sp. | reverse complement strand
CCGCGTCATCCCGAAGGCGACGTCCTTGGCGGTGACGGGCTGGCCGTTCTCGGCCCACTTCACACCCGAGCGGATCGTGAACTTCCACTGCGTGTAGCTGTCGTTGTGGGTACCCAGGTTGGTGGCCAGGTCGGGGACCAGCACCATGTTCTTGGTCTTGGGGTCGTACTTGTACTGGGTCAGCGAGCGACCGATCAGGCCGCTGAAGATCGACGAGGTGTCGGTGTAGTAGATCTCGCTGGGGTCGAGCGTGGTGGTCAGGCCGGTGAGGGTGAGCACCGTGACGGTGCCGCCCTTCTGGGCGCCGGGGATGGTCACCGGGCCCTTGGCCGACGCATCAGTCGCGTTGCCGGTGTCGCCGCCCTTGAACGTGGGATTGGCGCCCGGGGGGCCCGAGCTTCCGCCGCTCCCGCCGCACGCGGCCAGGGCGAGCAGCCCCACCGAGGAGAGAGCGACCAACGGAGTCTTCAGTCTCATGTACTCAGCCTTTCGCTGGCAGACGGCCGAGGCGATGCCTCGCCGAGGGGTGCATCGGGGCCTGAGCGCGCGGTGGCGCGGGCATGACCCCACCCCAAGAGAACCAGCCGACAATTGCTGTGGCGTCTCGAGCCGATAACAAATGGGTACCGACTGGGAAATACGCCTCGAAAAGGGTCACGGAATCATCACGAAAAGATCACGAATAAACATCCGGTCACGGCTCGATATCGGAATTGTCACAATCGAGACGGCGGTCCGCTGTCGATCCCTCGCTCGATGGCCGGTGAGCCTGGGGCGGCGGCCCCGACCGGCGAGGCGAGCAGGGAGGTGAGCAGGGAGGTGAGCAGGGCCGCGACGCAGGCGGTGGCCACACCTCCCGACGCCACGCGGCGGCCCGGCCTGCGGGCGACCCTCGGGGTGGGGTGGGGGCTCATCCGGTGGAGGAGATCTTCTCGATCAGGGCGGTGGTGGAGATGGCCGGCGTGCGCGGCAGGTAGACGACCTCGCAGATGTCGGCGAACTCGTCGAACCGGCCCCGCCAGTCGTCGCCCATCACGAGCACGTTCGCGTCGTACCTCTCGATGTACTCGCGCTTGAGCTCCAGGCTCTCCTCGACGAACACCTCGTCGACCATCCGCAGGGCGGCCACGATCTCGAGGCGCTCACGCTGGTTGAACACCGGCTCGCGGCCCTTCTTGCGCAGGTTCAACGCGTCGGCGGAGACCCCGACCACCAGCCGGTCGCCGAGTGCGGCCGCCCGCTCGATCACGCGCAGATGACCGACGTGGAACACGTCGAACGTGCCGAAGGTGATCACGGTGCGCGGCATGGGGCGCATTCTGACATCCCCGCGTCAGGGACAATCGAGTGGTGACCACGACCACCTCCCCGCCGAAGGTCGAGGCGATCGGCATGACCGCCCCCGACCCGGTCTCCGACGCCCGGCGAAGGCGTGGGCTGCGCCGGATGCGTACGTTGGCGGTCTCCTTGCTGATCCTCGCCGCCGTGGTCTACCTGCTGACCCTGGACCACGGCGGCTTCCTCGGCTTCGTCAACGCCGGTGCGGAGGCGTCGATGGTCGGCGCCATCGCCGACTGGTTCGCCGTCACGGCGCTGTTCCGGCATCCGCTCGGGCTCCCGGTGCCACACACGGCGCTGATCTCGCGGCGCAAGGACGAGCTCGGCCGCGGGCTGGAGGAGTTCGTCGGCGAGAACTTCCTCCAGGAGGGCATCGTCCGCGACCGGGTCGCTGCGGCCGCGGTCTCGGCGCGGGCGGGGACGTGGCTCGCTGACCCCGGTCAGGTGCGCCGGGTGGTGGACGAGGTGTCGGACGTCGTCGCGATCGCCTTGGAGCGGGTCCGCGACGAGCACGTCTCCGCGCTGGTGACCGAGGCGCTCGTCCCGCGCTTCCGCGACGAGCCGATCGCCGCGCTGGCCGGTGAGCTGCTGGCCGAGGCGCTGCGCGACGGCGTTCACCACGGCGTGCTCGACCTGGCCATCGACGAGCTCTACGGCTGGCTCCTGGAGCACCCCGAGACGGTCGCGGAGGTGCTCCAGCAGCGGGCCCCGTGGTGGGCGCCGGGCCGTCTGAACGACGCCGTCACCCGGCGAGTCACCGGCGAGCTGGTCAGCTGGCTCGCGGAGATCCGAGCCGACCCCGACCATCGTGCGCGGCACGCGGTCGACTCGTTGCTGACCCAGCTGGCCCACGACCTCCGGCACGACCAGGTCACCCAGGAGCGCACGGAGCGGCTCAAGCAGCGGCTCCTGGACCAGCCACAGGTCGTCGAGTCGGGGGTGGCGCTGTGGAACGCCCTGCGTCGCGCACTCCAGGCCTCCCTCCGCGATCCGGAGGGGGCGGTGCGCGCGCGGCTCGTCGGCGAGCTGACGGCGTTCGGCGCCCGGCTGCGCGAGGATGTCGCGCTGCGTGGTCGCATCGACGGCGCCGCGGCCGACGTGGCGGTGTTCGCCGTCGAGAGGTACGGCGCCGAGCTGACCGCCGTGATCACCCAGACCGTGGAACGCTGGGACGGCAAGGAGGCCTCGCGCCGGATCGAGCTGCACGTGGGCCGGGACCTCCAGTTCATCCGGATCAACGGGACGATCGTAGGAGGGCTGGTGGGATTGGTGATCCATGCGGTGACGGTGATGCTGCGATGACGGTGATGCTGCGATGACAGGGGTGCTGCGATGAGTGGGGGCGAGACCGTCGGTCTGCGCGACGAGTCCATCAAGCTGGGGCAGTTCCTCAAGCTCTCGGACCTCGTCGACACCGGCGCCGATGCGAAGGGCCTGCTCGCCCGCGGACTGGTCCGGGTGAACGGCGACGTCGAGACCCGGCGTGGGCGGCAGCTGGTGGCCGGGGACGTCGTGGAGTGCGCCGGCCGCCGCGTCGTGGTGGGCTGAGCCGGGCGCCCAGCAGGCGCCCGGTCAGCCTTCAACCACGCGGCCTCAGCCGTCGGGCGGGTCAGCAGCAGCCGCAGCTGCACCCGGGCGTGCACTGGCAGTCGGGACCGCAGGGGCAGTCGTGCTGTTCGTCGGACATGGAGCTCACCTCCTTCCGGCAGGCGCACCAGGTGGTCTCGGGGTCCGGCGCCGGGCAGGCTCCGCTCGCGATGCCGTCGCGCATCGTCCGCATCTGGTCGCGGAGGACCTCGAGCCGGGAGATCTCGGCGTCCACCTCGGCGAGGCGCCTGGTCAGGTGCTGCTCGGCGGGCTCGCACGGGCACTCGCCCGTGTCGCGCACGGCCAGGAGGTCGCGGACGTCGGCCAGGGTGAGCCCGAGGCGCTGCGCTCCGCGGATGAACGTGAGCCGGTCGCGAGCAGCCTCGTCGTACTGCCGGTAGCCGGCCGGGCTGCGCCGCGGCTCGGGGAGCAGCCCCGCCTTCTCGTAGTAGCGCAGCGTGTCGGCGCTGCTGCCGACCGACGCGGCCAGCTGGGAGACGGTGTAGGTCGGGCTCACACCACGACCGTAAACCTTGGAGTCGACTCCAAGGTCAAGCGCCTCAGTCGACGGCGATCAGGTCGCAGACGAAGATCAGCGTCTCGCCCGGCTTGATCGCCGCCCCGGCACCGCGGTCGCCGTACCCGAGGTGGGGCGGGATCACCAGCTGCCGGCGCCCGCCGACCTTCATGCCCTGCACCCCGGTGTCCCAGCCCTGGATCACCTGGCCGACCCCGAGCCGGAACTGCAACGGGTCGCCACGGTTGTACGACGCGTCGAACTCCTCGCCGGAGGAGTGCGCCACGCCGACGTAGTGCACGCGCACCGTCGACCCGGCGGTCGCCTCGGGGCCGTCGCCCTCCACGAGGTCGTTGATCTCCAGGTCGGTGGGTGGCGGGCCGTCGTAGAAGTCGATCTCGGGCTTGTCCATGACTCGACCCTACGGGCAGACGTCCGTGGTCGGCCCGCGCGACCGGCGTGGTGTCGGTGGTGACGCCTAGCGTCGGCTCATGGTGATCAGCGCGCGCCAGGCCAGCCGGATCGTCCAGGACGTCGCCGGGATCGGCCCTCAGCAGTCACGTCGGGCCCTCTCGACGGGGCTGGCCGGCCGGGCCGATCGGGTCGGCGGCACGCTGCTGTACGACGAGGAGGCGGTCCGGGCGCTCGCCCAGTGGCACTCGCTGGACCACGACGCGCTTCTCGCCGCGTGTCCTGGGGGTGTCTTCGTGATCCGGCTCGGCCGGGGGCTCGAGCCCGCCGCCTCGGCTTCGTGGTCCGAGCGGGCCTCGTCGATCGCCCGGCAGCCCTACCTCGGCTTCGCGGCCTGGGTTCAGGTGCGAGCTCGCCTCGCCGGGGCCGGCCGCCTCGGCTGCGTGGTCACCGTGTGCGGGTATCCCGTGCTCCTGGCCGACCTGGTCTCCTTCGGAGCCCGCGACGTCGGTGAGGTGCCGATCGGGCTCGAGCCGCCGGGGCCGTGGGCCGGTCTGCTCCACCAGCGACGGCTGGTGACGAGCCCCGGGCCCGCGTGGCTGCTCCTCGGAGGGCAGCCCTCCCTCGGCCGAGCCGGACGCTCGCGCGTGCTCGGCGAGCCGGTGAACGCCGGGCGATCGACGACCTGGAGCCGCTGGACCTAGGGTCCTGGCGGGCAGCGGGGGCTCAGGTCTGGTGGACGTAGCTGTCGAGCTGGTCGCGCTCGAACCGGAGCTGGTCCAGCGACGACTTCACGACGTCGCCGATGCTGATGATTCCGGTGAGCCGGCCGGACTCGACCACCGGCACGTGGCGGATGCGACGCTCGGTCATCATCACCCGCAGGTCGTCCACCGGGGTGTCGGGCTCGCAGGTCCGCACGTCGCTGGTCATGATCGCGCTCACCGGGCCGTCCAGGACGGCGTCGTCGTCGTTGAGGCGGCGGACGACGTCGCGCTCGCTGACGATGCCGTCGACCGCCTGCCCGCCGGCGCTGACCACGACCGCGCCGACGTTGTGCTCGGCGAGCATGGCGAGCAGGTCGCGCACGGTGGCGTCGGGGGTGATGGTGACGACCGCGTGACTGGGCTTGTTGGAGAGAACCTCGCTGATCCGCATGGCCACTCCTCGCTGGGCGGGTCCCTGGGTGGTGGGTCGGTCGGTTCCTTCGCAGACTAGTCCTGTCCGCGGGTCCGTCGCGAGAGCAGATCGTGGACCGAGCCCGGTCCACGCGGGGGAGCATCAGGGTCGTGGTCGTCGTCGGGCAGAGAACCGAGGAACGACAGCACGGCGTCGTGCAGGTGACCGTTGGTGGCCAGGGCGTTGCCGCCGAACGGCCCCTCGGTGCCGTCCAGCGACGTGAAGGAGCCGCCGGCCTCGCGCACGATCACGTCGAGCGCCGCCATGTCGTAGAGCTGGAGCTCCGGCTCTACGGCGATGTCGACGGCGCCCTCGGCCAGCAGCATGTAGGACCAGAAGTCTCCGTAGGCGCGCGTGCGCCAGCAGCGCCGCATCAGGGAGAGGAAGTCCTCGAGCCGGTCCCGCTCGTCCCAGCCCTGCAGCGACGAGTACGCCAGCGAGGCGTCCTCGAGCCGGCGTACGTCGGAGACGGTGCAGCGGGTCGCCTTGAGCAGCGAGCGCCCGGTCCAGGCGCCGTTGCCCGAGCTGGCCCACCAGCGACGCTGGAGCTGGGGGGCCGAGACCACCGACAGCACGACCTCGTCCTCGACCACCAAGGCGACCAAGGTCGCCCACACGGGCACGCCGCGCACGAAGTTCTTGGTCCCGTCGATCGGGTCGATCACCCAGCGCCGCTGACTGTGCCCCGAGCTGCCCTGCTCCTCCCCGGTGATGGCGTCGCGAGAGCGGACCCGGGACAGGGTGCGCCGCATCGACTCCTCGACGGCCTGGTCGGCGTCGGTGACGGGAGTCAGGTCGGGCTTGCTCATCACGTGCAGGTCGAGGGCCTTGAAGCGCGAGGTCGTGAGTGAGTCCGCGTCGTCCGCCAGCACGTGAGCGAGCCGGAGGTCGTCGGTGTAGTCGGCCGCTGAGTGACCTGGGGACGCCATGAGCACAGGCTATTGCGCCGGAGCTGTCAGGAGCGGGACTGAACCGCGCTCGGAGTGGAGGCGTATACCTGTGACATGGAGTTCAACGGTCTCCCGCTGCACCCCCTGATCGTCCATGTCGTCGTCGTCTTCGCGCCCCTCGCGGGTCTCGGCGGCATCGCCTACGCCCTCGTCCCGCGGTGGCGCTGGCTGCTGCGGTGGCCCCTGCTCGCTTCGGCGTTCGTCGCGGCGGTCGCCGGCGTCATCGCCGTCCGGTCCGGGCACGACCTGGAGAACCAGCGCCACCTCCAGTCGCTGCCGGAGCTCGCGGTCCACGCCCACCGGGGCGGGATCCTGCGCTGGCTGCTCGTGGCCTTCCTGGTGCCGGCGGCCCTGGCGGCGTGGCTGCTCGGCGGACCCTCGCCGCTGGTCTCGGGGGCAGGCGGTCGCGAGACACGGTCGACCGCGCTGGGACTGGCGGTCTCGGTGCTGCTGGTGGCCGGAGCCGTCGCCGTGCTCGTCAGCGTCTTCATGACCGGCGACGCCGGGGCCCGCAGCGTCTGGGGCTGACGCCGCGCCGCCCGCTCAGTCGGAGCGCGCCTCCAGCAGCCTCCGGAACGACTGCACCCGCTCCGGGTCGGCCTCGCCCCGGGCCACCGCCTCGTCCAGCCCGCACTCGGGCTCGTCGGCGCCGTGGGTGCATCCCCGAGGGCAGTCCTCGGTCATCTCGTCGAGGTCGGGGAACGCCTCGATCAGGTCCTCGGGACGCACGTGGGCAAGTCCGAACGAGCGGATCCCCGGGGTGTCGACGATGCGCCCCGCCCCCGTGCCCGGTAGGGCGAGCATGATCGCCGACGTCGAGGTGTGCCGACCGCGACCGGTCACGGCGTTCACGTCGCCGGTCTCGCGCCGGGCGTCCGGCACCAGGGCGTTGACCAGCGTGGACTTCCCGACCCCGCTGTGTCCGATCAGGACACTGGTCCGGCCGGCGAGTCGGGCCCGGAGCTCTGTCAGGTCCGCACCGCGGCGGGTGACCACCCAGGGCACGCCCAGGGACCGGTAGGTCACCAGGAGCGTCTCCGGGTCGGCCAGGTCGGCCTTGGTCAGGCACAGCAGCGGCTTCATCCGCGCGTCGAACGCCGCTACCAGGGCCCGGTCGATGAGGCGCGGCCGCGGCTCGGGGTCGGCCAGCGCGGTCACCACGACCAGCTGGTCGGCGTTGGCGACGACGACCCGCTCCACCGGATCGTCGTCGTCGGCGGTGCGGCGCAGCACGGTCGTGCGCTCCTGCACCTCCACGATCCGAGCCAGGGCGCCGCCGTCACCGGACACGTCGCCGACGACGCGGACCCGGTCCCCGACGACGACGCCCTTGCGGCCCAGGGGGCGCGCCTTGACCGCCCAGACGCGGGCGCCGTCGACCTCGAGGGTGAAGCGCCCCCGGTCCACGGTGGTGACGACGCCGGCCACGGCGTCGTCGTAGCGGGGGCGCTCCTTGGTGCGGGGGCGGGTGCGCCGACGGGGCCGGTCGTAGTGCTCGGGGTCGTGCTCGCCGTACCGCCCGCTCACGGCAGCCCGGCACTGGTCACCGCCGCAGCGTACCCAGCATCGGCTCAGCCCAGGTGTGCCCTAGCCACCCGAGCCTCGGTGCGGGCCTGCTTGGCGAGCTGCCGGGCCTCACGCCGTACGTCGCGGGCGGCACGGCGCGCGCGCCAGGCGACGCCGGGCTTGCCCTCGGTGTCGACGCTGGCCAGCAGCAGGCCGCCGAGCATCGAGACGTTCTTGAAGAACTGGATGCGCTGCGCCGCCCGCGCGGCCTTGTCCTGCTCCTCCCAGAAGGGATGACCGGCGTACGTCGTGGGGACCAGCGAGGCGGCGAGCGCCAACGACGAGAGCCGAGGCGCGCGACCGGTGGCCAGCGCAAGCCCGGCCAGTACCTGCACCCCGCCGTTGATCCGCACCAGCGTGGCCGGGTCGGTCGGCACGGGCAGCCCCGGCGCCAGCCGCTCGGCCAGGGTCGGGACCTGGTCGGTGACCTTCTCCGCCTTGGGCAGCTTGGCGGCGGCATGGGTCAGCGCGTCGACGCCACCCAGGACGAACATCGAGGCAAGCATCGGCCGGGCGAGCAGTCGGATCGCGGTCATGGGTCCTTCTTACCCCGATCCGGGGCAGATCATCAGTCGAGGTTGCGGATCGGCACCGTGATCGTGTTGTCGCTCGGGTCGCTGTCCTGGCTGTCGGGGGAGCTGACGGTGAAGGTCAGCGACGCCTGGGGGACCAGGGCGAACCCCAGGAAGCTGAGGGTGGTCGGCGTGCTCGTCACCGGGCAGGTCGTGACACCTGACGTCGTCGTGGAGCACTCCTGGGGACTCCACACCGCGGACCCGTCGGAGGACATCGACAGGGTCGCGTGGGCGCCGGGGTCCAGGCCGGTGACGCGCACGTGCACGACGGTCCCGAACACGCCGAAGAGCCAGCCGTGATCGGTGGTCGCGCTCAGGGTCAGGTCGTTCTGCGCAGTCACCTGGAAGGTCTGCGAGGCGGTGGTGGCGGCCGCGTAGTCGTTGCTGCCGCTCTGGTCGGCGTTCACGACGCACGCGCCGGGGCTGACGAAGGTCACCGTGGACCCGGCGACGGTGCAGACCTTGCTGCTCCCGGAGCTGAACGTGACCGGGTTGCCCGACGCGCCTCCGGTCGCCGAGACGGCGTAGCCCTTGCCGCCGACCAGGGCCGGCGACGGCGGGGTCGAGGTGAAGCTCACCTGCTGGGCGGCCTTCGGGACCGCGATCGTCTGCGCCGCCTGCGGGGCCGCGACGTAGTCGTCGCTGCCGCTCTGGTCGGCGTTCACGACACAGGAGCCGGCGTGCAGGAAGGTGACGGTCGAGCCGCTCAGGGCGCACACCCCGGTGGTGGTGGAGGTGAAGGTGACCGGGTTGCCGGACCTCCCGCCCGTGGCGGACAGGACGTAGGTGTCCTTGAACGACGGGCTCGCCGGCGGGGTGCTGGTGAAGGTGATGGCCTGGCTGCCCTGGCCGACGGCGAGCTGCTGGGTGCTGGTGGCCGGCAGGTAGTCGGCGTCGCCGTTCGTGTGCGCGGTGACCGCGCACGTGCCGGCGTGGTGGAAGAGCACGGTTGCGGCGCCGTTGTCGGGGTGGGTGATCTCGCAGGCGCTGTTGGTGGTCTTGGTGGCGTCGGCGCTGAGGAAGACGGTCTCGCCGGAGTCGCTGGTCGCGACCAGGGCGTACGGCGTGCCACCGACCACCGCGTTGGCGGGCGGGGTGGTGAAGGTGATGGTCGCGGTGCCCTGGCCGACGGTGAACTGCTGGGTGCTGGTCGCCGGCAGGTAGTCGGCGTCGCCGTGGGTGTGCGCGGTGACGACGCAGGTGCCGACGTGGTGGATGACCACGGTGTCGTCGCCCGACAGGGCGCAGGCGGTGCCGTCGCCGTCGACCCGGAAGGTCACGGTCTCACCGGTGCTGCTGGTGGCGGCGACGGGGTACGGCGTGGTGCCGACCACCGGGTCGGCCGGCGGCGTCGTGGTGAAGGTGATGTCGGGAGTGCCCCTGCCGACATCGACGGCATGGGTGACCGGGGTGGCGGCGTCGTAGTCGCCGTTGCCGGCCTGGTCGGCCTCGATGCTGCACGACGTCGCGTGCTGGAAGCTCACCGTGGTGCCCGAGACCGTGCAGACATCGGGGGTCGACGTCTTGAAGGTCACCTGGTTGCCGGAGTCGCCGGTGGAGGTCGCGGTCAGCGTGGCGGTGCCGTCGACGACCCGGTCGCCCTGGCTCACGGTGAAGTCGACCGCCTGCTCCGCCTTGGGGACCTTGGTCTCCTGGGGCTGGGCCGTCGTGGCCGAGGTGTAGTCGGAGGTGCCGGCCTGGGTCGCGTCGATGGCACAGGGGCCGGCGTGGCGGAAGGTCACGGTCGCGCTGGTGTCGGTGGGGTCGCCGTCGCTCACCGTGCAGGCGTCGCTGGTGATGGTGGAGTCGACGAAGAAGTCGATCGGTCCGCCCGAGTCACTGGTCGCGGTCACGGTGTAGCTGTCGCCGAAGGCGGGGTTCGTGGGCGCCTTCGAGGTGAACGTGACCTGCTGCGCGGCCTGCGGGACGCTCACCGTCTGAGTGACGGTGTCCGCGGTGAAGTCCGCTGTCTCGGCGACGTGCGCCTCGATGACGCAGGCGCCGGCGTGGTGGAAGGTGACCACCGAGGTGACGTCGTTCAGGCTGCACGCGCTGTCGGTGGTCTGCGAGGAGACCGACACCGCGACGGTGCCGCCGGAGTCGCTGCTGACCTCCAGCGAGTAGGTGTCGCCGAACGCCGGCGCCGTCGGCGCCTGACCGAACGACACGGTCGGCGTGCCCTGGTGGACCGTGAAGGTCTGGGCCCGGGTCGAGGCGGGGTGGTAGTCGTTGTTGCCGGCCTGGTCCGCGGTGACCGTGCAGTCACCGACGTGGTCGAACGACACCCTCGCCCCGGAGACCGTGCAGACCCCGGAGGTGCCGGTCGAGATGACGACGTCGTTGCCGGAGCCGCCGCCCTCGGCCGTCACGTGGTACGACGGCCCGCTCACCGCAGCGTCGTCGGGAGCGGAGGACAGCGTGATCCGCTGGTCTTCCTTGGCGACGTGGATCTTCTGCACGGCGTCGTGCGAGCCGCGCGTCGCGCCGTTGCCGGACCGCTGCCGGGAGTCCTCGTGCGCCTGGAGCACGCACTTGCCGGCGTGGTCGAAGGTGACCGTCGTGCCGGCGCCGTTGATCGAGCAGGCGTTGTTGGTGGTCGCCTGGTCGACCGAGAACACGATCTGGTTGCCGGAGCCGCCGGAGGCACGCGGGCGGTAGGTGTCGCCGAACTTCGGGTTGGCCGGCGGCGTCGAGGTGAAGGCCACCGATCCGCCTCCGCTCGGGCCGGTCGGACCGCTCGTCGGGTCGGTCGGGCCGCTGGTCGGGTCCGTCGGCCCGCCGCTGGTGCCACCGGAGGGCCCGGTCGAGTCGGTGCCCCCGTCGCTGGGCCCGTCACTGGTGCCCCCGGGCTCGGTCGGAGCGCTCGTGGCCTCGTCGGGCGCGCTGGAGGAGTCCGTCGAGCCCGGAACGCCGCTGGTCGGCCCACCGGTGGGTGCCGAGCTGTCGCCCGACCCGGGTCCCTTCGAGCTGCCGCCCGGGCCCCGGTTGCCCTGGTGGTGACCACCCTGGCCCGGCCCGCCCGTGGCCGCCGTGCCGTGGTGCGGCGCCGGCGGCGACCCGAGGTCGGCCGCGTCGCGGGTGTGCAGGTGAGCGGCGCCGTAGATCGAGGCGACCGCGGTCGCGGTGACCAGCATCCCGCCGATCGCGGTGAGGGAGGCGTGGGCGGCCGCCCAGGTCTTGGCGGCGCTGAAGCTCGTCGACAGCAGGCCCGACCCACCGCTGCCCGAGGAGACGTAGGCGGTTCCGGCGCTGCCCAGGAGCAGGGGCGCGAGGATTCCCGCGAGTCCGGAGTTGACCTCGGTGAGCTCGAGGTAGACCGCCGCGCAGGCCCGGCACGAGGCGAGGTGGTCGTCGACCCGCGCCGCGTCACGGCGCGAGAGGCCGGAGCGGATGTAGGCGCCGAGGTGGTCGCGCGTCCACGCGCAGTCCACGTCGTCGGGATCGGTCGCGTGCTGGCTCAAGAACGCCTGCCGCAGGCCCTCTCGGGCACGGTAGGCCAGGGCCGAGACCGAGTTGGCGCTCATCCCGAGCAGCGGCGCGATGTCGGCCGGCTTCTGCTGCTCGACCTCGGTGTGCCACAGCACCATCTGCCAGCGCTCCGGCAGGGAGGCGAACGCCTTCGCCGCGGCCGCGTTCTCGAAGCCCTCCACGGCGGTGTCCTGGAAGGGCAGGCCGGGATCGAACGGCGTGAGGTCGTCGACGGGACGAAGACGGCTGCCGGAGCGGATCTTGTCGACGTGGAGACGGCGGACCGCGGTCAGCAGGTAGGCGCGGAAGGCCAGATCGGGGCCGCCACCGCGCTGGAGGACCGTGAGCACCTTGGTGAACGCGTCGGAGACGAGGTCGTCGGCGTCGGCGTGCCCGGCGAGCTGGCGGGCCAGGCGACGGGCGGAGTCGACGTGCCGGGCGAACAGCTCGCCGTAGGCGTCGACGTCGCCGCCGCGCACCGCGGAGATGAGCTCGGCGTCGCCGGGTCCGTCGACCGGCAGCGAGACGCTCACACGAACTCCAACGGGTAAAAACGGGGGTTAGGACAGAAGTATGAGCGGGTCGGCCGGATTTATCCCCAATTTCGGCATCATCCTTGGTCCGGGTCCCCGTCTCATAGGCGGAGAGCGCTGGACGAAGATGCGGAGGGAGGCGTCATGGGGTTTTGGGCGTTTCGGGACAAGATGGTGCCCGAGCCTTCCTCCGCATCATCCGTCGATGCGCTCCTCGAGCAGGTCCACGGTGACCTGCCCCATCGTTTCGAGGCCGTGGGCGAGGCTCTGATCGCCGGCCACACCGCCACCGACGCCTGTGAGGTCGTCGGGCGGCTCCAGGGCAGCCAGGGCGTCTCCTTGGAGGAGACCCTCGCCGACCTGCGCACCACCTACGACCTCGTGCTCGGCACCGAGCCGGCGTTCACCGACGCCTGCGCGGTGGCGCTGGGCTGGAGCGAGGCGACGCTGGCCTACCTGCACCAGCTCTCGTGTGCCGACCCGCTGACCGGGCTGGCGAGCATGGCCCACCTCCGCGGCCGGCTCACCGAGCTCTACCGCGGCGACGCGCGTGGCCGCGTGCCGCTGCGCGAGCGCCATGCGCTCGTCGTCGTGGAGGCCGCCTCGCCGCGGCTGTCCGGGATCGCCGACGAGGTCTTCGGCCTGGACCTGCGGATGTCTCGGATCGGGGAGTCCGCACGCTCGGTCTTCTCCGGTGACGAGACGCTCTGCCGGATCGGTCCGCGACGCATCGTGGTGCTTGCGGCTCGCGGGGAGGACCTGCCGCGCCGGATGGCGGTGCTGCGGAGCCTGCTCGAGGTGGGCGAGCGCGCCCACGGCGGGGTCCGCATCTGGGGCGAGAGCCTCCCGCTCGTGGCCGACCAGGCCTCGAGCCTGCTCGACGAGCTCTCCCGCGACCAGGCGAGCGGCTAGACCCCAGGAGCCAGCGGGGCCCCGCCGGGCGAGCTGCTCGGCTGGCGGCGGTGGCGTCGTCGTCGGTGAAGCGTCCTAGTGTTGGCGCGTGTGCGGTCGCTATGCGTCGAGCCGGAAGCCGGAGGACCTCGTCGAGGAGTTCGAGATCTCGGTCGGCGGCGGCAACCGGGTCGAGGAGGCCCTGGCTGCTGACTACAACGTCGCCCCCACCAAGCAGGTGTACGCCGTCCTGGAGCGCTCGCCGTCGCCGCGTGAGGCCCCGGGGCCCGAGCCGCCGCAGCGTCAGCTGCGGGTGCTCACCTGGGGGCTCGTCCCGTCGTGGGCGAAGGACCCGGCGATCGGCAGCCGGATGATCAACGCCCGGATGGAGACCGTCGCAGAGAAGCCGGCCTACAAGCGCGCCTTCGCGGCGCGGCGCTGCCTCCTGCCCGCCGACGGCTACTTCGAGTGGTACCCCACCCAGGTGCTGGGCAAGGGCGGCCGGCCGCTCAAGCAGCCGTTCTACATCCATCCGCAGGACGGCGGGGTGCTCGCGATGGCGGGGCTGTACGAGATCTGGCGCGACCCCTACCGCGCCGAGGACGACCCCGGCCGCTTCCGCTGGACCTGCACCGTGCTGACCACCCAGGCCGAGGACGCCGTCGGCCACATCCACGACCGGATGCCGCTGATGGTCGAGCACGAGCGCTGGGGGGAGTGGCTGGATCCCACCGTCGCCCGGCGCGACGACCTGCTGTCGCTGCTGGTGCCGGCCGCGCCGGGTCGGCTGGAGGCGTTCCCGGTCTCGACCGACGTCAACAACGTGCGCAACAACGGGCCGGAGCTGGTCGTGCCGCTGCCCGCCGAGGACGCGCTCGCGTGAGGTCGCGCGCGGTGCCCACGCCGTACGGCGCCGGGCGGCTCGACCTCCACACCGCGCGTGAGGCGACCGCGACCCTGGTGCTCAGCCACGGTGCGGGCAACGGCGTCGAGGCGCGCGACCTCACGGCGCTGGCGGCCGCCCTTCCGAGCCACGGCGTCTCGGTGGCGCTCTTCGAGCAGCCGTGGCGGGTGGCCGGGAAGGCGATCGCGTCGCCACCGGCCACGCTCGACGTCGGCCTCGGGGCGGCGGTCCGCGCGCTGCGTCCGCGCACCCCCCTGGTGGTGGGGGGCCGGTCGGCCGGGGCGAGGTCCGCCGCCCGGAGCGCCACCGCACTGGGAGCCGTGGGGTGCCTCGCCCTGGCGTTCCCGCTGCACCCGCCGGGTCGGCCGGAGAGGTCGCGGGTCGCCGAGCTCACCGGCGCCGGGGTGCCGACGCTGGTCGTGCAGGGCGAGCGTGACCCGATGGGGCGGCCGGAGGAGTTTCCCGAGGACGTCGACCTGGCCGTCGTCCCCGCCGGCGACCACGGTCTGAAGGTGCCCGCGCGCGGCCCGCTGACCCAGCAGGAGGCACTCGACCTGGTCGTGGAGGTCACGCTGGAATGGCTCGTGCGCGAGGTGACCGGGAATCGGTGACCCGAGCCCGCTGTTGCAGGGGGTGTGCTCGCTGTGATGGATCGTGCCACCCCACCGGTATCGTGGGAGTCGATGACTGACCACCCCGACATCTCTGACGTCGGCGCCGACCAGGCGCCGGAGGCCCCCGAGGTCGACGTGACGACCGAGAGCGAGGCCGACCGCGTCGCCCGCTTCGAGCGCGACGCCCTGCCGTTCCTCGACCAGCTCTACGGCGCCGCGATGCGGATGACGCGCAACCCGTCCGACGCCGAGGACCTGGTGCAGGAGACCTTCGCGAAGGCCTACGCGTCGTTCCACCAGTTCCGGCCGGGCACCAACCTCAAGGCGTGGCTGTACCGGATCCTGACCAACACCTTCATCAACAACTACCGCAAGAAGCAGCGCCAGCCGCAGCAGTCGATGTCGGAGGACGTCGAGGACTGGCAGCTCGCGCGGGCCGAGTCGCACACGTCCTCGGGGCTGAAGTCCGCGGAGAACGAGGCGCTCGAGCACCTCCCCGACTCCGAGGTGAAGGAGGCCCTCCAGCGCCTCCCCGAGGAGTTCCGGCTGGCGGTCTACCTCGCCGACGTCGAGGGGTTCGCCTACAAGGAGATCGCTGAGATCATGGGGACGCCGATCGGCACCGTGATGTCTCGGCTGCACCGCGGACGACGTCAGCTGCGCGACATGCTCTCGGACTACGTCCGTGCCCATGACCTCCTGCCGGTCGGGCCCGACAGTGCCGAGGGGGATTCGCAGTGATGAGCGGGAAGACCGACGACGAGACCTGTGCCAACTTCCTCGAGCGCATCGTGTGCCTGCTCGACAACGAGCTCGATGCGGTGGACGTCGCCGAGGTCAAGGCGCACCTCGACGAGTGCGCGCCGTGCCTCCAGAGCTACGACCTCCAGCGGACGGTGAAGGCGCTCGTCGCGCGCTCGTGCATGGAGCACGCGCCCGACAGCCTGCGGCAGCGGGTCCGGGTGCAGATCCAGCAGATCCGGGTGACCTACACCGAAGGCTGACAGCACAGCCCTGGAGACAGCAGAGCGTCTGAGACAGCAGAGCCCTCGACCGCCATGGTCGAGGGCTCGGTGCTGTCTGCTCGGCCAGGTGTGGCCGGCTGTCTGGCAGCGCCTACGCGTTGGGGCGCTTGCCGTGGTTGGCGGCCTTCTTCTTGCGGCCGCGACGCTTGCGTCCGGTCTTGCCCATGGTGTCCTCCTGGTCCTGAGGCCCCCATCCTCCCAGGAGTCCTCCGCGTGCGGGAAATCGACGGGTCGTGTGCCTGCGACCGCGGGGTGGCGCGGTGCGGCGCGGTCGCGGGCGCGCGACCCGTCCGGCGTCAGAGTCGGCCCAGGAAGCGCTCGGCGTCCACGACGACCCGCGTCACCTCTCCCGTCGCCACGACCGGGCCCGCGTCCGCCTCTCGAGCCACGACGGCGAAGCGGTGGAGCCGGCCGTCGGTGAAGACCTCCGTGGCCGCCAGCTCGAGCCCCGCGCCGACCCGGCTGCCGCGGGTGTGCTCGAGGCTCACCCGGGTGCCGACCGAGGTCTCGCCGGCCCCGAGCCCGGGCTCGATGGCCGCGCACGTCGTCGCCTCGCACCACGCGAGCAGGCGCGGGGTGGCCAGCACCGGCAGGGTGCCGGAGCCCAGCGCCTCGGCGGTGTCGGCCTCGGTGACGGTGAACCGCAGGGTCGCCTCGCTCACGGTGTCGCTCCCAGGTCGAGCCGGTAGGTGACCAGGTCGATCCCCGGCGCCGGCGACCAGTCTCGGTCCGGGTCGCGGACGAACCCGGCCCGGCGGTAGATCCGCTGGGCGGACTGCATCGCGGCGAGGGTCGACATCACGACCGCGGTGGCGCCGTCGGTGCGGAAGCGCTCGACGACGAGGTCCACCAGGGTGGCTCCCACGCCGGTGCCCCGCGCCTGCGGGGACACCGCCAGCATCCGGAACTCGCCCTCGCCGTCGCGCGAGACCTCCCGCCACGGGGAGCCGGGCGGCGTGATCGTCACGGTGCCGAGGATCTCCTCGGTGTCGTCGGGCGTCGCGACCCACAGCTCCGCCTCGCGGTCGCGGGTGGCGGCGTCGCGCAGGTGGCGGACGTATCCCGCGGTGTTGCCCCCGGCGAACTCGGCGTACGCGGCGACGGTGACCTCGCCGACGCTCTCGAGGTCGCCGGGCCGGGCCCTTCTGGTGCGCACCGCCGTCCTCCTCACACGCCGTAGGTGCTCCGCGGGTACGCCGCGGCGACGTCGGTGATCACGTTGACGAGGTACGGCGCGTCGGCGGCGAGGGCGCGGTCGAGGGCAGGCCCGATCCCGCGCGGGTCCGTGACCGTCTCCCCGGCGCCGCCCAGGGCCCTGACCACCTCGTCGTACCTCGTCTGCTCGCCGAGGTCGGCCGCGACGTCGTAGCCGTAGATCAACTGCATCGGGCCCTTCTCCAGGCCCCAGGCCGAGTTGTTGCCCATCACCATCACCACCGGGAGCCGATGGCGGACCAGGGTGTCGACGTCCATCAGGGAGAAGCCCGCGGCGCCGTCCCCCAGCAGCAGGACGACCTGCGCCGACGGCCGGGCCAGGCGCGCGGCGATCGCCGCGCCCAGGCCCGCGCCGAGGCACCCGTAGGGCCCGGGGTCCAGCCACCCGCCGGGCCGCTTCGGCTCGACGTACTTGCCGGCGAAGCTGACGAAGTCGCCGCCGTCGCCGATGACCACCGCGTCGTCGGCCAGGCGGCCGACGAGCTCTCCGTAGATCCGGGCGGGGTGGATCGGGTCGGCCTCGGCGCCGAGCAGCTCGGCGTCTCGAGCGGTGGCCTCGCGGACCGCCGCCCGGAGGTCGGCCACCCAGCCGCTCCATACCGAGAGGTCGGCTCCGTCGAGACCGGAGAGCAACCCGCGCAGGACTGCGGTGAGGTCGCCCGAGACGGAGCCCGCGAGCTCGGCGTGCTGCGCGAGCTGGCCCGGCGAGTCGGCGACGTGGACCACCTGCGCAGGCCGGCTGCCCTCCTCCTTGCCGCCGAAGACGCCGTACCCGAGTCGGAAGTCGAGGGGGGTGCCGACCACGACGACCAGGTCGGCGCCGCCCAGCGCGCGGCTCCGCGCCTTGGTGACCAGCAGCGGGTGACCGCCGGGGACGACCCCGCGCCCCATGCCGTTGGTGATCGCGGGCAGGCCGGCCGCCTCGACGAGCTCGAGTGCCGCGTGCTCGGCGCCGTCGGCCCACACATCGGTGCCGAGCACGAGCACCGGACGCTGCGCACCCGCGAGCAGCCGTGCGATGCGGTCGACCTCCTCGGGGTCCGGTCGCTGACCTCGGTCGCGGCTGCCGTCCGGCACCACCGCCTCGGCCTGGTCGAAGAGCTGGTCCATCGGCACGTCGACGAAGACCGGGCCGCGATGGGGTGCGCCGGCGAGACGGAACGCCTCGTCGAAGCCACCGGCCACCTCGGCGGCCGTCGGGATCGTGCGCGCGCTCTTGGTGATCGAGGCCAGGATGGGTGGCTGGTCGAGCTCTTGCAGGCTGCCGCTGCCCCAGCGGCTCTGGGGCGCGCGACCTCCGACGACCACCATCGGCGACCCGGCGAACTGCGCCTGGGCGACGGCGCTCACGCCGTTGGTGACACCGGGTCCGGCGGTCAGCACCGCCAGGCCAGGCACGCGGGTCAGCTTGCCGGTCGCCTCGGCCGCGAAGGCTGCGGTCTGCTCGTGCCGGACGTCGAGGATCCGCAGGGGCGGCTTCGCCCTGACCGCTCCGTCGTACATCGGGAAGACGTGGGCTCCCGAGAGCGTGAACAGCGTCTGGACCCCGTGGGCCCGCGCCACCGCGACGGCGACCTCGCCGGCATGTCCGCGGACCGTGCCAGGTGGCACGGAGGCGGGCGACCCGGCGGGTGACTCGGTGGGGGAGTCGGTGGGGGAGTCGGATGCGCTCATGACCGCAGGTTACCGGCGGGTCACCAGGGCCTGGTCAGAGCCGTCGCCGCCGGGTCAGCGGGCCCCGAGGTAGGCGGCATTGGTCACGCGCAGGGCACCCACGAGCTCCAGCAGGAGGTCGGCGCGGACGTCGATCGGCTCCGGAGCCAGCGCCACCTGGAGGTGCAGCGCGCGCAGGAACGCCTCGGGGTTGCCGGTGACGAGGTAGGGATCGGTGTCCGGCGGACCGACCGCGGTGGCCCCGGCCGAGACCCGCGCGACCCAGGGCTCCAGGATGCGCAGCGGCACCAGCCGCCGGCGGAGGACAGCCATGGTGGCCGCGGCCAGCCGGTCGGGCTCTCCGCTGGTCAACGGCGGGCTGGGCGCGAGCACGCGGTCGGCGACGACGTCGAGGAGCACCGTCAGCTCGGTGAGGCCGAAGTGGGACGAGCCGGCCAGCGTGCCGACGGCGTCGGCGCCGTGCGCCACGGCGTGCGCCCAGCCGCGGCCCGGGACGAAGCCGCGCACGTCGCGCTCGCGGACCAGCCAGCCCGCGACACGGTCACCCCACTCCAAGACCTTGCCCGTCGGCAGGAGGGACTCGGCGTTGTCGCGACGGATGCACTCGGCGAGCACCAGGACCGAGAAGCTGCGGCGGAAGACCGAGTCGGTCCCCGACTCGCCCAGCCCCTGGGTCAGACCGGCCGCCATGCCGTCTCCGAGCCCGGGGAGCAGGTCGTCGTAGACCCCCGCGGCGATCCAGGTGGCGAGGATCGGGTAGGCGGTCTCGTCGCGCTCCACCGGGTCGGTCGAGCCGAGCATGGTGGTCAGCTCGGCGGTCAGGTCGACCAGTGGACGGTCGCGGGGAACCTCCATCGCGGTGGAGGCGACGTCGTGCCAGTACCCCGATGACATGCGCCCATCCTGCCAGTCGTCGCTACGGTGGCCCACCGCGCACGTCCCTCCAGCCCTGGCCCCGAGCACGGCCCCGGGCACGGCACCGCCCGACGTCCCGGGCGTCCTACGCTGGGTCGGTGCCGTCCCTGCTGGAGCTGGTCCACAGCCACACCGACCTCGGCGAGGAGGACGTCGACCTCCTCCAGCGGCTGATGGCCGACTGGCAGATCATCGCCGACCTCTCCTTCGCCGACCTGGTGCTCTGGCTGCCCGACCGGGGCGGCGAGGGCTTCTGGGCGGCCGCTCAGATGCGTCCGACGACCGGCCCCACGGCATACGTCGACGACATCGTCGGCAGCTTCGTCCCGGTCGGCCGGCGTTCCCTCCTCGACCGTGCCTACGCCGACGGTCGGCTGGTGCGCGAGGGCGACCCCGAGTGGCGCGACGACGTCCCGGTGCGGGTGGAGACCATCCCGGTGCCGCGGGCTGGGCGGGTGGTCGCGGTGGTCGCGCGCAACACCA
Organism: Nocardioides sp.; assembly: GCF_036267815.1. GTDB lineage: Bacteria > Actinomycetota > Actinomycetes > Propionibacteriales > Nocardioidaceae > Nocardioides. The sequence continues at coordinate 156,907 of NZ_DATAVI010000063.1, read as the reverse complement.
ACCTGCTCGGGGTGCGCACTCCGAGCCGGCTGGAGCTGTCCTACCTCCAGAGTGCCGCGGACCTGACCTCGATGATCGCCGCCGGTGACTTCCCGGCGGAGGGCCAGCGCAGCGACCACGCCGACTCCCCCCGGGTCGGCGACGGGTTCGTGCGGGTCGACGAGCGCGGCCGCGTGACCTACGCGAGCCCGAACGCGGTCTCGGTCTACCGCCGGCTCGGCTGGTCCGGTGACCTGGAGGGACACGGGCTGGCGGAGGTCACCCGCGAGCTGGTGCCCCCGCGGCGGCGTCCCGACGAGGAGACCCTGAGCGCGGTACTCGGGGGGCGTGCGCATCTGGACACCGAGGTCGGCGACGCCCAGGTCGCCTTGATCGTGAGGGCGATCCCGCTGCGCTCGCGCGGGCAGCACCTGGGGGCGCTCGTGCTCCTGCGCGACGTGACCGACCTGCGTCGTCGCGACCGGGAGCTGGTCACCAAGGACGCCACCATCCGCGAGATCCACCACCGGGTGAAGAACAACCTCCAGACCGTGGCGGCGCTGCTGCGTCTCCAGGCGCGCCGGATCGGGTCGGCGGAGGCCCGCGCGGCCCTGGAGGAGGCGGTCCGGCGCGTCGGGTCGATCGCGATCGTGCACGAGACGCTCAGCCAGGAGGTCCTCGACGAGGTCGCCTTCGACGAGATCGCCGACCGGTTGGGGTCGATGGTCACCGAGGTCGGTGCCGCGCCCGAGGGGGACGGCGACCGGCCCGTCGTACGCCGGCTCGGGTCGTTCGGGCTGGTGGCCAACGAGACGGCGACCGCGCTGGCGATGGTGCTCACCGAGCTGCTCCAGAACGCCGTCGAGCACGGCTATCCCGACGCCAGCCCGGGCACGATCACCATCGAGACCGAGCGCCTCGCGGGGCGGCTCCGGGTCACCGTCGACGACGACGGCGCCGGTCTGCCCGCCGACTTCGACCTCGACACCTCCGTCAACTTGGGGTTGACGATCGTGCGGACGCTGGTGGAGTCCGAGCTGGGAGGGCTGCTCGAGCTCCGGGCCGGGCCGGACCACGGCGCGCGGGCCGTGGTCGACGTACCGCTGGACGGGGGCTGAGGAGCCCGCGCCGGACCTCGGTCAGGCGGTGCGGACCCGGGCCCGCGAGCTGCGACGCTTGAGCGCGCGGCGCTCGTCCTCGCTGAGGCCACCCCACACACCGTGGTCCTGACCGGCCTCGAGCGCCCATTGGAGGCACTGCTCGCGCACCTCACATCGTCGGCACACCTGTTTGGCCTCCTCGATCTGGAGGATGGCCGGTCCGGTGTTGCCGATGGGGAAGAACAGCTCCGGGTCCTCGTCGAGGCAGGCAGAGCGGTCGCGCCAATCCATGGCTGTCGCAGAACTCACTTTCACACGGGGTGCATCATCGGGGGGTGGTCACGGACGCTCGGATGTGAATGCATTCACGAGCGCTCCACCACACTGACAAGAATTGCATCGGGAGACAACCCTTTCGGCCGGTCAGTTTTGTCACAGGCCCGGACATCGGTCGAGCCCACGTCCGCCCCTCGGTACCCACCTGGTCGCGTCGTACTCTGACGACCGTGCAGGACGCCCACGGCCATCGCGTGCCCCCACCCCTGGTGGTGGCCGCCGGCCTGACCGCCGTGGAAGGGGTCCTGGTGCTGGTCTACGCCGTCCTGGAGGCCGCCAGCGTGCACTCCGACCGGCTCACGATGGGGGTCACGACGGCGGTCTTCTTCGCCGCGCTCGGAGCCGGGCTGGTCGCCGGCGCGTGGTACCTCGCCCAGGGGCGCACCTGGGCCCGCAGCCCGGTCGTAGTGGCGCAGATCATGGCCCTGGGCCTGGCCTGGAGCTTCGCCGGAGGCTCGACGACCTGGGTCTCGGTGCTCCTGGGCGTCGTGGGGCTGGTGGTGCTCGCCGGCATCCTCCACCCGGCCAGCATGGCCGCCCTCGGCGACCGCCCCGCCGACCGCTGACCGCCTGCCCCCTGCCCCCAGCCCTGTTTCGTGCTCTGCCACATGCTCTGCCAAATCCCCCGCTGAAGCGGGGGATTTGGCACTTCCTGGCCGCTGCAACCCCCAAGAAGTGCCAACAGCCCCTGGTAGGTGGGGTGCGTGGGGCTGCTGTGACTGCGCCCGCCTCGGGCTCCTCATGGGGCCCGGTGTCACCGACGTGCTGGGGTCAGCCTCGATCCTGGTACGACGTCCGGAGCTGCTCCAGGGTGCGGCTGAGCAGGCGGGAGACGTGCATCTGGCTGACGCCGATCTCGGTGGCGATCTGAGACTGGGTCCGGTTCCTGAAGAAGCGCAGCAGCAGGATCTGCTTCTCCCGGCTCGGCAAGGCCTCCAGCAGCGGCTTGATCGACTCGCGGATCTCGATGTGCTCGAGGCCTGCGTCGTCCAGGCCGATCATCTCCAAGATCGTGGCCCCGCCCTCCTCGGCACCGTCGTCGGCGGCGTCCAGGCTCAGCGTCGAGTAGGCGTTGCTCGACTCGATGCCCTCCACGACCTCCTCCAGCGAGCACCCGATCGACTCGGCCAGCTCGCGCGGCGTCGGTGAGCGGCCGAGGAGCTGGGTCATGTCCGCGGTCGTGCTGGTGATCTGCATCCGCAGCTCCTGGAGGCGCCGGGGCACTCGGATCGCCCAGCCCTTGTCGCGGAAGTGGCGCTTGATCTCGCCGATGATCGTCGGAGTCGCGTACGTCGAGAACTCCACGCCGCGCTCGAGGTCGAAGCGGTCGATCGCCTTGATCAGCCCGATGGTGCCGACCTGGACGAGATCCTCGTGGGGTTCGCCGCGGTTGCGGAAGCGGCGAGCGCAGTGCTCCACGAGCGGAAGGTGCCAGGCGACCAGCTCGTCCCTGGCCGTCATCCGCTCGGGCTCGGGCGCGGTCGGGTCGCGGAGCACGTCGAAGAGCAGGGCGCTGCGTTCGATGCCCGGGGGTTCGGTGCCCCCGTCCGAGGTCATCGGCCGCTACCGGCTCGTCTCGGGCAGGGCGAGGCTGGAGTCGCTCGAGAAGCGCACCTCGAGGTGACGCTCGCCGGCGTCCGCCGTCGCCTCGTCGGCGAGCGTGGTGAGGACCTGCCAGGCGAAGCTCTCGTAGTCGAGCTCGGCCCGGCCCTCGGTCTCCACCCGCACCGAGACCTCCAAGGTGCTCGGAGTCTGCCGGAACTCCGCCGCGAGGTCGCCGCCCGGCCGCGCCTGCGGCAGCACGAGCGCGCAGGCCTCGCCCACCGCGATCCGGAGGTCCTCGATGTCGTCGACAGTGAAGTCCAGGCGAGCGGCGAGTCCGGCCGTCATGGTCCGCAGGACCGAGACGTAGGCGCCGTCGGCCGGGACGCGCAGGGACACCTCGGCCCTGCCGAGGTGCGGGCTGTCCATGCGCTGTGGGCCCTCAGGCCTTCTTGGTCTCCCAGAAGATCTCCGCGATCTCGTCGATCTTCGCCAGCAGCTCGTCGGCCTTGCCGGCGTCCAGCTCGCCCTTGGTGCCGGTGGCGCCGGCGAGCTTGGTGGCCTCGTTGACCAACGTGTGCAGCTGCGGGTACTTCTCGAAGTGCGGCGGCTTGAAGTAGTCGGTCCAGAGCACCCAGAGGTGGTGCTTGACCAGCTCCGAGCGCTGCTCCTTGATGAGGATCGCGCGGGTGCGGAAGTCCGGGTCGTCGTTGTCGGCGACCTTGGCGATGATCGCCTTGACGGACTCAGCCTCGATGCGCGCCTGGGCCGGGTCGTAGACACCGCACGGCAGGTCGCAGTGAGCCGACACGTCGACGGTGGGGGCGAACAGCTTCGCGAACATCGTGGACCTCTCTCGTGGTTCGGGGCTGGCGAAGGCGCCAGCGAGATGGTGGTGATGACTCACCTGGGACACTACTCCGCGTGGTGAGGCGCCCAGGACCGGGTTCGTACCCGATCCGACGACCCGCAATCGGCCGGGTTCTCGGCGCCTTCAGGACCGTGGGGATGGCTCGCGTCCACCACGAGTCGATGCGACCCACCCTCGAGCCGGGCCACCGCCTCCTGGTCAGGTACGGCGCGCCGGTGACGGCCGGCCGGCTGGTGCTCGCCCGCTTCCCCGACGGCACGCTGGCGGTCAAGAGGGCGGCCGAGGCGCGCGTCACCCGCAGCGGTCAGGCGGGGTGGTGGCTGCTCAGCGACAACCCCGACGCGGGCGTCGACTCCCGCCACCGGGGCGTGATCCCGGCCGGCGACGTGATCGCCGTCGTCGTGGCGCGCCTCTGGCCGCGCCCCGGACTCGCCCGGCGCTGGTGACCGAGTGGGGCCGCCCGGGCGTGCGGTGTCCACGAACGCACGACCGGTGCGGCACGTCGTACGCCCTGTGCCACAGTGGCCGGATGGCTGCCATCGTCGACGCGCCCGGCGACCATCCGTTTGCCGGTGACCCGGTCTTCGACCTCCATGTGGGCGGCAAGCTGGAGGTGCGCTCGCGGGTCGCCCTGACGAGCCGCGACGACCTCTCCTTGGCCTACACCCCCGGCGTGGCGCGGGTCTGCGAGGCGATCGCCGCCGACCCCTCGCTGACCCGCCACTACACCTGGGTGCCGCACACCGTCGCCGTCGTCACCGACGGCACCGCCGTCCTGGGGCTGGGCGACATCGGCCCGGCGGCGGCGATGCCGGTGATGGAGGGCAAGGCAGTGCTGTTCAAGCAGTTCGGCGGGGTCGACGCCGTGCCGATCTGCCTGGCGAGCACCGACGTGGAGGAGATCATCGAGACCGTCGTCCGGCTCGCGCCGAGCTTCGGTGGGATCAACCTCGAGGACATCTCAGCACCGCGCTGCTTCGAGATCGAGGAGCGGCTCAAGGGACTGCTCGACATCCCCGTCTTCCACGACGACCAGCACGGGACGGCCGTCGTCGCGCTCGCGGCCCTGACCAACGCCTTGCACCTGACCGGCCGTCGGCCGGAGGACACGCGGGTGGTGGTCTCCGGGGCCGGCGCGGCCGGAGTGGCCGTGGCCAGGATCCTGCGTGGCGCGGGCGTGGACGACATCGCGGTCGTCGACCGGCAAGGCGTGCTGAACTCCCGTCGCACCGACCTCACGCCGGTCAAGCGCGCGCTCGCCACCGACACCGCCGACCGACACGACCGGCACGGCTCGCTCGCCGACGTGATGGTCGGAGCCGACGTCTACCTCGGTGTCTCCGGCGGGACCGTGCCCGAGGAGGTGGTGGCGAGCATGGCCGACGACGCGATCATCTTCGGCCTGGCCAACCCGACCCCCGAGGTCCCCGTCGACATCGCTCATCGTCATGCGCGCATCGTCGCGACCGGACGGTCGGACTACCCCAACCAGATCAACAACGTCTTGGCGTTCCCGGGGATCTTCCGCGGGGCGTTCGACGTCCATGCCACGGCGATCACCGAGGGGATGAAGCTCGCAGCCGCCCACGCGCTGGCCGGGCTGGTCGGCGACGACCTCGCCGACGACCACATCGTCCCGTCGCCGTTCGACCCCCGCGTGGGTCCCAGCGTCGCCGCTGCCGTTGCCGCTGCGGCCCGCGCGGACGGCGTCGCCGGGCCCGGCTAGGGTCGGCACATGTTCGCGGTCTACGCCGAGAGGTTCAGCAGCGACGACCCGCTCAGCGGGCTGGTGCTGGGGGAGCGACCCGAGCCGGAGGTCCCCGAGGGCTGGACGACGGTGACGGTCGAGTCCGCCTGCCTCAACCACCACGACCTGTGGTCGCTGCGGGGGGTCGGGCTGCGCGAGGAGCAGCTGCCGATGATCCTCGGCTGTGACGCGGCCGGGCTGGACGAGGACGGCAACGAGGTGCTGGTCCACGCGGTCGTCAGCGACCCGGGCTGGCGGGGCGACGAGACCGAGGACCCGCGTCGGTCGTTGCTCTCCGAGCGCTACCAGGGGACCTTCGCCGACCGGGTCGCGGTACCGAAGGCGAACCTCGTGCCCAAGCCGGCGTCGCTGTCGTTCGCCGAGGCCGCATGCCTGCCCACCGCCTGGCTCACGGCGTACCGGATGCTCTTCGTGCAAGGGGCCCTGCGGCCGGGCCAGTCGGTCCTGGTGCAGGGCGCCGGGGGAGGCGTGGCGACGGCGCTGATCACCCTGGCGCGCGCCGGAGGCCTCCAGGTCTTCGCCACGAGTCGCGACGAGGCCAAGCGCGCCCGGGCGCTCGAGATCGGCGCCCACGCGACGTACGAGACGGGCGCACGCCTGCCCGACCGGGTCGACGCCGTGATGGAGACGGTGGGTGCGGCCACCTGGACCCACTCGCTGCGGTCGCTGCGCCCGGGCGGCACCCTGGTGATCAGCGGCGCGACGAGCGGCGCCAACCCCGACACCACCGAGCTGAACCGGATCTTCTTCCTTCAGCTGCGGGTGATCGGCTCGACGATGGGCACGCGCGCCGAGCTCGGCCAGCTCGTGTCCTTCCTCGACGCGACCGGCGCCCGGCCCCTGATCGACCGCACGCTGCCGATGAGCGCGGCGCGCGACGGGTTCGCCGCGATGAACGACGGCGACGTGTTCGGCAAGATCGTCTTCACGCGCTGATGGCCACCCACCTGGTCACGGGTGCGGGGTCGGGCATCGGCCGCGCGGTGGCGCGGGCACTGCACGCGCGGGGCGACGACCTGGTTCTGCTCGCCCGTACCCGCGCCCGCGCAGACGAGCTCGAGACCGTCTTCCCGGGTGCCGACGTGCGCGTCCTCGACCTGGCCGAGCCCGATGCCGTCGACGGCTTCGACGCCGTTCCGCGACGTCTCGACTCGATGCTCCACATCGCCGGCGTGGTCGAGCTCGCCCCGGTCGCGGAGCTCGATGCCCACCAGCTCCGCGAGCAGCTCGAGGTCAACCTCGTGGCGCCCGCGCTGGTGACCCGCGCCTGCCTGCCGGCCCTGAGGGCGGCCGGCGGCACCGCCGTGTTCGTGAACTCCGCCGCCGGTCTCGCGGCCGGCGCCTCGTGGTCGGCGTACGCCGCGTCGAAGTTCGGCCTGCGCGCCCTCGCCGACGCGCTCCGAGCCGAGGAGATGGGCAACGGCGTGCGCGTCACCACGGTGTTCCCGTCGCGCACGGCGACGCCGATGCAGGAGAAGGTGCACCAGCAGGAGGGCGGCACCTACGACTCGGCGCTCTGGATCAGCCCCGAGACCGTCGCGGCGACGATCCTGCACGTGCTGGATCTGCCGCGCGACGCCACGATCCCCGAGGTCACCGTGCGCCCGCTCGTGCCCTGGACCCCCCGCTGACCCGTTGCGACGCCGGTCAGTCCTCGGGGTCATCGAGGCGGGCCAGCCAGGTCGCGAGGCGCTCGACGGCGGTCTCGAACTCCGGGTGGGTGTCGGTGAACTCCTGGAGCCGGTCGCCGAGCCAGTCCAGCGTGACCTCCTCGTCGCCACGGCGCCGTTGCAGCTCCTCGATGCCGCGGTCGGTGAAGTACAACGCTGCGCCCCGGTCAGTAGCTCGCGACCGTGCGGTCGCCCTCACGCGCGAACGCCGCCGCGATCAGCGCCTTCTGCTCCTCGGTGTGGCGCTTGGCCGTCCCGACCGACGGCGAGGACGACCGCGGCCGCGTGATCACCTCGACCGGGTGCTCCAGCTCGGGCCACACGTTGAGGGTGTACCACGACGCGGGGCCCATGTTGCCCGGCTCGTCCTGCACCCAGCGGACGGCCTTCAGGCCGGGCAGGGCCGCGAGCTGCGCCTTGATCTCCTCGGTCGGCTCGGGATAGAGCTGCTCGACGCGAGCGATGGCGAACCGCTCGGCGTCCTCCCGCTTGGCCCGCTCGACCATCAGGTCCCAGGTGATCCGGCCGGAGCAGATCAGCAGGGTGTCGACCTCTGCCGGGTCGGCGTCGTCGTCGGGGATGAACGGCCGGAACGTGCCGGTCGTGAAGTCGCGCGGCTGGGAGGCCGCCTCCTTGCGCTTCAGCATGGACTTGGGCGTGAACACCACCATCGGCCGGTGCTCCTCGCCGAGCGAGTGCTGCCGCAGCAGATGGAAGTACGACGCCGGGGTCGAGGGCTGCGCGATGACGAAGGCGTCGTCGGCGGCCATGGCCATCCAGCGCTCGATGCGCGCCGAGGAGTGGTCGGGTCCCTGGCCCTCGTAGCCGTGCGGGAGCAGCAGGATGACGCCCGACTGTTGGCGCCACTTGTTCTCACCGGAGGTGATGAACTCGTCGATGACCGTCTGGGCGCCGGTGACGAAGTCGCCGAACTGCGCCTCCCAGAGCACCAGCGCGTCGGGGCGTGCCACGGAGTAGCCGTACTCGAACCCGAGCGCGGCGTACTCCGAGAGCAGGGAGTCGTAGATGTGGAACTTCGCCTGGTCCTCGGTGAGGGCGGTCAGCGGCGTCCACTCGTTGGCGTTGGTGCGGTCGATGATCGTGGCGAAGCGCTGCACGAACGTGCCGCGCCGTGAGTCCTGCCCGGCCAACCGCACGGGACGCCCCTCCATGAGCAGCGAGCCGAAGGCAAGGATCTCGCCGGTGCCCCAGTCGATCGGGCCGTCGGCGATCGCGGTGGCACGGCGCTGGAGCTGCGGCATCACCTTCGGGTGGACCGTGAACCCCTGCGGTGGCGTCACGTAGGCGTCCGCGATCCGCTTCATCGCCTCCACGGGGATCGCGGTCTGCGCCGTCCCGAACGGCTTCTCGGGGTAGTCCGGCACCGTCGTCCACTCGGTCGGGTGGGAGTCGGCCTCGCGCACCTCGGTGAACACCCGCTCGAGCTGCAGCTGGTAGTCCTTGAGGACCTGCTCGGCCTCCTCGATCGTGATGTCGCCTCGGCCGATCAGGGACTCGGTGTAGAGCTTGCGGACCGAGCGCTTCTGCTCGATCAGGTCGTACATGAGCGGCTGGGTGTACGACGGGTCGTCGCCCTCGTTGTGACCGCGCCGGCGGTAGCAGACCAGGTCGATCACGACGTCCTTGTTGAACGCCTGGCGGTACTCGAAGGCCAGGCGGGCGACTCGGATGCACGCCTCGGGGTCGTCGCCGTTCACGTGGAAGATCGGCGCCTGGACCATCCGGGCGACGTCGGTGCAGTAGAGCGACGAGCGCGAGGAGCCGGGCGAGGTGGTGAAGCCGACCTGGTTGTTGACGACCAGGTGGATGGTGCCGCCGGTGCGATAGCCGCGCAGCTGGGAGAGGTTGAGGGTCTCCGCGACGACGCCCTGGCCGGCGAAGGCCGCGTCACCGTGGATCAGCAGGGGGAGCACGGGGTAGTCCGCGCCCCGATCGAGCACGTCCTGCTTGGCCCGGGTGATCCCCTCGAGCACGGGGTCGACGGCCTCGAGGTGCGACGGGTTGGCCGCGACCGACACCTTGATCCGGTCGCCCTGCCCGGAGAGGAACTCGCCCTCGGCGCCGAGGTGGTACTTCACGTCGCCGGAGCCCTGCACGGTGCGCGGGTCGATGTTGCCCTCGAACTCCCGGAAGATCTGGGAGTAGCTCTTGCCGACGATGTTGGCCAGCACGTTGAGCCGGCCGCGGTGGGCCATCCCGATCGTGACCTCGTCCAGCCCGATCTCGGCGGCGGCCTCGCAGATCTCGTCGATCACCGGGACCGTCGTCTCGGCGCCCTCGAGGCTGAAGCGCTTCTGACCGACGAACTTGGTCTGGAGGAAGGTCTCGAACGCCTCGGCCTGGTTGAGCTTGAGCAGGATCCGCAGCTGCTCCTCGCGCGGCGACTTGGTGTGCGGCCGCTCCACGCGCTCCTGGAGCCACTTGCGCTGCTCGGGATCCATGATGTGCATGTACTCGATGCCGGTCGTACGGCAGTAGGAGTCGCGCAGGATCCCCAGGATGTGGCGCAGCTTCATGAACCGCCGGCCCTCGCCGCCGAAGGAGCCGGTCGCGAACTCGCGGTCGAGGTCCCACAGGGTCAGGCCGTGCGACTCGACCTCCAGGTCGGGATGGCTGCGCTGGCGGTACTCCAGCGGGTCGGTGTCGGCCATCAGGTGACCGCGCACGCGGTAGGCGTGGATCAGCTCCAGGATGCGGGCCTGCTTGGAGATCTCGTCGTCGTGGGACGTCGCGATGTCGTGGCTCCAGCGGATCGGCTCGTAGGGGATCCGCAGCGCCCGGAAGATCTCGTCGAAGAAGGCGCCGTCACCGAGCAGGAGCTGGTGGAGCTGCCGCAGGAACTCGCCGGACTGCGCGCCCTGGATGACCCGGTGGTCGTAGGTCGAGGTCAGCGTCATCACCTTGCTGATGGCGTTGCGCGCGATGGCGTCCTCGGAGGCGCCCTGCCACTCCGGCGGGTACTCCATCGCGCCGACGCCGATGATGGCGCCCTGCCCCCGCATCAGCCGGGGCACGGAGTGGTTGGTCCCGATGGTGCCGGGGTTGGTCAGCGAGATCGTGGTCCCCGCGAAGTCGTCGACGGTCAGCTTGCCGTCTCGGGCCTTGCGCACGACGTCCTCGTACGCCGTCCAGAATCCCGCGAAGTCCATCGTCTCGGCGCCCTTGATGTTGGGCACGAGCAGCTGGCGCGTCCCGTCCTTCTTCTGCATGTCGATCGCCAGGCCGAGGTTGATGTGGGCCGGGGTGATCTGGGTCGGCTTGCCGTCGACCTCGTCGAACCCGACGTTCATCTCCGGCATCGCCTTGAGGGCCTTGACCAGGGCGTAGCCGATCAGGTGGGTGAAGGAGACCTTGCCGCCGCGTGCCCGGGAGAGGTGGTTGTTGATGACGATCCGGTTGTCCCACAGCAGCTTGACGGGCACCGAGCGGACCGAGGTCGCGGTCGGCACCGACAGGGAGGCGTCCATGTTGGCCACCGTGCGCGCCGGCGCGCCGCGCAGCACGGTGTACGTCGGCTGGTCTCCGGCCTGCGCCGGCTCGGGGGCCTTGGTCTCCTTCGGCACCGGCCGGCCGGCGCCGTTGGCCGTCTCGGCCGCCGTGTCCGGCCGGGGGCGTGACTGCGTGGGCGCGGCCGGCTCCGGGGCCGCGGGCGGGGGTGCGCTCGCAGCCTTGCTGGTCGTGCCGCCCGCGCTGCCGGTGCTCGCCGTACTGGCCTTGCTCGGCGTACTGGCCCTGCTCGGCGTGGTCGGGGTGGTCGAGCCGGTGCCGTTGCTCGACCCGTTGCCGACGCCGTGACGGCCGTCCTTCGCCTCGAAGTACGCCGCCCAGGTCGGGTCGACGCTGGCCGGGTCGCGCTGGAACTGCTCGTACATCTCCTCCACGAGCCACTCGTTGGCTCCGAAGTCCGAGGAGGGAGCTGGTACGGCCGGGCTGTCGGCCGGGGTGTGGGAGGGGGTGTCGGAGGGGGTGGTCTGCTGCTGCGACACGGGTCTGCTTCGCCTCTTCCGGGACGGGCGCATGGGTGGACTGGATCTGCCTCCAGGCTAGTCCCCCACGCACACAAATACCGAAGTACGGTCCCGGGGTGGTGCAAGGTGGGGGAGTGCCTTCCTCCGCCCTCTCCCCGACCCCCGCCCGGCCGCCTTCTCGGATCCTCGTGAGCGTGAGCGCCGTCGCGTTGTCGACGGCCCTGTCGCTGACGCTCGCAGGCTGCGGTGGCGGTTCGTCGTCGCCGAGCTCGAGCCCGTCCGGCAGCACCGGGCCCGACGCGGCGGCCCCGGCCGGGTCGACCCTCGTCCTGGGGCGTGTCGCCGGCGACCTGCACCAGCCCAACAAGCGGGTCTTCGCCCGCCACCGCAAGCAGGTGCTCGACGACGTGGGCAAGGCGGTCGACAGCTGGGTCGACGGCGGCTTCGTCGCAGTCAGCTACCCCCGCAGCAGCTTCGGGTCGGCCTTCGCGGCCTTCACCGCTCCGGCCCGCAAGGACGCCGAGCACCAGCGGCGCCTGATGACCAACTGGGACCTCCGCAAGCAGATCGACGGCGTCCACGTCGTCAAGCGCAAGGTCACCGTCGACGTGCTGGCTCCGCACGGTCGCCCCGCGGGTGCCACGGCCCGGGTGTCACTGGTGTTCACCACGACCGGAGACGCGACGAAGCGGGTCATGGTCCACGGCCGGCTGTTCCTCAGCCCCGACGACTTGGGGACCTGGCAGATCTTCGGGTACGACGTGGCGAAGGGCGGCCAGTGATGAGGCGCCGGGTGCTGCGGGTGGCCAAGCTGGCGTCGCTCGGCGTCGTGCTCGCGGTGGTGACGCTGGTGCTGCCTGACGCCTCGCCGAAGACGACGGAGTTCGCGCTGGTCAAGGTGGACCAGGGCAGCGCCGCGGCCCTGGGCCCCGACGTGATCTCGATCCTGGCCGTCGGCTCCGATGCCCGGCCCGGCGAGGACTTCACCCGCACCCGTGGTGACGCCCTCCAGCTGGTCACCATCAACACCAGGACCCACGCCGCCAGCATCATCGGCGTGCCCCGCGACTCGTGGGTCGACATCCCGGGGCACGGGATCGACAAGATCAACGCCTCGCTCTACTACGGCGGCCCCCAGCTGATGGGGGACACCGTGGGGAACCTGATCGGCGTCCACCCCGACTATGTCTTCGTCACCCGCTTCCAGTGGCTGACCCAGATGGTGAACTGGCTCGGCGGCATCGACATCCGCAACCCGTTCGCCTTCAGCGACGAGTACCTCAAGCCCAAGGGCTTCAGGGCCGGCCGGATCCACCTCGACGGCTACGACGCCCTGGCCTACTCGAGGATCCGGCACAGCCTGCCGACCGGCGACTTCGAGCGCTCCGCGCACCAGGAGATCGTCCTCAAGGCCATCCAGGCCAAGGTCCGGGCCAACGCCGACAAGCCCGGGTTCGTCGAGCACGGCGTGCTCGACGCCATGAGCCACATGGACACCAACCTGTCGCCGTCGCAGCTCTTCCGGCTGGCCCAGGTGATGGCGCAGGTCGACCCGAGCAAGGTGCGGTCGTGCGTGGTCCAGGGCGGGATCGGGACGTCGTCCGGCGGCGCCAGCATCGTCCTTCCCTACGTCTCGCAGGCCCGCGACATGGGCAACCAGATCCGTCACGACGCGACCCTGTCCCACTGCGGTTGAGGCCAACGGCGGTCGAGCCGCCCGGGGTTGGGCGCCGACCCGAAGTGACCCGCCTCGCGCCGCGCCCGGGCGACCGGGCAGGCTGTGTCCGTGATCGAGCTTCGTAGCGACAACGCCGCCGGGGTCGCCCCCGAGATCCTCGCTGCCGTGCAAGCCGCCAACACCGGATCGGCCCTGGCCTACGGCGGCGACGACCTGACCGCCCAGCTGCACGACGTCGTCCGGTCGGTGTTCGACCACCCGACCGCCCGGGCGTTCCCGGTCACCAGCGGCACCGCCGCGAACTCGCTGGGGCTCTCCGCCCTGACGCCGCCCTGGGGTGCCGTTCTCTGCCATCCGACGGCCCACATCATGACCTCCGAGGGTGGCGCAACGTCGCTGTTCGGCGGGGGAGCGGTGATGCAGGGAGTCGCGGGGGAGGACGCCCTGGTCGACCCGGATGCGCTCCGGGCGACGCTCGGGGCGGTGCGGTGGGGAGATCCGCACGAGAGCCAGCCCAGCGTCCTGTCGTTGACGCTGCCCAGCGATCTGGGGACGGCGTACCGGCCCGAGCAGGTCGCCGAGCTCGCCGGCATCGCCCGCGAGCGCGGGCTCCGCGTGCACGTCGACGGTGCCCGTCTCGCCAACGCCGTCGCCGCCCACGGGTGCGCACCCGCCGACATGACGTGGCGGGCGGGGGTCGACGTGCTCTCGCTGGGGGCCACCAAGAACGGCGCGCTGAGCGCCGAGGCGATCGTGGTCTTCGACGAGGAGATCGCCGACCAGCTCGTCTACCGCACGAAGCGATCCGGTCATGTGACCAGCAAGATGCGCTTCCAGTCCGCCCAGCTCACGGCGTACCTCACCGACGGCCTCTGGCTGCGGATGGCACAGAGCTCCAACCGGAGGATGGCCGAGCTGGTCGCCGCGCTCGAGGCCGTCGACGGCATCGAGCTGGTCGAACGCGTCGACGTGAACATGGCCTGGGTGGACCTGCCCGCGGCGGCGATCGACGCGCTCGAGCGCGTCGGGGAGGTCGTCTTCTACCGGATGGGCGCCACGCGCATCCGGCTGGTGACCAGCTGGGAGACCACGGCCGAGGACGTCAGCGAGGCGGGACGGCGGTTCGCCCAGGCCGTCGCGGAAGCCTCCTGAGCCGGTCACCCGACGGGCCCGGCCGGCTGATCGCGGCGACCAGTCCGGCGAGTGCGACGACCAGGACGAGCAGGAGCCACTCCGGTGGCTGAGGTCTCACCGAGGCCGGGAACCACAGGACCAGCGTGGCCGACGCCGCAGCCGTGACGACGACGACCAGCGGCGTCAGGGCGTCCACGACCAGGAACGTCAGCGGCCACAGCAGGTACCACAGCCGCGGCGCGGGGCTGCTGAGCACGATCACCAGCATGGCCAGGGCCAGGGTCCGCACAGGCGGGCGCCGCCGAGCGGTCAGCGTCAGCGCCACCAGGGCGAGAGCCAGGAAGACCAGGCCCACCGGATGGACCAACGGGTAGCGATCCTTCGGAAGGTCCGCCACCCGGCCCGGGGCGACCAGGTGCGCGACGTTGCCGATCTGCTGGGAGACCGAGAGCCAGCGCACGCCGATGGTCCCGTCGCCGACGTGGGACGCCCAGCCGAAGCCGAACCCGGTCACCAGACCGACCGCGGCCAGGACGGCGACGCCTCCGACGCAGGTGGCCACACCCACCCCGACCAGGCGGCGTAGCGGGGGGTAGGCGGGGCGGCGCGGACCGGCGTAGCGCCACCAGACCAGTGGCAGGAACGGCAGCGCGACCAGGGCGATCACCTTGATGGCGGCGGCGGCGGCCACGAGCGTCGCACCGATCAGCAGCGCCCGCCGCAGGTCGTCGGTGCCGGCGGTCACCGCGACACCGCCGACCAGCAGCGCGAGCATCACCGCGTCGTTGTGGAGGCCGCCGAGCAGCATGATCATCGGGAACGGCCCGGCCACGGCCAGCCACAGCGCGGGCTCCGGACGTGCGCCGGTGCGCCTGGCGAGCCTGACCAGAGCCAGGCCGAGCGCGACCATCCCGACCACCGTGATGCCCCGCAGGACGAACATGCCGGCCCAGGGGTGTGGCGCCGTGGCCCGGACGACCACACGGCAGAGCCACAGCCAGAGCGGCCCGTACGGCGAGCCGGTGGCGAGCCACTCGTGCGCCACCGCGTGCGGGTAGGGCCCGGGCACCGCGGCCGGGCCCTGGGTGTAGGGGTCCAGGCCGTGTGCGGCGACGTTCGCCTGGCCGAGGTAGGTCCAGACGTCCTGGCTGGTGACGGGTGCGGCAACCAGCAGGGGCAGGCCCGTCGCCGCCGAGACCCAGCACAGCCGGCGGGTCCCGCCCTCGCCGGACGGGTCGAGCACGAGCCTGCCGAGCGCGAGCCAGGACAGGACCATCAGGGCCACGCCGAGCAGGTACACCCAGCGGTACGGACCGGTCGCGACGGTGCGGTCGAGGTGGTGGCGCGGCAGCGCGCCGACGACGTAGGACGCCCGGGCGACGAGGGCGGAGCCCGCCACCCCGACGGCACAGACGGCGACGGTCGACGCGACGTGGCGTCGGACCGGCGGCGAAGGCATGGGTCGAGTGTGCCCGGTCGGTCGGCGCTGTCGGAGCCGACGGGTCAGGCGCTCAGCGCCTGGCTCATGGCCGCGATGTGGGCCGGTGTCGAGCCGCAGCAGGCCCCGACCAGGTCGACCCCCAGGTCGGCCAGCGCCCGGGCGTGGTCGGCCAGGACCGCCGGCGACGCGTCGTAGACGAACCGGTCGCCGACGAGGTGGGGCAGCCCGGCGTTGGACTGGGCGACGAGCAGGAGCCCGTCGGCGCGAGCCTGGACCAGGGACTCCGCGATCTGCTCCATCTCGCCCGTGCCGCGACCGCAGTTGGCGCCGACGGCGTCGACACCGGCCTCGGCGAGCGCCGTGACGGCGTCGCCGGGCCGGACGCCCATCATCGTGCGCAGGTTGGTGTCGAAGCTGAGCGTCGCGATCACGGGGACGCCGGGAACGACCCGCTGGGCCGCCTCGACGGCGGCGCGGACCTCGGCGAGGTCGCTCATGGTCTCCACGATGACGACGTCGATCCCGCCCTCTCGCAGACCACGCAGCTGCTCCTCGAACAGGGCGCGGGCGTCGTCGTGCTCGAGTCCGCCCAGTGGCGCGAGCAGCTCGCCGGTCGGACCGAGGTCGCCGGCCACCAGGACGCCGTGCCGGCGGGCCACCCGGCTCGCGATCACGGCGCCCGCCTCGTTGAGCTCGTGCACGCGGTCCGCGAGCCCGTGCATCGCCAGGCGTGGTCGGGTGCCGCCGAAGGTGTTGGTGGTCAGGACGCGCGCGCCCGCCCCGGCGTAGGCCTCGTGGATCTCCTCGACAACCTCGGGGCGCTCGACGTTCCACAGCTCTCCCGAGCCGCCGTCGTCCAGGCCGTGGTCCTGGAGCAGGGTGCCCATGCCGCCGTCGAGGAGCACCGGGCCCTGGTCGCCGAGGAGGTCGCGCAGGTGGTTCACGGCGTACCGCCGTCGGCTGCGGAGGGGCCCAGGTCGTCGAGGTACTCGGCGACCCGATCCGCCGGCCACTGCGACTCCAGGTCGGCCACGACGCGGTCGCAGACCTCGTGCGGGCTGCCGTCGCCGGGCGTCCAGTCGCCACGGACCCAGCCCTCGAGGTAGGCGTCGCTGTCGGTCGCGCCCAGGCGCATCGCCGCCTCGTCGATGGCCTCCTGGAACCTCGACGCGAGCGGTCCCTTGGTCACGGTGTCGCCCTCTCGCGCGACCACCAGCGAGGGCAGGTCGCGCCAGGAGGTCACCTGGTACTCCGTCACGAGTGTGAGGCTAGCCGTCCGGAGCGCGCCCGCAGCATCGCCGCCGAGGCGTGGTCCTCGACGGTCTTCTAGAACGCCACCTCCGTGACGTTCCACTTGTGACGGAGGTGCACCTTCGTCCTCGCGGTCTTGCCGTGGCGCTTCACCGTCAGGGTGTAGGTGCCCTTCTTCTTCACCGCGAAGCTGTAGTAGCCCGGCACCGCGTCGCTGCGCAGCGAGCGGAACGTCTTGTGGACACCGCGTCCGGACAGCTTCACCTTGACGTGGGCGAGCCCGTTGCGCAGCTTGTCGAAGACCCGCCCGGTGATCGCGAAGAAGCCCTTGCTCTTGAGGTAGTACGGCGCGCTCGACCCCCATCCGCCGTCGGGGGAGCTGCCGGTGACCCCGGCCTGGAACCACCGGTCCGCCCACGTCTTGCCGGTGAGGAACACCTCCTACCGGCACGACGTCGCCCGGACGGCGCAGTGCTTGACCTGGGCGAAGTCCTGGCTCTCCAGGTTCGTCGGGTAGCCCCAGGTCACCGTGGATGGCGCTCCGCCGCACTCGCTGGTCGCCGGACTCGTGGTCACCTTGACGTGGCCGCCGGGCTTGAGGACCGCCGGCTTGACGTGAACGGACGCGCAGCGGGACTGCTCCGCGGGCGGCTTCTGCGGGATCCGGGCCTGCGCGTCAGCTACCGTCGTCGCCAGGCCGATCGTGACCAGCGTGAGAGACACCGCGGCCGCCCCGAGGGCGGAGGAGACGCGTCGCCCGGCGCGGAACCTAGCCCGGGTGACCCCTGCTCCGACAGGCACCAGTCGTCGCGATGGTGCGGCTCGAGCCGACGTGACCCCTATGCTGCCTGGCGGATGGTCCCGAGCTGCTGAGTCCCGGCGCTGGCAGCGCGGGCGCGGCCGGATCGTCGATAGAGTCCACAGATGGGAGCGGGAGATGCCACATCCCCGGATCTTCTCCGGTGTCGCGGTGGCGCTGACGACGCTGTTCGACGACTCGCTCGAGGTTGACGCCCAGGCGACCGGAGCCCATGCGCGCCGGCTCGTCGACGCGGGCATGCGCGCCATCGTGGTGTGTGGCACGACGGGTGAGCCCGAGACCCTCAGCCCCTCGGAGAAGCTCCAGGTGCTGGAGGCCGTGCTCGATGCCGTGGCCGGCGACGTCCCGGTGGTGATGGGAGTCACCGAGCCGTCCGGGCGGCAGGCCGCCGAGTCGGCGGCGTCGGCCGTCGGCCTGGTCGGCGGCGAAATGGCCGGCGTCCTGGCCCGCTCACCGCGCGGCGTGCCGGACCCGACGGACTTCTACTCGCGCATCCACGCGGCGATCGGGCCGGTCCCGTTGCTGGCCTACCACTTCCCGGCGGTCGCTCCGCCAGGGATCCCGCTGAACGTCCTCGCCGGCCTGCCGGTCGTCGGACACAAGGACTCCTCCGGCGATCCCGAGCGGCTTCTGGCTGCTCTCGGCGTCGGAGGCGACATCTATGTCGGCGCGTCGACGCTGCTCCTGATGGCCGGCGCCGTGGGCTGCGCCGGTGCGATCCTCCAACTCGCGAACGCCGCTCCCGAGCAGTGTCTTCAGGCATTCGCGGGTGACGCCGATGCCCAACGTGCCCTGGTCGAGGGTCATCTGCGCGCCAAGGGAGACTTCCCGCGCGGGGTCAAGACGCTCATGCACGAGCGCTTCGGGACCAGCCCGGCGTTCAGGCTGCGGTGAGCCGGCCTCAGGAGCCCGAGGCGCCGCGGTCCTCCTCAGACAGGTGCACGACGGTGCGGCCGGTCGACACTGTCGTCCTGGTCACGAACCGGCCCGCGTAGGTCCAGTAGATCGCGAGCTCGCCCGCGCCGCGGTTGACGAAGCGGTGGGGTACGCCGGCCGCGACCCAGGTGGCCTCGCCGGCGGTCAGGTCGACGCTCTGGTCGCCCAGCACCGCGGTGGCCTCGCCGCGCAGCACGAGAACGGTCTCCTCGACGTTGTGGGTGTGCAGCGGGATCGCGGTCCCGGGTGGGAACACGGTCATGCCCGTCGTGATCGTGCTGAGCTCGCTGTTCCAGTGGCCGACGAACGGCACCGTCGATACGCCCGAGCCCCGTGAGAAGGCAGTGATCGCGGAGGGGCGCAGGACCAGCCCGAAGGCCGGGTCGTCGGGGGAGCTGCTCATAGGTTCCTCTCCAGCGGGGTCATCGGGGTCCATGGGTCCATGGGGTCCATCGAGGATCAGGGCTTGCTCCGACGCTCGCGGAGCAGCTGCGTGCGCACCCGCATCGACGATGCGATGTGGGCGCGAGCGGCGGCCTCGGCGGCGTCGGCATCGTGGGCCTCGATGGCGTCGATGATGGCCTCGTGCTCAGCGACGGCCTCCGCGGACCGGCCCGGCACCGTGAAGGTGGTGCCGTGGAAGCGGCTGACGCGTCCGTGCAGGGCCTGCATCATCGTCAGCAGCAGCCGGTTCCCGCCGACCGTGCACACGGCCTCGTGAAAGCGCAGGTTGGCGGCTGACACCGCGAGCGGCGCCATTCCTTCGCCGGAGACCCGGGCCAGCTCGGCGTTGAGCCAGCGCAGATGGTCGACGTCTCGGGCCCGCGCCACCTCGGAGGCGAGCCGCGCCGCCAGGCCGTCGATGGCCTGACGGACGGCGTCGGTCTCGACGATGTCGTCGGCCGTCACCTCGGCCACGACGAGCCTTCCGCGGTCGTCTCTCCGGACCACCTGCTGCGCCTCCAGCAGCGAGAGCGCCTCGCGGACCGGTGTCCGGCTCACGTCGAACACGCGCGCCAGCTCCTCCTCGGTCAGCCGGGTCGCGGGTGCCAGGCGGCCCGACATCACGGCGTCCTGGAGGGCGGAGTGAACGGCGTCCGCCGTGCTGACCCCGGCGAGCCGCGTCGCGCTGACCGGACGCAGGCCGGCAAGACCCTGCCTTCCCGTCATCGCTCCTCCTCATCACCCGTCGCCGTCGCCCCGTCGAGGCCGAGCTCGCGTACTCGCGGTGACCCAGCATAGGGCCGGTCCGGCCTCGCCGGCCGTCCAGCGAGACGACGTGTCGACAACAGAATGCAATCGTATACAGTCGCGTACGACGAGAGGGGATCACGATGTCAGAGAGCCGACGCGAGCGAGGGCTGGCGATGCGCCGCCGGGTTATGGGCGACGAGCATGTCGATCGGGCACTGTCCTCGGCGACGAGCCTGAACGCGCCGTTCCAGGAGTTCCTCAGCGAGTACTGCTGGGGCCAGTGGGCCTCCGACGGCCTCGACCCACGCACCAGAAGCCTGGTGACGATGGCGATTCTCGGAGCTCTCGGGCGCTCCCAGGAGCTCTCGGGCCACCTGCGCGGAGCCCGTCGCAACGGCTGCACCGACGACGAGATCCGCGAGTGCCTCATGCACGTCGCCATCTACGCCGGCATCCCGGCCGGCGTCGAGGCGTTCCGGCTGGCGGTCGCCGCGGCAGCAGAGGCCGAGGGGCAGGCGAAGCAGTGATGCCAGCGCTCACCCGCAACCGTCTCCTCGACACCTTGAACGAGGGTCGGCCCGCCCTCGGCATGATGGTGTCCTTCGTGCGCACACCCGCGATCGTGCGGATGGTGGCCCGCGCCGGCTTCGACTTCGTCAACATCGACATGGAGCACTCCAGCTTGTCGTGGGAGACCATCCACGACATGGTCGAGCTTGCTCGCGCCACGGGGATCACCCCGATCGTGCGCCCCTACAACTACAACGGGCTCACGGCCGACCGCATCCTCGACCTGGGCGCGATGGGTCTGATGATCTTCGACGTGCGCTCCCGCGAGCTGGTCGACGACATCCGCAGCTACCTTCAGTACCCACCCGCAGGGATCCGGGGTACGACGACCCACGGGGCTCCGACCGACTACGAGACCGCCGACCCCGACTCGATGCGCGAGCACATCAACCAGAACACCGCGCTGGTGATCCAGATCGAGAGCAGGGAGGCCGTGGAGGACATCGACGCGCTCCTCCAGGGCGGGGGTGTCGACATCGTCGAGGTCGGGCGCAACGATCTCTCCTCGGCGTACGGCGTGCCGCACCAGACCCGACACCCCACGGTGCTGAAGGCGATCGACACCGTCATCGAGGCAGCCCAGCGGCACGGCTGCCATCCCGGCACGGTGGTCTTCGACGAGGAGGACGCCCGCGACATGATCGGGCGCGGCATCCGCTCGTTGTCGTTCTCCAGCGACCGCTCGATGCTGAACCGCGGCATGCGCTCCGGAGTGTCCATGCTCCGGTCGGTGATCGACGAGCTCTCATGAGTGCGACGTCCGACTTCGAGCTGTTCGCCGACGACCTCGGCTGGACCGAGGGACCCGTCGTCCGCCACGACACCGGTGAGGTGCTGGTGGTCTCCATCGACCGCGGGCACCTGTACCAGTCGGACGGCGCGACCTCGCGCTTCCTCGCCGTGACGGGTGGCGGCCCCAACGGGGCGACCGAAGGCCTGGACGGCTCGGTCTACATCGCCCAGGACGGCGGCGGCAGCGACCGGTCCAAACGAACGCCGGGAGTCAGCGGCGGCGTCCAGGTGCTGCGCCCCGATGGCCGGGTCGACACGCTGACCAGCGACCTGATCTCTCCCAACGACCTGTGCATGGGACCCGACGGCCAGCTGTACGTCACCGACCCGACCCGTCCGCGCTCGCGGCGTGACGGCCGGCTCTGGCGCGTCGACCCGGTGACCGGGGCGGCGTACCTGATCACGTCGGTGGACTGGTATCCCAACGGGATCGGGTTCGGGCCCGAGCGCGACGCGATCTACGTCGCCGACTCGAACGGCGCCCGGATCGTGCGGCTCCCGTTCGCGGACGGCGGCCGGCTCGGCGAGCCGGAGACCTTCGCGGAGATGCGCGACGGTCGCCCCGACGGCTTCTGCTTCGACAGTGAGGGCAACCTCATCGTGGGTGTCGTCGGCACCGATGAGGGAGACCGAGGCAGCGTCGCGGTGCACGACCGGTCGGGTGCGCTGGTCGAGCAGCTGTTCCCGGGGTCCCACCAGAAGTACACCAACGTCGCTCTCGACGACCAGCGTCGCCTGTTCGTGACCGACTCCGAGGGCGGCGCGATCCTGGTCGTCCACGGCTGGCCGACCGTGGGACTCCCGCTGTTCCCGTTCCGCGACGCGTCCTGACCCACCAGCGACCCCGACCTCGAGGAGCCCACGTGACACACGCGCAGCAAGGTGGCACCGATCCGTCCGACGACGACGTCCAGGCGATCTGGGAGGGGGTCTCGACACACGCGGTCGATGTCGCCCAGATGACCCCCGACCTCTCGGTGGCGGCGGGCGAGGCGGTGCAGCTGGCAGTGCTGCAAAGGCTGGTGGGGCAAGGCGCCAGCCGGGCCGGCTGGAAGGTCGGGATGACCTCCGGTGCGGGGCGCGACAGCCTCGGTGCCGGCGTGCGGCCCTTCGGGTACCTGCTCGGCGGACGCGTGCTGCCGTCGGGCGACCGACTCGACGCCTCACAGATCCGGTCCGTGGGTCTGGAGACCGAGCTCTGCTTCCGGATCGGCACGACCCTCCGAGGGCCACTCGTCACGGCGAGTGAGGCACGTGCGGCGGTCGACGGCGTGGCGCCGGCCTTCGAGGTGAACGAGGAGCGGCTCGACGCGTCCGCTGTCGCTGGGGTGAAGGTCGCCGACAACCTGCGCCAATGGGCGATCGTGGTCGGCGAGTTCGGTCCGGTGCCGGGCCAGGATGTGCTCGACGGACTCGTCTCCACCATCAGCCGGGACGGGCAGGAGATTCAGAGCCGGGCAGCCGAGGGTCACATCGACGACCACTTCGAGTCCTTGGCGGCCCTGGCACGTGAGCTCGCGGCGTTCGACCGGGCTCTGGAGCCCGGCGACGTGGTGATCACCGGGGCGTTCACCCGGATCGGAGACCTGACCCCCGGGCGGTACGTCGGCACGTTCAGCGGGGTGGGCGAGGTCTCGCTCGATCTCGCCTGACCATCATTGAAGGAGCAGACCCATGACGTTCGTGGTTGCCGCGACCTGGATAGCCAAGGCTGGCGAGGAGGCTGTGGTCGCCGACACGATTCGCACGATGACGCCGCTGTCGCGCGCCGAGCCCGGCTGTCACTACTACCAGGCCCAGGTCTCGACCGAGGACTCCGGTCGCTTCCTGCTCTACGAGCAGTACGACGACGAACGGGCGTACGAGGCCCACAAGCAGACCCCGCACTTCCAGCAGCATGTCTTCGGGTTCGTGCTCGAGCGTCTCGAGGAGCGCTCGGTCACCACCTGGACCACGGTCGAGACGTGAGTCGGGGATGAGCCGGAAGCGAGGCCGCGGATGAGGAAGCGCCCGGTCGGCGACGTCCGGGTCGGTGAGATCGCCGTGGGCGCGATGGCGCTCTCGCGCCCGGGCCGGCCCTCGACGCAGGAGGCGGTCCGAGCCGTCCATGCTGCTCTGGACGCCGGGGTGACGCTGATCGACACCTCGCCGTCGTACCACGACACACCCGAGGAGCGTGGTCACAGCGAGCTCCTGGTGGCCAGGGCCCTGCGCGAGCGCCCCACGTCGGGCAACGAGGTCATGGTGGCGACCAAGGTCGGGCACATCCGTCAGGCCGGTGGCACGATCGCCGTGGACGGCAGCCCGGACCACATCCGGCGCAGTGCCCAGGAGTCAGCGGGCCGCCTCGGTGTGGACTCCATCGACCTCCTCCAGCTGCATCGGCCCGATCCCCAGGTTCCCTACGCGGAGTCCGTCGGCGAGCTCGGCCGGCTGGTCGACCGGGGTCTGGTTCGCGCGGTGGGGATCTCGAACGTCGGCACCGACGAGGTCGAGGTCGCCGCCAGCGTCCTCGGGCCGAGGCTGGTGTCGGTGCAGAACCGCTACTCGCCCGGTCACCGCGAGTCCCACGACGTCCTTGAGCTGTGCGCCAGGCGGGGGCTCGCGTTCCTTGCCTGGAGCCCGCTGGGCGGCAAGGGGAGTGGCGAGATCACGAGCGCCCCCGCGTTCCTCGCGGTCGGGCTGGCGCACGGCGTCGGCCCCCATCAGGTGTGCCTGGCCTGGGAGCTCCGTCTCTCGCCGGGGTTCATCCCGATACCCGGGATCACGAGTGGTGCCCGGGCCGCGGACTGCGCGGCGGCCAGCCGGCTCGACCTCACCGATGAAGAGCTGGACCAGCTGCCGGCATTGACGTGACCGACTTGGTACGGCCTATTGACCCCAAGATCCACGCTGCCTGTCTGAGCTTCGCTCACAAAGGGCCGGCCAAAGTGACACAGGCGAATCCATTGACACCTGATATGTGCCTTACTAGTGTGCTTGATATACAAGCGCCTCGGACCTGCCGATGGCATGGCGATCAGACGCCGCCGAGCGCGCGTGCCCGCGGGGCGCGCCCCGTGCTGACGTGAGCGAGGGATCAGCAGCCATGACCGAGCCGGCCGACCACGCGGGAGCCACCGCGTTCCGGGAGCGCATCCGTCCACACCGCCGGTGGGGCCGCTGGGGTGAGGACGACCAGCGCGGAGCCGCGAACCTGATCGACCAGCAGAAGGTGCTGCGAGCGTCCGGATTGGTTCGCACCGGCGAGATCGTGTCCATGTCGCGCGACTTTCCGACGCAGCCGGCGTCGAACAACCCCAAGCCGGCTCAGCACTTCATGAACGCCGCGACCGAACCGGACGGCCAGGGGAGCGCCACCGACTTCATCGGTGTCAGCTTCCACGGTCGCACGTGTACCCACCTGGATGCTCTGTCGCACGTCTGGGACAAGGACGGCGCCTGGAACGGACGAGACCCGGGCTCGTTCGTCACCTACGACGGCGTCACCTGGGGCGGGGTCGAGCAGTTCGCCGGGGGCCTCATCTCGCGGGGCGTCCTCTTCGACGTTGCGGCCGGACGTGCCGAAGGCTTCGTCACGCAGGACGAGCCGGTCACCGGCGATGAGCTGCGCGACCTGGCCGCCGCGGACGACCTTCAGCCTGAACCGGGAGACATCCTCGTCGTCCATAGCGGACGCGAGGCGTGGGAGCAGCACATGGGTACGCCGTGGAGCACTCCCGACTCGACCGGTGCGATGCCTCGGCCGGGTCTCGCGCCTTCGTGCCTGGACTACTTCCACGAGGTCGACTGCGCCATGATCGTGTGGGACATGATGGACGCTCGTCCGAACGAGTTCGGGGTCAAGCACAGCGTCCACGCGATCATCCCGTCGCAGGGGGTCCTTCTCCTCGACAACGCCCACCTCTCACCGCTTGCCGAGAAGTGCCGGTCGGGCCAGCGCCGAGACTTCATGACCGTCGTGGCCCCCCTGAAGATCGTGGGTGGCACGGGATCACCGGTAAACCCGCTGGCCGTGTTTTGAACCACCGTCCAGGGCGATCGCCGACACGACCTCTCGAGGTCGTCGTCGCCGCCTGCGCCCGCTAACCCGAAGGAGCCCACGTTGACAGCAGCCGGTGCACGACTGAAGGACATCATCTCCCGGCCCGACGCGGTGATCGCCGCGCCTGTGTTCGACCCCCTCTCGACCCACCTGTCGGCGCGTCGGGGCTTCGAGGTTGCCAAGCTGTCCGGCACGGTTTGGAAAGGCGCCGAGCTGGCGCAGCCCGACGACCTGCCCCTGGCGTACATGAGCGATCTGGTGGACATCAGCCGGCGGATCCTGCGTGTCGCGGACATCTGCCTGATGGTCGACGCCGACGACGGTGGCCCCAGCGCGGTCAGTGTCTACCGGACCGTTCGCGAGCTCGAGCAGGTGGGCGTGGCCGCGATCGAGCTGGAGGACAACCTCGTCCCGAGGTTTTACGGCGAGGTCGAGGATCGGCATGGCCTGGTCATCAGCCAGAAGGAGTTCGTCGGGAAGCTGCAAGCAGCGGTCGATGCTCGTCGCGACGACTCGACCCTGATCGTGGCCAGACTGGTCCTGCGGACCTATCCCGACCGCGACGAGGCGCTCGCCCGGATCGTCGCCTACGCCGAGGCAGGGGTCGACGCGATCATGCTCCCCGGCCTGGGCGCGCCCCGAGACGGAAGGGACGACCTCCAGGCTATCCATGCCGTCACCGACCTGCCGCTGTTCGCGCTGGGACTGCCGTGGGACGTCCAGACCGACGCGGAGTTCATGCGCGCCAACAACGTCAAGGTCCGCTATGTCTCGGACTTCCCCCTGTACCGCATGGCGATCAAGAACATGGACGACTGCCTGGCCTACATGGCCGAGGGCGGGGACCCCGCCGACCTCGACGACCGGATGGGTCCGCTCTCGCTGGTGCGACACGCACCTGAGTCGGTGAGCCAGATCGAGTTCTTCAAGAACTGGAGCCAGAAGTACGTCCAGCTCGAGGACGAGTAGCCGTCACGTGACGCAGAGCAAGCAGGCCCGGGATCCGGCAGCAACGGTGGTGGTCGGTGAGGGTGACTTCCGCTACTCCCCGGACCTGAGCTGGGGCACGCTGCCGGACGGATGGACCCTCGGAGACGTCGCGGGGGTCGCCGTCGACAGCCGCGGCCGGGTCTACGCCTTCAACCGCGGCGAGCATCCGTTGGTGGTGTTCGACGCGTCGGGGGAGTTCCAGGAATCCTTGCGTGAGGACCTGTTTCGCCATCCCCACGCGATCCAGGTGGCTCCCGACGACTCGCTGCTGTGCACCGACGACATCGACCACACGGTGCGCTGGCTGGAGCCGTCGGGAGAGGTACGTCTTCAGCTGGGCAAGCCGGGTCGTCACAGCGAGTTCATGAGCGGCAAGCCGTTCTGTCGGTGCACCGACGTGGCACTCGGACCGGATGGCTCGCTCTACGTCTCGGACGGCTACGGCAACGCCCGCGTGCACCAGTACTCGCCGACCGGGAAGCTGGTCAGGTCTTGGGGAGGGCCCGGAGCTGGTCCGGGTGAGTTCAACGTTCCGCACAACATCGGGTGCGACGCGACCGGCTACGTCTACGTCGCCGACCGCGAGAACCACCGGATCCAGGTCTTCAGCCACGACGGCGACGTGGTCGATATCTGGCAGGGGTTCCACCGGCCCAGCGCCTTGTTCGTCGACGACGCGGCCGGGCACGTGTACGTCGGCGAGATCGGGCCCTACTACGCCCACAACCGGGGGACGCCGAACCTCGGTCCGCGGATCACGGTCACCGACATGTCGGGCCGTGTGCTGGGCCGGGTCCAGGGAGATCCAGCTGCCGGCATCGGGCCGGACCAGTTCCTCTCGCCGCACGCGATCGCCAAGGACTCCGCAGGCAGCCTCTTCGTGGGCGAGGTCTCGAGTGCGGCCTGGCCCATGCTCTTCCCGCAGACACCGGAGCCATCGATGCCCCGGCTGCGCAAGCTCGTCTCACTCCGGACCACGGAGACGACGAGCAGGACCTGACGGGTAGCCGGGGTCAGGTCATCGGGCCGGTTCGGGCCGGACTCCCGGGCGGACCACATTCGCGAGCTGCTGACCGGCTGCGAGCCGCTCGACGTTGTCGGCGATGGCGGTGTACCGGCGTGCGGACAAGGCGCGTGTCCAGGCCGAGGAGTGAGGGGTGCACCAGGCATTCGGCAGGTCCGCGATCGGATAGCGGCTCGGCTCGACGGTCTCGTGTCCCGCGACTGGGTAGTCGTACCAGACGTCCAGCACCGCCCCGGCGATCGACTCGCGCTGGAGGGCCAGGTAGAGCGCCCTCTCGTCGACGACGGGGCCTCGTGCCACGTTGACCAGCACCGCCGATCGCCTCATCTGTCCGAGAGCGACGGCGTCGACCAGCCCGCGCGTCTCGTCGGTGAGGGGACAGGCGATCACGACATAGTCCGACGACCTCAGCAGCTCGGGAAGGCTCTGCTGCGGGAGCACCTTGACCCGATCGTCGCTCGCCACACATCGGGACACGGCGACGACGTCCATCCCGAACGCGAGAGCGCGGGTGGCGACGGCTCGACCGACCCGTCCGTAGCCGACGACGCCCAGGCGTCGTCCGTGCACCTCCCCATGGGGGGCCCGTGCTCGATAGGTCCCGGACCACGCACTCGGGTCGAAGGACGTGCGCAGCTCATGGAACCCGATCTCCCACTCCAAGATCGCGCACATGACGAACTCCGCGATCGGGATCTCGTGCTCGTAGACGTTGCACACGGTGGTCTCGGGGGCCAGAGCGGACATGTCGATCTCGTCCACGCCAGCCCCTGGGACCTGTAGCAGGCCCCAGGCCGGGGCGACGCTGCCCACCGGACGGATGAGGCGACGTGAGATGACGACGTCGGCATCGAGGAGCATCGTGTCGAAACCCGCGTCGGAGGACGCAGCCGAGGGGACCGCGACGACCGAGTGGTCGCCGCGCAAGGAGCCCTCGAGGTCCTCTCGATGCTCGGCCGACTCTCCCATCAGGACGATCTTCACGGCAGCACCGGAGAGCGGCTCTGGTCACCAGTGGGCAATGGTCCCGTCGTCGAGAACCGCACCCGTCTGGTGCATGGTCTCCGCCTCGTAGGGATGTCGGGCGACCTCCTTCTCGTCGACCTCGATCCCGAGTCCTGGTGTCGTTGGCACGTCCCACGAGCTGCCCTTGCGGACGGTCGGACCACTGACCACGTCGTCGTACCACGGAACGGCACCGCTCATCTCCTCCTGGATCACGAAGTTGGGTGTGCTCACCGCGAAGTGCAGGGCGGCGGCGGACGCGATCGGGCCGTTCGGGTTGTGCGGCGCGACACCGACCATGTGCGCCTCGGCGGCGGCGGCGATCCGCTTGCCTTCCAGGAGGCCGCCGGTGTGGTTGAGGTCGGGCTGGGCGATGTGGACAGCTCGAGCCTGGAGCACGGGCAGGAACTCGCCGAGACCGATCAGGCGCTCACCGGCGGCGATCGCGCACGGAGCCTGCTGCGCGATGGCGGCCAGGGCGACGGCGTCTCCTGGCTGCACCGGCTCCTCGCAGAAGAGGACGTCGAAGGGCGCGACCACGCGGATGTAGTCCATTGCCGCCGACACCGACTCCGGTCTCCCGTGGAAGTCCACCATGATGTCGACGTCCGCCCCGACGGCGCCGCGAACCGCGCTCATCAAGGAGTCGAGAAGCCTTCGCTGGGCGGCCCGTGTGACGTAGCCGCTGAAGGGCACCAGCACGACCTTGAGCGCGTCGTAGCCCTGGGCCACGACGGCCGACGCCAGGTCGGCGACCCGAACGGGATCGTAGGAGTCGTAGACCGAGCCCATGTCGCCGAGCCCGAGGTGCGCATATACACGGACGCAGCTGCGCACGGCGCCGCCCAGCAGACGCCAGACGGGTACGCCCAGGGACTTGCCGAAGATGTCCCACAGTGCGTGCTCGATCCCGCTGACGGCGGTCGTGCCGATGATGCCCATCCGGTAGTAGCTGTGCCTGGTCATCGTCTGGACCGCCTGTTGGATATCGCGCGGGTCCCGGCCGATCAGCAGGGGCGCGAGATCGTCGACCGCGGCCATCACCGATCTCGTCTTCCAGTTGAGCGTCGCCTCACCCCAGCCGAACAGGCCGTCCTCGTTGGTGAGCACCTTGACGAAGACCCAGTTGCGTAGCCCGGCGTGCACGGCACGACATTCGACGCGGGTGATCCTGACTTTGTCCGCAGCGTCGAGCTCTATCGTCATGGCACCTCGTTATCCGAGTGCGCAGAGACACTCCTTGGATCTCTGCCCCGAGTCTAGCTGGGGCCATGCCGGGTGACTAGGTGACGACCGCCATTTGAGAGTGCGTGACCCACGCAATTCTCAATTGCGCTTTCCGCGGAGTTGCAGCCGATACTCGTATCGGTCGGGGTGGAAGAAGTTGATGGCGTACTCGAGGGTGCGGCCGCTGATGCCCAGGTATCGCCGGTCGATGCGCAGAGTCGGGATGCCGATCTCACACTGCAGATGGCGAGCGACGTCGTCATCGGCGGCACAGGCGGTCGCAGTCTGCTGGGCACTGTCGATCGAGTCGTCGCTGGCTGCCTCGACCAGCGCGATGATCGTCGTGCGTGAGACCGCCCCTGGCTCGGTCAGCCTCAGGATCTCGGGCTGGTCCTTGATCCGCGCACCGACGTCGAGAGGGAGGCAGACCCTGGTGAAGCAGAACGGGACGCCTCGGTGCATCCGAGTGAACGCCATCGACATCACAGACTCGGCGCCCGCTCCGAGCAGGCTGGTCAACGAGACGTCGGCGCGCACATGCAGGGGCTCGATCACCCGCAGCTCGGTGTCCACGGCCAGGGACATCAGATCGGGGATGTTGCCGAACGACCGCAGGTACCGTGCGTCATGAGGAAGGACGAACGTGCCCCTTCCACGCACCCGGTAGATCATCCCCTCGTTGCTGAGCTCCTGGAAGGCCCGGCGAACCGTCTGCCGGCTGAACCCCGAGGTGGCCACGAGCTCGGCTTCGGTAGGAAGCCGCTCCTCGGTCGCGTACCGACCCGACGTGATGGCCTCGCGCAGGTCGGCAGCGAGCTGCTCGTAGGCGACCACCGACCCCGGCCCCGAGGCGACCGAGCGAAGATGCGGCTCACGGTGACCGGTCATGTCGTCCCCTCACGCTCGTGACCCATGGTGGCCGCAGTGTAGACCGTGCGGCCGGACCTGCTTGCAATACGAATTCCAGCGTCATCTCCGGGCCTGCCCGAACGCGGCGGTGACCCGTATTCCATGTGGGTTGTACGGGCGGACCCCATGTCTATTCTGCCATTCTCTGGACAATGACGGCGGGACGGCTCGAGGTAGTCATCGGCGAGCCTCGGATAATCGACCGAGCGCGACAGTGTGACAAAGGACTCTCAGCCCCCGTTCCCGGCGCCTTCGAGCGCCACGGCAAGGGCCTCGAGGGCGGGCAGCGCCTCGGTGATCGCGCGCACCTGGGCGGCGTCGAGGGCAGGCAGCCGGCTGAGCACGTCCGCGGTCCGTTGGCTGCGGATCGTCTGGCTCACCGTCTCCCCGCGAGGCGTTGCCTCCACCAGCACCGCCCGAAGGTCGGCCGGGTCGGGATGACGCTCGATCAGCCCCGCGGAGTCCAGCTTGGTGACCACGCGCGAGAGCATCGACGGGTTCAGATGCTCCAGGTCGTTCAGCGCGGCCAGGCTCATGGGACCGCGGTTGGCGAGCAGGCCGAGCGTGGAGGCCTGGGTGGGGGTGAGGCCGGCGGCGGTCGCGGGGGAGTTCAGCGCGCGGGAGAGCTTGACCACGGCCCGGCGCAGCCGGCTCACTGACTCGGCGTCCATGCGACGAAGCATGACACGCGTTCGCTACTAGTTGCCTATCGTCAAGCAAACTATTATGTCCCCATGACCAGTGAGGCGCCATCAGGGGCTGCGTCGAGTCCGAGCCGACTTGCAGCCCAGACGGGCCGGTGGAGCGGCCCGGGACATGTCGAGCCCCGTCCCGTGCGCCCCCGGGTCATCTTCTTCGTGGTCTCCCTCGCTCTCCTGATGAGCTCGATCGACCAGACGATCGTGGCGACAGCGCTCCCCGACATCCACCACTCGCTGCACGCGTCCCTGACCTGGACCGGATGGACGATCACGGTCTACTCGCTGGGGCGGGTGCTGATCCTGCCCCTGGCCGGCGGGATGAGTGACCGCTTCGGGCGCCGGACGATCTTCTTGTCCTCGGTCGGGCTGTTCACGGTGGCGTCGCTGTGCTGCGGGCTCGCAGGAGACATCTACGTCCTGATCGCGCTGCGTGCGATCCAGGCCGTGGGTGGTGCGGCGTTCATGCCGTCGGCCACCGGACTCGTCGTCGACCACTTCGGCAGCTCACGCGACCGTGCCGTGGGCATGTTCACCAGCATCATCCCGATCGGCGCCCTGCTCGGCCCGACCCTCGGCGGCGTCTTCGTCGAGTACTGGTCCTGGCGTGGCATCTTCCTCATCAACGTCCCGATCGGAGCGGTGCTGCTCGTGCTCGGCCGCCGGTTCATCCCGGCACACGAGCACGACTCGGAGCAGGCGTTCCCCCGTGACCTGAAGGGGATGGCCTTCCTGGCCACCGGGCTGCTGGGCGCCATGCTCGGCCTCGCCCTGCTCGGCAGCGGCGGGATCGCGATCATCAGCGTGCAGTTCCTGCTCCCGGAGGCGGCGGCGGTGGTGGGCCTGTGGGCGTTCGTCCGCCACTCGCTGCACTCGCCCACGTCGTTCATCCCGGCCCAGCTGCTCTACGGCGACGGGTTCGGGCTGATGAACACGATCAACTTCCTCTTCGGTGCCTGCGCTCTGGGGTTCAGCGCGCTGGTACCTCTCTACGCGACCCAGCGCTACGGGATGAGTGCCCTGGACTCCGGAACCCTGCTGAGCGCCCGCGGCATCGGCATGGTCTCG
Source organism: Nocardioides sp. (assembly GCF_036267815.1). Taxonomy (GTDB): domain Bacteria; phylum Actinomycetota; class Actinomycetes; order Propionibacteriales; family Nocardioidaceae; genus Nocardioides. Next base: position 124,870 of record NZ_DATAVI010000063.1, on the reverse strand, counting down.
GTCAGTGCCGTGTCGACCTTCGCCCTACGCCGGACCGGCTATCGCCTGCCGATGCTGATCGGCTTCCTCCTGACGGCTGGCGGCCTCTTCGCGATGGCATTGGCTCCGCACGGGCTCTCCCCATACGCCTGGCTGAGCCTGGCCGCCGGTGTGACGGGACTGGGCATGGGCGTGGCCAACCCGGCCGCCCAGAACGCGTCGCTCCAGCTGGCCCCTCAGCACGCCGCGGCCATCTCGGCCCTCCGGGCGACCTTCCGTCAGGCCGGTGCCATCTTGGCCGTCTCGGTCGCGACGACGATCCTCGCGCGAAGCTCCGACCCGGGACTCGCACAGGCCTACATCTTCGCGGCCTTCGCGGTCGTCCTGGTGCTCATCCTTCCGCTGATCAGGAGGGTGCCGGAGCACCACGGGACCTGGTGACCTCAGCGCAGCAGGGAGCGGGCGACGAAGTCCGACGGGGCACGAGGCCCGCGCAGCGTCGCCATCACCTCGGGGTACGCCGAGGGGTCGACGCGAACGTCGAGCAGCGTGGGCCCCGAGCGTTCGAACGACGCCGCCAGCTCCCGATCGAGCGACTCGATGGTCCACAGCGTCTCGGCCGGGATGTCGAAGGCTCGCGCGATGGCGGCGAAGTCCGTGCCGGCGAAGCCGAGCACGTCCTCGACTCCGGCGACTCCGGGGGAGACCTTGACCCGGATCAGACTCAGCTGGGCGTCGTCGAAGACGACGACGGTGATCGGTGCCCGCAGCCGGGCGACGGTCTCCAGGTCGCCGAGGCCCATCCCGATCCCACCGTCGCCCACGAAGGTGAGGATTCGGCGACCCGGAAGCGCCAGTGCGGCTCCCACGGCGGCCGGCAATGCGTACCCCATGGTCGCCAGCCCGCTGGAGATCAGGACCTCGTCCTCGCTCTCGGTCTTCCACAGTGGCATCGCGACGAGCATGTGAGCCCCGGCGTCCACGGTCGCGATGGCTCGCGCGGGGGCGAGTGCGCGGGCTCGTCGCACCACATCCTGCGGCAGGACGGCACCGGCCTCGGGCACTGCCCGTCCGGCCAGCAGCTCGTCCTCGCGCTCGGCGTACCTGCGACCGGCCTCCGCGACCCAGTCGCCGCCGGTCGCGGTGAGGACGCAGCGACTGGCGAGCTGGTTGAGCGGCAGGCGCACGTCGACGTCGCAGCGGTAGTACGCCGCGGGCTCGGGCACGGCGGCCCATCTGACGACGGGCGCGTCGAAGGGCCAGCTGCCCGGGATCAGTTCGGTGGAGTCCACTCCGGCGAGGACGATCAGGTCCGCGGCAGCGAGGAGGTCGCGTTCGGAGACCCCGCCGGTCATCAGGCCGGCGGCGTTGGGCCAGGAGTCCGGGAGCACGCCCTTGGCGCGGTAGGTCATCAGCGCGGGAACGTCGACGTTGCGCAGCATCGAGCGCATCGCGTCTGCGTGTCGGCGGGCCTCTGCGCCGAGGACGACCACCGCCCGCCGGGCTCCCGCTACCAGCTCGACGAACTTCGCGACATCGGCCTCGGGCGGAGGCCCCTCGGGCTCGTCCGCGTCGGACTCGAACCGGGACTCGGCAGTGGGGTCGAACTCCAGGTACACGGGCCCGCCCGCTTCGGCGGTGGCGGCGACGACCGCCGCCCGAACCGTCAGACCGGCCCAGGTTCCGCCGAGGACACCGCGGGCGACCGTGATCGGCTCCAGGAGGCGCCGCTGGTCGAGGAGCTGGTGGGCGATCCGTCCGCGGTCCGCCTCGAGCACCGCATCGGCCACCAGCAGCACGGGCTGCCGGTCCAGAAACGCGTTCGCGACGCCGTTCAGGGCGCTGGCGACCCCGGGCCCACGGGTCACCAGAGCGACACCGGGCGTGCCGCGGAGGTCGGCGAACGCCGCGGCCATCAGGGTGGCGGCGGTCTCGGAGTGCGCGAGGACGAAGTCGATGCCCACGTCCCGCGCTGCCTTGACCACCTCGAGATTGGCCCCGCCGCCGGGCATCCCGAAGATGCGGTCGACCTTCGCGCGGGCCAGCTCGTCAGCGAGCTCCCTGGCCACCGCGGCGGCATCCATCGGCACTCCTCCACGTCCCGCGCTAGACATCGAGCACGGCCCGGGTGTCGGCGCCGAGCCGGGGAGGGGGACGGCGCAGCGTCGGAGCGCGGCCGTCGAACTTCCACGGGGAGTTGATCACCAGGGCCTCTGTCGAGGCCTCGTCCCGGTAGCCCAACACCATGTCGCGCCGGCGCAGCAGCGGGTCGGCCAGTGTCTGGTGGAGCGGGCGGACCGGTCCGGCCGGCACCCGGGCCTCGGCCAGCAGGTCGAGCACGGCGGCCGTCGTCAGCACGCCGACGGTCTGGTCGATGAGACCTTCCAGCGCGTCGCGGTGGGCGCACCTGGTGGCGTTGGTGGCGAACCGCGGGTCCTGCGCCACCTCCGACCCGAGCAGGGCGTGGCAGAGCCGACGGAACTGTGCGTCGGTCCCCACGCACAGGTTGAAGCGACCGTCGGCCGTCTCGTACACGCCGTACGGTGTGATCGACGGGTGGCCGTTGCCCGAGGCGCGTGGCGCCTCCCCCGTGTTCAGTGCGATGGCCGCCTGGTAGGTGAGCAGCGCGACCATGCTGTCGTGCATCGACACGTCGATCGTGCGACCTGTTCCGGTCCGGCGGACCTCCAGGAGCGCGCCCAGGACCGCCAGTGCCGCGAACATGCCGGAGGACAGGTCGGCGACCGGGATCCCGACCTTGGTCGGGTGGCCCTCGGCGCCGGTCAGCGACATCACGCCGCTGGTGCCCTGAACGACTTGGTCGTACCCCATGCCGGCGTCGGCGTCCTTGCCGAACCCGCTGATGGAGCAGTAGACGAGCCCCGGGTTGCGTGCGCGGACCTCGTCGGCACCCAGGCCCAGACGCTCGGCGGTGCCCGGCGCCCAGTTCTCGAGCATGACGTCCGACCGCGAGACGATCTCCAGCGCCTGAGCGCGGCCAGCCTCGGTCTTCAGGTCCAGGACGACGCTGCGCTTGCTCCTGTTCACCGAGGCGAAGTAGAGGGAGTCCGGACCGACGAACGGGGGTCCCCAGCCGCGGGACTGGTCGCCGCTCGGCGGCTCGATCTTGACCACGTCGGCGCCGAGATCCGCCAGGAGCAGCGTGCAGTACGGACCCGACAGCGCGTGGGAGAAGTCGGCGACGCGCACGTCGCCGAGCAGGGAGAGTCCAGGGCCGTGCGTCATGGGCAGGCGTCCGGGGCCGCGAGCGGGCGACTTCCGTCGGCCCGCCAGTCGCCAGGTCCTGTCATGGGGTGACCCTCCATCGGCGGATCGTGTCAAAAGTACGGCCAAATGTACACCGGTTGATTTGGAGCAGTGGTGCCTTCACCGACCGCCTTCGAGTGCCGCTGAGGCGCTGAGTCCAGTCGTCAGGCGGACGATGCGAAGGCAAAGTTGCTAAACAAGTATGCACCGTGTGTGTGATTGACACCACGTCGCGCCGCATGCTTAAATCGTGTGGTCGAGTTCATGGCCGGCCAAAGAGACCTCGGCCGCCCCGGGCCCCTGCATCGAGACGCGGGTACGCGGCGCCCAGGGTCGGGCCCGCGAGCCATGCAGGCGGCCCGGATCGGTCCACCGGAGAGAGGGTGGGAAGGCATGACCTTGGCGCAGGCTCCGAGCCCACCAGCTCACGCCCCGGCCCCCGTGCCTGGACGCCGGCTCGGTCTGTCGCGTCTCACGCGCGCTCTTGCCTGGCTTGTCGGGGGCGCGGTCTGTCTGGTGATCGCCGCCGGCATCGTGATCCCCGTCGTCGTGGTGGTCCTGGCGAGCGTGTCGAACCCGACCTACGGGATCGTCGGGAACTACGGCACCAAGTACCTCAGCGCCATGGTGCATGCAGACCAGTTCGCGAGTCTGTTGCGCACCACCCTGATCTACACCGTCGCGGGCACCGTGATGGCGGTGGCGATCGCGGCCATGTTGGCGTGGATCACCACGCTGACCAACATCCCGTTCGCGAGAGTGCTGCGCGTGCTGCCGCTGGCGCCGCTGCTGTTCCCGCCGCTGTTGCTGGTGACCGCGTGGGTTCAGCTATACGGCGGTCGCGCGGGCTATGTCAACGTCCTGCTCCAGGACGCCTTCCATACCCAGCACACGTTCACGGACATCTTCGGGCTGCGCGGGATGATCGTCGCGGTCGGGTTGAACATGGTGCCGCTGCCTTACCTGATCCTGTCCGCGGCGATGCGCTCGATCAACACGTCGCTGCCGGAGGCGTCGTACATGTCGGGTGCCTCGATCCCGAAGACCCTCCTGCGGATCCAGCTGCCACTCCTCCGTCCGGCGCTGCTCTCGTCGCTGGCGCTGGTGGGCCTCGTGATCGCAGGATCCTTCGAGATCCCCTTCGTCATGGGCGCGCCCAAGAACGTCAACACGTTCACCTCCCGGATCTATGAGTCGCTCTCCTCGGGTGAGCCAAACTTCAATCTCGCGGCGGCGCAGGCGGACGTCTATCTGGTCCTGAACGGTCTGCTCCTGCTGTGGTACGTCATGGCCACCCGGCGTGAGAACCGGTTCCAGACCGTCTCGGCGCGGGGAGGCAACCAGCGGATCGACCTGGGCCGCTGGAAGTACCTCGTGATGCTGGTGCCCGTCGCCTATGTCCTGGTCGCGGTCGCGCAGCTCCTGATCCAGAGCGTCCTGGTGTCCTTCCAGAAGTTCTTCACCACGACCCAGGGCTTCCCGTACCGCTACTGGACCCTGGGCAACTACCGCGACATGGCCAAGCAGAACCTGCTCGTCGAGTCGTTCACCAACACCATCAAGGTCGACGTCATCGTCACGGTCCTGACTGTCGTCGTCTCGCTGTTCATCTGCCTGGTGGCGTTCAACACCACCATCTTCGGACGCCGCACGCTGGAGGTGATCGCCACGTCGCCCGTCGCGGTGCCGCCGGTGGTGATGAGCGTGGCGCTGCTCATCACCGTCCTGATCATTCCTGGACTTCGCTCGACGTACAGCACCTTGACGCCCGTCATCGCGGTCGAGGTGATCTTGTTCATCCCGTTCGCGGTCCGCACGATCTCGGGCAGCATCATCCAGATACCCCGTGAGCTGCGCGAGGCCGCCGCCATGTGCGGGGCGGGTCCGTGGCGGGGGATGCTCACCGTCACGATCCCGCTGATCCGGCAGGCCGTCTACTCCGCGATCCTGATCGTCTTCGTGCTCAGCTTCCGAGAGCTCGCCGGCATCGCTCTGCTGACTGCCGCGAACGCCCCCATGGTCGCCTCGACCGCGTTGGACTACTGGGAGACCGGGCAGCCGGGACTGGTGGGGGCTCTCAACATCGCGATGTTCGTCTTCCCGATCCTGGCCGCAGGGTTGATGGCCGGCGTCATCGCTGGGGTCGAGCGAGGGCTGACGGGCTGGCGTCGTCATCGCACGCGAAGCGCCGTACAGAGCATCTCGGTGGCAGCAGCCGGGATCCGGCCTCAGGTCGATGCAGTCACGGAGATGAAGTGAGGGACCCTCAGATGTCGCGTGTCGAAGCTGTCGAGAGCGCTGTCTCGCCGTCGGGTCAGCCCGACATCGGCACGCCGGCTGTCGAGGCGACCGGCCTGACCAAGAAGTACTCCAGCCAGGTGGCTGTCGGCGGAGTCAGCTTCGCGATCCCCGAGGGCTCGTTCCTGAGCCTTCTAGGACCGAGTGGCTGCGGCAAGACGACGACCCTTCGGATGCTGGCGGGCCTGGAGAGACCCGACAGCGGCGAGATCCGGATCGCGGGGAAGGTCATGAGCTCATCGACGTCTCGCACCTTCGTCCCGCCACACAAGCGACGAATTGGCTTCGTGCACCAGTCCTACGGACTGTGGCCGCACATGGACGTGTACCGGCATCTGATGTATCCGCTTCAGCAACGGAAGGTGACCCGAGAGGAGCGCGACCGCAGGGTCCGCGAGGTGCTCGCCATGGTGCGGCTCGACGCCCTGGCCGAGCGGTACCCGAACGAGCTGAGCGGTGGTCAGCAGCAACGTGTGTCTTTGGGGCGGGCGTTGGTCCAGGATCCGGATGTCCTGCTGCTCGACGAGCCCCTGAGCAACCTCGACGCGGCCCTGCGAGGAGAGATGGGGGTCGAGCTGCGACGACTTCAGCGGGTGTCGGGGTCAACCGCTGTGTACGTGACCCACGATCGGCTCGAGGCGCTCTCGCTGTCGGACTACCTGATCGTGATGAGCGACGGCCTCGTCGTCGAGTTTGGACGACCGCAGGACATCTACGAACTGCCGGCCACGGAGTTCTCCGCCCAGTTCGTCGCCGGCGCCGTCGCACTGCCGGCCACCGTGATCGCTCCCGACGGTGACGGCTTCGCCGTCACCGTCGGTGAGTCCAAGCTGCTCGTGAGCCAGCTGCGGGAGAGCACCCGGAGTGCCGCCCACCGCGGCGGGAGCATGGCTTTGGCCATCCGGCCCGACCGCATCCGCGTGCAGAAGGCCGGGCCGTCCGCCCAGGCCAACACCGTGTCGGCCGCCGTCACCGGGGTCGTCTACTACGGGTCGCACTACGACGTCGACGTGGAGGGCCACGACTTCGGACACCTGATGTGCCGGGTGCAGGCAGACCAGGACGAGAGGTTCGCGCCCGGCGACGCCGTCCAGGTCGTGCTGCCGCGCGAGGACCTCGTTCTCGTGGAGAAGGGCAAGGGTGGTGCGGAACCTGAGATCTAGGGAGCTGGCCCAGGACTCCCGTCGTGAACCCAACTGGGTCGTACTCCAATTCCTGTTCGTCGCCCACGGAAGGTAGCACCGCATGGCCATGAATCATCCGATCTCCAGGGACCGACGCCGGACCCGGCGTCTGGGTCGTCTCAGCGTGGCGTTCGTCGCGGTGGGCGCGATCGCAGTACTCAGCGCCTGCGGCTCGAGCAACGGCTCCAGCCCCTCGGCCGGTGGCGCGGCACCGCCGATGATGCCCACGTCCCTCTCCGCCGCCAACGCCTCGTGGGCGCAGGTCGTCAGCCGCGCGAAGGCCGAGAAGACGCTGGTCTTCTACGGCCTCGGATCCGACCTGTCCGACCCGTTGGTCAAGGGCTTCCAGAAGGCCTACCCCTGGGCCCAGGTCAAGGTCGTCAACGGTTCTCCCGGTGACAACCTGAGCCGGCTCGAGACCGAGGCCAAGACCGGCGCTCCGACCGCGGACGTCTTCCTGCTGCCACAGTCGCTGCGCAAGTCGCTGCTCGACAACAAGATCGTCCAGCAGACGACGGTGCCCAGCGACTTCACGATGACGGCGTCCTTCCAGGACTCGTCGCACTACGCGCACCCGGTCTATGTCTCGCCGATCGTCCTCGACTACAACACGAACAAGATCTCCGCGAGCCAGATGCCCAAGACGCTCTACGACCTCGCGGACCCGAAGTACAAGGGCATGATCACCTTCGACAGTCCGCAGAACGTCGCGTTGGCGGCCCATCTCCTGGTCGCACCGGAGCAGGCGTGGGGCATGACTAAGTGGGAGAAGTGGCTCGACGGCCTCAAGGCCAACGACGTCCTGATCTCAGCGGACGCCACGTCGGCCTACCAGGCGGCACTGCAGGGCAACGCGGCCATCGCCGTGGACACGCCCAGTGACGTGCTGAACCAGAAGTCGGGTACGCCGATGGCCTACGCCCTCTACAAGGACGCCGTGCCATTCGCCCAGTTCGCCTGGTTGGACGCGCGTGCCCCGCACGTGGACATGGGGCGCCTGTTCCTCGACTGGATGATGTCGAAGCAGGGTCAGGCCGTGTACGCGGCCACCGGACGGTCGCCGGCCCTGAGCTCGGTGAAGAGCAGCATGTCGTTGTCCAAGCTCGTGCCCGCGCAGTACGGGATCGCCCCGGTCAGCGTGTTCAAGGACTTCTACGCGAACCCGCAGCCCTTCATCGACCAGATGACCCAGCGGTGGCCGCAGTAGTGATGTCTGGACGTGAGCCCGGTCGCCTCGGCGTCGGCACGACCCCCATGGGGGGGTTGTGCCGGCACTGAGGGTCGCGGTGATCGGGCCGGGTCTGATGGGGCGAGGGATCGCCACGCTGTTCGCTCACAGTGGTGCCCGCGTGGGAATCGTGGGCACGTCGCTGACGAGGGCACAGGACAGTCTGCGCACCCTGGACGACGCCGGCGCGGGGTCGTTCGAGGCCGTCGAGCTGGAATCGCGGTTCGTCGCGGACGCCGACCTGGTGGTCGAGTCCGTGCGGGAGACCCTGGCCGAGAAGCGCGAGGTACTGGCCGCGGTCGACGCGGTCAACTCGGGTGGCCTGCTGGTCACCAATACCTCCAGTCTCGACCTCGACGCGCTGAGCGAGGTGCTGTCTCGACCCCAGCGGTTCGCAGGCATGCACTTCCTGAACCCTCCGACCGAGACGTGGGTGATCGAGGTCGTGGGTTGCCGTCATACCGAGCCAGCCGAGCTGGACTCGCTCTGCGAGGTGACCAGAGGGCTTGGCCGACTCCCGCTCGTCCTGCACAAGCCCGTTGCGGGCTACGTCTGGAACCGTCTCCAGTTCGCCCTCCTGCGCGAGTGCCTGCACCTGCTCGAGGAGGGGGTGTGCGACGTGGACACGATCGACGCGGCCGTCAGCGAGGGCTTGGCTCCGAGATGGCTGGCGGTCGGTCCGCTGGGCACGGTGGACCTGGGCGGCCCAGCGGTCTTCGGGCAGATCGCCGCCGAGCTGTTTCCGCTGCTCGGATGTGAGCCCGGGCTGGTCGACGCCTTCCCCGAGTCCGGCGGCGCCGGCTTCCACAGCTGGTCCCCCGACGAGCGCGGCCGGCGCCAGCGGCTTCGGGTGCAGGCGCTGCGGATGGCCCGCGACCTCCGCTCGACCAGAGCCCTGGCGCCTGAGGCCTCGCGGTGAGGTCGGTCGAGCCGTCGTCGTAGGCGAGGTACTACGCGCGAACGCAGCACAGTCACCCGGTGGGGGACCGATCCCGTCTCCGCCCTCGCCCACTCGGAACGCTTCGGCCTGAGAATGGAGATCCAAGTGATGGTAGTTAGCCGGCCTGGCACACGGCAGCGACGGGTTGCCGGGACTCGACCGAGTCGGTGTCGATGACGCAGATGGGCCGGTCGGAGCAGTTGCGGGGCCGGCACCGGCCGCGGATCGTGGTGGCACCGGACAAGTTCCGAGGATCCCTCAGCGCACCAGAGGCGGCGCACGCTCTGGCCCGCGGCCTCGAGTCGGGGGCGCGAGAGGTCGAGGTGGTCACCTTGCCGATCGCCGACGGGGGCGAGGGCACCGTCGATGCGGCTGCCTCGTGCGGGTACGACGTGGTGGCCCGCGAGGTGCGTGGCCCGACCGGCCTGGGAGTGCGGGCCAGGTACGCCGTCCGCGGCACGACGGCCATCGTCGAGCTCGCCCAGTCGTCCGGACTAAACCTCCTTGCCGCGGACGAGCGGGCGCCGCTGAGCGCTTCCACCTACGGCTTCGGCGAGCTGATCGGGCACGCGATCGACGGCGGAGCCTCCACGGTCGTGCTCGGGCTCGGGGGCAGCGCCACGACCGACGGCGGCACCGGCATGTTGATCGCCATGGGCGCACGGCTCACCGACGCGGGAGATGTCCCGCTCGGGGGCGGAGGTGGAGACCTGCTCGAGGTGGCTCGCGCGGACTTCTCCGAACTTCGTCGCCGGGTCGCCGGGATCACCTTCATCCTTGCCAGCGACGTCACCAACCCTCTGCTAGGCGTCCGCGGCTCGGCCGCCGTGTTCGGGCCACAGAAGGGTGCCGCGGAGGACGATGTGAGCCTCCTGGACCGAGCCCTGGAGCGCTTTGCCGATGTGGTGGGGACCGACGGGGGGCCGGATCTGCGGCACGCGGCGGGGGCCGGAGCCGCGGGGGGAGTCGGCTTCGCCGCGCTCTCGGTGCTGCATGCCCGCCAGAGTTCGGGCGCCACGGCGGTGTTGGATCTCGTCCAGTTCGACGAGGCCGCCAGACACGCCGACCTCGTGGTCACCGGCGAGGGGCGCCTCGACGTGCAGAGCCTGGCGGGCAAGGCCCCCGTCGAGGTGGCTCGGCGGGCCACCGGCTCGGGCACGGCGACGGTGGTGGTCGCGGGGGAGATCCTCCTGGAGCCGCAGCAGCTGCGGTCAGCCGGCTTCAGCCGATGGTTCTCGCTGCTGGACCGCGAGCCCGACCTCGAGCAGAGTATGGCGCGGGCCGCCGAGCTGCTCGCGGGAGTCGGAGCCGAGATCGCCAACGACCTGGACGAGCTGACCGTGCGCCTCGGCCACGGAGGTCTCGAGGGCTACGGGGCCTGAACGACCACCGACCGTACGTTGACCATCTCGCGCAGACCCGCTACGCCCAGCTCGCGGCCGTAGCCGCTGTCCTTGACCCCGCCCAGCGGCAGGTAGGCGTCCGAGGCCACCACGGCGTTGACGAAGAGGCTGCCGCTGACGATCTGCGAGCCGAGCTCGAGGGCGCGGTTCGGGTCGCTCGACCACACGCTCGCCCCCAGCCCGTACACCGTGGCGTTCGCCAGCATCACCGCGTCGGCCTCCTTGCGGAACGTCGCGACGGCGGCGACCGGCCCGAACGTCTCCTCAGCCATCACCGCCATCCCCGGCGTGGCGTCCAAGACGACGGCCGGCACGCACCACGCCGGTCCCGTCGGCGACGGCTGGCGACTGCGTCGAACCCGGCCGCCCTGGGCCGCCGACCGCTCGACCTGGCTCCTGATGGTGTCGGCGAGGTCGGGGCGCGCGAGCGGTCCGAGCCGGGTGCCCTCGAGCGCCGGGTCCGCGAGCTTCCAGAGGTCCATCTCCGCGACGTAGCGCTCACAGAACTCCTCGGCGAGGCGCTCGTCGACGATGAACCGCTTGGCGGCCAGGCAGCTCTGTCCGGTGTTGGCCATCCGGGCGGAGACGGCCGTCGGGACCACAGAGTCGAGCTCGGCGTCGTCGAGGACGACGAAGGGGTCGGAACCGCCCAGCTCCAGCACCGACTTCTTCAAGGCCGCCCCGGCCGTCTTGGCGATCCGCGCGCCGGTGGCGTTGCTACCGGTGAAGGTCACTGCCGCGATTCGCGGGTCTCCGATCAGTCCGGTGACGATCTCGGAGGTCTCTCGGGGGTCGACCACCAGCACGGTGAACAGGCCCGGTGGGAAGCCCGCGTCCGAGAAGAGCCGGACCAGCGCCAGCGCCGCACCTGTGACGTTGGGGGCATGCTTGAGCACGATCGCGTTGCCGGCGGCCAGGGCCGGGATCCCGAAGCGAACGACCTGCCAGAACGGGTAGTTCCACGGCATGACCGCCAGAGCCACGCCGAGGGGTTCGTAGACGACCGTTCCCTGGCGCGTCGGCGTGGTCACCGACTCGTCGGCCAGTGCCTGCTCGGCGTGCTCCACGACGTGCGCACACACAGTTGCGCACTTCTGGACCTCCTCGCGCGCCTGGTCCAGCGGCTTGCCCATCTCCGCCACCGCCAGGGCCGCGAGCTGGTCGCGACGTGTGTCGAGCAGCCGCGCCACCTCGCCGACGATGGCCAGCCGGTCCTTGAGGGGGGTACGGCGCCAGGCCGCCTGCGCGCGCACCGCGTCGTCGAGCAGCGCGTCGATGTCGCCCTCATCGGTGACTGGGTAGCTCTCGAGCGGCGCGCCGGTGGATGGGCTGACGGTTGAGATTGTACGCATGTTTATGCAGTATACAAGAATAGCGAAAGGTGGCGCTGGTGCCTGACAGGGCGTCGGGAGCCACCAGAGCCAGGTGTCTGCCAGACTGACGCGCCACGTATGCGTAAGCGACCGTGACATGTCGACATGTGTGGCGACGGCCTGGCTGGCCCTGGGTTCCGGTGTGAGGAAGAGGTGATCGTGTGGCTGTCGCACTCAAGGCGCAGTCGCTGGTGGACTCACTGCGAGATGCGCTGCAAGAGGCGATCCTGCGGGGCGAGATCCCGGCCGGCTCCCAGCTCACCGAGCAGGCGGTCGCCGACAAGTACGGCATCGCCCGGCCCACCGCGAAGGCGGCGTTGGAGCAGCTCGTTCATGCCGGGATCATGCGGCGCAGCCTCAACCGCGCCGCTCGCGTTCCTGTCCTGGACGCCGACGACGTGCGCGACCTCTACTTCAACCGGGGCCTGGTCGAGCGCGGCATCGTGACCGCGCTCGCCCAGGGCAGGATCGAGGTCCCGGGTGCGTTGCGCGCCGTCGACGAGCTGCGCCTTGCCTCCGACGTGGCCGAGATCGTCGAGGCCGACATCCGGTTCCACCGAGCCCTGGTCGCGGCGCTCGGGAGCCCCCGGGCCACCCGTCTCCACGAGTCGGTGATCGGTGAGGCCCACCTGTGCATGGCTCAGGTGCAGGTCCATCACCTGCTCGATCCCGAGGTCATTGCCGCGGAGCACGCGGGGATCCTCGACGCTGTGACCAGCGGCTCGTCCCGCAAGGCCGCCGACCTCATGGACGACCACCTGGTGCGCGCTCGCGACCAGCTCGTGGCCTACCTCGAGGCCTGAGCCGGCGGCGCTCGCGTCGACGTCGAGCTTGCCGGGACAGATTCGCACGTCTCTCTGAAGTGTATGACAAGTTTACATGGTAGGTTCCCGACTGGCGTCGCCAGTCGACGCCGGAGACAGGGGTGGACGATGGCCGCGGACTCCTTCCGCACCAGCTCGTTCGTCGCCAACTGCTCGATCCTCTTCACCGAGCATCCCCTTCTCGAGCGGCCCGAGGCAGCTCGGCGGGCAGGCTTCCTCGACGTGGAGCTCTGGTGGCCGTTCCCGCAGGCCGTTCCCCCCTCGTCCGAGCAGGACGACCTGGTCGATGCGGCCGAGCGAGCACAGGTGCGGGTCACGGGACTGAACTACTTCGGCGGTGACCTCGCCGCCGGCGAGCGCGGGATCATCGCCGACCCGACACGCGTCGAGGAGTTTCGCGCGTCGGTCGAGGTGGCTCACCGACTCGGTGGGCGCCTTGGCTGCCGCACCTTCAACGCGCTGTACGGCGTCCGGTCCACGCCGGCGAACGAGGCCGAGCCGAGGACCGCACGGGCCAACCTGCGCTACGCCGTGGACCATGCTGCCGAGACCGGGGCCACCGTAGTCCTGGAACCCCTCAGCGACGTCCCCGGCTACCCGCTGCGGACGATCGCCGAGGTCGTCGAGGTCATCGACGAGGCAGGCGCCCCGGCCAACCTAGGCCTCCAGGCGGACGTCTACCACCTCGCGAGCAACGGCGTCGGCCTCGACGAGGCGCTCGCGGCAGCCGAGGTCGTCCGTCATGTCCAGATCGCCGACCACCCCGGCCGCGGTGAGCCGGGAAGCGGCGACCTGCCGCTCGGAGACTTCCTGTGCGCCCTGCGCGGGAGCGGCTACGACGGGCGGGTCGCGCTGGAGTTCGCGCCGACGGCTAGTACGACCGACAGCCTGGCGGCCATGCGGTTCGCCCAGGCATCGTGCGACAACTCACCAGGAGGAGAGTGATGGACAGTCCAACCGACACGCGGATCGCCTTCATCGGGCTCGGGGTCATGGGGCTGCCGATGGCCCTCAACCTGCATCGCGCGGGTTTCTCTGTGGTCGGGCACAACCGGTCGCCGGCCAGGTCCGAGGCCTTCGCCGCCCAGGGCGGGCACACCGCGTCCTCGGTCGCCGAGGCCGTGCATCACGCCGACGTGGTTGCGCTGATGCTTCCCGACTCGCCGGACGTCGAGCACGTCCTGCTCGACGAAGGCGGGGTCTTCGCCAACGCCGAGCCCGGGAGCCTGGTGGTCGACTTCTCCACGATCCGGCCGGATGTCGCGCGGAGCACCTCGGCCGCCGGGGCCGAGCTCGGCTTCCGGGTCCTGGACGCACCTGTCTCAGGCGGTGAGCAGGGTGCCCGGGACGCGGCGCTGTCGATCATGGTCGGCGGCGACGACGCGGCGGTGGCGGCGGTGATGCCGGTGCTGGAGGCGGTCGGACGCACGATCGTCCATGTCGGCCCGTCGGGCGCCGGCCAGACCGTGAAGGCGGCCAACCAGCTCATCGTGGCGGGCACCATCGAGCTCGTCGCGGAGGCGATGGTCTTCTTGGAGGCCCACGGCCTGGACGTCGCCAAGGCCGTCGAGGTTCTCGCCGGTGGTCTGGCGGGCAGTGCCGTCCTCGACCGCAAGGCGGCCGGCATGGTGGCGCGTCAGTACAAGCCGGGGTTCCGGGTGGCTCTGCACCACAAGGACCTCGGCATCGCCCTGTCGTCGGCGCGCGATGCCGGCGTCGCGACCCCGATGGGTGCGCTCGCCGGTCAGCTCGTCGGGGCCCTGGTCGCACAGGGTCGCGGGGACCTCGACCACTCCGCCCTCCTGGCCCAGGTCGAGGAGCTGTCGGGCAGGTCGGCCGCGTCTGGCGAGACCCGGTCATGACAGCCATCGGCTCGCGGGTCGCCTACCTCGTGGGCTCACCGGAGTGCCACGTGGTGCCCGAGCTGGCGTATCAGGCGCCACTCGACGAGAGCCTGGCCGCGCTTCGAGAGCTGGGGTATGACGGTGTCGAGATCCAGGTGCGCGACCCCGCCGACCCGCGCTGTGCGGACCTCGGGGGGCGCTGTCGGCAGGCGGGACTCGAGGTGGCTGCGCTGGGGACCGGCCCGGTCGGGGCGCAGGACGAGCTGACGCTCACGGCGCTGGACGACGCCACCCGCGCCCGTGCACTGGAGCGACTGCGCCGGATCGTCGCCATGGCCGGCGAGATCGGGTGCCCGGTCACCCTGGGCCGATCGCGCGGGTCGCTGACGCCCGGCCACGAGGACGTGCAGCGGGGCTGGTTCGTGGCTGCGGTCACCGAACTGTCGGAGCAAGCCGCGACCGGTGGCCAGCAGCTGCTGCTGGAGCCACAGTGCCTGGGTGACCTCCTGCGGACCACTCCCGAGGTGGTCGAGCTGCTGGGCGACCCGGCTGGCTGGCCTCCCGGGCTGGGCATCGTGCTCGACAGCTGGCACGCCGACCAGGCCGGAGACGACTGGACGACCGCCTGGCGGCTCGCCGGCTCCCGGATCCGGTACGTCCAGCTCGCGGGTCCGGATCGTGGGCCCGTGGTCGAAGGTGCCGAGCTGGCGAGTCTGCTGGATGTCGCTGCCGAGCACGAGTACGCCGGCTGGCTGTGCGCCGAGCATCGCCAGGTGGGCACGAGTGAGTCTGCGGCGCGCACGTCGCTGTGGACGCTCCGGGCCGGCGCCCGGTCCGAGGTGACGGGCCCGGGGCGATGACGACGCCGGGTACGTCCGCGGTGATCGGTCCGACGGTCGCACTGATCCACGCCACGCCCACGGCGATCGCGCCGGCTGCCGCGGGGTTTGGCGCGGCCTTCCCCGAGGCCGAGCTGTGGAACGTCCTGGACGACCGCCTCGTCTCCGACGCCGTACGCACCGGGGTGACCTCGGCACTGCGCAACCGCATGCTGCGTCTGGTCGACCACGTGGTCAGGTCGGGCGCCGACGCGGTTCTGATGACCTGCTCGATGTACGGCAGCGTCCGTCCGCTCGCCGAGGAGCTGCACTGCCTGCCCGTACTGGCCGCCGATGACGCGTTGTTCGAGGCAGTGCTCCGCGCCTCGCCCCGGCGCGGCCTCCTGGTCGGCAGCCTGGGGTCCGCCGTCGACGACTCCCTGGTCCGCTTCCACTCCTATGCCTGGGAGCACGGGTCCTCGCTCCGTCTCCTGGGCCACCTGCTGGCGGCCTCGGGAGACGTGGAGTCCGTCGTCGAGGACATCCTTGCGGCAATGGGCCGTCCCGGTTGGCCCGACGGTGCCCCCGACACGGTCGTCCTGGCCCAGTACTCGCTGGCCCCCGCCGCCTCGGCGATCGCGGCCGCACTCGGCGTGCCGGTGCTCAGTGGCCCCGAGCTCGCGGCCAGGTCGCTCCAGGCTCTCCTCCAGCAGCGGTCGACGCCCGGAGCCGTGGGATGACCCAGGCTCCCATCGGAGTCATCGCGGACGACTACACCGGAGCCAGCGACGTGGCCGCAGCGCTGCGTGTCGCGGGCCTGCGCACCCGACTGCTCTTCGGCACCCCGGAGGGGGTGCTGGTGCCGGCCACGTGCGACGCGGTCGTCGTCGGCACCAAGACCCGCACGATCAGCTCGGCTGCCGCGGTCCGGACCGCGACCGCATGGCTGCGAGTGCTGCGTCGAGCCGGAGTCGAGCGCCTCTACCTCAAGTACTGCTCGACGTTCGACTCGACCGCCCTGGGCAACATCGGGCCGGTGGCGGATGCCCTGCTCGACGCGATGTCCCTGCGCCAGACGGTCGTCTGCCCGACCTCACCGAGCCACGGGCGGACGGTCTTCCGGGGCCATCTGTTCGTCGGCTCTCAGCTCCTCTCGGACTCGTCCATGCGGGACCATCCGCTCACCCCGATGCGTGACTCGCGCCTGGAGCACCTGCTGGGGGCGCAGACGCGGCACCCGGTGGGTGCCATCGGTCTGGAGACCGTCCTGGCAGGGGTCGACGCCGTCAGGGCGGAGCTGGCCCGGCTCCGCGGCGAGGGCGTGGTCCACGTCGTGGTGGACTCCGTGACCTCGGAGCACCTCGACACGGTAGTGGCGGCGGCCGGCGGCGAGGTGCTCCTCACAGGCGCGGCCGGGCTGGCCGCCGCGCTCGGCCGGTCGCTGTCCGCCCGGGACGACCTCGAGGACGACCTGCCTGTCGTACCGCCGGCCCGCCGCTCGATGATCCTGGCCGGCAGCTGCTCGCCCACGACGCTGACCCAGGTCGAGGAGGCGGCGGCACTCTTCACGAGCCGACGGGTGAGCCCGCTCGACGCCGACAGCCAGCAGGCGCTGCTGACGTCGGTCACCGCGTGGGTCGACGAGCACCGCGCAGGCACTCGGCCGCTGCTGGTCCACTCCGGCGCCACCCGGGCCGAGCGGGACCGCACCGCGCACGTCTTCGGCGACCGCACAGGGGGTGTGCTGGAGCGGGTTCTCGCGCGGACCGCGCAGTACGCCGTACGCACGGCGGGCGTGGACCGGGTAGTCGTCGCGGGCGGCGAGACATCCGGGGCGGTGATCGAAGCCCTGGGGGTGCGAGCCGTGGAGGTCGGCGCCGAACTCGACCCCGGCATCCCCTGGCTGGTGGCTCGGGACGGCTCGGGGTTGTCGATGGTGTTGAAGTCGGGCAACTTCGGTGCCGACGACCTACTGGTCCGGGCCGTGGGCACGCAGGCCGCGTCGTGACCCGGCGCGCTTCGGCGGCGGAGCAGATCTGTCGCTACGCCGCCTCGGTCCACCGGCGAGGACTGACGCACGGGCGCACCGGCAACATCAGCGTCCGCCTGGACCAAGACCGCCTCCTCGTGACGCCGACCGGGAGCAGTCTGGGAGACCTGACCCCGGACCGGCTGGCCGTCGTCGATCTTGCGGGCCGCCACCTGGAAGGCGCGGCGCCCTCCAAGGAGGCCTTCCTGCACGCGGCGCTGCTCCGCTCCCGGCCGCACGACAACGCCGTCGTCCACCTGCACAGCCACTACGCCGTCGCGGTGTCCTGCCTCACCGGCCTGCGCGCCGAGGACCCGTTGCCGGTGCTGACGCCGTACTACGCCATGCGAGTCCCACGCCTCGTCGTCTTGGACTACCACGCCCCGGGGGACCGGAGTCTTGAGCCGCTCGCCGAGAGCCTGGCACGCGAGACCGCGGCGCTGCTGATCCGGCAGCACGGAGCCGTCGTGGCCGGGCGTGACCTGGACACCGCGGCGGACGCCATCGAGGAGCTCGAGGCCACCGCCCGGCTCTTCCTCGAGGTGCGTGCGCTGCCCCATCTCGAGCTCGAAGCCTCGGAAGCGATCCGCCTACGGAAGGGAACCTCACTATGAGATCGCCAGGTTCGACCCTCTTGGTTGACGTCCTCGACCCGGCCTGCCGGCCGGGTCCTGGATCGAGGAGGCACTCGTGCGGGTGGTGATCCTGGGGGCCGGTGCCATCGGCGGCACCATCGGGGCGCGCCTCTTCCAGCACGGTCACGACGTCGCCCTGATCGCCCGTGGTGCCCACGGTGAGGCGATCGGCGCCCACGGTCTGACCTTCGTCACTCCGCAGGAGCGGGTGACGCTGCGGATCCCCGTCGTCGCGCACCCCGCCGAGATCTCGTGGGGAGCAGACGACGTGGTCATCGTCGCGGTGAAGAGCCAGGACACCGCCGCCGCGGCGAGGAACCTCGCGGTCGAGGCGGGTCAGGTGCCGGTCTACTCGGCCCAGAACGCGGTGGCCAACGAGCGCATCCTGGCGCGGTGGTTCGACCAGGTGCACGGGATGTGCGTGATGATGCCGGCCGAGCACATCGACGCAGGGACGGTGATCGCCCACTCGGCGGCCACGACCGGCATCCTCGACGTCGGGCTGTTCGGCGGAGGCAGCGACGCGCTCGACGACGAGCTTGCGGTGATCCTGGAGGCCTCCCGCTTCGCCAGCCGGCCCGTGGGCGACGTGATGAGCTGGAAGTACCGCAAGCTGCTGACCAACCTGGGCAACGCTGTCCAGGCGCTGTGTGGAGACGGTCGGGAGTCGCCGGAGGGGAGGGCGTCGCTCAAGCTCCTGCTGGACGAGGCGGATGCGGCCCTCGCCGCGGCCGGCATCACCGCGGTCTCGAAGGCCGAGGACGACCAGCGGCGTGGTGACCACCTCCGGGTCACGGGTATCGCGGGTCACTTCCGTGGGGGCGGCTCGACCTGGCAGAGCCTGGCACGGGGACGCGAGGTCGAGACCGACTACCTCAACGGCGAGATCGCCTTGCTGGGTCGACTGCACGGCGTCCCCACGCCCGCGAACGCCCAGGTGCAGGCGCTGATGTCCTCGGCCGCCGCGAGCGGGACCGCCCCCGGTTCGATGCCCGCGGCCGACCTGCTCGCCCGGATCCGGGGCTGACCGACTCGGCGCCCTGACCGCCTCGGCTGCTGACGGGATCTGCCCCGGGGTCCGGCGGCCTCAGTCCGCAGGCCTCAGCCCTGAGAGGGTCTTGACCACCGCCAGGCCCGTCGGGGTGCCGGTCCAGTGCCGGTCGATCGCCTCGACCCCAGCAGCTCTGACGACCCAACGCAGACCGAGGGCCACGAGGAGCGCATCGTCGGCGTACCCGATGACCGGGATGAAGTCCGGCACCAGGTCGATCGGGAGGATCAGGTAGAGCACGATCGCACTGAGGCGCCACTTCACGCTGCGAGGCAGTGTCGGGTCGGAGGCCAGCCCGCGGATGAGACGGAGCACATCGGGAGCCAGGTGCAGCACGTCGCCGAACCGCGACTGGTCGTCCTCTCGGTGTGCCGCGACGTACAGCCCGGCCAGCAGCGTGAGCCAGACCAGCAACAGCCCCGCGAGACTCGCGACTGCCAGCGACAAGAGGGTCACGGATCACTCTTCCGAGCGTGGATCACAACAGGATGAGCAATGCAGCGGTGCTCTGGAGCAGCTCCCGCGGAAGGATGGCAGTGCTCTCGAGCGGCGCCCCCGGAAGGATTCGAACCTTCGCTCCCGCCTCCGGAGGGCGGTGCTCTATCCCCTGAGCTACGGGGGCTCAGGTGGGACGACCTTACAAGCGGACGGGGCGGTCGCAGAAACCGGCGTGGGTCACTTGCTCTTGCTGGTGATGATCCGGTCCACCGAGCTGTTGTCGTAGTTCGTGAACCACATGGACTTGTCGTGTCCCTTGGCGATCGCGAAGGGGTAGTCGACGCTCTTGGCGGTGTACGTCGTGATCGCGCCCGCCGGGGTGATCCGGCCGACCGAGTCGCCGTTCTCGTTCACCCACCACACGGCGTGGTCCGGTCCGGCCGCGATCCCACCCGGGTAGTCGTCG
Organism: Nocardioides sp.; assembly: GCF_036267815.1. Lineage (GTDB taxonomy): Bacteria > Actinomycetota > Actinomycetes > Propionibacteriales > Nocardioidaceae > Nocardioides. Next base: position 105,093 of record NZ_DATAVI010000063.1, on the reverse strand, counting down.
GACTTGGCACCGAAGATCGTGAACACCCCGGCGGTGGTGACCCGGCCGATCGTGCCGTCCTCGTTGGTGAACCACAGGCCACCCGGCCCCGCGGTGATGGAGAGCGGGCCGGCCGCGATCTCCTGCTCGCGGTAGAAGGTGAACTTGCCCTTGGAGGTCACCCGGCCGACGCCGTTGGCGTAGTAGTTGGTGAACCACATCGCGCCGTCCGGGCCCTCGGCGATGCCTTGCGGGTCGGACACGCCCTTGTTGTGGAACATCGTGATCTTGCCCTTGGTGGTGATCCGCCCGATCTTGCTGCCCTCGGTGGTGAACCACATGGTCTTGTGGGGGCCTACGGCGATGCTCTCGGCGCCGACGATCCCCTTGTGGTGGTAGATCTTGACCTTGCCGTTCTTCGCCATCCGGCCGATGCCGTTGTCGCCGAAGTTGACGAACCAGATGGCGCCGTCGGGCCCGGCCACGAGTCCGCGCGGGTCGTCGATCTTGCTGCTCTTGAAGGCCTTCATCTTGCCCTTCACGGTGATCCGGCCCAGGGAGTTGGAGTCGTTGGAGAACCAGATCGCCTTGTCGGCGCCCAAGGTGATCGCGCCCGGGCCGCTGATGGCCTTGCCGTGGTAGCGCGTGATGGTGCCGGGCCCCGCGGCCATGGCGGTGGCGGCGACGCCGACGATCGCCAGTGACGCCGCACAGGCGATCGTCGCGCGGCGGGGACGAACGGCTCGGGCAACTCTCATCGTGACGCTCCCACCTGGTCGGGGGGCGCGGGTTGCCCGCGCCCGAGTCCGTCGACGGCCAGGGTGTTGCCGGGTGAGGTGCCCCGAGGTCGGCTCGGTCGCGCCGAGGGCGTCAGGCGCATCATGGGGATGGCGCCGCGCCCCGACAATGCTTCTGCCGGTCGATCCGCTGTTCTTTGCCTGGTTTTCCCAAGAATTGGGGAGTCAGCGGTCGAGAACGCCGAGGGCGCCCCCGTGTCGCGTCGATACCCTGGGTGGGTGACCCCCGAGCAGCTCTCCGACCTGATCGTCGCCGCCCTCGCGGACCTGTCCGCCGGCGGCGCGGTGACGCTGCCCGACGGCGTGCCCGGGGCAGTCACGGTGGAGCGACCCCGCCAGAAGGGGCATGGCGACTACGCCACGAACGTCGCGCTCCAGCTGGGCAAGCGGGCCGGGGTGCCGCCGCGGGACCTCGCCGCCCTCGTCGCCGAGAGGCTCGCCGCGGTCGACGGCATCGCGGGCGTCCACGTCGCCGGTCCCGGCTTCCTCAACATCACCCTCGACGCCGGCGCCCAGGGGGTGCTGGCGGACGACGTCGTCGCCGCCGGTGCGTCGTACGGCCGCTCCGAGGCGCTGAAGGGCGAGCGGGTCAACGTGGAGTTCATCTCGGCCAACCCGACCGGGCCGCTCCATCTCGGCCACACCCGGTGGGCCGCCGTCGGAGACGCGCTCGCGCGGGTCCTCGAGGCCGCCGGCGCGGTGGTCGAGCGGGAGTTCTACATCAACGACCGCGGCGCCCAGCTGGACCACTTCGGTGACTCGGTCCTGGCCCGGGCCCTGGGCGAGCAGGTCCCCGACGAGGGCTACCACGGGGAGTACGTCGCAGACCTCGCGAGCGCGGTCGTCTCGGCCCGGCCCGGGATCCTCGACCGCCCCGACGACGAACGTCGCGTCGCCGTGCGCGAGGAGGCCTACCGGATCCAGCTGGCGCAGCAGCAGGAGGAGCTGGCGGAGTTCCACACGACGTTCGACGTCTGGTTCAGCGAGCGCCGGCTGCACGACTCGGAGTCGGGCCGGTCCGTGGCGGACAGCCTGGAGAAGCTCCGGGGCGAGGGGCACCTCTACGACGCCGACGGTGCGGTCTGGATGCGCACCACCGACTTCGGCGACGACAAGGACCGCGTGCTGATCCGGTCCAACGGCGAGCTGACCTACTTCGCCAGCGACACGGCGTACTACCTCGACAAGCGCAGCCGCGGCTTCGACCGGTGCATCTATCTCCTGGGCGCCGACCATCACGGGTACGTCGGGCGGCTGCGGGCGATGGCGGCCTGCGCCGGAGACGACCCCGACGCCACCATCGAGGTCCTGATCGGCCAGCTGGTCAAGATCCTGGCAAACGGCGAGGAGCTGAAGCTCTCCAAGCGCGCCGGCACGCTGGTCACCCTCCGGGAGCTGATCGACCTGATCGGTGTCGACCCGTTGCGCTACACCCTGGCGCGCTACCCCAGCGACTCGCCGCTCACGCTCGACGCAGGCGAGATGACCCGCCAGGTCAGCGACAACCCGGTCTTCTACGTGCAGTACGCGCACGCCCGGGTCTGCTCGATCCTGCGCAACGCCGCGAGCCTGGGGCTCCAGCCGGCCTCCCACCCCGACCTGCTGACCCACGAGACGGAGGGACACCTGCTGCGCGCGCTCGCGGAGCTCCCCCGGGTCGTGGCCGGGGCGGCGGCGCTCCGCGAGCCGCACCGGGTGGCGCGCTACCTGGAGGACACGGCCGCTGCCTACCACCGGTTCTACGACAGCTGCCGCGTGCTGCCGCTGGGCGACGAGGAGCCGAGCGACCTGCACCGGGCGCGGCTGCGGCTCGTGCAGGCGACGCGGGTGGTCCTGGCCAACGGGCTCGGCCTGCTGGCGGTCTCCGCGCCGGACCGGATGTGAGCCCGAGCCACGAGGCGGGGTGGGCCCACGTCGAGGGCGCCCTCCGCCCCCACCACGGCGGTCCGGGCTGGCTGCACCCTCCCGGCAACCCCAACGCGCTGGTCGCCTCGCTGTGGTCCTCGACGGCACGCAAGAGCGACGGTGACCTGGTGGTCGGCGGCGTGTCGGTCCCCGACCTGGTGGCGAACGTGAACACCCCCGCCTACATCCTCGACGAGGCCGACCTCCGGGCCCGGGCGCGAGCCTTCAAGGACGCCTTCGCGGGCTACGACATCTACTACGCCGGCAAGGCGTTCCTGTGCACGACGGTGGCCCGGTGGGTCGCCGAGGAGGGTCTGTCGCTCGACGTCTGCTCCGACGGAGAGCTGACGGTGGCCCTGCGGGCTGGCTTCGACCCGGCCCGGATCGGCTACCACGGCAACACCAAGACCGAGATGGAGCTGGTGCGCGCGGTCGGCGAGGGAGTCGGCCGGATCGTGGTGGACTCCTTCGACGAGATCGAGCGGCTGGCACGGGTGACCTCGTCCCTGCGCGCGAGCGGGGCGGTGTCGACGCCGCAGCCGGTCATGGTGCGGGTGACCGCGGGTGTCGAGGCGCACACCCACGAGTACATCGCGACGGCGCACGAGGACCAGAAGTTCGGCTTCTCGATCACCTCCGGTGACGCCCTCGAGGCCGTACGCCGCGTGGTCGCGGCCCCGGGACTCGAGCTGCTGGGGCTGCACTCCCACATCGGCAGCCAGATCTTCGACACCTCGGGCTTCGAGGTCGCTGCCCGCCGGGTGCTCGCGCTCCACGCCCTGCTCGCGCACGAGCGGGGCGTCGTCCTGCCCGAGCTCGACCTGGGCGGCGGCTTCGGCATCGCCTACACCACCCAGGACGACCCCAGCGCCCCGGCCGTGCTCGCGGCCGAGATGTCGGCGATCGTGGACCACGAGTGCGGTGCCCTGGGCATCCCGCGGCCGAGGCTCTCCATCGAGCCGGGACGGGCGATCGTGGGTCCGGCGATGTGCACCGTCTACACCGTGGGCACGGTCAAGCGCGTCGAGCTCGACGGTGGCGTCGTGCGCACCTACGTGAGCGTCGACGGCGGCATGAGCGACAACCTCCGCACGGCCCTCTACGACGCCGACTACTCCTGCACCCTGGCGTCCCGAGACTCCACCGCGCCCGCGGTCCTGGTCCGGGTCGTGGGCAAGCACTGCGAGGCCGGAGACATCGTGGTCAAGGACGAGTTCCTGCCGGGCGACGTGCGTCCCGGCGATCTCCTCGCCGTGCCGGCGACCGGTGCGTACTGCCGCTCGATGGCCTCCAACTACAACCACGCTCTGCGCCCGCCGGTGGTCGCGGTGCGGGACGGCGTGGCGTCGACGATCGTCCGACGCGAGACTGTGGACGACCTGCTGGCCACCGACCTGGGGTGCCTCGACCACGAGGACGCCGCCGTCGCCGGTGCGAGTAGGCGATCATCGTGACCGTCGACACCCTAGGAGCGCCTGCCCGATGAAACGCCTCAACGTCGCCGTGCTCGGGTGCGGCGTGGTCGGGTCCCAGGTGGTCCGGCTGCTCCTGGAGCACGCCGGCGACCTCGAGGCGCGGGTGGGGGCGCCGATCTCGCTGGCCGGTGTCGCCGTCCGCCGCACCGAGGTGTCTCGCGATGTCGAGGTGCCCGCAGGCCTGCTCACCACCGACGCCGCCGCCCTGGTCGCGCGCGAGGACGTCGACCTCGTCGTCGAGGTGATCGGGGGGATCGAGCCGGCGCGCTCGCTGATCCTCGCCGCGCTGGAGAACGGCGCGAGCGTGGTCACCGCGAACAAGGCGCTGCTCGCCGAGGACGGTCCGACGCTGTTCGAGGCGGCCGCGAAGGCCGACCGCGACCTCTACTTCGAGGCGGCGGTGGCCGGCGCCATCCCCATCCTGCGACCCCTGCGCGAGTCGCTGGCCGGCGACCGCGTGACCCGGGTGCTGGGGATCGTCAACGGCACCACCAACTTCATCCTGGACCGGATGGACACCTCGGGTGCAGGCTTCGAGGAGGCGCTCGAGGAGGCCCAGGAGCTCGGCTACGCCGAAGCCGATCCGACCGCCGACATCGAGGGGTTCGACGCCGCGGCCAAGGCCGCGATCCTGGCCAGCCTCGCCTTCCACTCCCGCGTCACCGCGGCCGACGTCCATCGCGAGGGCATTGCCGACGTCACCGCGGCCGACATCGCGTCGGCGAGCCAGATGGGCAGCGTGGTCAAGCTGCTCGCGATCGCCGAGCTGGCCGCCACGACGAGCTCCGCGGAGACCGCGGGCGTCTCGGTGCGCGTCCACCCGGCGATGATCCCTCGGTCGCACCCCCTGGCCAGCGTGCGCGAGGCGTTCAACGCCGTCTACGTCGAGTCCGACGCGGCGGGACAGCTGATGTTCTACGGGCCCGGGGCGGGCGGGGCGCCCACAGCCAGCGCCGTGCTGGGCGATCTGGTGACGGTCGCGCGCAACCGCCTGGGCGACACCCGGGGTGCCGGCGAGTCGGCGTATGCCGACCGCGTGGTGCTGCCGATGGGGGAGACCATGACGAGGTACCACCTCGCGGTCGACGTCGACGACCGGGCCGGCGTCCTCGCCGAGATCGCCACGGCGTTCGCCGAGGAGGACGTCTCGATCCAGACCCTGCGACAGGAGGGGCGTGGCGCCGACGCCCAGCTCGTCGTCGTCTCTCACGAGGCGACCGACGCTCAGCTGAGCCGGACCGTCGAGCGGCTCCGGGGGCTGTCCTGCGTGCGCGAGGTGAGCTCGGTGATGCGTGTCGAGGGGATGGCCGACTGATGACCACGACGGCCCACCAGTGGCGTGGGGTGATCGAGGAGTACCGCCCCTATCTCGACCTGCTGCCCGACGACCTCGAGCCGGTGACCCTGCGCGAGGGCGGCACCCCTCTGGTCCACTCGGGCTGGCTCTCGGACCGTGCCGGTGGCGACGTCTGGCTCAAGGTCGAGGGCGACAACCCGACCGGCTCGTTCAAGGACCGCGGCATGACCGCGGCCATCTCCGTCGCCCTCCACGACGGCGCCGCGGCCGTGGTGTGTGCCTCGACGGGCAACACCTCCGCGTCGATGGCGGCCTACGCGGCGCGCGCCGGCCTCACCTCGATCGTGTTGATGCCCGAGGGCAAGATCGCGGCGGGGAAGATCGCCCAGGCGGTCGTGCACGGCGCCGTGATCGTGATGGTCCGCGGCAACTTCGACCTCTGCCTCGAGCTCGCCCGCACCCTCTCCTGGACCTACCCGGTGGCCCTGGTCAACTCCGTCAACCCGGTGCGCCTGCAGGGGCAGAAGACCGCGGCGTTCGAGGTCGTGGACTTCCTGGGTGACGCCCCGGACGTCCACCTGCTCCCGGTCGGCAACGCCGGCAACGTCACGGCGTACTGGCTGGGCTACGAGCAGTACGCCGCGCTGGGGCGCAGCACCCGCAAGCCGCGGATGCGCGGCTTCCAGGCCGAGGGAGCGGCACCGCTGGTCACCGGTGAGCCGTTCCCGGACCCCGAGACGAAGGCGACCGCGATCCGGGTCGGCAACCCCGCGTCGTGGAAGCAGGCCGTGGCGGCTGCGCGCGAGTCCGGGGGGCGCTTCCGGGCCTTGAGCGACACCCAGATCCTCACCGCCCAGGCCGAGCTCGCCCGTCGCGACGGTGTCTTCGTGGAGCCCGCCTCGGCAGCGGGCGTCGCGGGGCTGCTCGCGGACCTCGCCTCGGGCGAGTCGTACGCCGGCCTCACCGTCGTGGTGACGGTGACCGGGCACGGGCTGAAGGACACCGCCACCGCCCTGGAGTCGGTCGGCGACGTCGTGGACGCCGTGATCGACCCCGACGTCGAGCAGGCGGCAGCCGCGGCGGGCCTGCGGTGAGCTTCGTCCCGGGGGCGGTCCGGCTCACGGTGCCGGCCACGAGCGCCAACCTCGGGCCGGGCTTCGACTCGCTGGGGCTGGCGCTGGACCTGCGCGACGAGCTGACGGCCGGTGTCATCGCGGCCGGGCTGGAGGTGGACGTCGTCGGCGAAGGGGCCGGTGAGCTGCCCACCGACGGGTCTCACCTCGTCGTCCGCGCGATGCGGCTGGCCTTCGACGCCCTGGGCGGCCAGCCGCCGGGGATTCGGCTGACCTGCCGCAACGTCGTCCCGCACGCGCGCGGCCTCGGCTCGTCGTCGGCGGCCATCGTGGCCGGGGTCAACCTGGCCCGGGCCCTGGTCGACGACGGGCGTAGCCGGCTGCCCGACCTGGCCGCGTTCCAGCTGGCCGCGGAGCTCGAGGGCCACCCCGACAACGTCGCGGCGGCGTCGTTCGGCGGGCTGACCGTGGCCTGGCGCGAGGAGGGCGCCTTCCATGCCGCCCCGGCGCAGGTCGCGCCAGGCGTGCGTGCCGTCGCCCTGGTGCCACCCACCGCGGTGAGCACCGAGGCGGCCCGGGCCCTGCTGCCCGCGACGGTGCCGCACGTCGACGCCGCCGCCTCGGCCGGGCGGGCCGCACTTCTCGTCGCCGCGCTCGGCACCGGCTGGACCGCGAAGCTGCACGACGCCACCCGCGACTGGCTGCACCAGGAGTACCGGCGCTCGGCGATGCCGGAGACCCTCGACCTCGTCGACGGACTCCGCGCGGCCGGACACGCCGCGGTGATCTCGGGTGCCGGCCCCTCGGTCCTGGTGCTGACCGACGGCGCAGGGCAGGCCAAGCTGCGTCCCTTCGCGCCGTCGGGGTGGCAGGTGCTCGAGCTCGAGGTCGGCACCGGCGTCCACCTCGGCTGAGCGAGGGTTCGCGAGGTCGCCGAGCGTGGACGGGAATGCCGCGACGTGTCGGACCCGGTGCTATCGTGGCCGTGCCTCCGGGCGGCGACGCAGCACTGATGGTGCCCCACAGCCCGAGCACCCCCTTCCCTCCACGGCGCAGTCGCGCACGCCAATGCATGCGCCACGCCCCGGCGGTGGGGAAGCACCCAACCAGCGGCCTCCGGCAGTCAGTCGGACGGCACTGAGACGTGGGAAGGACCTCACGTGACGGACACCTTCGAATCCACCCCGAGTGGCACGTCCGGCAGCACTGCCGACGCCGCGCCCGCGAAGAAGAAGACGGGTGGACTCAGCTCGATGCTGCTGGCCGACCTCAAGTCGATGGCTGGCGGCCTCGGCATCCGTGGCGCCGGCTCGATGAAGAAGGCGCAGCTGGTCGACGCGATCAAGGCGGCCCAGTCAGGAGCCAACGCGAGCGCTCGCGCGACCCGGTCCGACAGCCAGGGCGACGACCAGCGTGAGCAGCGAGATGGCGCGAGCGCCGCGCGCCGCGACGAGGGCCGCCCTCGACGCGAGGAGTCCGAGCAGGACCAGCGCGGCACGCGGACCCCGACCCGGGACAGCGAGCAGCAGGAGCAGGCTCAGCCCCAGGAGCGGAGCCAGGGCAAGGACCAGGGCAAGGACCAGGGCAAGGACCAGGGCCAGGGCAAGGACTCGGGTCAGTCGAAGGGCCAGGCCAAGGAGCAGGGCAAGGACTCGGGTCAGTCGAAGGACCAGGGCCAGGGCAAGGACCAGAGCCAGGGCAAGGAGCAGTACGACGCCGCGGACGGCAGCCGTCGCAGCCGGCGGCGCCGCGGGCGCGACCGCACCGCGCGTCCGCAGTCGAGCAGCCAGCGCGGCGAGCCGGACACCACGATCCTGGACGACGACGTCCTGACCCCGGCGGCCGGCATCCTCGACGTCCTGGACAACTACGCGTTCGTCCGCACCAGCGGCTACCTGCCCGGCGTCGATGACGTCTACGTCTCGCTGTCGATGGTGCGCAAGTACGGCTTGCGGCGGGGCGATGCGATCGTCGGACAGGTGCGCCAGCCGCGTGACGGCGAGCGCAAGGAGAAGTTCAACCCCATGGTGCGCATCGACTCGGTCAACGGTGCGGACCCCGAGACGGCCAAGAACCGCGTGGAGTTCGCCAAGCTCACCCCGCTCTACCCCAGCGAGCGACTGCGGCTGGAGACCGAGCCGGGCAACCTGATCGGGCGCGTCATCGACATCGCCTCGCCCATCGGCAAGGGCCAGCGTGGCCTGATCGTCTCGCCGTCCAAGGCCGGCAAGACGATGATCATGCAGTCGATCGCGAAGTCGATCACGACCAACAACCCCGAGTGCCACCTGATGGTGGTCCTGGTCGACGAGCGGCCCGAGGAGGTCACCGACTTCGAGCGCTCGACCAAGGGCGAGGTCATCTCCTCGACGTTCGACCGTCCCGCGGTCGACCACACCACGGTCGCCGAGCTGGCCATCGAGCGCGCCAAGAGGCTCGTCGAGCTGGGTCACGACGTGGTCGTGCTCCTCGACGGCATCACCCGGCTGGGCCGGGCCTACAACCTCGCCGCGCCCGCCTCCGGCCGGATCCTGTCCGGCGGCGTCGACTCCGCGGCGCTCTACCCGCCCAAGAAGTTCTTCGGCGCTGCCCGCAACATCGAGAACGGCGGCTCCCTGACCATCCTCGCCACCGCCCTGATCGAGAGCGGCTCGAAGATGGACGAGGTGATCTTCGAGGAGTTCAAGGGCACCGGGAACATGGAGATCAGGCTGCGCCGCGACTTCGCCGACAAGCGGCTCTTCCCCGCCATCGACGCGGTCCAGAGCGGCACCCGTCGTGAGGAGCTGTTGATGAGCAAGGAGGAGCTCCAGATCGTGTGGAAGCTGCGCCGCGTGCTCTCGGGCCTCGACGGCCAGCAGGCTCTGGAGCTGCTCCTCGAGCGACTGAAGCGCTCCCAGACCAACATCGAGTTCCTCATGCAGGTCCAGAAGACCACCCCCGGAGACATCGCCGACGACTGACGTCGAGCAGCCCACAGCGTCACCCACCACAACGCCGACCCGGCCCGACGTCACCCCACAGCGCCCCGGCGACTCCTGCGGGGCTCGGTGGCTCCACGGTGCCCTTGGTCCTGCCGACGTCTCAGGCCCACCGCGGGCCGCTCCGCACACGCTCCACAGGAGTTCGCCGGGGCGCTGTGGGGGTGACGTCGTGCCGGGAATCCGGCGATTACCCGCGGCGTTACAGCCGGTGGCAGAATCGCCCCTTGGCTCCGGTTCACCGTGCCGGCGCACCAGCGCCCACGGACCCGGCGGCCGTGAAAGGACACCACCATGAAGAAGGACATCCACCCGGAGTACCGCACCACCGAGGTGACCTGCACGTGTGGCAACACGTTCACCACGCGCAGCACCGCGGCGAGCGGCGTGATCCACGCCGACGTGTGCTCCAACTGCCACCCGTTCTACACGGGCAAGCAGAAGATCCTCGACACCGGCGGGCGCGTGGCCCGCTTCGAGGCGCGCTACGCCAAGGTCAAGAAGGCCGACGAGCAGAAGGCAGACGCCTCCCAGTAGCACCGCGAACGGCGCTGCCCCCCTCCATGGGGGCGGCGCCGTTTCGTCTGAGCGCAGCAACCGGGCTGTCGGGGCCGTGACTGGAGGAGCGATGTTCGAGGTCGTCGAGAGCCTGCTCGGTGAGCATGCCGAGCTCGAGGCGCGACTCGCGCTGCCCGAGACCCACGCCGACGCCCGCACGGCGAAGACGCTGAACCAGCGCTACGCCGAGCTCACCGCGATCATCACCACCTGGCGCGAGTGGCAGCAGGCGGGCGAGGACGTCGTCGCGGCCCGCGAGCTGGCCGCGGAGGACCCGGCGTTCGCAGGGGAGGCCGACTCGCTGGCCGCCCAGCGGGAGGCCGCCGAGGAGCGGCTTCGGCGGCTGCTCGTGCCTCGCGACCCTGCCGACGACAAGGACGCCATCCTCGAGATCAAGTCGGGGGAGGGCGGCGAGGAGTCGGCGCTGTTCGCCGGCGACCTGCTGCGGATGTACACCAGGTACGCCGAGCGGGCGGGCTGGTCGACCGAGGTCCTCGACGCGACCGGGTCCGACCTCGGCGGCTACAAGTCGGTGACGGTCGCCATCAAGGCCCGGCACGCCTCGGAGCCCGGGCACGCGCCGTACGGCCTGCTGCGGTTCGAGGGCGGCGTCCACCGGGTGCAGCGGGTTCCGGTGACCGAGTCCCAGGGCCGGGTGCACACCAGCGCGGCCGGCGTGCTGGTCATGCCCGAGGCAGAGGCGGTCGACGTCCAGATCGACGAGCACGACCTGCGCATCGACGTCTTCCGCAGCAGCGGGCCCGGCGGCCAGAGCGTCAACACCACCGACTCCGCCGTGCGGATCACCCATCTGCCGACCGGCATCGTGGTCAGCTGCCAGAACGAGAAGAGCCAGCTCCAGAACAAGGAGCAGGCGATGCGGATCCTGCGGGCCCGCCTGCTGGCCGCGGCCGAGGAGGAGGCCGACGCGGCCGCCGGCGAGGCCCGTCGCAGCCAGGTCCGCACCGTCGACCGGTCCGAGCGGATCCGCACCTACAACTACCCGGAGAACCGCATCTCCGACCACCGCACGGGATACAAGTCCTACAACCTCGACCAGGTGCTCGACGGAGACCTCCAGCCGGTGGTCGACTCCTGCCTCGAAGCGGATCTGGAGTCCCGGCTGGCCTCGGTCGAGGGCGCGTGAGCAGGCCTGCCGACCTGGTGGCCGGCGCCGTCAGCCGGCTGGGCGCGGCCGGCGTCGAGTCGCCCGACCACGACGCGCGCGCCCTGCTCGCGCACGTGCTGGGCGTCGAGCGCGGACGGCTGCCGCTCGTGGACGACGTCGCGACCGGGCAGGCCTCGACGTACGCCGCGCTGGTCGAGCGCCGGGCCGCGCGCGAGCCGCTCCAGCACCTCACCGGGGTGGCGTACTTCCGGCACGTCGAGCTCGAGGTCGGGCCGGGCGTCTTCGTGCCGCGTCCCGAGACCGAGCTGCTGGCCGGCTGGGCGATCGAGGAGGCCCGGCAGGTCGAGCAGGCCACCGGCTCCTGCCGCGTCGTCGACCTCGGCACCGGCTCCGGCGCGATCGCCAAGGCGGTCAAGGACGAGGTGCCGACGGCCGACGTGCACGCCGTCGAGCTGGACGAGGGCGCCCACGCCTACGCCGTCCGCAACCTCGCGGGCACCGGGGTCGACCTGCGCCAGGGCGACCTGGGGGAGGCCTTCGCGGACCTGGAGGGCGGCGTCGACGTGGTGGTCAGCAACCCGCCGTACATCCCCCACGAGGCCTGGGAGTCGGTCGCGGTCGAGGTCCGTGACCACGACCCGGCCCTGGCCCTCTACGCCGCGGGGGACGGTCTCGGCACGATCCGGGTCGTCGAGCGTCGCGCTGCCCGCCTGCTCCGGGCGGGCGGTCAGGTCGGCGTCGAGCACGCGGACGTCCAGGGCCGCAGCGCTCCCGCGGTCTTCAGCGCGGCGGGACCCTGGGAGCAGGTGCGCGACCATCTCGACCTGACCGGGCGTGCGCGCTTCCTGACCGCGCGACTGGCACGATGAGCCTCACCACGAGCACCGACGAACGCGAGGCCCGATGAGCACGACCTACCCGACCGGGTCGGAGTCCGAGCGCGAGGCCGCCGTCGAGGCCGCCGCGCAGGCGGTCCAGCGCGGTGAGCTGATCGTGCTGCCGACCGACACCGTCTACGGTGTCGGAGCCGACGCGTTCGACCACGACGCCGTGCAGGCGCTGCTCGACGCCAAGGGCCGCGGCCGCGAGATGCCCCCACCGGTGCTGGTCAGCGCGGCGACGACCCTGGCGGCCCTGGCGACCAACCTGCAGAGCTACGTCGAGGCGCTCACCGAGGCGTTCTGGCCGGGGCCGCTCACTCTCGTCTGCGAGCAGCAGCCGTCACTGACCTGGGACCTCGGCGAGACGCGGGGCACGGTCGCGGTCCGGATGCCCGACCACGAGGTCGCGCTGGCCCTGCTGGAGCGCACGGGCCCGATGGCGGTGAGCTCGGCCAACCTCAGCGGCCTGCCGGCGGCCACCGAGGCCGCCGCCGCGGCGGGGATGCTCGGCGACCACGTCGAGGTCGTGCTCGACGACGGCCCATCGCCCAGGGGCGAGGCCTCCACGATCCTGGACGTGCGTCTCTCCCAGCCACGGCTGCTGCGCCGCGGGGCGCTGGGAGTCCCCGAGCTGAACGACGTGCTGCAACCCCTGGGGTGCACCGTGGTCGAGGACGAAGCACCTCAGTGAGCCGGAGTGAGGCGGGCCTGATCGTGCGAGGAACGGCGCTGCCGCGTGCGTGAGTACCTCCTGGTCTTCCTGGTCGCGGCCGCCGCGACCTACCTGCTGACCGTCATCGCCCGCGAGATCGCGGTGCGGACCGGCGCCGTAGCCCGGGTGCGCGACCGCGACGTCCATGCCCAGCCGGTGCCCTACCTCGGCGGACTGGCGATGCTGGGCGGCCTCTGCGCGTCGTACCTCGTCGCCCGTCAGCTGCCGTTCCTGTCGACGCACGGCGGCCCGTTCGTCTTCCACGACGCCCGCATCGTCTTGATCGCGGGCGCCATGATCTGCGCGGTCGGCACCCTCGACGACCTCTTCGAGCTCGACGCGCTGACCAAGCTGGGTGGCCAGGTGCTGGCCGCGGGGTTCCTGGTCCTCAACGGCATCCAGTACCTCTACTTCCCCCAGGGACACGGCGGACAGTTCGCGCTCGACCCCGCCCAGGGCGCGCTGCTGACGGCGTTCGTGATCGTGGCGACCATCAACGCGGTGAACTTCGTCGACGGTCTGGACGGGCTGGCGACGGGGGTGGTCGGCATCGGCGCCATCGCCTTCTTCGTCTTCTGCTACCAGCTGCTGCGCCTCAACAACGCCTCGCTCGCCTCCACCGGGGCGCTGCTCAGCGCCATGCTGGCGGGGGCCTGTGTGGGGTTCTTGCCCCATAACGTCAACCCGGCCCGCGTGTTCATGGGCGACAGCGGCTCGATGCTGATCGGGCTGGTGCTGTCGGCCAGCGCCATCACGCTGACCGGGCAGTTCTCCGGCACCGAGCTGAGCAAGGGTGCGATGGGCTCGCCCGCGAGCCTCGCCCCGACCTTCCTGCCCCTCGCCCTGCCGGTCACCCTGCTCGTCGTCCCGATCGTCGACCTGGTGCTGGCCGTGATCCGTCGCACCCGGCGGGGCCAGGCGTTCTACCACCCGGACAAGGAGCATCTGCACCACCGGCTGCTCGAGATCGGCCACTCCCAGCGGCGGGCCGTGCTCATCATGTGGATGTGGGCGGCCCTGGTCGCGGGGAGCACGGTTGTGATCAGCCTCTACACGGGGCCGTTGATGTGGTCGCTGATCACCGTGGCGGCCGTGCTGACCGTGATCCTGACCTTCCTGCTCCCGATGCTCCACCGCCGCCGCGCGGCCGCGGTGGCATCGTCCTGACCGGCTCGAGCAGCGCCCGGCCGGCACTCGGACCGCATTCGCACAGGGCCTGAGAAGGGGCTGAGAGGGGCCTGAGCCAGGCCTGACCGCCCCCGGGGCTGGCGGCGTCCCGGACGCTTGTGCTACTTTTCACAAGCACCCCGCCACCGAGCAGAGCAGGCCGCCAGCCCATGACGACCGACCGCCTCCAGCCCCGTTCCCGGGCCTCCGTGCGCACGGGTGCCGGCCTCCTCCCCGCGACATTCGCGACGCCGAGTCGCTGTGATAGTTTCCGAGCGTCGTCGAGGCCCCGTGGAGCGTGCGTCGGCGATGTTGGCTTTTACGACCTAGACACCCCTGAGAGCGACCTGAGTGGATGGCCGATGGAGACCCCGACCCGACCCTTCGGGGTCGCGATCTCGTGGGCCTCGGTGGGGTGCTGGCTGCGGCGGTCGTCGTCGGCCTGGTCGTCGGGCTCCTGGTCGACCATGCCGCCGGCACGTCGCCGGTCTTCACCCTCGTCGGCATCGCGCTCGGGATCGCGGCCGCTGCCGCGGCCTTCTGGGCACGCGTGCGGAGCGCGCTGCGATGAGCGTGCGTCATGACCGACCTCGTCCGGGGAGCCGGCGTGGCTGAGCCCGACACGACCTCCGGGCCGAACCCGCCGCTGGACCCGCAGCTGTTGGGCCCGGCGACGCTCGGCCGGGTGGTCCGCGACCAGCGCAAGAGCATCGTGGTAGCCGTGGTCCTGGCCGTGGCCGCCTACTGGGTGCTGGGCCAGCTCGACGAGTGGGTGCTCGCGGGCTGCATCGCCGCCGGTGTCGGTCTCGGGCTGCTCAACCACCTCGCGACCGAGTACTGGCTGCTGCGCCTGATCACCTCCGGCGAGCAGCCGACCCGCAACCGGCTGGCGATGTCGACGTTCGCCCGGCTGCTGGTGCTGTCGGTGATCGCGGTCGGCATCGCCGTGCTCTTCTGGCCCGACGGCATCGGGCTGCTCCTCGGCCTGGCGATCTTCCGGCTCATCGCGCTGGTCATGACGGGGCTGCCCCTGTTGAAGGAGTTGAAGCAGCAGTGAGCACTCACCTTCCCGCGATCCTGCCCGGCGCCGTCGACATCCACCCCGGCGAGCACCCCACCGGGCACTTCCTGGGCATGACCTGGAACCTCGACACGATCTGGGTGACCGTGGTCGCCGGGCTGGTCGTGTGCCTGCTCGGGCTCTGGGCGCGCAACCAGCTCACCAAGCAGACCCCCGACGGCGTCCCCACCAAGCTCCAGCTGGTCTGGGAGACGATCATCTCCCAGGTGCAGACGCAGGTGGAGGACAACCTCGGCAAGATCAATCCCTACGTCGTGCCGCTGGCCGTCGCGCTGTTCTTCTTCATCCTGATCGCGAACTGGCTGGAGGTCATCCCGACCGAGCCCAACAAGCACATCCACCTGCTGCCCTCACCGACGGCCGACACTAACCTCACCTACGCCATGGCAGCCATCGCGATGGTCTCCGTGTGGGTCTACGGCGTGCGCACCCGCGGTCTGGGCGCCTATCTCAAGCACTTCGTCGGCGCGAGCATCTTCCCGGACAAGAAGTTCGTCGATCTCCTCATCCGCACCGTGTTCACGTTCCTGGAGGTGCTGCAGGACCTCCTCAAGCCGATCACGTTGGCCCTTCGACTCTTCGGCAACATCTTCGCCGGCGGCATCATGATCGCGCTCATCGGATCGCTCGTGCAGTGGCTGCCCGTCAACCTTCCCGTGGGCGGAGTGCTGGCCGTGGTGTTCGGTGTCATCTGGAAGCTTTTCGACACGCTGTTCCTCGGCGGAATCCAGGCCTTCATCTTCGCGCTCCTGACCGTTTTGTACTTCGGGATGGCCGGGGCGGGTCACGACGAGCACTCCGAGAACTCCGAAGAGTCCCAGCACGAATCCCCAGAACTCGCGGCCTGAGCCAAGGGGCCCGACCGCACCAGAGGTACACCCATTGCGCCGTGGAAGGCGCGGAACCAAGGAGACACAGTGGCAACCACCATGGAATCAGCCGTCAAGACGGCGGGCGCGTTCATCGGCGGCGGCCTCGCCCTCGGCGGCGGCGCGATCGGGGCCGGCATCGGTGACGGTCTCGCCGGCTCGTCGTACATCCAGGGCGTGGCGCGTCAGCCCGAGGCCCAGGGTCGACTCCAGACCATCTTCTTCCTCACCGTCGGTCTGGTCGAGGCGATGTTCTTCATCAACCTGGCCTTCATGGCGCTGTTCGTCTTCGTCCTGGGCAAGTGAGCGACCCGAGACACCCGGGGTGCACACCCCACCCGAAAGACAGGACTGACTGATGGACACCCTTGCCGGCAGCCGGATGCCTCTGGCGTCCAACTTCCTGGTCCCCAACGCGACGTTCATCGCCGAGGTCATCGCGTTCGGCATCATCATCTGGTTCTTGGCCCGCTTCGTCATCCCGCCGATCAACAAGATGATGGCCGACCGCCAGGAGGCGATCCGCAAGCGGTTCGCCGACCTCGACGAGGCCCAGGCAGACGCCCGCAAGGCCGAGGCGGAGTACAAGGAGCAGCTCAACAACGCCAAGCACGAGGCGGCCCGCATCCGCGAGGAGGCTCGGGAGCAGGGTGCCCAGATCGTGCAGGACGCGCGGGAGAAGGCGCAGGTCGAGCACGACCGCATCGTCGAGCTGGCGCACACCCAGGTCGAGGCCGACCGCAAGGCGGCGTTCAACTCCTTGCGCCGTGACGTGGGCAGCCTCGCCACCAACCTGGCCGGACGCATCGTGGGCGAGTCCATGGACGACGACGAGCGCCAGTCCCGCGTGGTCGAACGCTTCCTGGCCGACCTGGAGGAGGCCCGCTGATGGACCTCCGGGGAGCTTCCGCCGAGGCGCTCGCGGCGCTCACCGAGCAGCTCGACGACGCCACCACCGGCAAGGCCGCGGCCGCGACGCTCGGTGACGAGCTCTTCACGGTGAGTGGGCTGCTGCGCGGCGAGGCCGGCCTGCGCCGGTTCGCGACCGATGCGTCGCTGCCGGCCGAGGCCAAGCAGGGCATGGTGCAGCAGGTGTTCAAGGGGCGCCTCGGCGACCCCGGCCTCGGCCTGCTCACCGACGCCGTGGGCCGGCGCTGGACCCTCTCGCGTGACCTCGCCGACGTGCTGGAGCGACTCAGCGAGATCGCCGCGGTCCGCTCGGCCGGCTCCGACGCCAGCGAGGTGGGCGACCAGCTCTTCGAGCTCTCCGGCATCATCGACGCCAACCCCGACCTCCGCTCCGCCCTGTCCGACCCGGCGCGCTCGGTCGACGACAAGGCCGGGCTGCTCGGCTCGCTGCTGGAGGGCAAGGCCCTCCCGGCGACGATCACCCTGGCGACGCAGGCGCTGTCCGGCACCTACGGCCCGGTCACCGTGGCCCTGGCCACCTACCGCGAGGTCGCGGCCGCCACGCAGGGCGAGGCCGTCGCCACGGTGCGCGTGGCCCGTCCCCTGAGCCGGGCCGACCAGGACCGGCTCGCCCGGATCCTCGGCACGCAGTACGCCACGACCGTCCACCTCAACGTCGTCGTCGACCCCGACGTCCTCGGCGGGATCCGCGTCGAGATCGGCGACGAGGTCATCGACGGCACCATCGCCAGCCGGCTCGACGACGCCCGACGGCGTCTGGTCGGCTGAGAGAACTTCGAGAAGAGACTAGAGAGTAGGGATGAGATGACGGAGCTCACGATCCGTCCGGAGGAGATCCGCGACGCGCTGACCAAGTACGTCGAGGACTTCAAGCCCGAGGCGGCCAGCAAGGAGGAGGTCGGCACCGTCGCGCAGTGTGCCGATGGCATCGCCCGCGTCTCCGGCCTGCCGTCGGCGATGGCCAACGAGCTGCTCGAGTTCGAGGACGGCACCCTCGGTCTCGCACTGAACCTCGACACCCGCGAGATCGGCGTCGTCGTCCTCGGTGACTTCGACAAGATCGAGGAGGGCCAGACGGTCCGGCGTACCGGGGAGATCCTCTCGGTGCCGGTCGGCGACGCCTTCATGGGCCGCGTGGTCGACCCGCTCGGCACCCCGATCGACGGCCTCGGCGACATCGAGTCCGACGAGCGTCGTGCCTTGGAGATCCAGGCGCCCGGAGTGATGCTGCGTCAGCCGGTCAAGGAGCCGCTCGCGACCGGCATCAAGGCCATCGACGCGCTGACCCCGGTGGGTCGCGGGCAGCGTCAGCTGATCATCGGTGACCGCTCCACGGGCAAGACGACGATCGCGGTCGACACGATCATCAACCAGAAGCAGAACTGGGCCACCGGAGATCCGCAGCAACAGGTGCGGTGCATCTATGTCGCGATCGGCCAGAAGGGCTCGACAATCGCGGCGGTGCGCGGCGCCCTCGAGGAGGCCGGCGCGCTGGAGTACACCACGATCGTGGCCTCGCCGGCGTCCGACAGCGCGGGCTTCAAGTACCTCGCTCCCTACACCGGCTCGGCCATCGGCCAGCACTGGATGTACGACGGCAAGCACGTCCTGATCGTGTTCGACGACCTGACCAAGCAGGCCGAGGCCTACCGCGCGGTCTCGCTGCTCCTGCGGCGCCCGCCCGGTCGCGAGGCCTACCCGGGCGACGTGTTCTACCTGCACAGCCGCCTGCTGGAGCGCTGCGCGAAGCTGTCGGACGAGCTCGGTGCCGGCTCGATGACCGGCCTGCCGATCATCGAGACCAAGGCCAACGACGTGTCGGCCTACATCCCGACCAACGTCATCTCGATCACCGACGGCCAGATCTTCTTGCAGTCCGACCTGTTCGCCTCCAACCAGCGGCCGGCCATCGACGTGGGTGTCTCGGTGTCCCGGGTCGGTGGGAACGCCATGACCAAGGCCATGAAGAGCGTGACCGGGTCGCTCAAGGTCGAGCTCGCGCAGTTCCGGGCGATGGAGGCCTTCGCGATGTTCGCCTCCGACCTCGACGCGGCGTCGCGGCAGCAGCTCGACCGCGGCCAGCGGCTGATGGCGCTGCTCAAGCAACCGCAGTACTCGCCGTACCCGCTGGCCGAGATGACCGTCTCGCTGTACCTCGGGACCTCGGGCAAGCTCGACCGGGTCCCCACCGACGACGTCCTGCGCTTCGAGCAGGACTTCCTGGACTTCCTGGCGCGTCAGCACAAGGACGTCCTCGACGGCATCCGCGAGTCGCGCGTCTTCGACGACGCGACCGAGGAGAAGGTCGCGGCGGCGTACGACGAGTTCCTCGACCAGTTCGAGACCTCCGACGGTGAGTCCATCAAGCCGGGTACCGAGGCCAAGGCGGACCCGGTCACCGACGAGGAGCTCGAGCAGGAGCAGATCGTCAAGCAGAAGCGGGGCTGAGGATGGCTGTATCGCTGCGTGAGTACCGCGCGCGGATCCGCTCGGTCGAGTCGACCAAGAAGATCACCCGCGCCATGGAGCTCATCGCTGCCTCTCGCATCATCAAGGCGCAGCAGCGGGCCCAGCAGGCCGCGCCGTACGCGCGCGAGCTGACCCGGGCCGTCACCGCCCTGGTGACCTACTCCAACGTCGACCACGCCCTGACCACCGAGCCCGAGAGCGCCGACCGGGCTGCGGTCCTGATCGTCACCAGCGACCGCGGGCTCGCCGGCGCCTACTCCTCCAGCGTGCTCAAGGAGGGGGAGCGGCTCGCCGAGCGGCTCCGCGGCGAGGGCAAGGAGGTCGTCACCTACCTCACCGGGCGCAAGGGCGAGGCCTACTACCGGTTCCGCGGTCGCGACGTCGCGAAGAGCTGGACCGGCTTCTCCGACCAGCCGCGCTACGAGAACGCCAAGGAGATCGGCGAGTCGCTGATCGAGGCGTTCACCGCCGACAAGGACGACCCCGCGCACGTGGACGAGGTGCACCTGGTCTACACCCAGTTCCGGTCGATGCTGGTGCAGGAGCCGCACGACGTGCGGATGCTGCCGCTGGAGATCGTCGAGAGCGACGAGCGCCCCGAGAAGGACGAGGTGCTCCCGCTGTACGAGTTCGAGCCGTCTGCCCAAGAGGTGCTGGACGCGCTGCTGCCGAAGTACGTCCAGAGCCGCATCTTCTTCGCCCTGCTCCAGGCCTCGGCCTCCGAGCTGGCCGCTCGACAGAAGGCGATGAAGTCAGCGACGGACAACGCCGAGGAGCTCATCAAGAAGTACACCCGCATCGCCAACCAGGCCCGGCAAGCGGGGATCACCCAGGAGATCAGCGAGATCGTCGGTGGCGTGAACGCGCTGGCCGACGCCAACGCCGCCAGCGAGTAAGTGAGTGGAGAGACATGACTGCCACGGTTGATGAGAAGAACGCCGACGCCACCGAGGGCGCGGGTGGCCGGATCGCCCGGGTCATCGGCCCGGTCGTCGACATCGAGTTCCCTGTGGACTCGATGCCCGACATGTACAACAAGCTGGAGTGCGAGTTCGAGCTCGGCGGCGACAAGCACGTGCTGTCCCTCGAGGTCGCCCAGCACATCGGGGACGGCATGGTCCGCGCGATCTCGCTCCAGCCGACCGACGGTCTGGTCCGCGGTGCGGTCGTGACCGACACCGGCGGCCCCATCTCGGTCCCGGTCGGCGACGTGACGCTGGGCCACGTGTTCAACATGCTGGGCGAGCCGCTCAACCTCACCGAGGGCGAGAAGTTCGAGGTCAAGGAGCGCTGGGGCATCCACCGCAAGGCCCCGGCCTTCGACCAGCTCGAGTCCAAGACCCAGATGTTCGAGACCGGCATCAAGGTCATCGACCTGCTGACGCCGTACGTCCAGGGCGGCAAGATCGGCCTGTTCGGGGGCGCCGGCGTGGGCAAGACGGTGCTGATCCAGGAGATGATCGCGCGCGTCGCCCGTGACCACGGTGGTGTGTCGGTGTTCGCCGGAGTCGGTGAGCGCACCCGCGAGGGCAACGACCTGATCCAGGAGATGACCGAGGCCGGCGTCATCGGCCAGACCGCGCTGGTGTTCGGCCAGATGGACGAGCCGCCGGGCACCCGTCTGCGGGTCGCCCTGTCGGCGCTGACCATGGCGGAGTACTTCCGCGACGTGCAGAACCAGGACGTCCTGCTCTTCATCGACAACATCTTCCGCTTCACCCAGGCGGGCTCCGAGGTCTCCACGCTGCTGGGCCGGATGCCCTCCGCCGTGGGCTACCAGCCCAACCTCGCCGACGAGATGGGCACGCTCCAGGAGCGGATCACCTCGACGCGAGGTCACTCGATCACCTCGCTCCAGGCGATCTACGTGCCGGCCGACGACTACACCGACCCGGCACCCGCGACCACGTTCGCCCACCTCGACGCCACCACCGAGCTGTCCCGCGAGATCGCCTCGCTGGGCATCTACCCCGCGGTCGACCCGCTGACCTCGACCTCGCGGATCCTCGACGCGCAGTACATCGGGCAGGAGCACTACGACTGCGCGATCCGGATCAAGCAGATCCTCCAGCGCAACAAGGAGCTCCAGGACATCATCGCGATCCTCGGTGTCGACGAGCTGTCCGAGGAGGACAAGATCATCGTCAGCCGGGCGCGCCGTATCCAGCGGTTCCTGTCGCAGAACACCTACGTCGCCAAGCAGTTCACCGGCCTCGAGGGCTCGACGGTGCCGGTCGCCGAGACGGTCGAGGCGTTCAACAAGATCGCCGACGGCGAGTACGACCACGTCGCGGAGCAGGCGTTCTTCATGTGTGGCGGCCTCGACGACGTCGAGCGCAAGTGGGACGAGATCCAGAAGAGCCTGTGAGGGTCTAGGAGATGGCGAAGACGATGCAGGTCTCGCTCGTCGCGGCCGACCGTGAGGTCTGGTCCGGCGAGGCGACCGTGGTCAACTGCCGGACTCTGGCCGGCGAGATCGGGATCATGGCCGACCACACCCCGGTGATGTCGGTGCTGGCCGCCGGTCAGGTCGACGTCCGCACGGTCGACGACGGTCACTGGGTGGCGGCGGTCGACGGTGGGTTCGTCTCGGTGGCGGGCAACCACGTCCGCCTGCTGTGCGAGTTTGCCGAGCTGTCCCACGAGAGCGACTTCGAGGAGGCCAAGCGCCTGATGGAGGAGCGCAAGGCCGCGCTGGAGGGCCAGGACTGAACGCGCTCCCGGCGCATCTGAGCGGGGGCTGACAGGAGAGGGAGCGTTGCCCATCTGGGAGAGGCTGCTGGAGTCGGCAGCCGTCGTGCTCCTGCTCGTGCTGTTCCTGGGCGTCGCCCTGATCCTGCGTCGACGCCTGCTCTCACGCCACGGTGGCACCTTCGAGCTGAGCTACCGCGCCCGGGCGACCAGCTCGGGGCACGGCTGGCTGCTGGGCCTGGGCAGGTACGCCGGCGACTCCTTGGAGTGGTTCCGGATCTTCTCGCTCTCGCCCCGTCCCAAGCGGGTGTGGGCGCGACGGACCCTGGTCTTCGTCGAACGCCGTCAGCCCGAGGGCGTCGAGCAGCTCTCGCTCTACCCCGGACACGTGGTGATCCGGTGCGAGACCCCGACAGGGGTCGTCGAGCTGGCGCTGGGCTCGTCCTCGTTGATGGGCTTCCAGTCCTGGCTCGAGGCCGGCCCGCCCGGCGCCCAGCACCTGTGACCCGCGTCCCGGCCACCACCGCTCGCAACGCGGTGGCCCTGGTCTTCGCGCTGAACGGGTTCTGCTTCGCGACCTTGGCCTCCCGGGTCCCGGACCTGCGCGGTTCGCTGCACCTGACCAACGGCGAGCTGGGCAGCGTCCTGCTAGCGATCGCGGTCGGTGCCATGGTCGGGATGCCGGCCAGCGGTCACCTGATCGACCGGTGGGGTGCTGGTGCGGTCCTGAGGCTCGGCGCCGGTGCCGACCTGGCCGGCCTGGTTGTGGCCGGCCTGCTCGTCACCGCCGGATCGGCACCCGGAGCAGCCGCGGGCCTGTTCGTCTACGGCGTGGGCGCCGGCGTCTGGGACGTCGCCATGAACGTCGACGGCGCGGCCGTCGAGCGCGAGCTGGGCCGCAGCATCATGCCGCGCTTCCACGCCTGCTGGTCGCTGGGGACCTTCACCGGCGCGGGAGTGGGCGCGGTGGCCGCGGGACTCGGCGTACCCGTGGCCGTGCACTACGCCGTCGTCCCGGCGCTGGCGGTGGCGGTGGCGCTCGTGGCCAGCCGGCGGCTCCTGCCCGCGGCGCAGGCCGAGCACGCGCGCGTGGACGGTCCGTCGCGGTCGGCGTGGCTGGAGCCGCGGACCTTGGCCATCGGCTTCATGGTGCTGGCCTTCACCCTCGCCGAGGGCTCCGCCAACGACTGGCTGGCCCTCGGCCTGGTCGACGGCTACGACGCCCGACACTGGGTCGGCGTCCTGGGCTTCGCGCTCTTCGTCGCGTCGATGACACTGGGGCGCCTCGGTGGCCCGGTGGTGCTCGACCGCTACGGGCGCGTGCGCTCGATGCTGGTCTCGGCTCTCGCAGCCACCGTCGGCGTCCTGGTGGTGGTCTGGTCCGGGGTCGCCGCCTTCGCGGTGCTCGGCATCGTGCTGTGGGGCTTCGGCGCTGCACTGGGCTTCCCGGTCGGGATGAGCGCCGCCGGCGACGACCCGGCCCGCTCCGCCCGGAGGGTGGGTGTCGTGTCGACCATCGGGTACGGCGCGTTCCTGGCCGGCCCGCCGTTGCTGGGCTTCCTGGGCAACCACGTCGGCACCCTGCACGCGCTGCTCGCCATCCCGGTCGCCATGGTGCCGGCCGCGGTGCTCGTCACCTCGGTCCGCCGCCCCCTCCAGCCTCGTTGAGTTGGCCCGGAGGGCCAACTCAACGAGGCTGGAGGGCCAACTCAACGGGGGCGTGGCAGAGTTCGGGCATGGCGGCCACCTTGCATCCCGCGGTCGCCGACGCCGCGACCACGCCCTACTGGCTCGACAGCGCCGATCGGCCCGCCCCGCGGCCGCCGCTGGAGGCCGACGGCTCGACCGACCTCTGTGTCGTGGGCGGTGGCTACACGGGTCTGTGGACCGCCGTGCGGGCCAAGGAGCGCGACCCGTCCCGCGACGTCGTGCTGCTGGAGGGCGGCCGGATCGGCTGGGCCGCCTCCGGGCGCAACGGCGGCTTCTGCGCGGCGTCCCTCACCCACGGCCACGCCAACGGCGTCGAACGCTGGCCCGACGAGATCGACACCTTGGAGCGCCTCGGCCGCGACAACCTCGACGCCATCGAGGCGACGCTCTCCCGCTACGCCGTCGACTGCGACTTCGTGAGGTCGGGTGCGATCACCGTCGCCACGGAGCCGCACCAGGTGGACTGGCTGCACCAGCTGGTCGCCGACAACCCCGAGGCGACGTTCCTCGACCGTGACTCCATGCTCGCCGAGGTGAGCTCGCCGACGTTCTTGGCGGGGGCCTTCGAGCCGCACGACAACGCGCTGGTGGATCCGGCGCGGCTCGCCTGGGGGCTCGCGGCGGCCGCCGAGTCGCTCGGCGTGCGCGTGCACGAGGGCACCCGGGTCTCGGGCGTGACCACCGCGGGAGCGGGCGTGGAGGTGCGCACGGAGCACGGGTACGCCGTGCGCGCGGGGCGGGTGGCCCTCGGCACCAACGCGTTCCCCTCGCTGGTGCGCCGGATCCGGCTGCACACCGTGCCCGTCTACGACTACGCCTTGATGACCGAGCCGCTCTCGCCCGACCAGCTCGAGGGGATCGGCTGGCGGGGGAGGCAGGGCCTCGACGACATGACCAACCAGTTCCACTACTTCCGGATGACCGCAGACCACCGCATCCTGTGGGGCGGGTACGACGCGGTCTACCACTTCGGGCGGCACCTCCGGCGGTCCTACGACCAGCGGCCCGAGACCTTCGACCTGCTGGCGCGGCAGTTCTTCACGACGTTCCCCCAGCTGGCGGGCCTGCGGTTCTCCCACCGCTGGGGCGGGGCGATCGACACCTGCACCCGCTTCTGCGCGTTCTTCGGAACGGCGTACGCCGGCCGCGCGGCGTACGCGCTGGGATACACCGGTCTCGGTGTCGGCGCGACGCGCTTCGGCGCGGACGTGATGCTCGATCTGCTCGACGGGGTCGACTCCGAGCGCACCCGCCTGGAGATGGTGCGGAGGAAGCCGTTGCCCTTCCCGCCGGAGCCGTTCGCCTGGACGGGCATCGAGCTGACACGTCGCTCGCTCGCGGCCGCCGACCGACGTCAGGGTCGGCGCAACCTGTGGCTGCGGACCCTCGACAGGGCGGGCCTGGGCTTCGACTCCTAGGTCGGGCCCGAGGTGCCCGGGCGCATGCCGGGCAGCCCGTGCGGTGTGACCCAGACCAGCCCGCCGACGACCCTGCGGCCGACCGAACGGGCGCTGTTCAGCGACGCCGAGTTGGCCGGGTCGATCGTGCCCCACAGCACGTCCCCGTCCTGGTCCGGCAGCGCGTCGACGAGGCGCTGGAGGACGGCCGGGGCACGCCGACGGCCCCGGTGGGCCGGGTCCAGGCAGACCTCCTGCACCGAGAATCCGCGCATCCCGTGGGCGTCGTAGCGCAGCCCCGCGACCACTCCCGCCGACTCGCCCTCGGCCAGCACCTCGAAGAGCAGACCCTCGTCGGCGCAGGCGGCCAGCGACTCGGCGTCCTCGGGCTGCGCCCACCTGGCCAGGGCCGGCTCACCGGCGCCGAGCTCGGCGTAGATCTCGGCGACGCGTCGTGCCAGCCGTTCCGGCTCGCCCGCCCGCAGCCTCACGTCCGGGTACGCCGCGGCCCGAGGCTGCGCGCGCAGCCGGACGACGGTCTCGGCGACGACGAGCATGTCGACCGCGCAGCCGGCGCCGAAGCGTGGGTCGACTCCCAGCTCCTCGACCAGGGCGAGGGGGTCGGGGGCGTCCACGCGAAGGCTGAGAGGCGCGAACTCGTCGTAGGCGGGCAGCACGCTCCCGACCAGGGCCGCCAGTCCGTCCGGCGTCGCCGACGCGGTCGTGGCGATGACGTCGACGAAGGGCCGGGACACGTCCCGGTTGCGGTACCGGATGCCGGTCAGCACCCACCCGCCGTCGCCGAGCACGAGGCGGCGGTTGGCCCAGGCGAGGGGGTCTGCCGGGCCCTTTCCGACGTCGTCGCGGAACCCCTCACCGAAGCCGATGTCGCCGAGGCGCTCGGCCTCGGTCCGCATCGGAGCGCGCCACTGCCGGCGAAGCGCGTCGTGGGAGTACCACGCTGCGATGGCCGGCGAGGTCCACGGCACCCTCGCCCCGGCCAGGTCGTCGAGCAGCTCGGTCATCACCCGCAACGTACCCGCCCCGGTCGCTGCCGGTGCGTCGCTGCCCGATCTGGGTACGGCGTGGTCATGAGCGAGCGCGTGTCTTCGGGGCACCAGGTGCCCGACGGGGTCGACCAGGCCACGGTCGATGCCGTAGGCAGGCTGACCAAGGCGCTGGAGGTCACCGAGTGGGCGCGCGGGCACCTCTACGCGTTCCACCAGCTGACCGGCGAGGGAAACCGGCACGTCGAGGAGGCCATCCCCCTGCTCCGCGAGGCCGGGCACGGGTCATGGGCCGACCGTCTCGAGCGCGAGCTGTTCGGCCGCAACGTCCTGGACGGCCGGTGGACGTTCCAGATCGTCGAGGAGTACGACGACGGCTACTGGTCGCTGTTCCGTCAGCTCGAGGCGGCCGTGCGCGAGGATCTCATGGCGGGGCGCCGACATCTGCGCGAGGCCGGCATGAAGGAGAGCCAGCGCACCCACGGCGCCGACGGCCATACCGCGGAGCCGCGCTGACCGACCACTAGGCTGCCGACGGTGGCCAGGTCGTCCGTCGCGTTCGCAGCAGGTGTCGGCGGGCTGGCCGGCGCCTGCCTCGTGGCCGGCCGCGGGGCAAGGACGGCGCTCGGCGCCGCGGCGGTCGGTGCGATCGGGCTGGGGGCGTCCGAGGCGGTGGCGAGGTCTCGTCAGCAGGACGGCGAGATCCCGGCGCTCTGGCAGCGGATCGCGGTGAGCACCGCGCTGGCCGCCCCGGTGGGCTGGCTCGCGGAGCGGGGGTTCGGCGTCGGCCCGCGCGTCGTGGGTACGGCGACCGGTGCCGTCGCCGGCGCCCTCGGGGTACGCCCGCAGAAGGTCGCGATGGGTCCGCTCGTCGGGCTCGCCGTGGCTCGGGCACTGAGGTCGCGCCAGGCGACGGGCGCGGCCGTCGCGAGTGCGACCGTGCTGACCTACCGGAGCCTGTCGGCCGTCCTCTTCCCAGACGCCCAGGTGAGCCTGCTCGCCGAGCGGGTCCCGGCCGCCGACCTGCCGTTCGTCGTGCCGCGTCCCGCCCGGTCGTCGTACGTCGGGACGCAGTACGTCCGAGAGCTTGCCGAGGAGCTCGGCGGGGTGCACACGGCCGACGCCGCAGACACCGGGATCGTGGGCTCGCTGGACGCCCTGGCCGGTCCCGACTTCGACCCGGCCGAGGTCGACGCCCAGGTACGGGAGTTCTACGAGCACACCACGAGGTTCGCCCTCGACATCGTGCCGCAGTGGCGCGCGTGGGTGAGGCCCGGCTACCTGCTCTACCGCACGCTCGTCGCGCGCCCGCTCGGCCAGGCGAGCCTGCCGATGAACCAGCGCGAGGCCCAGCGTGGGATCCGCAGCCGCATCGACACGATCAGCGACGCCGACGGCGCGGTCGCGGTCCGGGGCTGGATCCGGTCCTTCGCCGACGACGACGAGCCGATCATGCTCGGCATCTACACCACCTACGCCCACGCGGGGCAGGGCTACGTCAGCGTCGGCTTCCCGGTACCCGAGGGCAGCTTCACCGCCACCTTGAGGCCGCAGGCCCGGCCCGACCGTGGCCTGACCCTGTCCAGCCGCGTCCACGACGGGCAGGCCGGGCACTACCTCAGCTACGTCGACACCGCGGCGGACGAGCTCACCGCGCTGGCGGTGCGTGGCTTCGAGGAGCAGCTCGACGTCTACCTCGACGACGGGATGCTGCGCGCCGAGCACGCCTTCTGGGTGTTCGGCTTCGCGTTCCTCACCCTGCACTACCGGATAGCCCGCAAGCCGACCCGGTGACCTGCCTCACGAGAGGCCGGAGATGGTCCCGTCGTCGGCGAGGTCGATCCGGGCCGAGGCCGGGTCGCGCGGCAGCCCGGGCATCGTCATGACGTCGCCGCAGACCAGGACCACGAACCCGGCGCCGGCGGCCAGCCGCACCTCGCGCACGTGCAGCTCGTGCCCGCTGGGTGCGCCGAGCGCCTTCGGGTCGGTCGAGAAGGAGTACTGCGTCTTGGCCACGCACACCGGCAGTCCGCCGTACCCGTCGCGCTCGATGCGCTGCAGCCGACGCCTCGCGCGCGGGTCCCAGGTCACCTTGTCGGCCTCGTAGACGCGCGAGGCCAGGGTCTCGACCTTCTCGGTGATCGACTGCTCGTCGTCGTAGGTGAAGGAGAAGGAGTACGGCGAGGGCTCGTCGAGCAGCGCCAGCACGCCTCGGGCGAGGTCCTGCGCGCCCGCCCCGCCGTCGCTGAAGTGGGTCGCCGGGAAGGCCTGGACGCCTTCGGCGGCGACCAGCTCGACCACCTTGGCGACCTCGGCGTCGGTGTCGGTGGGGAAGCGGTTGATCGCGACCACGCAGTTCACGCCGTACACCTCGCGGATGTTTCGCAGGTGTCTGCGCAGGTTGGTGGTCACCCCCTTCTCGACCGCCCCGAGGTCCTCCTTCGACAGGTCGCCGAGCGCGACCCCGCCGTGGTACTTGAGGGCTCGGACGGTCGCGACGACGACCGCGAGGTCGGGGCGGAGGCCGGACTTGCGGCACTTGATGTCGACGAACTTCTCCGCGCCGAGGTCGGCCCCGAACCCCGACTCCGTCACCACGATGTCGGCCAGCCGCAGCCCGGTGCGGGTGGCCATCACGGAGTTGCATCCGTGTGCGATGTTGGCGAACGGTCCGCCGTGCACGAACGCCGGCGCACCCTCGATGGTCTGGACCAGGTTGGGTGCCAGCGCGTCGCGCAGCAGCACGGCCATGGCGCCGTCGGCGCCCAGCTCGCGGGCCGTGACCGGCTTCTGGGTGCGCGACCAGCCGATCACGATGTCGCCGAGTCGCTGCTTCAGGTCGGCCAGCGACTCGGTCAGGCAGAAGATCGCCATCAGCTCGGAGGCCACGACGATGTCGAAGCCGCTCTCGCGCGGGTAGCCGTTCGCCGGTCCGCCGAGCGCGATGACGATGTCGCGCAGGGAGCGGTCGTTCATGTCGAGCACGCGCTTCCACGTGATCGAGCGGACGTCGATGTCCAGCTCGTTCCCGTGGTGGATGTGGTTGTCGACCAGGGCCGACAGCAGGTTGTGGGCAGCCGCGATGGCCGCGAAGTCGCCGGTGAAGTGCAGGTTGATGTCGGTCATCGGCACGACCTGGCTGTATCCGCCTCCGGCTGCCCCGCCCTTCATCCCGAACACCGGGCCCATCGACGGCTCGCGCAGGCAGGCCATCACCTTGTGCCCGAGCCCGTGCAGGGCATCGGTGAGACCGACCGTCGTGGTGGTCTTGCCCTCACCCGCGGGAGTCGGCGACATCGCGGTCACCAGGACCAGCCGCCCGAGCGGACGGTCGGCCAACGACGCGATGTAGCCGAGGTCGACCTTCGCCTTGTCGTGCCCGTAGGGCACGAGGTGCTGCTCGTCGATGCCCAGGTTGTCCGACGCCACCTCACGGATGGGGCGCACTGTCGCGGCGGTCGCGATCTCGATGTCCGAAAGCACAGTTGTGGTCCTCCCTCGTCAAACCTCGGTGCACGCTAGCCGAGGAAGCCGCGTCGCGACACCTACTGCGGTCTCGGCGTGTATCACGACCGGCCCCGCGTCTTCCTTCATGGCAGAGGCACTCGCAACCTTGTCTCGTGAGGGAGGAGGCGAGGACCATGGCTGCACTGTCCGTCATCGACGTGCAGGTCGCCGAGCGGCCGACCCCGGCATGGCGGCTGTCGCTGCTGGGCCGCCTCGAGCTGTGTCGGGACGGCAGGCCCGTCGTGGTGTCGATCAGCGCGCAGCGGCTGCTCGCGTTCGTGTCGCTGCACGGCTCCTCGACGCGTGGCCTGATCGCGGGCAGCCTGTGGCCCGCGGTGGGGGAGAAGCACGCGCACGGAAGCCTGCGCTCGGCCCTCTGGCGGGTGGGGAGGTCCTACCCCGGGCTCCTGTCGCTGTCGGGCGACGTCGTCGGGCTCGGCGACCCGGTCCTGGTCGACGTCCACCACCTGCGGCGGCGGCTCCGCGCGATCTTCGACGACTCACAGGTCGACGAGCCACTGGC
The DNA here is from genome assembly GCF_036267815.1 of Nocardioides sp. Lineage (GTDB taxonomy): Bacteria > Actinomycetota > Actinomycetes > Propionibacteriales > Nocardioidaceae > Nocardioides. The sequence goes on along the minus strand of NZ_DATAVI010000063.1, from coordinate 74,955 downwards.
CGGCTCGGTGCTCGACCGCGAGCTGCTCCCCGGCTGGTACGACGACTGGGTCCTGTTCGAGCGCGAGCGGCTGCGTCAGCTGCGCCTCCACGCCCTGGAGACCATGGCGACCCGGCTCGCGGACGACGGTCGCTACGCCAGCGCCATCGAGGCCGCGCTGGCCGCGGTGGAGGCCGACCCCTTGCGCGAGAGCGCCCACCGAGCGGTGGTCTACGTGCACGTCGTGGAGGGCAACATGACCGAGGCGCTGCGTCAGTACCGTCGCTGCCGCACGATCTACCGTCGCGAGCTCGGCGTCGAGCCATCGCCCCTGATCACCTCCCTGCTCCCGCGGTTCCTGCTGGAGGCCGCGACGGGTTGAGAGGCCTACCGCCCGCTGGGCGGTCGGCCGGTCTGGTCACCGAGTCGTCTGGAGTCCGGCGATCATCGAGGCCCGCGTGGCGAGCTCCTGGGCCTGGACCGGGTCGATCGTGACGCCCTGCTGTCCGAGCCGCTGCACCAGCTGTGTCGGCGTCTGACCAGCCACGTCCGCGATCGTCGTCAACCCGGCGCGCGACAGCCCGGAGCCCAGCACCGACCCGAGCACGGGGGAGGTGGCGACCGAGGTGGCGAGCAGGGCCGCCGTCGTCGTCGCGATCGGCATCCCCTCGCTGGTGACCCCGGTCAACGCGGACACGGCATCGACACCCCCCACGGTGCTCTTGATGACCGCCTGCTCCTGGGTGTTGACCGCATCGGTCAGTGTCGCCATGTCCTGGTACGTGGCGTCGTCGGGCAGCAGCGCGAGCGCGTTGGCGACGGTGCGCCCGTCGCCGAGGTCCTGCTGGCCGTAGGTGGCGATGAGGTCCTTGACCGACGTGCCGGCTGCCAGGGCCTGGGTGAACTCCTGGCTCTGACCGGCGAACCGGACCAGCAGACCGCCGGTCGCGAGCCGTTGGGTCACCGTGTCCTGGAGCCCGACCGTGTCGACGCCGGGCAGGACCATGACGTTCTGGGCCGTCTTCCACATCGTCACCTTGCTGCCGTCGAGCTCGCGCACGCCGAGGAACTGCGGCGCGTTCTCGAGGCCGACGTTGAACGGCGGCGTGTTGAGCCCCGGGTTGTTCCCGTGGTTGGTCGCGACGTCGGTGTCGAGGCGGTTGAGCTCGGCGGCGACGTCCTGGAGGGCCTGCACCAGCTGCCCCCTCAGGGTCGACAGGCACTGGAAGAGGTTGGCGGTGTCGGTGTGCAACGCGTCGATGTCGCGCGCGAGGGCGTTGAAACGCCAGTTGAAGCCCTTGTCGTCGGCGCTCTCGCCGGCCTGGACGACGCTCTCGCCGTCGATCCAGTCCTGGTGGCTGAAGGTGCGCGCGAAGGTCGGCGCACAGGGGGCAGGGTCGGTGGTCGGCAGCGGGTGGGAGAACACGAAGTGCCGTGGGGCCTGGTTGAGGTTGATCGCGACCAGGTTGTTGACGAGCTTGGCCGCGTCGTACTTGTTGACACCGGTGGTGACGATCTGATCCACGAGAGTCGCGGGATCCACGCCGGCCAGGTCGGTCCAGGTTGTCATGGTGCTCTCCTCTGGTCCGTCAGCGGAACGGACGGTAGCGGTGGTAGGTGCGGGCGGCGGACGGCGCGAGCGGGGTCGGGGTGCCGGACCCGTCGACGTCGACGTGTCGGCGTCGGATCGCCCAGGTGTCGGCGCGCACGCCGAGCGGGGTGACCAGCTCGACGATGTTCATCAGGTGCTCGTACTGCCGCAGCGTCAGCAGCGAGCCGTCCGGGAGCGTGGGCGTCCACTGGTAGGGGTCGTTGCCGCCGGTGCGTACGTAGGCCGTGCACACCGCGATGCCGAGCCCGCGCCCACCGTCGACGACCGTGACCTTGGGCCCCCGGCCGAGGTCCAGGGTGGCCGGGTCCCCGGCGAGGCCCCGGACGTGCCAGCGGTAGGCGACCGTGTGCTGGGAGGCCAGGTTGTTGCCGGCCACCGGGAGGTCGACGACACCCAGGGCGAGAGCCAGGGTGTCCGACGCGGTGAGCAGGGGCAGCGCGCTGCTGACGCCCGCCGCTGCCAGCTCGCCCAGCAGCTCGGCGAGGCGACTCGGGTCGCCGGTCACCGTTGCCGTCTCGCCGCCGAGGTCGGCGACGACGTACTGCCGTGGGTCGATGGCGCCGATCCGCGCCCGGAGGTCCGCGACGTCGAGCACCTCGGGCAGGTCGAGGCTGCGCAGCGCGGCCAAAAGCGCCGCGTCGTCGGCGCTGGGCTTGACCCCGGCCAGCAGCGTCGCCGCGTCCCCGACGGTCGTCAGCGCGAGCGGGCTCGCCGCCAGCGCCGTCACGACGGCCTGGAGCGGCTCCTCGTGGTCGCTGTCGGTGGCCGAGTCCAGCCGTGCGGCCAGCTGGAGCGGCGTGGCGGAGTCCGGGTCCGGGGTGAGGTCGACGACCAGGCTGCCGGTGGTCAGGGCGCTGACGAAGACCGTCCCGTCGGAGAGGGCGTGAGCCGTGCGCATCCCCGCGGCCCGCAACAGCCAGGCCCCGATCGGGTCGTCGGCCACGGGCCGGGCGACGAGCGCGGGGTCCTGCGCGCCCTGGGCCTGGTCGACGGCCTTGGCCAGCTCGGCGGCCACCGGCACGGCCAGCTGCGCGCCGTGCCCGAGCTCGTAGCGCGAGCCGCCGTCGTTGCGCTGCCCGGTGAGCACCTGGGTGAAGGGCTTGGCACCGAGCCGGTCCTGGAGTGCCAGCAGCCGCTCCAGGGCGAGAGCCAGCGGTAGCGCGACGGGCTCGCCGGCAGGTGCCGCCAGGGTGGTCAGCGCGGCCCTCGCGCCGGTGATCGACTGGGTCGTCGCGGGCGGAAGCATCCGGGCGCCGTGGACGTCGTCACCCGGCTGCCCGCTGCGCCAGACCAGATGGGTCCGCCGGACGGCGTCGAGGAGCATGGCCCGGCCCTCGCCGCGACCGGGCGCCAGCACGCGGAACGCGACGTAGAGAGGGTTCGCGGTCTCGTCGGCGGTGACCCGCTCGTCGAAGCCCACGTCGGACATCCAGCCGGGCCGGTCCAGGCCGGAGTCGGTGAAGCCGTTGACCTGCGCGTCGACCCAGGTCGGCGTCAGCAGCCGGGGTGTGCGCAGGACCCGCAGGCGAGGGCGGTAGGACTCGTCGGTCTCGCGGCCGCCGGGCAGGGGAGAGGTGTCCAGCTGGCCGGTACCGGCGTCCCACGTGAGCATGTCGCCCAGACGCGGGGCGCCGAGGTCGTCGCCGTAGCGGTCGAGCACCGAGTCGCGGGCGAAGCGCAGCCGGCGCATGCTGCGCAGCTCCTGGGCCTGGCGCCGGAGCCGTGGCTTCTCCGAGGTCGCGACCGCCATCACGCGTCCGAGCAGGCCCTGCACGAGGTCGAGCGCGACGGTGCCGCTCACGTCGGCCGCGGCGAGGTCGGCGCGAGTGCCGTCGGGGGCGACCCGGGTCACCGCGACCTTGCCCGAGAAGGCCGCAGCGGTGCCGCTGGCATCGCAGGCCGGCGCGTGGAGGGGCACCTGGCTCCCCGCCTCGCTCCACGTCGCGAACACCGCGACGTACGGCGTGCCGTCGATCGTCACCGTGACCTCGAGGCGGTCCTCCTCGCAGCTCGCGAGCAGGCGGACGAGCAGCAGGGGCCACTGGGTCGGCGCACCGGTGTCGAACGACGCGTCCGACGGCCACGGGAGTGCCTGCGGAGCGAGCGAGGTCGCCAGGGGTGCGATGGTCTCGTCCGCCATGGCCGTCAGCGACGCGGCCCCCGGGCCGGCCACGATGGTCATCGGAGCACCAGCAGCTCGGGACGGTCCACCAACACCGCGATCTGGTCGCCGGACAGGTGCAGGCTCTCGTCGCGACCCAGCACCTGGGGGGAGACGTCGAGCAGCATCGAGGTGCCGATGCGGTCCAGGAGCCGCGGGTAGCGCACGAGCCGCAGGTGCACGACGTCGCTGATCCCGGGCTCGCTCATGAGCGCGTGCAGGACCGCGGAGGTCCGCACCGGCTCGCCCATGGCGAGGGAGTCGACGACCTGGTGCAGCCGCGCGGCGAGGCGCTCCTTGACCGCCAGGGCGGCCGGTGAGGCGTTCACGATGTCGGAGGTGCCCGGTGGCAGGACCAACCCGCGGGTGATGACGTCGGCCTGCACCGCGACGTAGACCTGGTCCGCCTCCACGACCTCGGGGAAGACCCCCACCGGGCGCACGTCGCGGATGGCGGACTCGACGCTGTCTTGGAGACCTCCGGGTCCCGACCAGACGGCCGACTCCGTCGGGGCGACCAGGACGGTCACGAAGTAGGGGTTGGCCAGGTCGCGCTCCGCGGCGAACAGCCGTTCCACGAAGTCGAAGTCGGAGAAGATCGACTGGGAGAGGTCGAGCCCGCCCCAGCCGTCGCGCACCGTCACCTGGCGCACCCCTGGGACCAGCGACACGGTGGTGGTCAGCGCCTCGACGCTCCCTGGTCCGCGCGGCGCCCGGAGCAGGAGGTCGCGATAGTCGGCGTCGGACCACTGGACCTCCCCGCCGGCCAGCGGCTCGGTGTGCTGGATGCGCACCAGGCCGGTGCCGGACGCCGACGCCTGGGCGGGGAAGCCCGCCTCGACGTCGATCGAGACCATCGCCGACAGCTTCGCGTCCGCCGGCTCCCATCGGTCGATCGTCTGCGGATGGTTGCCCGAGCCGTCGTCGTGAGCAGGGTCGAGGTTGCCGATCGGGCCGGGGTCGAAGCTCACCACGGGAGCCGGCAGGCTGGTGACCGCCGCCGACAAGGTGACCTGCGAGGCGAGCGCCACCCGGTGTCCGCCGGCCGTCGTCAGGCGGCTGCCCCGCGGGAGGACCAGGACCGGCGTGGCCGGCGGCAGCGCCCCCGCGAGCGTGATCGTCACCGTGCCCTGGGCGCAGGCGAAGGGCCGGTCCAGGCCGAGCTCCTGGCCCAGCGCCGACAGGGCCGGCCCGCGGGCCGAGCCGACGAAGCAGTCGTCGTACGCCGAGCCCAGGGCCGCCCAGGTGCGGGCATCCTCGAGGCTGGTCAGCTCCAGGATCTTGCGCAGGACGCTGCCGCTGGAGAGGTCGATGTCCGGGTCCACGAGCCGCTGCGCCAGGGCGATCTTCTCGGCGAGCAGGCGCGCGAACGGCTTGGGCACGAACCCGCTGGCCGTCACGCCGAAGGAGTCGCTCGAGGTGCTGCGGCCCACGTCGGCGGCGATGGCCAGCACATCGGTGAGGTCGAGGCTGTCAGTCATGTCTGGTCTCCTTGGGTCTCGACCGAGCCCCAGTCGCCGCCCGTCGCGAGGCCCTCGCTGATCACGGACTGGGAGTCGCCGGTGACGGTCTCGAAGGCCACCTGCACGGCCAGGGCTCGGTTGCCGGGCGGAGTCGCCATCGGGTTGTCGACCTGGAGGTCCACGATCCGGCGCACCCGGGGGTCTGCGGCGATGCACTCGGCGACCGCGCTCCGCACGCCCTCGCGGGCCAGCACCGGCGAGGTCTGCTCGGTGAGGGCGCCGAGGCCGAGGAAGCCGAAGCCCTGGTTGAAGACGTCGCTGCCGCGCAGCGTCGTCAGGCTCATCGCGAGGTCCTGGCACAGGTTGTCGATGCCGGCCACGACGGCCAGGTCGACGCCCCCGGGTGTTGCCACGAGAGACACGTCGCGGGCCACGTCCTTGGCCGAGACGAGGTCGGCGCCGAGCCCGACGCCGAGGAGCCGGCGGCGGCGCAGGTCGGTGTCGCCAGCAGGGTCGGAAGTCATCGGTCCCTCCTCATGACGCGCTGAGCCTTCCCTGACCGGCCTGGACGGTGACCGAGGGCGCGGGTGGCGGGGGCGGGTTGTCGGTGCCTGCCTGGAGGTTGTCCAGCAGCACCGGTTGCTGGCCGACGGTGAGCTTGGCGGCAGTGCCCTGGGCGATCGGGGCGGCCTTCGTGCAGGACTTCGTCGCGCCGCTGACCTGGAAGGCGCAGGGCTTCCAGGAGTACGTCGCCACATCGCCGTACACCAGCACCGCCGCCTGGTTGACGGTCAGCTTGGCCGTGCTCGTCAGGATCGCCGAGCCGTTCGCCGGCGGAGGGGCCAGGGCCGGGTGACCGCAGGTCAGCGAGCCGTTCATCGTGACGACGGAGGCCATCTCAGCTCACGTCCATCCCGGTCGTGACCTGCACCTTGACGTTGTCGGCCTTGAGCGTGATGTCGCCGTCGGTCTCGAACGAGATCTTGGTGCCCTTCACCTCGATGGAGCCGTCCTCCTTCAAGACGATCGAGGCGTTCCCGCCGCTGGACCTGGTCTGGATGCAGACGCTCCCGTCCGGCGCGTCGTCGCCCGGCTCCGGTCTGCTCGTGCACTCGGTCGGCTGGTCGGTCACCCGCACCACGAACCGCTTGGTCTCGATGACCCGGGTGCCGTCGCCGTCGATCAGGTCGTGCGAGGCGACCCCGTCCGGCGCGGCCCCGTCGGAGTCCGCGATGTCCGCCCGCTGCTCGATCCCGATCGGCAGGGCCAGCCAGTAGTCACCCGCCTCGGACGGGGGCCCGCCGTCGCGGGGCCAGACGGCTCCGAGGTCCACGAGGTCGTTGTCCCCACCGGCGCCGGTCGTCAGGAAGACCCGGGTGCCGGGGTAGCGCGGGAGCACGAGGCCGTAGTGGCCCCAGGCGAACGGCGTGAGGTAGGGCACCTGCTGGGTCTCGCCGTGGTGGCTCTCGGCCACCTGCATCCGCTGGGTGAGCGCCGGCAGCCCGTCGCCGCCGGTGTCGGCGTACCACACCTGGCTGGTGTGGCGGGGCGGGGTGGCACCGGTCTGGGTGCTCGCCGGGTGCTGGCGGATCTGGCCGAGGCGAGCGCGAGCGGCGCCGGCCACGTCGGCGTAGATGTCGCGGATCGAGCCGGCCAACGCCACGGCGGTGTCGGCCGACGGCCCGCCGGGGGCTCGCGCGTTGCGGTCGGGCGACGGGGCCGGGTCCGTGCTCGGGGGGTCCCAGCCCTGGTCGTCGGTCGAGGCCAGCACGACGGCCTGGATCGTGGTCACGAAGCCGTTGCGCCGGGAGAGCCTGTGGCTCGCGCCGGTCACCAGGCACGTCGAGGGCGGAGCGTCGTCGCCGTCGGTGAACGACCCCGCGACGACGCCGAGGAGCGAGGTCAGTACGGCGGCACCGGTGCTCGGCTGGGTGTGCGGGAAGTCCGCGGGCGGCAGGACGACGTTCACCGTGTCGCCCGGCTTCACGTCGGGGCGCCCGAGGGCGGTGATGGTCACCGACGACCTGGTCTGCGGCGCGTTCGCAGGCGGGTCTCCCGCGCCGGGGTCGCGCTTCTGCTCCGCGCCGCGTTGGACGGCGACCAGGCCCCCGGCCTCGTCGATCGTGCGGTCGGCCAGGGGAGTGTCGTTCCACTGCCCGACGTGCAGGGTGCCCTCGCGGATCAGCGCGGTGCGGGGCCCGAACAGGCGCAGTCCGGCTCGGGCCTGGTCCAGCAGGCGATGGTCGTCGCCGCGGCCGGTGCCCAGGGCCGCGAGCGCCTTGCCCGGGGTGGTGGTGGCGAACTCGGGATCGTTCTTGCCCGGCGTCGCCTGCTTCAGCCCATGGGTCTTCACCGGGATGCCGGCCGCCCGGCCCAACGCCTGGACGGCGTCGTCGAGGGAGCCGTAGCACAGGCCCTGGACCCGCGTCTCGTCGAGCCGGGCCACCACGCGCTCGCGCAGGGTGAACACGGCTTCGTACCTGCGCTGGCCGGCACGGCGGCTGATGCTGTCGACCCGCAGGACCGAGACCAGGCTGTGGTCGGGCGGCTTCGGAGTGAGTGCCCCGAACGGGTCGGAGAGGCCGGTGAGGTTCGCCAGGTCGCCGAGAAGCCCGGGGGAGTCCTTCCACCACAGGTACAGCTGTGCCGCCAGCGGGGTGACCCGGCGTACCTTCGCGTAGTCGTCGTCGGTCATGCCCTCGAGCACGACCTCGTAGCTGCCGGCGCCCAGGTCCTCGGGCAGGGTCGCGGTGATGCTCGCGTCGTACACGTCGGAGCTGACACTCAGGAGGGCGTCGCCGAGGGTCTGGCCATCGGCATGGAACGTCAGTGCCCAGGCGGCCACCGTGCCCGGCTTCACGTCCGGTCCGTAGGAGCCACCGGCAGCGCTGGAGAGCGCCTGGCTCACGGCATCGAGGAAGGCCATCAGACCGTCTCCCTTCCGCGCAGGTAGGTCGTCATCAGGAGCCGGCGAGGACGCCGCGGGATGCTGCTGTCTCCCGGCACGGGCGGTGCTCCGTGGTCCGGCGCCGCGCCGAGGCTCCGCCAGTCCACGACCAGCGCGCTGCCGAACTGGCCGGGGCTCCGCAGGGATCCCGCGGCGATGACCAGGGAGGTGACCGTGAGCTCGACGGCGGCCGTACCACCGAAGGTCAGGACCAGGGGTACGCCGGGCGTGACCGCCACCGAGTCGCCGAGGCCTCCGGACCGGACCACCGACAGGCGGGCCAGGGGGGCGTCGGGGTCACGCGCCGTCTGGGCGTCGTCGCTGGAGCCCGCGCTGTCGCCGATCGTGACGACCGGTGTCGAGGGGTCGCTGTCGAGATAGCGCCGCGCCTGGCCGAGACCGACGCTGAGCACGAGCGCCAGGTCTCCGGTCAGCGGGATCCGCGCCGGGATGCCGGCGTCGAGCGCGGTCCGCAGGGTTGCCCGTGCCGAGGGAGTTGCGCCGTCCGGTGGTGTCAGCGCCGCGGGCGGCGCCGTCCAGATCGCTGGTAGTCCGTACATGTCGTCGTCCCCTACACCGGCAGGTTGTCGGTGAGCGCACCGACGCCGATCGAGGCGATGTCCAGCAGCTTGGCGAGGTTCCCGGGTCGTGGCAGGTGGGCCAGCTGGAGGGTGACGTCGAGGGTGTCGCGTCGCGTTGCGGCCATGGTGATCGACAGCGACTGGACGGCGAGGTCGGTGCGGATCGTGGCCGCACTGACCAGGATCAGCCCGCCGACCGCACCGGAGGTGAACGTCGACAGGGCCGTGCCCCGCCGCGACGCCTCGGCGAGGTTCTCCAGGGCGAGCTTCCACGTGTAGCGCTCCTGACCCAGCAGCACGGCGGTCAGGGTCAGGGTGTCGTCGTGGCTGGCCACCGCCGCCTTCCGGCTGGTGGCTCCGATCTGGGGCAGTGAGTAGCTCTCCTCGATGTGCAGCTGGGTCACCGCCCAGAGCGGGACGAGGACGATGCCGTCGCTCAGCACCGCGCTCGGGGTGTGCAGGTAGGACTCGTAGCTGCTCGTCACGGCGTGCCTCCGCCGGGGGTGACGTGGGCGACCGGCCCGTGCGGCGGCCGGTACGGCGTGGCTCCGTGCGCAGCGGCGGACGCCCCCCCGGTGTGCGGCAGGTTCGCGTGCAGGGCGGTGGGGACCAGTGTCATCGTCTCCACGTCGGGCTCGTGGTGCCAGGTGTGCCGTTCAGGAAGGGTGAGGCCCCACTGGTCGGGGGCGCCGGCCTCCCAGCGCTCGACGTGGGCCGCGCTGGTCCAGCGCCCGGGGTAGCGGTCCATCAGCGTCCGGCGTGCGGCGGCGAAGTCCGGGCCGTCGTGCCCGGTCATGGTCCGCAGGATGACCTGAGCGGGCTGGATCCGACCGCCGGGACCGTCCAGCCGAGCCGCGTACGGCGCCAGGACGGGCTCGCCGTGCACGTAGCGGACCGGCTCGCTGTGGGTGATCCGGTTGACGTCCTCGTTGTGTGAGACCCAGGGGCTGTTGCCCGGCTGACCGTCCCAGGCGCCGTCGCTGCGCGGGATCCGGCCGCGGACCGGACCCTCCTGGACCGGGTCGAGTCCCTCGGTCGCGGTGCCCCCCTCGCCCACCTGCTGCTGGTTGCGATGGGCGCCACGGGTCCGCTCCTGGGCGAGGGCCACCTCCAGATCCTGACCCCGGGCCCAGGCCTGGGGGTCGGAGACGTCGAGCACCGCGGCGTGCAGGTCGGTGAAGAGCTGGGTGAGGTGGGCCGGGTCGGGGGCGGTGTCCTCGCCACTGAGCACCCGCTCGTAGAAGCCGTGGATCTGGTCGCGCAGGGTCTCGACGCGCCCCAGAGCTGCGGAGACCTCCCCGACGTAGCGGTCGCCGAGGTCCTGGAGCGAGCGCAGCACCGACTCGCTGAGCCGTTCGGCCACGACCTCCTCGCGCAGGCCGGAGCGCCGTGCCACCTCGCGGATCGCGCGCCGGATCGCAGGCCTTCTCTCGGCGGCCTGCATGATCTCGCCGGGCCGCAGGTGCTCCAGGACGGTCACGATCCGTCCCCCGGTCCGCTGATCGCGTCACCGAGCAGCTGGCCGATGCCGAGCACGGAGGGGTTCCCGATCTCGGCCTCGTGGGCGACCGCCTGCTCGAACCGCTGGATGGCGGCTCCGATCGCGAGGTTGAACAGCTCGGCCTTGAGGCATTCCGTGGCGAACGTGCGGGCGAGGTTCTCCGCGGCCAGCTCGGCGATGTGCTCGGTGGCGCGGCGTACGAGCTGCTGTCCGGCGACGGTCGCGGCCTCGCGCACCTCACCTCTGACGACGGCTCCGGCTCCACGTGCCGCGCCGCGCAGCAGGCCCGGGACCTCCGGCACGAAGGTCAGCGCGGCACCGATCCAGGCGCCCCACAGCTCCGCCTCGGCCTGGGCCTTGCTGATGATGTCCTCGCCGCCCAGCATGGCGCGCTGGATGCCGCGATGCTCGTAGGCGGTGTCGAGCGCGGAGATCGCCTCGGCGGCGCCGACGGCGAACGCGGCCGGCGGGCACACGATGGCCAGCGCCGTGAGCCCGACGATGTTGAGGAAGCTGAACAGGGACTCCTTCCCCAGCTCGGAGGACACCAGGGACCGCATCCCCTGGGTGTAGACGTCCTCGAGGACGCCGGTGAACAGCGGACGGAGGACGTCGTGGGCTCGCTCGTGGATGCCGGAGAGCTGGGCACCGATGGAGTGCTCGTCGGTGATGTCGCTCTCCTGGAAGGACGCGAGCCCGAACGCGATGTCCCGGTCGCCCCGCACGTCGCCGGTCTTGTCGGCGTTCTCGGAGAGCAGGTCGGCGATCAGCCGGGCGAACTCCGCGTCGAGCCCGTCCGGGCCCGCGATGCGCAGTCGCTCCACGGTGCCGTCGAGGTCGGCGAGCTTCTCCAGCATCGGGTCCACCGCGAAGGCCTGCTGCCGGCCGGTGCTGATCACCGACTCCAGGTCGGACCTCTTCCACCACCGGCCGGTGCTGTCCTGCACCTCCGGCCCGCTGGGCCCCTGGCGCACGCTGCCGCGGACCGGGGGAGTCAGCGCTCCCGTCTCGACCGGCTGGAGTGCTGCCACGGTGGCCTGGGCCGACGCCCACCAGGCCGCCTCGGGGCCGCCGGCGCCGAGCAGCACCTGCGCCGGCTGGCTGCCCTGGCTGAGCAGGATCTCGCGCAGCTCGCCGAGCTCGACGTCGTCGACGAGCATCAGCAGGATGAGCACCCTGGTCACGCGCAGGTACGCCGCGAGGTGGCTCTGGCGCCGTAGCAGCTCGCGCCTGCTCGACTCCAGGACGTCGAGCAGCTGGTCCTGACAGCTGGCGACGAAGAGGTCGGCGACCGCGGCGTCGCGACGCGGCGACAGCTCCTCGAGGAAGTGCAGGAGCCACGAGGCGCTGTTGTGCCGGAGCGGTGTCGGAAGGTTGCGTCCGTGGTCGGCGCCGGCCACCACGCGGGTGTAGAAGTGCTGGAGCTCCTCGACCGCTCGCAGTCCCTCGATCAGGTTGTGGACGATCGTCATCCGCGGGCTGTCGCCCTCCACGCCGGTGCCCTCGATGTCGCCGAGCCCTGCGGCAGCGCGCGAGAGCTCGACCAGGGCCGCCAGGGCGAACATCCCGGCGAAGCGTCCGGGCTCGATGCCGATCCGGCTCCCGGCCTCGGCGATGAGCCGCCGCAGCCGGCTCGCGACCGACAGCGGCCAGTCCTCGACCGGCGGCTCGCCGAGGAACGGCACGGCGGGGTCGGGGGTGAAGAACAGTCCCAGCTGCTCCAGTGGCAGGGGAGCCTCGTCCACCAGGCCGCTCTGCCCGGAGCCGTCTCCGTCGCCGCTGTGCTCGCCGGCGACGCTGAGGGTGAACACGGCAACCGGAAGGTCGTGGGTGGGGCCTCCGGTGATCTCGAGGACCTTCAGCCGTGTCCCGTGGCTCGAGAGCCAGTAGAAGGTCGCGTTCCCCGCCAGTGTCCCGCCGGCCTCGGCGAGCATGGCGCGGGCCTGGGTCACCAGCTCGGTGGGCGTCGCGGAGGGGACCATCTCGTGCAGGAAGTCCACGACGAGGCCTTCGCGGATCGCGCGCTGCTCGTCCGCGTCCCGCGCCTCCGCGAGGAAGGACAGCTGGTCGGCGTCGGTGAGGTTCCAGCCGTGCCACCGCGTCGCGCCCACGCCGGTGCGGCCCGCCAGGATCTCCAGCGGGAACTCCACGTACGGCTGGAGCCGTCCGGCGGAGTCGGTCGAGACCAGGGCGGCGTGGGGGTTCCCGCGACGCCCGTACACCGCGAGGAGCTCTGGCGGCGGCTGGCCACCGAAGCGCTCGAGGAGCAGTGCCTGGAGGTGTTCGAAGCCCTCGACGTCCCGCAGCTGGACATGCGACGGTGGCTCGGGTGGTGGTGCCACCGCGGCCGGCGTCCCGTGCATCGTGGCCGCGATGGGCGCACCATGGTCGCCGTAGCTCGGCACGAGGTAGGACAGCGCGCCGGGCCGGCCACGGTCGGCGAGGAGTCGGCGCGGGTCGAACGGCATGGTGGTCGGCTCCGACCCCGACTCCGATGAGGGCGCCGGACGGTGCCGGGCATCGTGCCGGGCCCGGGCGATCAGCTGGGCCGACCGCGCGACGGCGACGCCGTGCAGGTCGTGGCGCAGCCGCGCGGTGAACGCCGCCGGCATCGGGTCGCCGCCGACCCGGACGACCACCTCGGTGCGGCAGTCCGACCCGGGCTCACCGACGGTGGCCAGGCTCGCCTGGGCCCGGGGATGCCGGGCGGCGCGCTCCAGCGCGACGTCCAGCGCCGAGGCGACCCGCTCGAGCTGGACGTCCGGGTCCTCGTCGACGAGCACGTCCAAGCGCACCGTGGCCGGGAAGCGGAGGACGGTCATGCCAGGGCCTCCACCGCGCGCAGGAGGCGGGTCAGGGCCAGCTCGGCGTGCTCCTCGGGGTCGCCGGGCGACACCACGCGGATCTCGACCTGCACCGGGAACTCCAGGACCAGCCCACCTCCGTCGCCGACCGCGGTCAGCCGGGCCGACGAACCGGCGTCGCGCACGACGTACTCGCCCTCGTGCACGAGGGCGAAGCCGGTCTGCTCGACCAGGCTGATGTCCGGGAGCTCCGGGAGGTCGTCGGCCATGGGTCAGGACTGCGGCGGGGCGGTCGTCTTCTGGCTGCTGCTGTCGGTGGACTCGACGTGGTTGGAGAAGCCGCTGAACGTCGCCGACGGGACGCCGCTGACGGTCGCCGGCGACGGGCTCGCGCTGGTGATGACGCACTGGTCCATCACGATCGTGGAGAAGGACCAGTCGTTGCCGATCTGCTCCTGGAGGGTGACCTTGAAGCGCTGTCCCTGGAGCGCGATCGCGGTCAGCTTGCCGGCCGCGTCGCCCACGGCGGGGACGGTCATCGAGAAGGTCAGCTGTTGCGGCGAGAACACCACGCCGACGTGGGTGCGCTCGATACTGTGCAGCGGCTCGGCGGTGGTGCCGAAGGTCGGCGTGAACGACGTGATCGGGGTGATCTGGTGATCGGTCCCGTCGGGGTCGGTGTAGGTGACGGCCAGCCGGGTGTTCCAGTCGGTCGGTGGCAGCGGTGTGATGGTCATCGTCTAGCTCCTGGGTCGGCGGCGAGTCAGAACTTCGGCACGAGGGTCACGTCGAGTCGGTGGACGGCGGGCCCGTAGGTGACCGTGACGGTCAGCGGCACCTGCCGGGTGTTGCGGGCGGTTTCGACGAGGGCGTCGTCCCCGGCGCTCCGCGCGCTCTCGGGCAGCGACAGGATGTCCAGGAGAGGGATCGACACGGCGTAGTCGTCGATGACCGCGGCCTGCTGGAGGGGACCGAGGATGCCCTCGATGCGCACCCGGATCGTGGTCAGACCGGGCTTGGTGATCCGGCTGTCGCCGATCGACCCGATCAGCCCCGCCCGCAGCCGGAACTCGATGTCGTCGAGCACCCGCACGATGTCGACGTAGTTGCGGGTGTTGTCCGAGGAGAAGGTGCCGCCGTCGGCGAAGTAGAGCCCGCTGCCCGAGATGAGCGCCGGGTCGATCAGCGGAACGATGCCCTGGCCGGCCAGGTCGGAGATCTCGGCCGGGGTGTACTGCGACGTCACGGGCATCGTGAAGCCGCGCACCTGCTTGAGGACGATGCTGGTGCTCGGCGAGTAGCCCGCGATCGCCCCGGCGCCGGAGGCGGCCGGGTCGGCCGTCGCCGTGGCGTCCGCGGGATCGGTGGTGGCGCCTCGGCCCGCGACCAGGATCATGCGCCCGTCGCCGCTGACCAGCTTGCCGTAGCTGTTGACCGCGACCACGTCGGCGGCGTACGTCAGCGACTTGGCGATCGTCGGGTCGACGGCGGCCACGGCCATCCGCTTGTGCCCGGCCGCCGACATGGTCTCGACGTGCTCCTTGAGAGCCATCAGGAACGTCGCGTCCTTGTTGGCCGTGGACGCGGCCCCGACGGCGAACTCGTGGGCGAGGCATACGAAGGTCACGTCGTCGGCGGCCTCGAGCCCGGAGAGCGCGGCGGCGTAGTCGGTGTCGTCGCTGGTGCGGACGCCGTACACCTTCGAGGGCTGTGGGTCCTGGGCGAGGACGAGGTCGAGGCTCTGGGTGAGCGCGTTGGGGGTGGTGCCGTTGGCGAACGCCGCCAGGATGCTGTCGTGGTCGGTGACCTCGACCGGTGTGTTCACCGCGGCGGCGGCCGCGGCGTCCGCGAGGCCCACCACGGCGACCACGCCCGGCGAGCGGACCGCGGCCCCAGCGAGCCCGCTGGCGTCGATGCGCACCGTGACGAACGGGTAGGCGGCCTGCACGATGGGTGATGGCATGGGTGGCATGGGTCCTCCGTGGGTTTCCTAGGTGGTGACCAGGGCGATGCCCTGCCCCGTGAGCCAGCCGCGGGCGGCTGTGGTCCGGTCGCTGCGACGTTGGTCCGCGGGTCCGGCGTCGCCGCCCGGCCAGCCCTCGTCGTCGAACGCGGCAGCCGGAACGAGCCAGCACACGCAGCTCTCCCGGATCCGCTGGGGTGCTCCCGGAGGCGCCGGCGCTGACGGGTAGCGGGCCGCTGCTCTCCGCGCCGCGTCCGACTGCTGGAGGAGCGCTCGCGGTGAGGTGTCGACGTCGGCGACGAGGAAGGCCACGACCACCGGCAGGGCGACCGGCGGCGAGTCGACGGCGACCGCGACCGGCGCGCTGAGCGAGAGCTCCAGTCCGAGGTCGTCGGCGAGCCGGGCGTCTCGTCCGAGGTCGGTGACGTCCACCGCGGTGATGACGCCGTCGGGACCCGCCGTCCGGACGACGACGCTGCCGAGCCAGACGGCGTCCGCCCCGGGAGCCGGGGCCACCAGGCCCTGCACCTGGAGCGAGGCCTCCACCGGAGCGGCATCCATGGCCCGGCCCGCGCGGCCGGTGGCCGAGACCGCGGTGCTGACCGTGACCGCGAGGTCCACCCGGTCGAAGACGGCGGTGGCCTCGCCGACCACCTGCGCGAGGTCGATGTCGTAGCACGCGGCAGCCACGGCGAGGAGGCCCTCCGCGGTCAGCAGGCCCGTGCGCGTGGCCGGGTCGGCCACGCGGATCAGGGTCTGGTCCGACGCCAGCATCGCTTCGACCTCCGGGATCGGGTGCGTCTCCCGCACCGATCCGCCCATGCTGGGGCGACCCCCGTCACGCTCGCGTCACGGCGGCGTCACCAGCGCGTCACCGAGCCGATCACCGGCTGGGAGCCGGCGGCCTACGCGTCCTTGCTGGCGGCGACGGCGAGCCGGTCGACGAAGTCGTTCATCTCGTGCCCTGAGTGACCCTTGACCCAGTGGAAGGCGATGTCGTCGCGGTCGGCGGCGAGCGCGATCAGCGGCTCCCACAGGTCGCGGTTGGCGACCGGCTTCCTGCCGGAGGTCAGCCAGCCACGCCGCAGCCAGCCCTCCCACCAGCGGTCGCGGAAGCAGTGGACGACGTACGTGGAGTCGCTGACCACGAGCAGCGGAGCCGACAGCGCGGTGACGGCCTCCAGGGCCGCCCGGATCTCCATCCGCTGGTTGGTGCTGACCGCCTCGGAGCCGGAGGCGAACGTCGTGCGGTCGGTCGCCCACGCCCACCCGCCGGGGCCGGGGTTGCCCGAGCACGCGCCGTCGGTGAACACCGACAGCGCATCGGTCGGCGCGACCATCGGGTCGGGCCGCGGATGCCGGGCCACGCGCGCCTCAGCGCCGCGCCACGAAGGCGGCGATCGAGGCGGACTCGCTTCTGCGCGAGGCCTCGTGGAGGTAGGGCATATGGCCGGTCTCGAAGTACTCGTGCTCGATCCGGTCGAAGGCCTCGTCGGCCAGATGGAGGTGGGCCACCATGTCCTCGGCCGCGTGGTAGGGCGTGGCGAGGTCGTAGTAGCCGTACTCGATGCGGACGCGCAGGTGCGGGTTGGCGCGCATGAGACGCTCGAGCTTGTCGGCCACGAAGATCGGCTTGCCCTCGAACTCCTCGAACGACCACTTCGTGATCGCGTTGGCATACACCTCGTAGGGCAGGTCCTGCCGGTTGCCGAGCTCTCCGCGGAGGTAGTGATGCAGGGCCGCCGCGAACGGGCCGTTCATCGCGTCCATCGAGGGGTCGGCGTCCATGTTCTCCGCGATCGGCGAACGAGCCGGGCCGGTGAACCGCCCGTCGATGCGGCCCACGGTCAGGCCGCGGTCGCGGAGGAGCTCGGTGCAGAACCGCCAGTGCTCGATGCGCAGGTCGGTGCCCTCGACGTACTTCTCCGACAGGCCGGTGAGCCGGGCCAGAGTGCGCACGACGTTGGCCCGCTCCTTGGCCGGGAGCCGGCGGCCGGCGGCCAGGGCGGCGCGGTAGGGGCCTGCCGCGAACGTCTCCGCCTCCTGCCGGATCCGGCCGAGGCGTCCCTTCACCTTGCCGTGGTAGTGGGCGATCGCGGCGTACGTCGGCAGGAAGTTCAGGCAGGACTCGTCCCAGCGGTGCTGTCCGAAGTCCTGGGTGCCGAAGTCGAGGACGCTGGAGACCAGCACGATCCCGTTGAGCATCAGGGCGTGCTTGGTCTGGAGGCGCTCGGCGACCGCGACCGCCCGCACCGTGCCGTAGGACTCGCCCAGGATGAACTTCGGCGACATCCACCGGTCCTCGCGCGTGCACCACAGCCGGATCAGCTCGGTCACCTGCTCGACGTCCTTGGCGAAGCCGTGGTAGGTCTTGGCCTTCTGCCCCTCCACGGCACGCGTGTGGCCGGTCGACATCGGGTCGACGAAGACGAGGTCCGAGACCGCCAGCAGGGTCTCGGGGTTGTCGACGAGCCGGTACGGCGGCGGGTGCGGCGCGGTGACGTCGCCGACGTCGACCCGGCGCGGCCCGAGCAGCCCCATGTGCAGCCAGATCGACGACGACCCCGGCCCGCCGTTGAAGACGAAGGTGATCGGGCGCGACGTCAGGTCGCCGCCCTCGGGCGGGTCGAGGGTGTACGCCGTGACCGACATCTCGGCGCGGGCCCGCCAGCCGCGGAAGACGTCCTTCTTGACCTCTTCCTCGCGCAGGACGACCCGGCCGCTGCGCGCGGTGTAGCGCAGCTCTCCGCGACGCAGCGGAAGCACGTGGTGGGTGACGACCAGGTCGTCCTCCGGCTCGGGACCGTCGGCGGGCCTGTCCGTCGCGTCGGGGTCGGTCATCGCTCTCCTCCGGGAACCCACAGGACGTCGCCTTCGTCGCGGTTGGCGTACCGGGCCAGGATGAAGACCAGGTCCGAGAGCCGGTTGAGGTAGCGGATCGCCAGGAGGTTCATCGTCGGGCCGTGCAGCTCGTGGGCCGCCCAGGCAGAGCGCTCCGCCCGCCGGACCACCGTCCGGGCCACGTGCAGCGCCGCGGCCTGCGGGGTGCCGCCCGACAGGATGAACGAGCGCAAGGAGGGCAGGTCGGCGTTGAACTCGTCGCACCAGCCCTCGAGCCGGTCGACGTACTCCTGGGTGATCCGCAGCGGCGGGTGGGCCGGACTCTCGACCACCGGGGTGCACAGGTCGGCGCCGACGTCGAACAGGTCGTTCTGGACGTGTATCAGGACCGCCCGAACCGGCTCTTCGACGTCATGAGCAAGTGCCGTCCCCAGCTGGGCGTTGGCCTCGTCGACGTCGGCGTAGGCCTGGAGTCGCAGGTCGTTCTTCGACGTCTCGCTCATGTCGCCCAGGCGCGTCGTGCCTCCGTCGCCGGTGCGGGTGTAGATCCGTGTCAGATTGACCATGACCACGAGGCTAGTGCCCGGTGCTGACGGAGGTGCTGACAGTGGTGGCGACAGAGGTCGCGACGGGGGTGCCGGAAGAAATGAGTGGCCCGGACGCAACCGATGGGGGATGCTCGCGCGTCTTAGAGGTAGTTGCACGCTGCTCGCACGTCACCCACGCCGGAGGGTCGGGCCTCCGGACGAACGGAGGCAGCCGATGAGGCACACGACACGCACGACACGCACAGCACGCACGACACGCACCACGCGGGGCACGCGGGGCACGGGGACGGGGGGTCGGACGATGGAGATCGTCCACGACGGACACACGCTGTGGCTCAGCGGCGACTTCGATGTCCGCAGCACGATGGAGGTCCGCACGGCGATCCACGAGCACGTCCACGGTGCCGAGCCCGAGCTGACCATCGACCTGACCGGCGTCGACACGATCGACCTGACCGCGGCCCGGGTACTGGCCTACGCCAGCCTCGAGGGGAGCCGGAGCGGCCACCACATCCGCGTGCGCGGGTGCGGGCCCGCCGTCCGTCGCCTCCTCCAGGTCTCGCGGCTGGCGAGGTTCATCGAGGTCGAGCGCGCGGCCGCGACGGCCTGAGCCCGCCTCACAGGTTCGTCGACGCCTGGAGCGTCGGCGACATCGCGCCGTTGGCGGTGGCCGCGGCCGAGACCTTGAGGTCGCCGTTGAAGCTCTTCTTCAGCGCCACCCGCCAGGTCAGCGTCGGCGTGGAACCGCCGGGGGTCAGGCTGCCGACCCACACGAAGGTGTACGTCGACCCGCTCACCGAGGCGAAGCTCCACCCGGTGCCGTCGACCAGCGTGGGCACCGCGCCGTCGTTCTTGTTCTGGTAGGTCACGGTGAGGGTGACCTGGGTCAGGGTCGGGCCGCCGTTCGCGACGCCGTTCTGCCAGACGTTCTGCACCGCGGTCTGGCTCTCCGCACTGCCGGCCTTGCTGCCGGTGTAGTCCGCGCCGTAGATGCTCAGCCAGTTCAGCTGGAGGACCGGCGTGCCGACACCGGACGCGGCCACCGCAGGCGCGGCCACCGCGACGGCAACGGCCGGGACGGACCAGACGCCCGCCCGGACCAGTGCGCGACGGTCGACGTGCGGACGAGTCTGCTGCTCGCTCATGAGTTCCCCTGCCCCTCGAGCCGGCCCCCCGCCCGCTCGTCCTTCCAGGGTAGGCGACGCCGGTCGCACCCGCGCCGGAACGGACGAAGACCGGGGAGCCCCGGGTGTGGAGTTGACCACACGAGGGGAACCCCACACGACAGCGCCGGAAGTTACTCGCCGGTCCTACTCTCGGGTCATGACCGCGAACGACCCGGGCAGGCACCCGGACAGGCACCCGGACCAGCATCCGGAGAAGGACCGCCCCTGGGTGATGCGCACCTACGCCGGCCACTCCACGGCGGCGGCGTCCAACGCGCTCTACCGGACCAACCTGGCGAAGGGGCAGACGGGGCTGTCGGTCGCGTTCGACCTGCCCACCCAGACCGGCTACGACCCCGACGAGTCGCTGAGCCGCGGCGAGGTGGGCAAGGTCGGGGTCCCGATCCCGCACCTGGGCGAGATGCGCCGGCTCTTCGAGGACATCCCGCTGTCCGAGATGAACACCTCGATGACGATCAACGCGACCGCCATGTGGCTGCTGGCGCTCTACCAGGTCGTCGCCGAGGAGCAGGACCCGCAGGCCGACCCGTCACAGGTCGCGCACCGGCTCACCGGCACCACCCAGAACGACATCGTCAAGGAGTACCTCTCGCGCGGGACCTACGTCTTCCCGCCCGAGCACTCCCTGCGGCTGATCACCGACCTGATCGCCTACACCGTCTCGGAGATCCCGAGCTGGAACCCCATCAACATCTCCAGCTACCACCTCCAGGAGGCCGGGGCCACGCCGACCCAGGAGCTGGCCTACGCGCTGTGCACCGCGATCTCGGTCCTGGACGCGGTCAAGGCCTCCGGCCAGGTCGCCGACGACGACTTCGGCAAGGTCGTCGGACGGATCTCGTTCTTCGTCAACGCGGGCGTGCGGTTCGTCGAGGAGATGTGCAAGATGCGCGCCTTCGTGGAGCTGTGGGACGAGCTGACCCGGGAGCGGTACGGCGTGCTCGACCCGGCGATGCGCCGGTTCCGCTACGGGGTCCAGGTCAACAGCCTGGGGCTGACCGAGGCGCAGCCCGAGAACAACGTGCCGAGGATCGTGCTGGAGATGCTCGGGGTGACCCTGTCGAAGGGCGCGCGGGCGCGTGCCGTCCAGCTCCCCGCGTGGAACGAGGCCCTCGGGCTCCCGCGGCCCTGGGACCAGCAGTGGTCGCTGCGGCTCCAGCAGGTGCTGGCCTTCGAGTCCGACCTGCTGGAGTACGACGACCTGTTCGCGGGCTCGCGTGTCGTCGAGGCGAAGGTGGCCGAGCTCGTCGCCGGGGCCCGGGCGGAGATGGACCGGGTACAGGCCCTGGGCGGCGCGGTCGCCGCGGTCGAGAGCGGCTACATGAAGCAGGAGCTGGTCTCCTCCCACGCGGCGCGACGCGCCAGGATCGAGTCGGGCGAGGAGATCGTGGTCGGGGTCAACCGCTACCAGGAGACCGCGCCCTCACCCCTGACCGCCGACCTCGACACCGCCGTCCAGGCGGCCGACCCCGAGGCCGAGCGAGCAGCGGTCGAGAGCCTGCGCGCCTGGCGGGCACAGCGCGACGAGCCCGCCGTGACCGAGGCGCTCGCGCGACTGGCGGCCGACGCGAAGACCGAGGCCAACCTGATGCCCGCGACGCTGGCTGCCGCCCGGGCCGGTGCGACGACGGGGGAGTGGACGACGACGCTGCGCGAGGTCTTCGGTGAGTTCCGCGCACCCACCGGCGTCGGGGGCGCGGTGGCCGTGACCGCGGCCGGGCGCGCGGCCGACGAGCTGGCCGCCGTACGCCGCCGCGTGCGCGAGACCGGTGCCGAGCTGGGCGGGAGGCTGCGCCTCCTGGTCGGCAAGCCAGGGCTCGACGGACACTCCAACGGCGCGGAGCAGGTCGCGGTGCGCGCGCGAGACGCGGGCTTCGAGGTCGTCTACCAGGGCATCCGGCTCACGCCGGAGCAGATCGTGGCCGCCGCGGTCGCCGAGGACGTCCACTGCGTGGGCCTGTCGATCCTGAGCGGCTCGCACATGGAGCTGGTGCCCGCGGTCCTGGTGGCGATGGAGGAGGCCGGCATCGGCGAGGTGCCGGTGGTGGTCGGCGGCATCATCCCCGAGTCCGATGCCCGCAGGCTCATCGAGGCCGGGGTCTCGGCGGTCTACACGCCGAAGGACTTCGGCCTCACCGAGATCATGAACGGCATCGTCGAGGTGATCCGCGAGGCCTACGACCTCGTCTGACGCCGTGGGTTAGGTGAGGCTTACCTGAGTCGCTACGATGGCGCGCGTGTCGAAGAAGGCCGGCTCGAAGAAGGGCAGGAAGCCCAAGAGCACGTGCTGCGTGAGCGACAGGCGCTGCCAGCGGTGTCCGATCCGGATGCTCAAGGACGGCACCCTGCCGAAGGGCTATACGGTCAAGAAGCGCAAGCTGGTCAAAGCCGCCTGAGGCCGCCAGGAGTCTGGAGGAGTCCCCGTGCCCGCACCCCGTTTCGTCGAGCGTCTCAACGAGCAGGTCGGCTACGAGCTGGCCGCGCACAACCAGTACCTCGCCTGCGCCGTCCACTACGACGCGCTGACGATGCCCCAGATGGCGGCGTTCTTCTATGCCCAGGCCCTGGAGGAGCGCAGCCACGCGCTGATGATGGTGCAGTACCTGCTCGACACCGGCGCGGACGTCGTCATGCCCCCGATCGAGGCTCCGGTCTCGTCGTTCGCCGACGTGGTCGCGCCGGTGGAGCTGGCGCTCGAGCAGGAGCGGCGGGTGACCGCCCAGATCAACGAGCTGCTGGTGATCGCGCGCGAGGAGACCGACTTCGCCTCCGAGCAGTTCCTCCAGTGGTTCGTCAAGGAGCAGGTCGAGGAGGTCGCCTCGATGAGCGACCTGCTGGCCGTCGTACGCCGGAACGCCTCGGTCGTGGAGAACGTCGAGGAGTACGTCGCCCGTGAGTCCCGTTCTGACAAGGGTGTCTCCACCGCCCCTCGCGCCGCCGGCGGCTAGCGCCGAGCTCACGCTGACCCGGCAGAAACCGGGCGAGCTCACTCTGACCCGGCATCTGCCGGGGCGGTGGGGGTGAGGTCTCCCACCTGTTCGGCGTACCAGAGGACGCCCGTCAGGTGGTCCGCGATCTCGCGCAGGCTCCAGCCCTCTCGGGGCCGGTCCCACTCCTGCGGCCCGGCGGCGGCCAGGCGCAGGGCGAACGTCCGGGCCAGACGGGGCAGTCGCTGGTGGGCCTCGTCGCGGTCGAGCTCGGTGAAGCGGGCCCAGTCGGACTCGAGCGTGACCAGGCTGCCATGCCACTGGTCGGGCTGCGACGCCGCGCCGGCGAGGACGGCCTCGACCTCGGCCAGGTGGTCGACCAGATGGTCCGCGATCCGCCGGACCGCCTTGCCCGGTGTGTAGATCCGGTCCCCGTCCTGGCTGACCCGTGGCCGGCGGTCCCAGCCGATCCAGGTGTCGACCAGGCCCAGGGCGCGTCGTACGGCCTCCTCCACCGCTGTCCCGGGGTTGGCCTCGGCGTGCTCGTCGTCCATGGCGGGAAGGCTAGGGACGCGTCGCTTCGGCGCCCGCCGAAACGTGGCGGTCCTAGGGTCGAGGCATGGACGACGTCGACCTTGCGGCCGTGGGCGCGCTGCTCGGCAACCCGAGCAGGGCGGCCATGCTGGACGCGCTGATGACCGGCCGCGCCTTGACCGCGACCGAGCTGGCGCGGGCGGCCGGAGTGAGTCCGGCCACCGCGAGCGAGCACCTCGCCCGGCTCCGAGGCGGAGGGCTGGTCGAGGCCGTCGCCCAAGGGCGGCACCGGTACCACAGGCTCGCCTCACCCGAGGTGGGCGCGGCGTTGGAGTCGCTGTCGCACATCGCTCCCCCCAAGGCCGTGACGACGTTGCGCCAGTCGAGCCGCGCGCGGTCCCTGGCCGAGGCCCGCACCTGCTATGACCACCTCGCGGGGCACAGCGGCGTCGCGCTGCACGACGGCCTGCTGCGGCGTGGCTGGCTGGTGCCCGAGCCCGGTGGCTACGGCGTCGGCGAGCTTGGTGTGGAGGGACTCCTCGGCTGGGGCGTGGACGTCGGCTCGGCGCGCGCGTCGCGGCGGCCGTTCGCCCGTCCGTGTCTGGACTGGACCGAACGCCGCGAGCACCTGGCCGGGGCCCTGGCGGCGGCGATCACGCGGGCCCTGGTCGACGGCCCGCAGCCGTGGTTCGTTCGCCGCGCGGACGACCACCGTGGTCTGCGGGTCACCGACCTCGGCGCTGCCCGGCTGGCCGACCTGGGCTGGCAGCCCCTCGAGCGCAGCGCCTGAGCCCGGTCGCGTCCTGCGTCACTCTGCGTGGGCGGCTCGCGAGTGCAGCCACTCGGCGTAGCCGAAGGCCACGAGAGCGGCGCCGGCGAGGATGGCCGTCAGCGACCAGAGCACGAACGACACGCCGACCGGCAGCCGGTCGTCGGATGTCGCTGCCTGCGCGATGACGGCACACCAGAACCCTACGAACGCGCTGGCCGCCAGGACGACCGCGCCTCCGCGGAAGCCGAGCGTGGCCGCGGGCACGGGGGTCGTCGGCTCACGGGTCCCGAGCTCGATCGGGGGGAGGCGCGCCGGTCGCCAGGCGACGACGGCCGCGGCCGGAACCGGGCCGTAGACGTGCGGATAGGTTTGGTCGCCGACCTGCTCCTCGCGGACGTCGGCACCGACGAGGTCGGTCTCGATCTCGAGCACCACCAGCGGCTCGGCGACATCGGCGTAGTACCGGTCGCGCACCGCCGGGACCTGGTCGTGACGCGCGGCGTGGATGAACCCCTCCTCCTCGAGGGAGCGGCCCAGGGTCGAGGTCGTGTAGCTGCCGCTCGTCTGGGCCTCCTTCCAGTCGGCGAGGGTGGCGATGTGGTAGATCCGCATGCGCGGCATCCTGCTCCTGCTGTGGCGTGGTTGGGTAGGCCGGTGAGCGACGTGCACTGCCCCGCGCGGATCATCGTGGCCCGGCACGGTGAGGCCGAGTACGAGACCCCGGAGATGAACGCCGCGGGCGGGAGCCTGACCACGCTCGGTCGTGCCCAGGCTCGTGACCTGGGGGAGCGACTGCGTCCGGAGAAGGTCGCGGCCGTCATCTCCAGCGAGCTGTCACGGGCCGTGCAGACCGCCGAGATCGCCGCCGGCGTCCTCGGGCTGCCGGTGCGGGTCCGCGAGCGGATCGCGGAGTTCCCGGCCGGTGACTTCCTGGGCCGGCCCTACGACCAGGCGTACTTCCGCGCGATGGTCACCGCCTGGCGGGCCGGCGACCTCTCGTCCGGCGTGCCCGGCGGTGAGACCGGGCGGGAGACCGCCGACCGCGTGCTCGCCGTCCTGGACGACGTCGCCGACCAGTTCCGCGGCGAGACCGTGCTCGTGGTGACCCACGGCGGCGTGATCCTCGCGCTGTGGGGCGCGATCGCCCCCGGCTCGGCCGCGGCGCCGGAGGACGGCGACGTGCCGAACGGCGCGGTGTACCCGTTCGAGAGCGACGCCGACGGCTGGCGGGTCGGCGCGCTCGGGTCGTCCGCCTGAGCCCGAGGGTGTGGCTGCCTAGCCCGGCAGCGAGCCGATGACTCCGAGATCGCCGAGCAGCCCGCGGTGGACCAGGTCGAGCACGGACTCCAGCAACACCTCGCGAACCTCGGCCGGCACCTGGCGCAGCGGGCCGGTCCCGACCAGTTCGGCGAAGCCGTGGACCATCGCCCAGCAGCCTACGTCGGCGCCCTGTCGGAGCTCGGGGCTCAAGGCGCCACAGTCGACCAGCTCATCGAGCACCGTGTTCAACACGAGGTAGGGGCCGGTCAGCTCCTCGGTCGCGGAGTGGGGAGGGGACCCCGCCGGCGAGGTGAACGCCGTGGCGAAGAGGCCGGGCTCGGCCAGCGCGAAGGCGACGTAGGCGCGACCGGTCTCGCGGAGCCGGGCCACCGCCCGGGCGCGCGGGTCGCGCTCGCGCACCGTCGCGATCCGTTCCCGCATGGCCGTCTCGAGGTCGTCGTAGGCCCGGTCGGAGACCTCCTCCAGCAGTGCGGCGCGGTCGGCGAAGTGCCGGTAGGCGGCGTTGTGGGAGACCCCCGCGCGGCGCGCGACCTCGCGAAGCACGACCCCGTCCGGGCCGGTGCTGCGGGCCAGCTCGACGGCGGTGTCGACCAGGACCGGCCGCAGGTTGCCGTGGTGGTAGGGCTGGCTCGGACCGGGCACGAGTCGAGGATAGGTGATGTTGACGCCGGTTACATAGCGGTCTAACGTGATGTTGGCGGCGTCCACATTCGCCCCCCGCCCACGTCCGCAGGAGATCCCGATGTCCCACTCGCCCCACTGGTCACGGAACACAGCCCGGAACACAGCCCCCGGCAAGGCCCCGAACAAGGCGCTGGTCCTGGCCGTCGTGTGTGCAGCGGTGCTCGCCATCAACCTCGACACCACGATCGTCAACGTCGCCCTGCCGTCGATCTCCCGCCAGCTCTCGGCCGGGACTCGTCAGCTCCAGTGGGTGGTCGACGGCTACAACCTCGCGTTCGCGGGACTGGTGCTCGCGGCGGGCAGCGTCTCCGACCGGTTCGGACGGCGGCCGGCGCTGATCGTCGGGCTCGCCGGATTCGCGGTCGCCAGTGCAGGCGGCGCGCTGGTCACCTCCGCCGGGGCGTTGGTGGCCATGCGCTTGGTGATGGGGGCCTTCGCGGCCCTGATCTTCCCCACGACCCTGTCCATCATCAGCAACACCTTCCGCGAGCGCCGCGAGCGAGCAGCGGCGCTCGGCATCTGGGGCGGCGTCGTGGGGCTCGGGGTCGCTGCCGGTCCGATCACCGGTGGCGTCCTGCTGGAGCACTTCTACTGGGGCAGCGTGTTCTGGGCGCTGGTCCCGCTGGCCCTGCTGACCGCGGTCGCGGCCGGGGTCTGGGTGCCGGAGTCTCGGGACCCGGCCGTGCCGTCGCTGGACCTCCCGGGCCTCGGGCTCTCGGTGGCGCTGCTCGCCTCGCTGACCTACACGATCATCGAGGCTCCGGCGCACGGCTGGTCCTCGGCGCCCACGCTGGGTGGCTTCGCGCTGGCCGCGGGGCTGCTGGTCGGCTTCGTCCTTCGCGAACGGCGCGCCGCGAACCCGATGCTGGACGTCACGTTGTTCCGCGATCGTCGCTTCAGCGCGGCCAGCGGCGCGGTGACGGTCACGTTCTTCGCCCTGTTCGGCTTCATCTTCCTGGTCACCCAGTACTTCCAGTTCGTCCGGGGGTACGGCGCGCTGTCCACGGGCGCGCGGATCCTGCCGGTCGCCATCTCGATCGCGGTCGCATCGGTGGTGGGCGCGGCCCTGGCGCCGCGGGTCGGCACCAAGATCGTGGTGACCACCGGGATGGTGCTGTTCGGCGCGGCGTTCCTGTGGATCTCGACCTCCGGGGTCGACACGTCGTACCCGACGGTGATCGTGCCGCAGATGATGCTGATGGGGTTGGGCATGGGACTGATCTCGACGCCGGCCACGGAGTCGATCCTGTTGGTGCTGCCGCCGGCGCGGGCCGGCGTGGGTTCGGCGGTCAACGACGCGACCCGCGAGCTGGGGGGCACGCTGGGCGTCGCCGTGGTGGGCTCGGTCTTCTCCTCGGTGTTCGCCTCCCACCTCGGGGCGGGTGCCTACGCGGCGCTGTCCGGCTCGGCCCTGGTCAGGGCGCAGGGGTCGGTCGGGGTGGCCCAAGGTGTCGCCGGCCACGACCCGCGGCTCGTCTCGGCCTTCCAGGACTCCTTCCTGGCCGGGCTGTCCACGGCGTGCGTGGTGGTCGGGCTGCTGTGCCTGGCGGGTGCGGTGGCCTCGGCCGTCCTGCTGCCGGGGCGACTCCCGTCTCCGGTCGGGACGGGCGACGCCGAGCTGGAGGCGGTCGCCGTCTGAACCGGCCGATGACGGCGGCGTCTGGTTGGCTCGAACCATGGACGACGCCACCTACTTCGTGACCGACATCGAGTGCTCCGGCTTTCGGCCCGGCGTCCACTCGATGCTCGCCTTCGCCACGGTCGCCGTCGCTGCGAGCGGTGAGGAGCGCGGTCGGTTCGAGGCGGTGCTGGCCGAGCTGCCCGGCGCGACGTGGGACCCGCAGGTGCGGGCGTGGTTCGAGAACGACGAGCCGGAGGCGCTGGCCGCCGCCACCCACGACCCTCGGGAGCCGGCAGCCGTGATGGCCGACTTCCTCGCGTTCGTCCGGGCGATCCCGGGGCGACGCGTCTTCGCCGCGCACCCGGTCGCCTTCGACGGCGCCTGGATCGACCACTACCTCCAAGAGCTCACCGCCGGGCAGCTGCTGGCCGGGCTCTACGCGCCGGAGGCCGAGCAGGTCTTCCACGACACTCTGTGTCTGCGGTCCTACGCGGCTGCGGTGCTCGGCCGGGCGGTGCGAGAGATGAGCGCGTCGACCTTGCCCCCGGCATGGCTCGGAGACGTGCCGCACACCCACCGCGCCATCGACGACGCCCTCGGCTACGCGCACCTGCTCGCCGAGCTGTTCCGGCGATCGGGGGCCACGGCACCGGCGTGACCGAGTCGCCGAGGTCAGGAAGCCTCGGGGAGTCGGCGCAGGACCTCGACCAAGGTCGTCTCGACCCCGTCGAACCGGGCGTCGATGAGGTCGAGGCTGGCGTCGAGTCGGTCGAACCGCTGGGAGTGGTCCCGCAGGGTTGCCTGGGTGTCGCCGAGGATCTCCTAGACCGACTGGGTCACGCTCTCCAGACGGGTCACCCCGCGCGGGAGGTCGGTATCGGTGGCCATGCCGAGGACCCTGGATAGCTGATTCCAAGGGGTACGGCGATGTCCGCGGGCCGTGGAGAAGCCGGAGAAGTCAGAAGAGCCTGGACGACGGGTCGTCGAGGCCGCGCAGGGCGTCGTAGTCGACGACCGCGCAGGCGATGCCACGGTCGGTGGCCAGGACCCGGGCCTGCGGCTTGATCTCCTGGGCCGCGAAGATCCCTCGCACCGGCCCCTTGACCGTCAAGAGCGGGTCTCGGTTCAGTAGCTCGAGGTAGCGCGTCAGCTGCTCGACCCCGTCGATCTCGCCGCGCCGCTTGATCTCCACCGCCACCGAGGCGCCCGCGGCGTCGCGGCACATCAGGTCGACCGGGCCGATCGCCGTGGGGTACTCCCGGCGTACCAGGGTGAGGCCCTCGTCGAGGTGGGCCGGGTGGTCGGCCAGGAGCTCTTGGAGGTGCTTCTCGACGCCGTCCTTGCGCAGGCCCGGGTCGAGGCCGAGGTCGTGCGAGGTGTCGCTGAGGATCTCCTCGACCCGGATCCGCAGGGTGTCCTCGGGACCTTTGGCGCTCGCCCGGCTGGTGACCGTCCACAGGGTCGTGCCGTCGTCGTCGACCCCCTCGCGCAGTGAGCAGGGCGGCGACATCCAGTTCAGGGGCTTGAAGGAGCCGCCGTCGGAGTGGATGAGCACCGAGCCGTCGGCCTTGATCATCAGGACCCGAGTGGCCACCGGCAGGTGGGCGGTGAGGCGCCCGGCGTAGTCGACCTGGCAGCGTGCGACGACCAACCTCACGGGCGAGGACCCTACCCCGTGCGGCAGACTCAGCCGCATGGCACAGCGACCGGGCCGGATCGTGGTGGTCGGGGCTGGGGTGATCGGGCTGAGCTGTGCGCTGCGCCTGCTCCAGGCGGGCCATCGCGTCGACGTGGTCGCTCGTGACCTGCCGCTGGAGACCACCTCCAGCGTCGCGGCCGCCATCTGGTATCCCTACCTCGCGTCTCCCCAGGACAAGGTCACCGCCTGGGGCAGGACGACGTACGACGAGTTCGCCAGGCTCGCCGAGCGCGGGGCCGACGGGGTGCTGATGCGGTGGGGCACCGAGCTGCTGTCCAGGCCGATGCCCGATCCCTGGTGGATCGACGCCGTGCCGTCGCTCGAGCGGGTCGAGCCGCGTGCGCCGTACGCCGACGCGTGGTCGTTCCGCACCCCGATCGTGGACATGTCGCGCTACCTGTCGTGGTTGACCCAGCAGGTGCTCGACGCCGGGGGCACGCTGACGCGGTT
The DNA here is from genome assembly GCF_036267815.1 of Nocardioides sp. Classification (GTDB taxonomy): domain Bacteria; phylum Actinomycetota; class Actinomycetes; order Propionibacteriales; family Nocardioidaceae; genus Nocardioides. The sequence goes on along the minus strand of NZ_DATAVI010000063.1, from coordinate 45,400 downwards.
GGCGCTGGCCGGGCTGCCCGAGGCGCCCTTGGTCGTCAACTGCTCGGGGCTCGGGTCCCGCCGGCTCGCCACGGACCTGACGAGCATGCCGGTGCGCGGACAGGTCGTCGTGGTCGAGCAGGTCGGGCTGGAGGAGTGGTGGCTGGCCGAGGGAGAGGCCGGCGGCGTGCCGACCTACGTCATCCCGCGCGTCACCGACATCGTCCTCGGAGGCACCGACGACGAGGGGGAGTGGAGCCGGACCCCGTCGCCCGAGGTCGCCGACGCCATCCTCAGCCGGGCCACCGAGCTGGTGCCGCGGCTCGCCGGTGCGAAGGTCCTGCGCCACAAGGTCGGTCTGCGGCCGGCCCGGCCCGAGGTACGGCTGGAGCGGGTCGGCGACGTCGTCCACTGCTACGGGCACGGCGGCGCGGGAGTCACGCTGTCGTGGGGGTGTGCCGACGACGTCGTGCGGCTCGCGGCCTAGCGAAGTGCTGACCAATGGCGCCGTCGCGAGCGTCGCGAGGCGTGCGCGTATCGCGGCGCGCAGCAGGCGGGATTGACCAGTGCTTCCCTAGTGCCCCGCACCCAAACGTTCGACCGCACGATTCCGCGCCCCGAGCACGCACCCGGAGCACGGGCCCATGCAGCGCTCTTCCGGCGCGGCACACCAGGCACAATTCCCCAAAGTAGGCGATAGCGCTTCCGCCATCGAGGACCCTCGGTCGCCTACGCTCCGAGGATGGCTCACTCGACAGCCCGCAGGCTCGTCGCGCTGGCCGGCGGCGGGGCCATGGCCCTGATGCTCCAGGTCCCGGCGCACGGCGCGAACCCCGACTTCACCAAGATCACCTCGCCGACGAACGGCGCGACGTTCCTCGACCGGGGCGGTTCCCCGACGTTCCAGCTGGCGGGGCGCACGTCCGTGGGCGTCTCGTTCGTCGACCTCTACTGCTTCAGCGGCCCCCAGGGCAACGTCACCGCAACCCCCGTCGCGACGAACGTCACCGTCACGAACAAGGCCTTCTCCACCACGGTCCCGGTGCCCGACGCCGGCGGCGCGAGCCCCGTCTGCCGCCTGCGAGCCATCCCGTTCCACGACCCGGTGGAGGGCGACGTGTCGATGTTCTCGGGCCCGGTGCTCCACCTGGACCGGGTCGAGCGGCTCACCCAGGGATCCTCGACCTTCGACTTCGACCTCGCCGGAGGCAGCGGCACCGGCTCCTTCGAGGTGCACAGCGCCGCCAGCTGCGGCGACGCGGCGATGGGCACGGTCGCGGACAACCTCGCCGTCCGCTCCGAGCTCGGTGGATGTGTCGCCAACCTCGGCGCTTCCGACGTGGCCGGCAGCCCGCTGCGGGTCGACGGCCACACCGCGCTGTTGCCGTACGCGACCCTGAGCCTGGCCTCGAGCACCTCGCTGCGCCTGCACATCCACGCCGCCAGGAGCGGCCGGGTCACCTGGACCGAGTCCGCGCCCCTCGTCCGGTGCTCGGGCAGCGACGCCTTCCCACCACCCTCCGCGGGGCAGTGCGGCTCGGTGGTCGCGACGGGCGTCACGTTCACCCGGTCCGGCACCTTCACCGCCAACGGCCAGCAGGTCCGCCTCCAGGACTCCTTCGCCTCGACCGACGGCCGCCAGCACCGGGTTCGCACGACGTACTCCATGGGCTTCGTCGCGCCGCCCACCGGTGGCCTCGGCTTCGCCTTCCCGGGCCGCGGCGCCGGGTTCCACGGCTCCACCAAGGGGCAGCCGGTCACCGGGTTGCCGAAGCGCGCCGGGACCGTGCTGGTGCGCTCCGACCGCTTCGCGGTCGAGGGTGACCCCCAGGCGAGCACCCGGGCGGTGACCTGGTCGAGGCCGCCGACGCACGTGGCCTTCTCCACGACCGACGCCTCGCTGTTCGGCGCGAGCTACTCCCTCAAGGTGCACAAGCACGGCTCGGCCACACTCGGATTCACCGACAGTCTCGGCGAGCGCACCTCGACAGCGAAGCGCCTGGGCAGGGCCGCCGTCTCCTCGGTGATGTCCTTCCCCCGGATCACGAGCCCGAAGAAGGGTGCCGTGGTCGACGGCAGGAAGACGGTGGTCAAGGGGATCCTCCGCGCGGGGGTGAACGGTCTCCCGGCGTCGGTGCGGGTCGAGGGGCAGCCGGCGACGATCACGGCGTCGGGCGCCTCCCGGGCGACGTTCAAGGTGGTTCTCCACGAGCCGCCCGGCAAGCACACGCTCACGGCAGTCGCGACGGACGCCGGCGGCAACAAGCGCAGCACCTCGGTGACGGTGAGGAACAAGTGATGCCCACGTCGACGTCCCAGACCCGACGGCTGCTCGCCGGCGCCGCTGCGGGCTGTGTGGCACTCGCCCTGGCCGCGCAGCTCCCGGCGCAGGCCGCGCCCGGCGCCGGGACCCGGACCACGATCACCGCGCCGGTCAACGACAAGGTCGTGCTCAGCCAGGTGGGCGCCGAGGGCCACTGGACCATCAAGGGCACCGCGTCTGGTGACGTCTCCGAGGTCAACGTCTACTGCCTGAGCAGCAGCAACGGCCCCGCCGTCACGTCGATCACCGTCGCCACTGCCGTGAAGGTGTCCTCGGGTGCGTTCCGGTCCACCGTCCCGGTCCCCAGCGGCTCCTCGCACTGCCGTCTTCGTGCCCTGCCGGACGGCGTCAACCCGCTGGACGACTACCTCGCGTCCTATGCCGGACCGGTGGTGAACCTCGACACCTGGGAGCGGACCACGTCGAACTTCGCCATCTCGGCGAGTGCCGGCCACACCGGTGTTTCGGCCAGCGCCGCCGGCAGCTGCGCCATCGTCGCCCTGGCGAGCACGAGCGCCGACGAGACCACGATCGGCGGAACGGGCGGCTGCCTGCTCTCCTTGGCCAACAACGTGCGCAACACGGGCTCCTCGGTCGTGGTGGACGGCCACCAGGCGATTCCGCCGCCGGACGACCAGACCTTCGGCCTCACTCCGATCTCGGCGGTGAGCTCGACGTTCCATGCGACCAAGGCCAACACCGTCCGGTGGACCGACGTGGAGCCCCTGGACCGGTGTGCCACCGGCGCGCAATGGCCGCCGTCGTCGGGAACGTGCGTGCTGACGCCTTCGGGAGTCGAGCTACGGCGGGTGTCGACGGTGCTGAAGGACGGGCAGGTCCGGGTCCGCGACGAGTACCGCTCGACCGACGGTCGTCGGCACGTCCTCAAGCTCGCCTACCTGTGCAACATCGCGGTGAACGCCCAGGGACTGCTGGGAGTCCGCTACCACGGGGAGTCGGCATTCCATGACTCGACGCCGGGCCAGAAGGTGACCCGCCTGGGTCACCAGGGCGCCGGCACGATGCTCGTCACGGCCGACCGGCTGGCGAACCAGGGTGACCCGAGCGTGAGCGTCCAGGCCGTGTCGTGGTCGCGGAGGCCGTCCCGGCTCGTCTGGGCGCCGGTCGCCGAGGGGCTCTTCGAGATGGACTACCGGCTCGTCGTCCCTCGAGGCGGGTCCGCTCGCCTCGGCTTCGCCGACAGCAGCGCTCTGCTCACGACCGGCGCGCAGGCGCTCGGTGCGAAGGCCCAGCGGGACATGATGCCGGCCCCGAAGATCGTCCGTCCGAGCAGTGGCGACGTCATCAAGGGGACCAAGACCACCGTCTCCGGCGTCGTGAGCGCCGGCGCGAACGGCCTGCCGGTCACGGTGCTGGTCAACGGTCACCGGGTCAAGCTCAAGGTCGGCAAGGGCGGCACGGTCGCGAAGTTCAAGGACACGTTCTCCGAGAGCCTCGGGAAGCACCGGATCAAGGTGGTGGCCAAGGACGCCGCGGGCAACAGGCGGTCGACCTCGGTCCGGGTCGTCAACAAGGTCGTCAACAGGGTCGGCACCAAGTAGGTCGAGGTCCGGGTCGGGTCTCTACTGCGTGACCCACAGCCCCGTCCAGGTCGGCATGCCCAGGACGGTGTCGTCGGCCATCCCCTGGATCGCCGACCCGTGGGCCATGGCGACGCCGACGTACCACACCGGCACGATCGGCTGCCAGCGACGCAGCACCGTGTGGTCGAGCCTGTTCCACCACGGGGGTTGCTCGTCGAGAGGCGCGTGCTCGATGCGGTCGACCTGATGACCGACGTAGCTGCTGGTGAAGTGCTCGACGTCGGCGCCGGAGGCGGGCTGGTAGAGCGGCTCCAGCCAGGCGCTGCCGTCGGGCCACGAGCCGCACCAGGTGCGGGTTTGGAGGTCGGCGGCGGCTGCCACGCCCGGCCCGACCGCCTGCGGCGCGAAGCCGCCGCGGCGTAGCGCGGCGAGCAACACGTCCCGCTCGCGGCCGCCGGTCGGCGTGCCCGGACCCCAGGCGAGGGTGAGCGGTGTGCCGAGCGCCCCGGCGTTGGCGAGGATGCGCCGAGACACCAGCGGCTGGGTGGCGAAGCCCCGGTGCCCACGCACGGTGACCGGGACCCTCCCGCCGATCCCTGGTGGCAACAGGTTGGTGGCCGGCACGGCGGTCACGCCGGGCGTGAGCCCTTCGAGCCGGAGCATCGTGCGGTAGGGATAGGCCCAGATCAGGGCTCGACGTACTCGTGGGTCGGTGATGACGCGGTTGTCGGGCGCGAGGTACGTCGTGCACGGCGTCACTCCTTCGACCAGGCGGCGCTGACGCTCCCGAGAGCTCAGCAACCGGTGCGGCGGCACGGAGTCGTAGGTGAGCGTCGTGCGCGCCGAGCCCTGGTCGGCGCGGAGCAGGTGGTCGATCTGGCGGTCGGACAGGCCGGCTCGCACGTCGTACGACGTGGGGTACGCCGTGCGGCCAGGGTCGGTGGCCGGGTCCCACTGGGGGTTGCGGACCAGCACCAGCCGGTGACCCCGGCGGTAGCGGCTGATCCGGTAGGGCCCGGTCGCAAGCGGATGGCGCGCGTACGTCGCGGGGTCGGCCTCGCCGCCGAGCGGCATCGGCCCGAGGGCGGGCAAGGTCGCGAGATAGGGGAAGGTCGGATAGCTCCTGGTGAGGAAGACGTCCACCTCGTGGTGGCCTCGGACCCTCACCTCGCGGATCGGGACGCCGCGACAGGGGCTGGTCGGGAACTCCCGTGTGTCACGGCAACGGCGGATCCCGCGGGCTACGGCCCAGGCGCTGACCCGCGACCCGTCCTCGAACCGAGCTTGAGGGCGGATCGTGTAGTCCCACCTGGTGTAGTCCTCGTTGTGCTGTCCGAGATTCGTCGCGAGGTCCGGCACCAGCACCATCTGCTTGGCGATCGGGTCGTAGCGGTACTGGGTCAGCGAGCGGGTGACCAGGCCGCTGAGGATCGAGACGACATCGGGGGCAGAGGCCGCCGTCGGGTCGAGTGAGCCACCGAGGCCGTGGCTGGTCAGCACGGTGACAGTGCCGCCCTTGACGGCCCCACGGATGGTGATCGGACCGCGGGCCACGGGGTCGAACCCGAGCCTGATGTTGGGAACGCTGGTGATCCTGGTCGACCGCGCCGTCCGGGGGGTGCTGTGGCTGTGCCCACCGCATCCGGAGAGGACCAGCGCGGTGACTCCGAGGAGACTCGTGACGCGGCGCCCGGTGGCGGTCATGACGCGGCCCCGACCCAGGACGAGTCGCGACCCCGCCGTACCACGGCGGCGTCGTCGGCTGCGCCCCACGCGCTGAGGGCAGCCGCGAGGACGACCGCCGGGGCGGTGTCCGCCGGCACCCGACCCATGGCCCACCTCCGTCCCCAGGGGCAGGGCCGACCCTAGGACGCCGCGGCCTCGCTGGGGGCACGTTTCGGTCTCGATCAGGCCACAGCATCGCGCCCCGTGCGAGCGCCGAGTCTGTGAGCCACCTCGCGGTGACGGCGACCGGCTGCATGGAAGGATGCGCCTCATGACGAGCAGCCCCACCGATGCCGCCGCACCCGAGTCCCGCCGTAGGTTCGCCACGATCGGCGTCGTCGGGCTGGGCACCATGGGGGCCGGCATCGCCGAGGTCTTCGCCCGCAACGGCTTCTCGGTCGTCGGGGTCGAGGTCACCGACGATGCCGTCGACCGCGGCCGGCAGCACCTCGAGCACTCGACCCGGCGCGCCGTCGCCCGCGGCAAGCTCAGTGTCGAGGACCAGGCGGAGCTGGTCGGACGCGTGTCGTTCACGACCGACCTGACCGACCTCGCCGATGCCGACTTCGTGGTCGAGGCGGTCGTCGAGTCGATCGAGATCAAGAAGTCGATCTTCCGCGAGCTCGAGGGCATCGTGAAGCCGGATGCCATCTTGGCCACCAACACCTCCAGCCTCAGCGTCACCGAGATCTCCACGGCCAACCTGCACCCGGGCCGGGTGATCGGCGTCCACTTCTTCAACCCCGCGCCTGTGCAGAACCTCGTGGAGATCGTCCGCACCGTGGTCACCGACGAAGAGGTGCTGGAGGACGTCAAGAGCCTGGTCGCCCGCCTCGGCAAGAGCCCGGTCATCTGCGGTGACCGAGCCGGCTTCATCGCGAACACGCTGCTGTTCGGCTACCTCAACCACGCGGCGTCCATGTACGAGCAGCGGTTCGCCTCCCGCGAGGACATCGACGCCGCCATGCGGCTGGGCTGCGGCTACCCGATGGGCCCGCTGGCGCTGCTGGACCTGATCGGCCTGGACACGGCGTACGAGATCCTCGACACGATGTACAAGCAGGGCCGCGACCGGCTGCACGCGCCGACGCCGATCCTCAAGCAGCTGGTCACCGCCGGCTTCCTCGGGCGCAAGACCGGGCGTGGCTTCTACACCTACCAGGAGGCCGACAGCCACGTCGTCGTCGCGGACTCCCAGACCCCCGACTCCGACCGCCGGCCGCAGCTGCGGCGACCGGTCACCAGCGTCGGGGTGGTCGGCACCGGCACGATGGGGACCGGCATCGTGGAGGTCTTCGCCCGAGCCGGGTACGACGTGACGTACGTCGGGCGCTCGGCCGCGAAGGTCGATGCGCTGCGGGCCGGTGTCGAGCGCTCGCTGGACAAGGCCATCCAGCGCGGGAAGCTCGAGGAGACCGCGAAGGCAGTGGCGCTGGCGCATCTGCGCGGCACCACCAGTCTCGACGACGTCGCGACGTGCGACCTCGTCGTCGAGGCGGTCGCGGAGGATCTCGCGGTCAAGACCATGCTCTTCGAGAACCTCGACGAGATCTGCCGGCAGGGCGACGGTGGCGCCGGTGCGATCCTGGCGACCACCACCAGCAGCCTGCCGGTGATCTCCCTGGCCATCTCGACCAAGCGGCCGCAGGACGTGATCGGGCTGCACTTCTTCAACCCCGCGCCGGTGATGCAGCTGGTCGAGGTCGTCTCGACGGTGACCACCGCCGACGACGTGCACGAGACCGCGGTCGCCCTGTGCGAGTCGCTGGGCAAGGTGGCCGTGTCGTGCGGCGACCGGGCCGGGTTCATCGTCAACGCGCTGCTGTTCCCCTACCTCAACGACGCGGTCAAGATGCTCGAGGCCCACTACGCCACGGCCGACGACATCGACACCGCGATGAAGCTGGGATGCGCACTGCCGATGGGACCCTTCGAGCTGCTCGACGTGGTGGGCAACGACGTCTCGCTGGCGATCCAGCGCGAGCTCTACCTGGAGTTCCGCGAGCCGGGCTTCGCGCCGGCCCCGCTGCTGGAGCACCTGGTCACGGCCGGCTACCTCGGGCGCAAGACCAAGCGCGGGTTCCGCGACTACAGCGCCTGACCATGACCACCGGCAGACTGGAGGCCTTCAGCGACGGTGTGCTGGCGATCATCATCACGGTGATGGTGCTGGAGCTGAAGGTGCCGCCCGAGCACCACACGCACCTGCACGACCTGTGGCACTACGCGGGCGTGGGGCTGCTCACCTACGTGCTGAGCTTCGTCTACATCGGGATCTACTGGAACAACCACCACCACATGTTCCAGATCGTCGACTACGTCGACGGCTCGGTGCTCTGGGCCAACCTGCACCTGTTGTTCTGGCTCTCGCTCTACCCGTTCACGACGGCCTGGCTGGACGAGTCGAACGTCGCCCGCACCCCGACCGTCGTCTACGGCGTCAACCTGCTGGGCGCCGCGGTGGCCTACTACGTCCTCCAGCTGCGGATGATGCGCCTGCCCGCCACCGGACCACGGCTCCGCGACGTCGTCGGCACCGACCTCAAGGGCAAGCTCTCGCCGGTGATCTACGTCGCGGGGATCCTGCTGGCGTTCGTCGAGCCGTGGCTCGGCCTGGCGCCGTTCGTCGTCGTCGCCCTGATCTGGCTCGTCCCGGACCGCCGGGTCGAGCGCTACCTCGCCGAGCATCGCGACATCGCCAGCTGACGTGTCGGAACTTGCTCAGTCGAGGCAGAACTCGTTGCCCTCGGGGTCGGCCATCACGATGAACCCCTTGCTCATCGGCGGGTCCGGCTCGGAGCGGCGCAGCCGGGTCGCACCGAGAGCCACGAGGCGCTCGCACTCCGTCTCCAGCGTCGGCATCCGCTGCTCGTCGTCGAGGCCGGGTGCCGCGCGGACGTCGAGATGCAGACGGTTCTTGGCGGTCTTGCGCTCCGGCACCTTCTGGAAGAAGACCCGCGGTCTCAGGCCGTCGGGGTCCTCGATCGCGGCGGCGCGGTCGCGCTGGTCGGCCGGAACGCCGGCCCGCTCCAGGAAGCCCAGCCACGCCTCGATCGGGTCCTGCCCGTCGGCGAGGGTGACCCCCGGCGGCCCGGGCACGGCGTAGCCGAGGGCCGCGGCCCAGAACCTCGCCTGGGCGAGCGGGTCCGCCGCGTCGAAGGTCACCTGGAACTCGGGTCTCATCGGCTCTCCTCGGTGGTTGCGCGGTACAGGTCTCGCACTGCCTCGGCGAAGGGCCCCTCGGCCGGCCCGCACGGCCACAGCAGACCGTCGTAGCCCAGGGACTCGACACCCGCCGACCAGGCGTCGTACGCCGTGTCGAGCTGGGCGAGCCCCTCGTCGGCCCGGTCGGTGTGCTCCCAGGTCTCCCAGTGCACGGCGGGTCCGCCGAGGTGGCTCATGGTGCGCATCGAGAGGCACTCGACGGTCAGGTGGGCGACCCGCCAGGCGATCGTCGTGGCCGGGGCCGGTTCGGGCTCGCCGGCGGCGTCGTCGCGGACGAGGTCGCCGGCGCCGATCGGGGCCGCCGAGGTGCTGGTGCAACGCGGGCGGACGCTCCACGCGCCTGGGACGGGCTCCCAGAGGTACTCCGCGTCGGTGAGCCCGGCCATCCGCGGCCCGAACATCGGCCGGTAGTGGACGTCGACCTGGTCGCGCAGGCGCGCGTTCCAGCCCCTGGTCGCCCGGTCCGGGTCGCTCATGCCGAGACGGTGGCGGCGGGCTTCCAGGCCTTCAGCCAGGGCAGGTCGGGGAGCCCGTCGCGCGCTGCGACCAGTGCGTACATCGTGGCGCCGTCGAGGGTCTCGCGGACGATGTCGCCGTGGCCGGCGTGCCGGGTCAGCTCCTCCATCACGTGCCACCACACCCAGCGGACGGTCCAGGCCTCGACGTCCTGGGGGAACCACGGCGCCTCCGGCACCGGTACCGGGGTGTCGAGGTCGAGGCGGCGTACGGCGTCGAGCAGTGCTGCGGACACCTCGTCGAACTCCGCCAGCAGGGCGTCGATCGAGTCGGTCTCGCGGAAGGTGAAGCCCTCGAGGTAGTCGTCGACGCGGTCGGACCGGTCGGACTCTCCCGGCAGGGAGGGGGCGGCCTCGGCGCTGGCCAGCCAGCCCCGCTGCACGCCGGTCGCGTGCTTGACCAGGCCGCCGACCGAGAGCGACGACGCGCTCGGCGCGAGCGAGGCCTGCTGCGAGCTGAGCCCGTGCAGCAGCACGCGGAAGGCGTCCTGGGCCTGGGCGAGGAAGGTGAGGATCGCGTCGGTCTCGTTCGCGACGGGCGGGACGTGGAGGGCCATGGGTGTCTCCTCGGGTGGTGGGTGGCTTGCGCCAAGTCTCCCGCCAAAACAGGACAGGATCTGTCCGCTACCTCTGGCAGACTCCGTCGCATGGCCGAGACCACCGAACGCGTCCTGCGCCTGCTGGGGCTGCTCCAGCAGCGACCGGTCTGGACCGGCCCCGAGCTCGCCGAGCGCCTCGGCGTCACCACCCGGAGCATCCGGCGCGACGTCGAGCGGCTGCGAGCGCTGGGGTACCCCGTGCAGGCGACCCAGGGGATCGGCGGGGGCTACCAGCTCGGGCGGGGCAAGGCGCTGCCGCCCCTGCTGCTCGACGACGCCGAGGCGGTCGCGGTCGCGGTGTCGCTACGGATGGCCGCCGGCGGCACGGTCTCGGGCGCCAGCGAGGCGGCGCTGCGCACCCTGACCAAGCTCGACCAGGTGATGCCGCCACGTCTGCGCGGCGAGGTCCGGGCGATCCACGACGCGACCCAGACCCTGGACCACGGGCAGGCGACCGTCGACGGCGAGGCCCTGCTCCGCCTGGCCCGGTCGGTGCGCGACGGCGTGCGGGTCCGCTTCCGCTACGAGTCGCGCGACAAGACACCGACCCGGCGCACGGTCGAGCCGGTGGGTCTGGTCGCCACCGGACGCCGGTGGTACCTCATGGCCTACGACGTCGACCGCGACGACTGGCGCACCTTCCGGCTCGACCGGATGACCCGGGTCGAGCCCACGACGTGGCGGTTCCGAACCCGCGAGCACGAGGACCCGGCGGCGTTCGTCCAGCGCGGCGTCGCCAGCGCGGCGTACCGCTTCCAGGCGCGGGTGCTCGTCCACGCGCCGCTGCGTGAGGTCGCCGAGCGCACGAGCGTCCGCTCGGTGATCCTCACCGCGGTCGACGACCGGACCACGCTGCTCGAGGCCGGTGCCGAGTCGCTGTACGCGCTGGCGTTCCACCTCTCCCTGCTGGGCTGGGAGTTCGAGGTCCAGGAGCCCGTCGAGCTGCGCGACTCCCTGGCCGAGCTGGGCGGGCGTGCGCTGCGGGCTGCGGGGGAGTCCTGACGCCGGACTTCACGGGCTTCCCGGTCAGCGGCTCGGCGACCCGGACCGGGGAACCGGCGACGGGATCGGGCACCTCGTCGACGGGTAGGACCTCTGACGTGGGACCCTCGGGCATGCGCACCAGCCTGTCGACGCTCCTGGCCCTGCCCGGCCTGGCACTGGGCCTGGCACTGGGGCTGGGACTGGGGCTGGGACTGGGGCTGGGACTGGGTGCGCCGCCGTCGTCGGCGTCAGTCCCCGCTGCCTCGTCGGGGTCGTCGGGGTCGTCGGGGTCGTCGGCGGCGAGTGCGATCACGCTGCCACCCCTGCGCGCCGACTGGGACTACCAGCTCGGCGGTGCCCGTCCCGTGCCCGCGCACGTCGGCATCGTGGAGCGTGACCGGACGGCGAAGCCGCTGGCCGGTGTCTACAACGTCTGCTACGTCAACGGCTACCAGACCCAGGTCGAGCAGAAGCGGTTCTGGCGCCGTCACCGGAGGCTAGTCCTCAAGGACGCCGGGAAGCCGGTGACGGACTCCGTGTGGGGCGAGTGGCTGCTCGACACCCGCACCGCCGCCAAGCGCCATGCGCTGGCGAAGATCATGGGTCGCTGGACCGCCGGGTGTGCCGCCAGGGGCTTCCAGGCCGTGGAGTACGACAACCTCGACTCGTTCAGCCGGAGCCATCACCTGCTCTCCCGCCGCGACAACAAGGCGTACGCCGCGCTGCTCGTGAAGCGCGCCCATGCCGACGGCCTTGCCGCCGCGCAGAAGAACTGGGCGGAGTGGGACGGCACCAGCGTCGGCTTCGACTTCGCGGTCGCCGAGCAGTGCGGGCAGTACCGCGAGTGCGCGTCGTACGTCCACAGCTATGGCGACCACGTGCTGGCGGTGGAGTACCACAACCGGGCGTTCCGCTGGACGTGCCAGCACTTCGGCGACCAGATCTCGGTCGTCCGCCGCGATGTCGACCTGACCAGGCACGGCGTCCGCCGGTGGTGCTGACGTACACCAGGGCGATCGGCGACGACGGCTCGCTGGTCGTCTTCCTGCACGGGCTCTTCGGGCAGGGGCGGAACTGGACCGAGGTCGGCAAGAGCCTGGCCGACCGACACCGGGTGCTCCTCCTCGACCTGCCCCAGCACGGGCGCTCCGGGTGGGAGGACGCCTTCGACTACCTGCGCGTCGCGGACCAGGTCGCCGAGCTCCTGGACACCACTGACCCCGTCGCACTGGTGGGGCACTCGCTCGGCGGCAAGGTCGCGATGGTCATGGCGCTGCGGCATCCCGAGCTCATCGAGCGGCTCTGCGTCGTCGACGTCTCGCCGGTCGCCTACGACCACCTGTCGCAGTTCGAGGGCTACGTCGCCGCGATGCGGGGGCTCGACCTCGAAGCGCTGACGTCGCGAGCCGACGCGGAGACAGCCATCGCCCCCGCCGTGCCCGACCCGACGGTGCGGGCCTTCCTGCTCCAGAACCTCCGCCGGGACGGCGAGGGCTGGCGCTGGCAGGCCAACCTCGAGGTTCTCGGCCGGGACCTCCCGATCATCGGAGGCTGGCCGGCGGAGCAGCTGGCGGGCACCGCGCCGTACCGCGGTCGGGTGCTCTGGCTGGCCGGAGCCCGGTCGGACTACGTCAAGCCCGAGTACGCCGAGGCGATGGACCGCTGGTTCCCGACCAACCGGCTGGTGAGGGTCAAGGGCGCCGGACACTGGGTGCACTCGGAGCGGCCCGAGGTGTTCACCGAGGTGCTCCGCCGTTGGCTCGGGGGTTGAGGAACGCGTTCTACGCCTGTCTCGGGGCCACGTTCCGGCGCATGACGGTGTTGCGCTGGCCCTTCGCCCGGACGAGGTCGAAGCCGGCCTCCTCGAACATCGCCCGGGTGCCGTTGTAGAGAGTGGCGACCCGCCTGCCCTGCGGATCGTGGGGGTAGCCCTCGACGACACCTCCTCCGGCCTCGGCGATCAGGTCGACCGCTCCGCGGAGCGCAAGCTTGGACACGCCGCGACGGCGGTGACGCTTGTCGGTGAAGATGCAGGTGATCCGGTAGTCGGGGCGGAGCTCGGCCTCCTCGTCGTACTGCTTGCGGTGGTAGATGTTGGGCAGCTCCGCACAGCTGCCGTACTCCGCCCAGCCCACGGCCGTGTCGCCGTCCAAGACGAGCGCGGCGTGGGCCCTTCCCTCGCGGACGAGCCGCTCCTTCAGCTCGCGGTTGCCCTCGTAGGTGCGCGTCTTCTCGTCGTTCATGGTGTGGAACCACGTGCACCAGCAGCCGCCGAAGACGCCGTTGTGACGCTCCACGAGGTCGGCGAAGGCCTCCCACGTCTCGGGAGTGAGGGCACGGACCGTGAGCCCCACGGGTCAGCTCACGCAGGTGCAGAAGGGATGACCGGCCGGGTCGAGGAAGACCCGGAACGTCGTACCCGGCTGGTGGTCGTGCTTGGTCGCCCCCAGCTGCACCACCGCTGCTTCGGCCTCGTCGAGGTCCTCGACCATGACGTCGAGATGCATCTGCTGGGGCAGGTCCTGCCCGGGCCACCGCGGGGCCCGGTAGTCCGCGACCGGCTGGAACGACAGGCACTGCTGTCCGTCCGGTGACTTGACGTCGGCCCACTCGGCGGAGGCCTCGACGTCCCAGCCCAGCAGCGCGCCGTAGAAGTCGGCGACGGGTCTGGGGTCGGCGCAGTCCAGGACGATGCTGGGGAAGCGTGCGATAGCCATGACGTCACGGTAGCCAGCAAAGCGGACGACCCGCGTCCGGAACCCTCAGCGTTGTCGAGCGCGGTAGGCCGCGACGGCGGCGCGGTTGCCGCAGGTGGTGCTACAGAAGCGGCGCGACCGGTTGCGCGAGAGGTCGAGCACCAGCCCGTTGCAGTCGGTGTCGGCACACACGCCGAGCCGCGACATCTCGTCGGCCCGGATCACGTCGATCATCGCCATCGCCGCCTCCACCGCCATCCGGGTGGCCAGCGGCGCATCGGGGGCGACCGCGTGGATGTGCCAGTCGTGATCGCCGTGCCGGACGAGCTGGGGGAGGGCGTGCTCCTCGCCCAGCAGCAGGTTGACGAGTTCCGCAGCGTCGTCGCGGTCGCTGGTGAGCAGGAGGCGAAGGCGGGGTCGCAGGTCGCGGACGCCGGCCAGCTCGGCCTGGTCGCCGATCCTGGCCCCGGTGAACTCGTGGGCGTCGAGGAACGCCGTGAGCTCACCGGTCGTGGTCAGGGTGTCCGGCTCCTCGGCGGAGTTCGCCAAGGCCACCGCAGCCAGGAGGGCCGCCTCGGTGTCATGGGTGAAAAGCACGTTGACAGATTACACCAAGGGCTCCTAGTGTCATGAGCCATGGCGACGATGACGCATGACGTGGCGGCGGTGACCCGGTCGCGTCGAGGTCAGGTGGGGGTGGCCTGGGCCGTCCTCGCGGCGGGGTCGTTCGGGCTCTCCGGGGCCCTCGCGTCGGGGCTGCTCGACGCGGGCTGGTCGCCGGCCGCGCTCGTCCTGTGCCGGATCGGGGTCGGGGCCGTGGCCCTGGCCGGTCCGGCGGCGATGACACTGCGTGGCCGCTGGCACCTGCTGCGCGCCAACGCCGGGTTCCTCGTGGTCTTCGGACTGGTCGCGGTCGCGGGCTGCCAGTACTCCTACTTCAACGCCGTCGAGCGGCTGCCCGTCGCCATCGCGATCCTGGTGGAGTACGTCGCGCCGGTCGCCGTCGTGTGCTGGATGTGGGCCCGCCACCACCAGGCCCCGTCCGGGCTCACCCTGGTCGGAGCCGCTGTCGCCGTAGCCGGGCTACTGCTGGTGCTGGACGTGTTCGCGGCAGGGTCGGTCGACGGAGTCGGGGTCCTGTGGGCGCTCGGAGGCATGGTCGGGTGTGCGTTCTTCTTCGTGGTCTCCTCCGGGGAGGAGAACGGCCTGCCCCCGATCGTGCTCGCCGCCGGCGGGCTGACCGTGGGCTCGGTCCTGCTCGGGCTCGCCGGCCTCGTCGGCCTCGTGGACATGTCGGCGTCGACCTCGCCGGCGTCGTACGACCGGGTCCGCGTCGGGTGGTGGGTCGCGGTCCTCGCGCTCGGCGTGGTCACGGCGGCCGTCTCCTATGTCTCCGGGGTCTTCGCCAGTCGCGCCCTCGGCCCTCGGCTGGCGTCGTTCCTGGGGTTGTTGGAGGTGCTGTTCAGCGTCGTGTTCGCGTGGCTGCTGCTGGGTCAGCTGCCCCACCTGATCCAGCTGCTCGGCGGGGTCCTGCTCCTCGGCGGCGTGATCGTGGTCCGGATGGGCGAGCCCGAGCCGTCCTGAACGCCGAGTCGTCCTATGACGACTCGGCGTGTTTTGGGCGTATCTTTTCGCCGACTCGGTGCGATTTCGGCGTACGTTTGCGCCGACTCGGCGTGGGTTAGCGGCCCTGCCAGTGCGGGGGGCGCTTCTCGGCGAAGGCGCGGGGGCCCTCCTCGGCGTCGGCCGAGGCGAGCATCGCGGAGTACGCCGCGAGCTCGCCCGAGCGCATCCGCGCGAACCCGCTCGCGACGTCGAGCCCCGCGGTCGCGGCGAGCACCTCCTGCACGGCGGCCACGGCCAGCGGCGCCCCGGCGACGATCTCGGCCGCGAGACCGAGGGCGGCATCGAGGAGCTGCGACGCCGGGACCACCCGGTTCGCCAGACCCCAGCGAGCGGCCTCCTCGGCCGCCATCCGGCGCCCGGTCAGCAGCATCTCCCGCGCGACGGCGTCCGGCAGCCGGAGTGGAAGCCGCAGCAGGCCGCCCGAGTCGGCGACGACACCGACCCGCACCTCGGGCAGTGCGATCTCCGCGTGGTCGGCCATCACCAGCAGGTCGGCGGCGAGGGCCAGCTCGAGCCCGCCTCCCAGCGCCAGGCCGTTCACCGCCGCGATGACCGGCTTGGTGCGCCCGAAGAGCTCGGTGAGCCCGGCGAAGCCACCCGGTCCGTGGTCGGCGTCGACCGCCTCGCCGGCCGCCGCGGCTTTGAGGTCCCACCCCGCAGAGAAGAACCTCTCGCCCGCGCCGGTGACGATCCCCGCGCGCAGCTCGGGGTCGCGCTCGAGGCGCGCGAAGGCGTCGTACAGCGCCAGGCTGGTCGCTACGTCGATCGCGTTCGCGCTGGGCCGGTCCAGGGTGACGACGAGGACGCCGTCGACGACGTCGGTGCGGACTGCTTGGCTCACGGTTCCTCCTGGGGCTCCGCCGGAGGCTCAGCCAACCGGATCAGCGCGTCGACCGCCATCGCCCCCCGGGGCAGTACCAGCAGCGGGTTGACCTCGATCTCGACCAGTCGGTCGGCGTGGTCGACGGCGTACGCCGCGACCGCCTCGACGGCCGCGACGACCGCATCCAGGTCGGCCGGGCGCCCGCGGAAGCCCTCGAGCACCGGCCCGATCCGCAGCCCGGTCAGCGCCGCACGGATGTCGGCCGAGGTGGTCGGCAGGAGCAGGGTGGCGGAGTCGTCGACCAGCTCCACCAGCACCCCGCCGGCGGCGAGGGTCAGGCCCAGCCCGAGCCGGGGGTCGCGTTGGACGCCGACGAGCAGCTCGAGAACCGCCCCCGGCACCATCCGCTCCACCAGCAGCCGCTCGGCGACGCCTGACATCCCCAGCGCGGCGCGGCGTACGTCGTCACCGGTGGCGAGACCCACGACGACGCCGCCGACCTCCGACTTGTGCGCGAGTCCCTCGGCGACCGCCTTCAGCACCACGGGGAAGCCGATCCACCCGGCCGCCTCTGCCGCCTCGGCGGGCGATCCCACGAGCTTCGACGCCGGCACCGGCACGCCGTACGCCGCGAGGGCGGCCTTGGCGTCGACCTCGGCCCAGGTGGTCACCGGGCCGACCGCCGGGCCGGGTGCGGCCGGGAGCAGCCGGAGCCCGTCCGCGGATGCCTGGGCGGCCCCGACCCGTGCCGAGGCCGAGATCGCGGCCAGGCAGGAGGCGATGCCCTGCATCGGGGCGATGCCGGCCTCCACGAGCCGCCGGGCGACGTCCTCGGGCATCGACTCCGGCAGCGACGACACCACGCAGGCCCGGGCGCCGGTCTTGCGCTGGGCAGCCTCCCACGCCGCCACCGTCGTCTCGAACTCGCTGACGTCGCACCGGTCTGCGCGCGGGAAGTCGAGCATCAGCAGGTGCTGGTCGAGCCCGGTGTCGAGCAGAGCCGTGAAGCACTCGGTCAGCTGCTCGCCGTCGCCCCAGATGTAGGTGTGGTAGTCGAGCGGGTTGCGGACGGCGACGCGGTCGCCCAGGACATCGTGCAGGCGGCTTCGCACCCCGTCGGGCAGGGCCGGCATCGACAGCCCGATGCGCTCGGCGGCGTCGGCCAGCAGGGCCGCCTCCCCACCGGAGCAGCTCGCCGACGCGATGGCCGTGCCGGGTCGGCAGCCGTGCACGTGCATCAGCTTGAGCGTCTCCAAGAAGGTGTCGACCTCGTGCAGCCGCGCGATCCCGAGCCGTCCGAGCAGCGCGTCGACGAGCACGTCGGAGTCGGCCAGCGAGCTGGTGTGGCTCAGCGTCACCTGGGCGCCCAGGTCGGACGAGCCGGACTTCAGGGCGACCACCGGCACCCGGCGGCGCAGCGCCTCGCCAGCCACGCGGGAGAACGCGGAGACCTCCGGGATCTCCTCCAGGCACAGACCGATCGCGGTGATGCGGGGATCGTCCAGGAACGCCTCCATCAGCTCCACCACGCCGGTGGCCGCGCTGTTGCCGATGGTGACGATCGCGGCGACCGGGAGGCCACGACGCTGCATCGTGAGGTTCTCGGTGATGTTGCCGCTCTGGGCGATGATCGCGACCCCGCGGTCGACGCGTACGCCGCCGTGCTGCTCGGGCCACAGGGCGACGCCGTCGAGATAGTTGACGAAGCCCAGACAGTTGGGGCCGACCAGCGCCATGTCGCCGGCCGCGTCCACGAGCTCGCGCTGGAGCTCCCCGCCGTCCTCGCCGTCCTCGGCGAAGCCCGAGGCGTGGCAGACGACGCCGGCGACGCCGAGCCGGGCCAGCTCGCGCACGAGCTCGACCGACCGCTCTCGGTTGACCGCGACGAACGCCGCGTCGGGGACTCCGGGCAGATCGGAGAGGCCCGGGAAGCACGGCACCCCACCCAGCTGGTCGCGGGTGGGGTTGACCGGCCAGAGCTCGCCGGCGTACCCGATGGCGATGCTGTTCTGCACGGCGACCTCGGCGGGCCGGCCGCCGATCACGGCGATGGCTGCGGGGTCCAGGAGCCGCCGCAGTCGAGTGCGCTCGACCACCTGCGGCCTCAGGAGCCGAGCGGGCGCAGCAGAGACCGGCTGATGATGTGCCGCTGCACCTCGCTGGTGCCGTCCCAGATGCGCTCGACGCGGGCGTCGCGCCACCAGCGCTCGACCGGCAGCTCCGACATGAGTCCCGCCCCGCCGTGGATCTGGAGCGCCCGGTCGGTCATCCGGCCGAGCATCTCCGAGGCGAACACCTTGGCCATCGCGGCGTCCTGGTCGGTCATGCTGCCCTGGTCGAGCCTCCAGGCCGCCCGCAGGGTGAGCAGCTCGGCGGCCTCGAGCTCGGTGACCATGTCGGCGAGCTGGAAGCTCACGCCCTGGAACTTGCCGATCTGCTGGCCGAACTGCTCGCGGGTGGCGGCCCACTGCGTGGCGGTGTCGAACACCCTCCGGGCACGACCGACGCTGCACGCCGCCACGGTCAGCCGGCTGGCCCCGAGCCACTCGCCCATCAGGTCGAAGCCGCGGCCCTCCTCGCCGAGCCGGTTGGCCGCCGGCACCCGGCAGCCCTCGAAGACCAGCTCGCTGTGGTGGTACCCGCGGTGGGAGACGCTGTCCGGACCGGGTACGACGGACAACCCGGCGGCGTCGAGGTCGACGAGGAAGCCGGTGATCAGGTTGACCTTGCGGCCACGCACCTCCTCGGTGCCGGTGCTGGCGAACAGCACCACGAAGTCGGACTTGTCGGCGTGGCTGATGAAGTGCTTGGTGCCGTCGATGACGTAGTCGTCGCCGTCGCGCACCGCCCGGGTGGTCATGGCGCGGACGTCGGAGCCGGCGCCCGGCTCGGTCATCGCCAGGCAGTCGTAGCGCTCGCCCCGAACGGCGGGGAGCAGGTACTGCTCGCGCTGGTCGCCCTCGCAGGCCTGGAGGATGTTGCCCGGGCGGGCGACGAGCCACTGGAGGGCGTAGCTCGCCTTGCCCAGCTCGCGCTCGGCCAGGGTCATGCTGACGGCGTCCAGCCCGCCGCCGCCGATGTCCTCCGGCATGTTCGCGGCGTGCAGACCGGCGTCGATCGCCCGCTTGCGGATGTGGGTGACCAGCTCGGCCGGGACGTCGCCGAGGCGGTCGACCTCGTCCTCGTGGGGGTACAGCTCTCGTTGGACGAAGGTCCGCACTGTGTCGACGATGGCGCGCTGCTCGTCGTCCAGCCCGAATTCCATGACTGCTCCTCGTGGTGGTTACGTGCTGTGCCTGATGGCGATCGGGTGGCCGACCACGTCCGGCTGCGGCAGCGCGGAGTGAGCCTGCCGGATGGCCGAGACGCGTGCGTAGAGCTCCTCGGGCAGGTCCGAGGAGCGACCGGCCTCCATGTCGACGTGCACCAGCAGCTGCTCGGCCATGGCGATCAGGTCGCCGGTCCGGCCGTGCCGCATCTCGTGGTAGAGGTGCAGGCGCCGGTGGTCGTGGTCGAGCAGCTGCAACGTCATCACCAGCGGCTCGCCGAGCGCGACCTCCTGGCGGTGGTGCAGATGGGTCTGCGACGTGTAGAGCGAGTGGCCACCCGCGCGGTAGGCCTCGTCGATGCCGAGGTAGCGGAAGAACACGTCGGCACTGTCGCCGAAGGCGAGCAGGAAGCACGACTCGCTCATGTGGTCGTTGTAGTCCATCCACTCCGGCGGAGCCGTGGTCTCGTGCAGACGCAGGGGCGCCTCGATCACCGCGGAGTCGTCCCACTCGGCGGCGCGACGACCCTCGTTCGGCGTCGTGACGCGCTGGGGACCGGACGCCGACGTCTCACTCATGGCCGCGCTCCGACGCCGAGCCCCAGGTGCTCCGGCCGGGGGAGACCTGCATGCGCGTCGCGCAGCGCGGCCAGCGCCGCCTGGCGGTCGTCGGGCAGGGGAGCCGTGCGCCCGACAGCGGTGTCGACGTGGAGGTACAGGCACTCTCCGGTGGCGGCCAGGACGCCGTCGGCGGACAGCTCGCTGTGCAGGCGCAGCCGTTTGTGGTCGGCCTCGACCACCAGCGTCGAGGCGGTCAGCGTCTGGCCGGCGCTGACCTCCGCGAGGTAGCGCAGGTGCATCTCGACGGTGAACATCGACGCCTGGTGGCTCTCGCGGTACGCCGTGCTCAACCCGAGGTGCTCGAGCAGCAGCTCGTGTGCGAGTGTCAGCACGATCGCGTAGCTGGCGTCGTTGAGGTGTCCGTTGTAGTCGAGCCACTCCGGTCGCACCTGCTCGCGGTACGCCGTGAACGGCGCACCGGCGACGGTCGAGGACTCAGGCATCGCTGTCGTCGTCGTACTTCTCCAGCAGGAGCAGCAGGTCGACCAGGAACGCGTCGCGCTTGCGCTCCAGCTGTGCCACCGTGCGCCCCGCGGCCTCCTCCTCGACCCCCGCGACCACGCGGTCGCGCAGGTCGGTGGTGAGCTCGGGCGCCTCCAGCCGCGTCCACGGCTCGAGCAGGGCGGGCCCGAAGTGGTCGAGCATGTGGCCCATCCCGCCGGGCCCGCCGGCCAGGTGGAACGTCAGCATCGGGCCCATCATCGCCCAGCGCAGACCAGGGCCGTAGGCGATCGAGTCGTCGATCTGCTGCACCGTGGCCTGGCCCGACTCGACCATGTGCAGCGCCTCACGCCACAGCGCCTCCTGGACTCGGTTGCCGACGAAGCCGGGTACCTCGTGGTCCATCTTCAACGACCTCTTGCCGGCCAGGGTGTAGAACTCGTCGGCCCACGCGACGGCGCCCGGATCGGTCTCCAGTCCGCCGCAGACCTCGACCAGCGGGATCAGGTACGGCGGGTTGAACGGGTGCCCGACCAGGAACCGGCCGGGGTTGACGCAGTCGACGGCCATGTCGGTCATCAGCAGCCCCGAGGTGCTCGACGCCACCACCACGGCCGGGCTGGTCGCCTTGTCGATCTGGGCCAGCAGCGACCGCTTGGCATCGAGTACCTCGGGCGAGGACTCCTGCACGAAGTCGGTGTCGGCCAGCGCCTCCTCGAGGGTGTCGGCCCAGCGCAGGCGGTCGCGGCTCGCGCCCTCGGACAGGCCCAGCCGCTCCAGCGACGGCCAGGCGTTGTCCAGCATCGCGGCCAGGCGCTCGCGCGCGCCCGGCCCGGGGTCCCACGCGACGACGTCGTACCCGCGTCGCAGGAAGTGGGCGGCCCAGCCGCCCCCGATGACGCCCGTGCCGACAACGGTGACCGTCCGGACGGCGTCCGGTGCCGGCCGGCCGCTCACCAGCCGACCTGGTCGAGGCCCTTGAGTCCGAGGATCGCCCGCGCCTCGTCGGGCGTCGCGGGCTCGATCGAGAGCTCGGCGAGGATCCGCCTGATCTTGGCGACCTGCTGCGCGTTCGACTCGGCGAGCTCACCGCGCCCGATGAACAGGCCGTCCTCGAGTCCCACCCGGACGTGCGAGCCCATCACGGCCGACGCGGTGATCATCTCGAACTGGTGCCGACCCGCGCCGAGCACGGACCACTCGTAGGCGTCGCCGAGCAGGCGGTCGGCGGTCGACCGCATGTGGGCGAGGTGCTCGACCGTCGCGCCGATGCCGCCCATCACGCCCATGATCGTCTGGAGGAAGATCGGCGGCTCGACCAGGCCGGCCTCGAGGTAGTAGGCCAGCGTGTAGAGGTGGCCGATGTCGTAGGCCTCGTACTCGAAGCGCGAGCCGGTCTGCTTGCGGACGTCGGTGAGCATGTGCTCGATGTCGGCGAAGGTGCTGACGAAGGGCTCGACCCGAGTGCTCTCGAGGTAGGGCTCCTCCCAGTCGTACTTCCACTGCCCGGCGTACTTCGGGATCATCGGGAAGCTGCCGTAGTTGAACGTGCCGAGGTTGAGGGTGCACAGCTCGGGCCGGGTCTCGTAGATGACCCTGAGGCGGTCCTCGACCGACATGCCGGTGCCCCCGCCGCTGGTGATGGACACGACCGCGTCGGTGGAGTCCTTGATGCCCTTGAGGTACTCCAGGAACACCGCGGGGTCGGCGGTCGGACTGCCGTCGTGCGGGTTGCGCGCATGCAGGTGGATGATCGAGGCGCCGGCCGCCACCGCGTCCACGGACTGGCTGACGACGTCCTCCACGGTGTAGGGGAGGTTGGGGGACATGGTCGGCGTGTGAGCGGACCCGGTCACCGCGCAGGTGATGATGACCTTGCGTGCCGGCATGAGCGTCTCCTGGGTCTACGAGTGGGTCTACGAGTGGGTCTAAGAGTGATCTACGAGTGGGTCTAAGAGTCGTGGCGATGGCGGTGCGACGTGCACGATGCGAACGCGCGTCGCATCATCCGAAACGGTTCTCCTCGCGGCCACCCCTTGTCAAGAGCCCACGCGGAGGATGTTGAACGGCCGTTCGACGCCGAAATCCCGCCGAGTCGGCGCAAAGAGACACCGAAATCCCGCCGAGCCGGCGCAAAGAGACGCCGAAATCCCGCCGAGTCGTCATATGCCGACTCGGCGGTCAGCCCTGGAGGGCGGTGCGGACCTCGGCGGCGGCCTCGACCGCGATCGGGCCGAGCTCGGCGAAGCGGGTCACGGGGACCCGGCTCACCGGACCCCAGATGCTGAACACGCCGAGCGGGCGGGCGTCGACGGTGAGGATCGGGGCCGACACCCCGTAGAGCGCGGGCTCCAGCTCGCCGGCGCACTCGGCGTACCCCTGCTCACGGATGCCGTCGAGCTCGGCCATCAGAACGTCCGGGTCGGTCACGGTGGTGTCGGTGTAGCGCGGCAGCGGCAGGTCGAGCAGCCCGCGCGCCTCGTCGGGCGGTAGCCAGGCCAAGAACGCCTTGCCCGTCGAGGTGGCGTGCAGCGGGACCTCGCGAGCCACCCAGTTGATGGCCATCACCGACGGCGGGGCGACCTCGCCGACGTAGGTCACCCCGTGTCGCCCGACCACGGCGAGGTCGGCGGTCTCGCCGGTCTGCTCCGAGACGCGCTCGAGGACGTGACGGGTACGGCGGACCAGGCCGTCGTACCCGGCGGACGCCGACATCCGGATCATCGCCAGCCCGATCCGGTACCGGTTGGTGTTGGGGTCTCGCTCGACCAGGCCGCGAGCCTCGAGCGTCCCCAGGAGCCGCCAGGCCGTGGCTCGGTTGATCTCACAGCGTGCGGCCAGCGTGGTGACGGTCTCGCCGCGGGGCGCGGTCGCGGCGACGACCTCCAGCAGCCGCAGGGCGCGGTCGACCGACTGGACGCGCGCCGGCATGACCGAGTCGGGTCCCGGCTCGGAGTCGTCGGGATCGGTCGTCACGGGCTCATGGTGACACGGCCCCGTCCCGGGGCCTGGCCGAACACCTACGCCGAGGCTGCCGCCGCCTCGGCGATCGCCGGGATCGCGAGGTAGCACAGGTCGCGGCACTGCCGGTCCCACCAGGAGTCGGCGTAGGGCCAGGCCGACGTCTTGACCACCACGATACGACGAGGCCGGTCGACGTAGACGAACTGTCCCCGCATGCCGTCGGCCATCACCCGACCGCCGTCGCCGGTCATCGGCCACCAGTGGTAGCCGAACCCGGCGTGGGTGGTGATCGTGCTCGGCAGCCGACCAGGCTCCAGGAACGGCGCGTGCGGGCGACTGCTCGCCTCGACCCAGGACTCCTCGACGACCCGGACGCCGTCCCAGGTGCCGTCGATCTGGAGCCGGCCGAGCCGAGCCCAGTCGCGGGCGCAGGCGCCCAGGGCCGCCGCTGCCATGGCGATCCCGCCCGCATCGGCGGCCGCGTCGAGGCCCACCACCGCGGGCCTCTCGGCGCCGACCGCCTGCCAGACCTCGGCCAACGCCGTCGGGAAGGTCTGACCGGTGGCCCGCTCGCGGGCCCAGTCCAGGGCGGTGGAGTCGGGGCTGCAATAGGCGTAGCGGGAACCGGGGGCAGCCCCCGGCGGGATCTCGCGCAACGCCTCACGCGAGCCTCCGAGACCCTCGCGCCAGCGCTTGACCCAGGCCGAGGCCCGGCTTTCGGGATCGTGGTAGTCCTCGACCCAGCCGACGCCGGAGGTCATCGTCAGCAGCTGGGCGACCGTCACCTCGGAGTAGCCGCTGCCCAGCAGCTCGGGCACGAGCCGGACCACGGGCATCTGCGCATCGAGCTGGCCGCGCGAGACCGCGATCCCGGTGACCAGCGCCAGCGCGGACTTGGTGGCGGAGTTGCCGAGCAGCCGGTCCGCGGCGGTGACGCCCTCGGCGTACCACTCGTGGACGAGGGTGCCGTCGACGACCACCACCAGGGAGGTGCTCGAGGTGACGTCGAGGAACTCGGGCAGCGCCATCAGCCGGCCGGCCCCGACGATGCGGACGTCGAGGTCGCACTCGGCTCGCGGCCAGGGGCTCGGCGCCGTCGCCGGCACCACAACGTGCTCGAAGCCGTGTTGCGGCTCGCGGAACAGGTCGAGATCTACCATCGTCTTGTTGCTCATCACGCACCTCGTCGGCCGAAATCCCCAGGTCTTTGGTCACAATCTCATCCAGTGCGCTCATTTCTGGATGTGACGCTTGACACGCATGTGAACGGTGCGTTCATCATGTGAACACCCGGAGCGCGGCCGGCCCATGCGGTGTCGGCCATAGGAGCTACCGGCGGGCGAGAGGGCACGCACAGATGACCGGATCAGGCGAGAAGCGCTGGCAGGTGTCCGAGGGAGACGGCAGCCTCTGGCACCCGTCCCGCCGCGGCCTCGTCATGGGAGCCGGGGGCATCGTGGCCGCGGGCTCGCTCGCGGCGTGCGGCAGCGGCAGCGCACCGGCCCCCCCGGGTGGCTCGACGGGCGCGGGGGGCGCACCGAAGAAGGGCGGCGACTTCCGCCTGGGCGTCACCGGTGGTGGCTCCAAGGACATGATGGACGGCCAGAACATCGTCACCAAGCCCGACCAGGCTCGCCTGGTCAGCGCCTTCGAGACGCTGCTGGAGTTCGACGACAACTACCAGCTCCAGTCCACGGGCCTGGCCGAGAGCGTCGAGGCCGACAACCCGAAGCAGTACACGATCAAGCTGCGCAGCGGCATCACGTTCCAAGACGGCAAGCCGCTGACCGCAGACGACGTCATCTACTCGCTCCAGCGGATCGGCACGCAGGCCAACGGCCTGACCGGTTTCGCCGCCACGGCGACGATGGACATCAAGAACGTCAAGAAGGTCGACAACCTCACCGTCCAGCTGCCGCTGCTGACCGCTGACTCCACGGTCCCGCAGACGCTTGCCAGCTACACCTTCGGCATCGTGCCCAAGGGCTACTCGGCCTACAAGGGCGACCCGTCGACCCAGATCGGCACCGGCGCCTACAAGCTGAAGAGCTTCACGCCGGGCCAGCAGAGCGTCAGCGAGCGCTACGCCGGCTACTGGCGCGACGCGTACTTCGACAGCGTCACGATCACCGACTTCAGCGACTCCACGGCCCAGATCAACGCCCTCAAGGGCGGTCAGATCGACGCCATGACCGACCTGCCCGCCAACCAGGTACAGGCCGTGAAGTCGTCGGGCGTCGAGGCCCTGATCTCCCAGACCGGTGGCTGGATCCCGATCTGCATGGCGATCGACATCGCGCCGTTCAACGACCCGAAGGTCCGTCAGGCGATGCGCCTGATCATCGACCGCCAGCAGATCCTCGACCAGATCGGGTCGGGCTACGGCCAGGTCGCCAACGACCTGTACGCGCCGTTCGACGAGGGCTACGACAAGTCGCTGCCGCAGCGCACCCAGGACATCGGGCAGGCGAAGTCCCTGCTCAAGTCGGCGGGCAAGGAAGGCCTCAACGTCGACCTGCACACCACCAACGGCGCATCGGGCATGGTCGAGCTGGCCAGCGTCTTCGCCTCGCAGGCCAAGGCGGCCGGCGTGACCATCAACGTGAAGAACGACCCCAACTACTACGGCGACTCCTACCTCAAGCTGGCGTTCTCGGTGGACTTCTGGGGCACCCGCGGCTATCTCAACCAGGTGCAGCAGGGCTCGCTGCCGAACTCGCCGTACAACGAGACGCACTGGCCGCCCAGCTCCGGCGAGGGATCGAACTTCCAGGACCTCTACAAGCAGGCCCTCGCGGAGACCGACGCCAGCAAGCGCACCGAGATCGAGCAGGAGATGCAGAAGGCCGAGTACGACGTGGGCGGCTACATCATCCCCTACTTCAACTCGCTCATCGACGGGCACTCCTCGAAGGTCGCGGGTCTCAAGCCGAGCAAGGGCACGCTGAACCTGGCGGGCTTCGGGCACGGTTTCCGCACCATCTGGTTCGCCTGAGGAGGGCGACCGCCGATGAGGTTCCTACGCGGCGGTGGCATCGTCGGCTTCATCATTCGGCGCGTGCTGCTCGGGCTCGTGGTGCTGTTGCTCGTGTCCGTGATCGTGTTCGTCTCGACCCAGCTGCTCGGCGACCCTGCCCGAGCGATCCTGGGTCGCGACGCGACGCCTGACCGGCTCGCGGCGCTGCACAAGCAGCTGCACCTGGACAGCTCCAAGGTGGGCCAGTACTTCCACTGGCTCGGTGGCCTCCTGCACGGAGACCTCGGGACGTCGCTCGCGTCGTCGCAGCCCGTCACCTCGGTGCTCGGGGCGCGCCTTGCGAACTCCGCCGTGCTCGTCGTGCTCGCGGCGGTGGTGTCGGTGCCGATCTCGATCGCGATCGGCTCCTACGCCGCCCTGCGCCGGGAGAGGATCTTCGACACCGTCTCCTCCAACCTGATGCTGCTGCTGGCGGCGCTGCCCGAGTTCGTGGTGGCGGTGCTGCTGGTGATCCTGCTCTCGACCAACGTGATCCACTGGCTGCCAGCGACCAGCCCGGTCCCGCCCGGCACCCACGCGTGGAACTACCCCAGCGAGCTGATCATGCCGGTGGGCACGCTGGTGATCGCGGTCGCGCCGTACGTCTCGCGGATCATGCGGGCCTCGATGATCGAGGTGCTCGAGAGCGACTACGTCGAGATGGCGCGGCTCAAGGGCCTGCCCGAGCGCACCGTGCTCATCCGGCACGCGCTGCCCAACGCGATCGGTCCGGTGTTCCAGGTCATCGCCATCAACCTCGCCTACCTCGCGGGTGGCGTGGTCGTCATCGAGTCGGTCTTCAACTATCCCGGGATCGGGCTCGCGCTGGTCGATGCGGTGAACAACCACGACATCCCCGTCGTCCAGGCACTGGCCATGCTGATCGCCGCCGTCTACGTCGTGCTCAACCTGCTCGCCGACGTGGCCACCATCTTGGTGACTCCCCGACTGCGGACACGACTGTGAGGGCGGCATCATGAGTCAGACCGAGTCCGCACCCGCCCTCGCCGAGGGCGTCGACACGCCGACCCCGCCGGTCCGCTCCTCGACGTTGCTGGTGCGCTCGCTGCGCCTGTGGCGGACGCGCATCGGGGCCGTCCTGACCCTGATCCTGGTGCTGATCGCGCTGCTGGGTCCGTTGGTGGCACCCCACGGGGTCACCGAGTTCATCAACAAGCCGTACGCCTCCGGCTCGGTCAGCCACACCGTCTTCGGCACCGACTACCTCGGCTACGACGTGCTGAGCCGCTTCCTGTACGGCGGCCGCAGCATCCTGATCATCGCCGTCGTGTCGACCGCCATCGGCGTGATCCTCGGCGTCGTCATCGGGCTGGTCGCGGCGTACGCCCGCAACGCGCTCGACGACGTGCTGATGCGGTTGATGGACGTGATCATGGCCTTCCCGCAGATCATGCTCGCCCTGGTGGCCGTCAGCCTGGTCGGTGCGAAGAACTGGGTGATCATCTTCGCGATCGCGCTCACCACGGCCCCGCGCGTGGCCCGCGTTGCCCGCGGTGCCGCCCAGCCGGTGGTCGAGCGCGACTTCATCGGGGCGACCGAGGCCATGGGCCTCTCGCGCGTCCGGATCCTGTTCGGCGAGCTCCTGCCCAACATCCTGGGCCCGATGATGGTGGAGGCGACCCTGCGGCTGACCTACTCGATCGCGGTCATCTCGGCGCTGGCCTTCCTGGGTCTGTCCGCCAACCCCGATGCGGCCAACTGGGGAATCATGATCCAGAAGAACCAGGGTGCGCTGGCCTTCGAGCCGTGGGGTGCGTTACTGCCGATCCTGGCCATCGCCCTGCTCACCATGGGCACCGGACTGATCGGTGACGGCATCGCCCGCACCGCGGCCGGCATCGACCGCGAACGGGGTGAGTGATGACCACCGACCAGCTGCCGGCCAGCCCGGCGGAGTCGACGGGAGGTGGCGCCGCGGTCACTGTGCGGGACCTGCGGATCGCCACGACTGCCGGCACCGAGGTCGTCCACGGCGTCTCGTTCGAGATCGCTCCCGGTGAGGTGCTGGGAGTGGTCGGCGAGTCCGGCTCCGGCAAGACGACGGTGGGCCTCTCGCTGCTCGGGCACGCCCGCCGTGGTCTGAAGATCGCCGGCGGCGACATCCTGCTCGGCGACCAGGACATCCGGGCGATGAACGACGCCCAGCTGCGCCGGCTCCGCGGCTCGCTGGTGTCCTACGTCCCGCAGGACCCTGCCTCCTCGCTCAACCCCGCGCTGCGGATCGGCACCCAGCTGCGCGAGGTCCTCGAGGCGCACGGACAGACCAACTCCGGTGCCAACAGCGAGCGGATCGCGGAGATGATGCGCGAAGTCGCGCTGCCCGACGACCCCGCGTACCTCAAGCGCTACCCGCACCAGCTCTCCGGTGGCCAGCAGCAGCGGGTCGGCCTGGCCATGGCCTTCGCCAACCGCCCGCGCCTGATCGTCCTCGACGAGCCGACGACCGGTCTCGACGTGACCACCCAGTCGACGGTCCTGGCGACGGTGCGCGAGCTCGCCCAGATCCACGACGTCGCCGCGCTCTACGTGACCCACGACCTCGCCGTGGTCGCCGCGGTCGCAACCCGCGTCGCGGTGATGTACGCGGGT
Source organism: Nocardioides sp. (assembly GCF_036267815.1). Classification (GTDB taxonomy): domain Bacteria; phylum Actinomycetota; class Actinomycetes; order Propionibacteriales; family Nocardioidaceae; genus Nocardioides. The sequence continues at coordinate 16,441 of NZ_DATAVI010000063.1, read as the reverse complement.
CGCATCGTCGAGCTCGGCCCCGCCGACAAGCTCTTCGACTCCTCGGGCCACCCCTACACCCGCCGGCTGGTGGGCGCGATCCCGCGCCTGACCGGTGGTCGCAGCCTGGTGGGCATCCCTGGTCACGCCCCGTCCCCGGGCAAGCGGCCTCCGGGCTGCGCCTTCGCCCCCCGCTGTCGGCTGCGGATCGACGAGTGCGACGAGCGCGTCCCGGACATGGTCGACCTCGCGCCCGACCACTCGTCGCGCTGCATCAAGGCGCACGAGGTCATCGACTTCAGCCAGGACGACTACGGCGACCCGGTGGCGCTGCCCGAGCCCGACGTCGAGAACCCCGCGCTCACGATCGAGAACGTCGTGGGCTACTACGGCTCCGTCGAGGTGCTGCACTCCATCAACATGACGCTGGAGCAGGGCGAGATCCTGGCCGTCGTCGGGGAGTCCGGCTCCGGCAAGACGACGACCGCACGGTCGATCGCGGGCCTCCACAACAACTGGACCGGCTCGATCCGGCTCGGCGAGACCGAGCTGGCGAAGTCCGCGCGCGCTCGCAGCACCGACGTACGCCGGCAGATCCAGTACATCTTCCAGAACCCCTACGGGTCCCTGAACCCCCGCAAGACCATCGGCGAGTCCGTGGGCCAGCCCCTGGGCGTCTTCAACATCGCCTCGGGCAAGAAGGCCGAGACGATGGTGGGCGAGATGCTGGAGCAGGTCTCCCTGTCCGCCAGCTACGCCCATCGCTACCCCGACCAGTGCTCCGGCGGTGAGCGGCAGCGGGTCGCGATCGCCCGGGCGCTGATCTCCAAGCCGTCGGTCCTGATCTGCGACGAGATCACCTCCGCGCTCGACGTGAGCGTGCAGGCGGCCATCGTCGAGCTGCTCGGCGAGCTGCAGCGCGAGCTCGGCCTGTCGATGGTGTTCGTGACCCACAACCTGCCGCTGGTGCGCTCGATCGCGCAGAAGGTCGCCGTCCTCGCGGACGGCGCGATCGTGGAGTACGGCGCGACCGCGGGCATCTTGGCGAACCCGCAGCAGGAGTACACCAAGCACCTCATCTCCGACACCCCGTCGCTCGAGACGGCGACGGCCGAGGTGACCGGGGGCGACGGCGACCGGATGCCGACCGAGTGACGGGCTCTGACCGGCCCGACATCCTGATCGTGATCGCGGACCAGCTGACGACGGCCGCCATGCCCTTCCACGGCAACGACGTCACCCAGGCGCCCGCCATGGCCGGGCTGGGGGAGAGCGGCGTCGTCTTCGACAACGCCTACACCGCCAGCCCGCTGTGCACTCCGGCCCGCGCGTCGCTGATGACCGGTCTGCTGCCGTCCAACAGCCACACCTACGACAACGCCGCCGGCTTCTCCTCCGAGCTGCCCACCTTCGCGCATCACCTGCGCAACGCCGGCTACCGCACGGTGCTGTCGGGGAAGATGCACTTCTGCGGCCCCGACCAGCTGCACGGCTTCGAGGAGCGGCTGACCACCGACATCTACCCCGCCGACTACGACTGGACGCCCGACTGGGACACCGAGGAGCGTCCGCACTGGTACCACGACATGTCGTCGGTGACCGATGCCGGCGTCACGGTGCGGACCAACCAGCTGGACTTCGACGACGAGGTCGCCTACGCCGCCGAGCGCGGTCTGTTCGAGCACATCCGCTCCGGCGACGACCGGCCGTTCTGCTTCGTGGTGTCCTTCACCCATCCGCACGACCCCTACGCGACTCCGCAGGAGTACTGGGACCGCTACGACGACGCCGACATCCCGATGCCGGTGCACGGCTACGACGCGGCCATCACCCACCCCCACGACGAGCGGCTCCGGGCGGTGTGCGCGATGGACGACGTCGAGGTGACCGACCAGATGGTCCGCGACGCCCGCCACGCCTACCTCGGTGGGGTCTCCTACGTCGACGACCACCTCCAGCGGCTCCTGGAGATCCTGCGCGTGACCGGGCGCCTGGACAACACCGTCGTGGTCCTGACCAGCGACCACGGCGACATGCAGGGCGAGCGCGGCCTCTGGTACAAGATGTCGTTCTACGAGGGGTCGGCACGCGTGCCGCTGGTGGTGTCCGCGCCAGGCCGCTTCGCGGCGTCCCATGTGACCTCGCCGGTGTCGACCATGGACCTCCTGCCGACGCTGGTGGGCATCGCCGGCGGGGACGACGTGGCGGTGGGCGAGGACCTCGACGGCGAGAGCCTGATGCCGCTGCTGCGAGGCGACCACGACGCCCGCGAGGTGGTCGTGGGCCAGTACCTCGCCGAGGGCGCGGTCGCACCGATCGTGATGTACCGCCGCGGGAGCTGGAAGCTCATCCACTCGCCGGTCGACCCCGACCAGCTCTTCGACCTGGCGACCGACCCGCTCGAGCGCGACAACCGGGCGGACGACCCGGAGGCGGCCGGGATCCTCGCGTCGCTGCGGGCCGCGGTGGCCGACCGCTTCGACCTCGACCGCATCGACGCCGAGGTGCGCGAGAGCCAGCGCCGGCGTCGCGTCGTAGCCCACGCGCACACGGTCGGCAGACCGCCCGAGTGGGACTTCTCCCCGCCGTACGACGCGGCTCACCGCTACATCCGCAACCACACCGACCTCGGCGACCTCGAGGCCATGGCTCGCTACCCGTCGGTGCGTGACCGAGACCCGGACCGGGACGCTCCGCCCAGCGGGCAGTAGCCGGAGCACACCAGCCGGACATAGCCCATCCGACCGCTGTCGTCGACGTCGTAGTACGCCTGCTGCTCCACCGCAAGGAGGACGCCCTGGCGTCGTACTCGCAGGCGGTACCCGACGTGCTCGCGACTGCCGACGCGCCCGGTGACGACGTCGTCGAGGTCCAGTGGCGTCCCGGCGTCAGGGCCCCGAAGTCGAGTGGCGCTTCGAGCAGCGCGACGAGGCGGTCGCGCTGCCGGCAGGCCGCACATCGGGTGACCACCCCCTCTTTCACCTAGTGGCGTCGCGCAACTTTTCAGTGATTTCGTGCGCGCGGCACTAGGTTGGACACGATGAGTGACTCTGATGACTACTGCGAGCTGTGCGAGCTGCCGAGATCGCAATGCGTGCACGGCAGGCCTGTTCTCGAACCCGTGAAGGCGGCGAAGGCGGTGAAGGCCCCGCCGAGGCCGAGGAAGCCCCCTGCTACTCGAGTCCGGGCGGTCGCCGGCACCCCCAAGGCGGTGGACCTGCGGTGGACGCCGCCGGAGGTGTTCAAGCCCTGGATCCTCTCCCTCCTGGAGGAGGCCGGCGGTGAGCTGGAGGCCGACCAGATGTTCGAGCAGCTGGAGGCCGTGGCCGGGGAGAGCCTGAAGCCCTCGGACAACGAGACGACTCCCGAGGGCGAGCCGCGCTGGCGCTATGCGGCCAGGCGTGCCCGGATGGCTCTCATCGACGACGGGCTGATGACCAAGACCCGGCCCGGGGTCTGGCAGCTCGCCCCGGTCGCCGGAGCCTCCGGGCTGGCGGAGTAGCGGGGTCCCGCTACGCCGGACCGGTCAGTGACTTCTCGTAGAAGACCCGGGCGAAGCCGTGGTCGTCGGCCCGGCGCGTCTCGACGTAGCCGATCCGTTCGTACAGCCGTTGGTTCTCGACCATGGCCGCGTTGGTGTAGAGGCTGATCCTCTCGAAGCCCGCCTCCCTGGCCTGCTCCTCGGCCAGCGCCAGCAGGGCCCGCCCGGCTCCGACCCCCTGGTGCGTGGGGTGGACGGCGACGCCGTCGAGCACCATCGTGTCGCGCTCCGGGGCCAGGACCAGGAAGCCGACGACATCGCCGTCCGCCTCGACGACCCAGGACTGCGTGGCGGAGACGACGGCGTCGTAGTCGGCGTCCATCGGCGCCGGACGCTGCCCGCCCATGCGCTCGAGGTACGGCGCGTACGCCGCGCCCGCGATGCGCATGAGCCGGGGCGCGTCGGACGCCGTGGCCCGGCGAAGACTCAGCACGGGAGGCATCGTCTCAGGTCACGCGCCCGACACGCCGGTCGCAGCCTCCCGCCGGGTGTCGCCGGCCGCGACCAGGTCACCGTCCGGAGCCTCGAGGGCGGCGCCGACCCCGCCGAAGTACATGTGGGGCTCGGGGTACTCCTGACCCGGGACTCCCGACCTGGCCACCGCCGCGGCGATCTCGTGGTCGCGCTCGTACTCGACGACGAACCCGTCCTCGCGCAGGCGCAGGTGCAGGCGCGGAGCCGCGATCGCGTGCCGGAGGTCTCGGTCGTGCAGGCAGCCCTGGCCGAGCACGAGCATCAACGCGGTCGTGATCCGATCCGCGCCGGGCGAGCCGATGGCCAGCGGTCTGGGCCGGCCGGCCGTCCCCCCGGCCACGCGCCCGGTGGTCGGCGCCATGTTCGAGGCCAGCCGGGTCCCCGGCCGGAGCGCGTGCAGACCCAGCGGGTTGAGCTCCAGCTCGCCGAGGGCGTTGTTCAGCAGGATCCCGGTGCCCGGGATGCAGACGCCCGCGCCGTACCCGCTGCTCATCGTCACCGCGCAGGCATTGCCCTCGGAGTCGACCGCCGAGACGTGGGCGGTGGACGACGACCGGTGCAGCCCTTGCAGGCCCTGGTCGCCGACTCTGGCCAGCAGGTCCAGCCCGTCGGCCTCCAGGTCGGGCGAGAGGTCGTGCACCTCGGCGCGGTAGCCCAGGACCCGGCGCTGGATCTCGATCGCGTCGTCCCACGTCCAGTCCACACGCCGGGCCAGCTCACCGAGCATGGTGGCGAGCATCGGTCCGCCCAGGGACGGCGGCGGGTTGGTGGCGATCTCCCAGTCGCCGACGGCGAGCCGGTACGCCGGTCGCACGACCGGCTCGTAGGCGGCCAGGTCGTCGCTGGAGACCAGGCCGCCGTGCTCGCCCATCACGCTCACCAGGGCTCGACCCACGTCGCCGTCGCGGAAGAGCCCGGGCCCCTCGGCAGCGAGCCGGTCCAAGGTGTGGGCGAGCGCCTCGTTGGTGCATCGCTGGCCGGCCCGGACCGTCGAGCCCGCCGTGCCTGTCGAGCCTGTCGAGCCCAGAGCGGTGGCCCGCGCCTCGGGGTCGTCGGCGAAGAGGGCCTCGGCGACGTGACCGAGGTAGCGCGCCGCAGCGGCGCCCATCGGGTAGTCCGTCGCGGCCTGCGCCGCGGGTACGACCAGGCGGGCCCAGGGCAGTGCGGCGTACCGCTCGGCCGCGACGGCGAAGGCGGGCACGATGCCGGGCGTGGCCACCGAGCCTGGACCGACCAGCATCCTCACGCCGCCGCCGTACTCGGTCACCACCTCGCGGATGCCCGCTCCCAGCCGCTCGGAGCTGCCACCACGCCCGGGCATCTCGACGTTGCCGTCCACGACCACCGGGTCGCCCCCGGCAGGCCAGACCGAGACGTAGGCGCCACCGGCGAGGCTGACGACACCGGGCTCGGTGGCCATCGCCACGAAGGCCGCGGCAAGGGCCGCGTCGACGGCGTTCCCACCGTCGTCGGCGACGGCGAGGCCTGCCTCCAGGGACTGCTGGCCGGTGGCAGCGACAGCGACCCGATGACTCCGCACCCGACCATCTTCGCCCCTGGTGACCGCAGGTGCCGAGCGGGCCCGGTCGCCGGGACACCGGCGGCCCGCTGCCCGGCCCGCTGCCGGCCCGGCAACTTCGAGTGCCGAGCGGGGGTCTCACGAGGACAGGACGGCCACACGGATCGGGGAGTGCCTTGTCCACCAAGAACGGCCGAATCGCCGGCGCCGAGACCGCGGTGCCGCGTCACCGTCGGCCCGCGACCTATCTCGCCGTCGCCGGCGCGGTGGTCCTCGGGGGGGCGGTCACCACGACGGCGCTGGCCTGCCACCATGCGAGCCCCGGCCCGGCCGGCCCACCGCAGGCATCGGCGCACGCCGTTGGCCTGACCGGCGACGTCGACGGCGACGGATCGACGGACCGGGTCTCGCTGGGCCGGCACGACCGCCTGGTCGTCGCCCTCGGCTCGGGACGCACGGTGACCCAGCTCCTCCAGGACGGGCCACGCCTGGAGGGTCTGGTCGACGTCGATGGCCACGGCGAGGCGATCGCGACCTCGTCGGGACCCCACCATCGCGACTGGGAGGTCTGGCGTCTGCACGGCTCGGGCCTGGTCCGGCTCTCCGGGGCCGGGGGCGCCTCGCTCAGCGTCGAGCGCGGGGAGTCCACGGTCTGGACGACCGCCCACACGCTGTTCACCGGCATCCTCGACCCGCTCCAGCAAGGGGAGACCCGGGTGGGGATCCTGGCGCGGCGTTGGTCCCTGCGGCAGCACCGCCTCACCTCCCGCCCGGCGGGGGTCTGGTGCTGGGACCGAGAGTCGGCGTCGACCCCGACCGTCTGTGCTCCCGGTCGGAGCTGGGCCTACGACGCCGGACCACACGGCGACCTCCCGGCGCTTCAGCCCGCGGTCCCCGCGCGCAGGTCGGCCACGACGTCACGCCTGCGGCTCGGATCGGACGTGTGGCAGCTGCGCCAGACGCCGCAGGTGCGGCTCGGGACACACCGCTTCGTCCTCCTGGCTCGACACGCGGGACGAACGCTGCGCATCCGGGTCCCGCTGAACTTCCCTCCCGTGCTGGACGACTCGGCCGTCGACCTGGGTCACGGGCGGCACGGCGTCCTGGTCAGCCAGGAGGGCGGGGACCAGGACAGCTGGCACGTGTACACGCGGGCAGGTGACCGGATCGTCCGGCTGGCGACCAGCGGCCGGGTCGATCTAGGCGGCGGCTTCCTGCGCGACGGGAACTCCACCTACCTGTCGTGGCTGACGTTCGCCGGCCGCCTCTACACGCGCGTCGGCGCCAAGGGCCCGGGCCACTACCGCGTGTACGCCTGGCGACCGAGCGATGCGGGCCCTGGTGGCTCCAGGACCCTGCACGCCGTCGCGCTCGGCACGGTGTGCATCGACGACCTGCTGGGCACCTACGGGACCTGCTCCTCCTGAGCGGGCGTCCTAGGGGAGCCGGATGGCTCACCGCCACGGGGTCAGAACGGGCGTCTGCGGCTCTCGTCGAGCACGCGGCGGACCATCGGCTCGAAGAACGACAGCGGCTCCGAGTCGTAGTCGGGGTCGAAGGAGTTCTGGTCGTAGTTCGCGCAGAAGTCGACGGTGGCCTGGTAGTGCTCGTGGTCGCGCCAGCGGTCGCGGGCGTTGCGGTCCATCCCCACGTGGTGGAAGTAGTAGTAGCCCTGGAACACCCCGTGGTGCTTCACGATCCAGTGGTTCTTGTCGCTGACGTAGGGGCGGAGCATCGCGGCCGCCACCTCCGAGTGGTTGGCCGGCGCGAGGTAGTCGCCGATGTCGTGCAGCAGCGTGCACACGACCGTCTCCTCGTCCTCGCCGGCGCGGTGGGCTCGGGTGGCCGCTTGCAGGGAGTGGTCGAGCCGCGAGATCTGGTATCCGGCGGAGTCGTCCATGGTCAACAGCCAGCCCAGCACCCGGTCGGGGAACTCTTGGAGCTCCTCGGCCTCGACCCGGTCCAGCAGTGCGTAGTCCTCGGCGGTGCCGTCGGCCATCCGGGTGAACGAGACGACCTGGGTCATGGCGTGCTCCTCGACGCTGACGGGCGGGTACGACGACGAGCACCATCATGACCGATCGGATGCCGCGGCGGGTGTCCCGGCCTCACCCGGACCCGCTCGCCCTCGCCGGAGCGTCGGCGGCGACGCGGAAGCCGACGTTGCCGGCGGTGCTGTCGGGGGTGTTGGCGTTGCGGGAGTCCACGCGGTAGCGCCAGCAGTAGCTGTCATGGCACAGGTAGCTGCCGCCGCGGAGCACCCGCGTCGTGCCGGACGACGGTCCCGGTGGCGAGGCGAGCGGCGAGCGGGCGTAGTAGTCCGCGGCGTACCAGTCGGAGCACCACTCCCAGACGTTGCCGGTGGTCTCGTGCAGGCCGAAGCCGTTGGCGGCGTAGCTGCCGACCGGGCAGGTGCCGACCCACCCGTCGGCGCCGGAGTCGTGTCGGGGGAAGTCGCCCTGGAAGACGTTCATCCGGTGCTCACCGTCGGGCTCGCGCTCGTCACCCCAGGGGTAGTGGTGTCCGCCGGCGGGGCCGCGGGCGGCGTGCTCCCACTCCGCCTCGGTCGGCAGGCGCACTCCCGCCCAGTCTGCGTACGCCACGGCGTCGTCCCAGCTCACGTGGACGACGGGGTGGGACGTCCGCCCGGCCACCGTGGACCCCGGACCCTCGGGGTGACGCCAGGTCGCGCCGGCCACCTCGCGCCACCACGGGGCGGAGGCGACGGCGCGGGTCGGCGGGAAGCCACCGGGCAGCAGACCCGCGAACACGAACGACGTGCCGAGCTGCTCGGCGGTGCTGTGATGCCCGACCGCGTCGACGAACGCGGCGAACTCGGCGTTGGTCACCGTCGTCCGGCCGATCAGGTACGGCGACAGCTCGACCGGGTGTGGTGGCCCCTCGCCGTCGGCGGGATAGCCGCGCGGGTCGTCGGTGCCCATCGTGAAGCGCCCGCCCGGGACGTCGACCAGGGTGGGCCCGGTCACCGGCTCGATCACCGGGCATCCTGTCTGGGGAGGAACACCTGTCTGACCAGCAGCAGGATCGAGGCAGCGGTCGGGATGGCGAGCAGTGCGCCCACGACGCCGAGCAGGGTGCCGCCGATGAGCGCGGCGATGACGGTCAGCGCACCCGGGATCTCGACCGAGCGCGACATCACCTTGGGGTAGATGACGTAGTTCTCCAGCTGCTGGTAGGCGATGTAGAAGATCACCGCCACCACCCCGGTCCTGACGTCGGTGGCGAAGCAGATCGCGCAGACGATCACCGCTCCGATCGTCGCGCCGATCATCGGGATCACGTCGAGCAGCGCGACGACCATCGCCAGCGCGACCGCGTAGCTGCCCAAGCCGACGATGAACAGGAAGACCAGCGTGCTCAGCCCGGCGCAGAGCGCGACCACGAAGGCACCCGAGACGTAGCCGCCGATGGTGCCCAGGATCCGGTCACCGAGCGCCGAGACCCGCTCACGCCGGGTCGCCGGCGCGAGGGAGTACGCCGCCTGCTTCATCGTCGGCAGGGAGGCCAGGAAGTACAGGGTCAGGACCACCACCACGAAGACGTTGAGGAGCGCCCCGAGGATCGCCAGGCCCACCCCGACGACGCCGCCGAAGAGCTTCTGCGCCCAGGTGCCCTGCCTGACGTAGTCCTCGACCTTGGTGGTGATGTCGTACTTGTCGTCGAACCGCTTGACGTCGTCGTTCCTCTGGAGCTCGTCGAACCAGTGCGGCAGGTGGTCGCCGATGGCCGTCACCTGATGGCTGATGATCGGGACCAGCAGCACCAAGAACCCGGCGATGACCAGCAGCACGCCGAGGATGACGCACAGCACCGCCCAGGGCCGGCGCAGGCCGCGCCGGATGAGCAGCTCGACCGCCGGGTTGAGACCCACGGCGAGGAACATCGCCACGACGATCAGCACCAGCACGCCGCGGATCGAGACCACCATCAGCGCGATCCACAGCGCGACCAGCGCGCCCAGCCCGCCGTACAGCCCCCACTGGAAGGGCGAGCGTGCCTCGCTGGTGTCGCTCATGGCCCGATTATGGGGGTCGGCCGGGAGCGTCGCGGCTCAGGGCCGCTCAGGACTCCTCGTCCTCACCGAAGCCGGCCATCATCTCGCGCAAGGACCCGAGCTGGGCCGAGATCGCCTCGCGGCGCTTGGTCATGCGACCGACCTCGGCCTTGAGGGCGGCGAGGTTGCGCTCGTGCTCGGCGTTGCCCGCGGCCAGGATCGCGTCGGCCTGGGTGCGCGCGGAGTGCACGACCTGCTCCGCCTCGCGGCGAGCCCGAGCCAGCAGCGCCTCGGCCTCGGACTGCGCCTGCTGCCGGTGGGTGGCCGCCTGGCCGGTCGCCTCGCGCGCACGGGTCTCGGCGGCCTCGGCGCGCGCCTCGGCGTCCTCCACGAGGCGCCTGGTCTCGGCCGTCGCGCTGGCGTGGTGGTCGGTCGCCTCCTTGGCCAGGCGCTCCTTCTCCACCGCCAGCGTGCGACGGGCCTCTTGCACCTCGCGGTCGGCGGCGGCCCGCTGCTGCTCGGCCTCGCGGGTGGCGCCGACCTTCAGCTCCTTGCTCTCCTGGGCGGCGGCGAGCCGGAGCTGGTCGCTCTCACGGGTGGCGGCAGCGCGGTGGTCGTCGGCCTCGGCCAGCGCCAGCGCCCGCTCCTGCTCGGCGTCGGCGGTGACGCGAGCGCGCATCTCGTCGAGCTCCTCGAGCTGGACGATGCGCATGTCGTCGGCCTCGCGGGTGGCCTCGGCTCGGATGCTCGTCGCGTCCCGGGTCGCCTGCTCCCGGATGTCGTCGGCGTCGTGCCCGGCCGCCTCCCGGATCGAGGCGGCCTCCTCCTCGGCCAGGCGCAGCATCGCGCTGGCCCGGCCGCCGAGCCCGGCGTACGAGGGGTTCGCGTTCTCGGCGAGCTCGTCGCGGGCGGCGCGCAGCTGGACCTCCAGCTCGGAGGCGCGCTGCTCGGAGCGGGTGAGCTCGGAGGCGAGGCCCGACCTGTCGGTCGACAGCTGCCGCAGGTGGGCATCGACCGTCGCCTTGTCGTAGCCACCGCGTCGTACCGTCGCGAAGGCCGCTGCGGGGGTGGCGGAGGTTACCGACGCCGGGGGCAGGACCCGGCTCGGAGCAGCCGGGCCGCCGGCGGGCGGCGTGGATGTCGCCGGCCGCGGAGCGTCTGTGGGGGCGGCCGCGGCCGTCGCGGGCTGGGCGGTCTCCACGGGCTCGGCGGCAGGCTGCGCCATCTGCGCAGGCGCCGTCTGCGCGGCCTGCGTGGTCCGTGCCGGTTCCACGGTCGGCACGGGCCGGGTGGGCTCGGGGTCCGTCGCGACCGCGGGGGCCGGGGCCTTGGCCTGCGTCGAGGGCCGCTTCGGCGGCGCCGGCTTCCGGGGGGCCGGCTTGGCGGGAGCCACCTCCATCACCTGGGTCGGCTCCTCGTCATGGCCTCGGGGCCGGTCGGGGCCCTCCTCCGGCTCGTCGAAGATGGACAGGCCCTGGTCGCTCATGGTGTGGACGTCCTCCCGGATCTCGATGTGGGTCCAGTCTGGCCGATGGCTCGTTGAGTTGGCGCTCCCGGTGCGTTGTGTTGGCCCTACCGGCGCACCACGACCCTACGACCACGTGCACGAAACCGCCGAACAGTGCACCGCGAGGGCCAACTCAACGCACCGCGAGGGCCAACTCAACGAGCCTCAGGCGCCGCGGAAGGCGTTGATCTGGGGGAGGTGGCGCGCGCGCAGCTCCTCGTCGCGCACGCCGAGTCCCTCCTCGGGGGCCAGGCAGAGGACGCCGACCTTGCCCTGGTGGAGGTTGTGGTGGACGTCGTACGCCGCCTGGCCGACCTCCTCGAGGGGGTAGGTGCGCGACAGGGTCGGGTGGATCATCGCCTTGGCGATGAGCCGGTTGGCCTCCCACGACTCGCGGTAGTTGGCGAAGTGCGAGCCGATGATCCGCTTGAGGTTCATCCACAGATACCGGTTGTCGTACTCGTGGAGATAGCCCGTGGTCGACGCGCAGGTGACGATCGTCCCGCCCTTGCGAGCGGCGTACACGCTGGCGCCGAAGGTCTCCCGGCCCGGGTGCTCGAAGACGATGTCGACGTCCTCACCCCCGGTGAGCGCGCGGATGTCGGAGCCGAGGCGCCGCCATTCCTTCGGGTCGGCGGTCTTCTCGTCCTTCCAGAAGCGGTAGTCGCGCTCGGAGCGGTTGATGATGAGCTCGGCGCCCATCCGGCGGCAGATCTCGGCCTTCTCGGAGCTGGAGACCACGCACACGGGCACGGCGCCGCCGTTCAGCGCGTACTGCGTGGCGAAGCCGCCCAGGCCGCCGCTGGCGCCCCAGATCAGGACGTTGTCGCCCTGCTTCATGCCGGCGCCGTTGCGGCTGACCAGCTGGCGGTAGGCGGTGCTGTTCACCAGCCCCGGGGAGGCCGCCTCCTCCCAGGTCAGGTGCGCCGGCTTGGGCATCAGCTGGTTGGACTTGACCAGCGCGATCTCGGCGAGACCGCCGAAGTTGGTCTCGAAGCCCCAGATCCGCTGCTCGGGATCCATCATCGTGTCGTTGTGACCGTCGGGGCCCTCGAGCTCCACCGAGAGGCAGTGGGCGACGACCTCGTCGCCGGGCTTCCAGGCATGGACGCCCAGCCCGGTCTTCAGCACCACGCCGGACAGGTCGGAGCCGACCACGTGGTAGGGCAGGTCGTGACGCTTGGCCAGCGGGCTGAGCCGGCCGTACCTCTCCAGGAAGGAGAACGTCGAGACGGGCTCGAAGATCGAGGTCCACACCGTGTTGTAGTTGATGGCGCTGGCCATCACCGCGACCAAGGCCTCGCCCGGGCCGAGCTCGGGCAGCGCCACCTCCTCGATGTGCAGCGACCGGCGGGGGTCCTTGTCCTTGGCGTCCAGGCCGGCGAACATCTCGACCTCGTCGTGGCGCACGAGGGCGGCGCGGTAGGACTCCGGGACCGGCAGCGCGGTGAAGTCCTCCGCGCTCGCGGTGCCGGTCGAGATGGCTTCGAGGATCTGCTGCACGATCGTCTCCTGCGTCGGGGGCGAGTGCTCGGAACCCTAGTGGCGCGCCCCGACCCTGTGCGGAGGGTGAGACCCAGGTCTCACGCCGGTCTCACCCGGCTCGCCGGGCGCGTCGGGGTCCGCCGCAGGGGGCCCGTGGTCAGCCGGTCGCCAGAGCCCCCATCGGGTCCCAGGCGGGCAGCACGATCGGCTCCTGGTCGAGCGCCGTCCGCAGCTCCTCGGGCAGGGCGCCGCGGGGGACGGCGATCTCGAAGACGTACTCGTCGAACCACGAGTCGTCCATGGTCCAGAAGCCCTTGTCTGCCTTCTCGGTACCCCAGGAGTTCTCCACCCGCCAGCGGGTCGGGACCTGGGTGTCACCGGGACCCTCGACGAGGTTGACCCCGGTCAGCAGCATGGCGTGGGTCATCGCGGTGCCGTGGTGGTGGAGCCGCTCGGCCTTGTCCAGCGCGGGACCGGCGCCGCCGGCGCCGTAGAGCTCGTCGTAGTCGAAGAGCGAGGCGTGCCACATGCCGAGGTCGCCGTCGAGCATCTGGTCGACGTCGCACCCGAACCACACCGGCTCCGCCGGCCGGTCGGCCGAGCCCGCGAGCGCCTCGGCCGCGAGCCGCTTGATCACCGGCATCTCGACGTTGAGGTAGACGACCTGCGGTGCGCCCACGACGTTGCCGAGGTGCTCGACGGTGAACGTGCGACCGAACGGGCTGCTGGGTCGCGGGTCGTGGACGATGCACACGTAGTCGTCGATCGGCAGGGTGACGTAGCGCTCGGCGAACTCACGCGGGGTCAGCTCGCCGTCGCGGTGGAAGCGCTTCTCGGAGTCGCGCCACTGCCAGACGAACGACGTGGGCGGAGTGCCGAGGTGCAGCGAGAGCATGCGGTGGACGGCGGCGAGCACGGTCTCCTTGGTCTCGGCGAGGTCCTCGGCCGAGGCGCCGTCCGCGTGCTGTCGACGCAGCTCACCGGCGGCGCGCCGTAGCAGCGAGGAGAGGTCGCGGTTGAGCTTGCCCGTCTTCGACGAGGAGTGGGTCTCGGGCATGACCTCCTTGGGCACGAGCCCGTGCTTGGCGACCAGGGCGAGGAACATGTTCCACTGCCCGCCGTCCTCGGCCGGGTCGGTCATCAGGTGGGCGACGGTGCGGTCGTCGACGTCGAGGTCGGCCGTGCCGATGATCGACTCGAGCCAGTGGTTGGCCTTCTCCAGCTTGTCCCAGAACTGGAGGTGGCTCTGGGAGAACTCGAACTCCTTGACTCCCAGGCGGCTCGCGGTGCCGACGCGCAGGAGGTTCAGCCCGGCGAACATCCAGCACCGCCCCGACTGCTTCTGGTCGGTGGCCTCCCAGTCGTCGAGGAGGTGGCTCATCGACCGCGGCACCGACAGGGCGCGCGCGTGGTCGAGGACCACCTTGTCGACGTCGGTGCCCGTCAGGGCGTTCTGGAGCATTCGCGCGTTGGGGTCGGCCTCGACCCTCTTCGCGAAGCTCTCGAGCTGGTCGGGCGTGAGCGCACTGGTCATGGCCCGACGCTACCCCTGACACCTCGCTCACGCGGGCGGTGCCACCTCCACCAGCTCGACGAGCACGCCGCCGGCGTCCTGGGGGTGGACGAAGTTGACCAGCGAGCCGGCGGTGCCGCGGCGCGGCTCGTCGTAGACCAGGCGCAGACCGCGCTCGCGCAGGACCGCGGAGACCGTCTCGAGGTCGCTGACCCGGTAGGCGAGCTGCTGGAGCCCGGGCCCACTGCGGTCGAGGAACCGCGCGATCGTGGAGGTCGCGTCGACCGGCGCCAGGAGCTGGAGCATCGTGCCGTCCCCGCCCGGGGGACCGACCCGGACCATCGCCTCCCGGACGCCCTGCTCCTCGTTGGTCTCCTCGTGCACGGTCTCCAGGCCGAACGTGTCGCGGTAGAACGCGATGGCCTCGTCCAGGTCGGGCACGGCGATGCCGACATGGTCGACCGCGACCAGGAGGTGCTCCGGGACGCCGATGCCTGAGGTCATGCGCCCATCGTCGTACGCCGGGCGCGCGGCCACGAGCGCGGACCGTGTGAGGTTTTCCTCAGCGGCCCTGGGCCACGACCGCTCGCGGGGGGGTGTCGTGGGTCGGTATCGTCGAGAGCGTTCGTCCGTCTGCTGGTGGGAGGCACGCAATGTCTGGAAACGTCATCGTCGCCGGGGCACGCACCCCGATCGGCCGCCTGCTCGGCGGTCTGACGTCGATGTCCGCCGCGGAGCTCGGGGGCGTCGCCATCCAGGGTGCCCTGGAGAAGGCCGGCGTCTCCGCCGACCAGGTCGACTACCTCATCATGGGCCAGGTGATCCTGGCCGGCGCCGGCCAGAACCCCGCGCGCACCGCGGGCATCCACGCGGGCCTTCCATTGTCGTTGCCGTCGATCACGATCAACAAGGTCTGCCTGTCGGGCCTGAACGCGATCGCCACCGCCGACCAGCTGATCCGCGCCGGCGAGGCCGAGATCATCGTGGCCGGTGGCATGGAGTCGATGACCAACGCGCCCCACCTGCTCCCGAAGTCCCGCGAGGGCTTCAAGTACGGCGACGTCACCCTGGTCGACTCGATGGCCCACGACGCCCTGTGGGACCAGGCCACCTCGCAGGCCATGGGCGCGCTGACCGAGGACTACAACAAGGCACACACCAACCTCACCCGGCAGGAGCAGGACGCGTTCGCCGCGGCGTCGCACCAGAAGGCGGCCGAGGCCTGGAAGAACGGCGTCTTCGACGACGAGGTCGTCCCGGTCAGCATCGCGCAGCGCAAGGGCGACCCGGTCGTCGTCGCCAAGGACGAGGGAGTGCGCGGCGACACCACGGTCGAGTCGCTGTCCGCGCTGCGCCCGGCGTTCAGCAAGGACGGCACCATCACGGCGGGCTCCGCGTCGCAGATCTCCGACGGCGCTGCCGCGGTCGTGGTCATGAGCAAGGCCAAGGCCGAGGAGCTCGGTCTGGGGTGGCTGGCGGAGATCGGGGCGCACGGCATGGTCGCCGGACCCGACTCGTCGTTGCAGCTGCAGCCGGCCAACGCCACCAAGAAGGCCTGCGCGAAGGACGGCATCAGCCCCGCCGACCTCGACCTCGTCGAGTTCAACGAGGCCTTCGCCGCCGTCGGCATCGACTCCACCCGCGCCCTCGGTCTGGACGAGTCGAAGGTCAACGTCAACGGCGGCGCGATCGCGCTGGGCCACCCGGTCGGGATGTCGGGCACCCGCATCGTGCTGCACCTCGCGCTGGAGCTGAAGCGTCGCGGTGGCGGCGTCGGCTGTGCCGCGCTGTGCGGCGGGGGTGGCCAGGGCGACGCCCTGATCGTCCGCGTGCCGGCCTGAGGTGGGGAGTCGTCCCCGGGCCTCACGCGGCGATGTCGGCGAGCTGGTCGCGCGCGCGCGGGGGGGTGAACCCCGGGCGGTGGCCCGGCTGATCACCCTGGTCGAGGACGAGTCGCCGCTGCTGCGCGAGGTGACCGCGGCACTGGCGGGCCACGTCGGCCGGGCGCGGGTCGTCGGCATCACCGGGGCCCCGGGAGTGGGCAAGTCGACGTCGACGTCGGCCCTGGTCAGCGAGCTGCGCAAGGCCGGCCGGCGCGTCGGTGTGCTGGCGGTCGACCCGTCGTCGCCGTTCTCGGGCGGGGCGCTGCTCGGTGATCGGGTCCGGATGCAGGAGCACGCGACCGATGACGGCGTTTTCATTCGCTCGATGGCCTCGCGCGGGCACCTTGGCGGCCTGGATGCCGTCGCCCATTCCCGGCGCCAGCCGGACCAGGGTCGTGTCGGCGAGCCCGGCGATCTCGACCTCGCTCTGCCCGACCCCGACGGTCTCGATCACGATGTCGTCGCAGCCCGCGGCGTCCAGCACCCGGATGGCCTGGGGCGTGCTCCAGGCGAGGCCGCCCAGAT
>NZ_DATAVI010000062.1:0-1735 GCF_036267815.1 Nocardioides sp. | reverse complement strand
TCGCTGACCGAGTCGCGCGACGCCTTCCGGATGGCGCTGGAGGACCTCGTCGGTGACGACGAGTCAGAGGACAGCGAGGACGAAAGCCTGGCCGACAGCTTCCCGGCGTCGGATCCGGTGTCCACGCACGTCCCCAACGGCGACGGCCACGGCCCGGCGGGAGGCACCGGCGGCGCGCAGGTCGCCGACCGCAAGCAGGCGCGTACCCCGCTCACCCTCGAGGACGGGACCGAGACCGAGCTCGACCACGGCCACGTCGTCATCGCGGCGATCACGAGCTGTACCAACACCTCCAACCCGTCGGTCATGCTCGGCGCGGGGATCCTGGCGCGCAACGCCGTGCAGAAGGGGCTGCAGGTCAAGCCCTGGGTCAAGACCTCGCTCGCGCCCGGATCCAAGGTGGTGACCGAGTACCTGGAGCGCGCCGGGCTGGACGAGTACCTCGACGCGCTGGGCTTCAACCTCGTCGGCTATGGCTGCACCACGTGCATCGGCAACAGCGGACCGCTGCCGCAGGAGATCTCCGACGTCGTGGGTGCCGAGGACCTGGCCGTCGTCTCGGTGCTGTCGGGCAACCGCAACTTCGAGGGCCGCATCAACCCCGACGTGAAGATGAACTACCTCGCCTCCCCCCCGCTGTGCGTCGCGTACGCGATCGCCGGAACGATGGACATCGACCTCTATGACGACCCGCTGGGCGAGGACAAGGACGGCAACCCCGTGTATCTCAAGGACATCTGGCCCGATTCCAAGGAGGTGGGTCAGACCGTCGAGGAGGCCGTCCAGTCAGACATGTTCCACAAGTCCTACGGACAGGTCTTCGACGGCGACGAGCGCTGGAACTCGCTCGAGGTGCCGACCGGCGATGCCTTCGAGTGGGATGAGCGCTCCACGTACGTGCGCCGGCCGCCGTTCTTTACGGAGATGCCGCGCGAGCCCGAGCCGCTGGAGGACATCATCGACGCCCGCGTGCTGGCGAAGCTCGGCGACAGCGTCACCACCGACCACATCTCCCCGGCCGGCTCGATCAAACGTGACGGACCTGCCGCGGCGTACCTCAACGAGAACCATGTCGAGTCGCGGGACTTCAACTCCTACGGGTCGCGCCGCGGCAACCACGAGGTGATGATGCGCGGCACCTTCGCCAACATCCGCCTGCGCAACCAGCTCGCTCCGGGCACCGAGGGCGGCGTGACCAAGTACCTGGGCGGCGACGGCGACGACGAGATGTCGATCTACGACGCCGCCATGCGCTACATCGACCAGCACGTCCCCCTCATCATCCTGGCCGGCAAGGAGTACGGCTCGGGATCCTCGCGCGACTGGGCGGCGAAGGGCACGCGCCTGCTGGGCGTGCGGGCGGTCATCGCCCAGAGCTTTGAGCGCATCCACCGCTCCAACCTGATCGGCATGGGCGTGCTGCCGCTGCAGTTCTCAGACGGCGATTCGGTCGAGTCCCTGGGTCTCACCGGCCGGGAGAAGTTCACCATCAAGGGGATCGCCGACGCCGACCAGGTGCCGCGAACCCTGACGGTCGTCGCTGACGGCACGGAGTTCGAGGTCACCGTCCGGATCGATACGCCCAAAGAGCAGGTCTATTACCGGCACGGCGGCATCCTCCAGTACGTGCTGCGCGAGCTCCTGGTCTAGATTCCCCGGCCATGGCGACTCCTGAGCTGTTGCACCGGCTGCTGGTCGCGGCCGGACCGTCGGGCCGCGAGACCGCGCCCGCCAA
>NZ_DATAVI010000061.1:0-110599 GCF_036267815.1 Nocardioides sp. | reverse complement strand
TCCACGAAGCCGGCGGGCAGGTCTACATCGACGGGGCGAACCTCAACGCGATGGTCGGGATGGCCCGGCCGGGTCACTTCGGCGCGGATGTGTCGCACCTGAATCTGCACAAGACGTTCTGCATTCCGCATGGCGGCGGTGGACCCGGCGTCGGGCCGATCGGGGTGCGGGCGCACCTCGCACCGTACCTGCCCAATCACCCGCTACAGGCCGGCGCCGGACCGGTCGGAGGAAGCGGAGCAATCGCGGGCGCACCGTGGGGGTCGGCGTCGATCCTGCCGATCACCTGGGCCTACATCCGGCTGATGGGCGCGGACGGGCTGACGGCGGCGACCGGTGCCGCGATCCTCGCCGCGAACTACGTCGCGCGCCGGCTCGGGGAGCACTACCCGGTGCTCTACACGGGTGCGCACGACCTGGTCGCGCACGAGTGCATCCTCGACCTGCGCGGCCTGACCAAGGCCTCGGCGGTGACGGTCGACGACGTCGCCAAGCGCCTCATCGACTACGGCTTCCATGCCCCGACCATGTCCTTCCCGGTGGCCGGGACCCTGATGGTCGAGCCCACCGAGTCCGAGGACCTGGAGGAGATCGACCGGTTCTGCGACGCGATGCTGGCGATCCGGGCCGAGATCGACCAGGTCGAGCGGGGCGAGTGGAGCGCCGACAAGTCGCCGCTGCGCGGGGCACCGCACACCAGCCGCGCCATCGTCGGCGACTGGGACCGCGCCTACCCGCGTGAGATCGCGGCGTTCCCGACCGGGCCGGACCCCGACAAGTACTGGCCGCCGGTGGCCAGGGTCGACCAGGCCTACGGCGACCGCCACCTGGTCTGCTCGTGTCCGCCGCCCGAGGCGTTCGCCGAGACCTCCGAGGGCGACCGGTGAGCCGGTGAGCGCGATGAGTGCGTCGCCGGTGGAGGAGCTCACCGCCCGCCGGCTCCTGGCCGTGGTCGGCGGACGCCAGGCCAAGGGCCGGCTGCCGTCACTGGTCGCCGGCGTCGTGCGCGACGGAGACCTCGTGTGGTCGGGCGCGTACGGCGCCGTGCCCGGCGGCACGCCGACGGACGTGCAGTACCGCATCGGCTCGATCACCAAGACGTTCACCGCCGTGCTCGTGCTCCAGCTGGTCCGAGACGGCCGGCTGGACCTCGCGAGGCCGGCCTCGGACGTGCTCGGCGACGTGGGGTACGCCGACCGGTCGCTGCGCTCGCTGCTCTCCCACGCGACCGGGATGCAGGCCGAGCCGACCGGGTCGTGGTGGGAGCGCTCCGACGGCGTCGACTGGGAGACGCTGGTGGCCGCGAACGACGGCTCGGGCCAGGTCTTCCCGGCCGGCCAGCAGTACCACTACTCCAACCTCGGCTTCGCCCTGCTCGGCGAGGTCGCCGCGCGAACGCACGGGACGACGTGGTTCGAGGCGGTCCGCCAGCACATTCTCGAGCCGCTCGGGCTGCGCCGCACGACGTACCTCCCGGAGGGCGACGCGGCGAGCGGTTGGAGCGTCGACCCCTATGCCGGCACGCTGAGCGCCGAGCCGGCCACCGACACCCGGGCGATGGCCCCTGCCGGGCAGCTGTGGTCGACCGTGGGCGACCTGGCCCGCTACAACGCCTTCCTCGCCGCCGGCCACCCCGACGTCCTGGAGCCGCGGTGGCTCGAGCTGGCCTCGCAGCCCCAGTCGGGAGACCGCGACGACGACCTGGCCCACGCCTACGGCCTCGGCTTCCAGCTCCAGCGTGGAGGATCGGGCACCCTGGTGGGCCACACGGGCTCGATGCCCGGCTTCCTGGCCGCTTGCCTGGTCGACCGCCCGCGTCGCAGCGGCGCGGTGGTGCTCTGCAACGCCACCAGCGGTCTGGGGCCCGGCGACCTGGCCCAGGACCTCGTGGAGGCGCTGGAGCGCAGCGAGCCGACCCTGCCCGAGCCATGGACGCCCACGGCGGCGGTGCCGCCGCCGGTCGGCGACGCCCTCGGTGTCTGGCACTGGGGTGCCCTGCCCCTCGTGCTCTCGCTGGACGGCGGCACCCTCGCGCTCCGCGAGGCCGGCCAGGTGTGGTGCCGCTTCGAGGTGCGGGGCGACCAGATCGTGGGGACCTCGGGCTACCTCGCCGGCGAGACCCTCCACGTCGTACGCCGCGAGGACGGCTCGGTCGGACACCTCGTGTGCGCGACCTTCGTGCTCACCCGCACGCCGTACGACCCCGAGGCGCCGATCCCGGGCGGGCTGCCGCAGGGCTGACTGTTCCGTCATTCAAGAATTCGGTCCATACTCAGGCGCGTGACCCTACGCCGACTCGTCACCGCCTCCCTGACCGTCCTCGGCCTGACCGCGTCGAGCCTGGTGACGATCCTCGCCACGACCACGGGCGCCGCCGACTCGCGCGCCGCGAGCCGGGCGCCGGCCGGCGTCCGACTGTCGGTGATGACCCAGAACATCTTCTACGGGGGAGACGACTACGACCTCGCCACGGGCGGGTTCTGCCCGGTGGCCAACGGCTGCCCGAAGGCGCTGCACCGGCTCGCCCACGTCATCTCCATCAGCGGTGCCGACGTCGTGGGGGTACAGGAGGCGGAGCGCAACACCCGCCGCCTCGCGCGGATGCTCGGCTGGTACGCCAGCCCGCGAGCCCACGTGATCTCCCGGTTCCCGATCCTGGACCCGCCGCACGGCCGCGGCGTCTACACCTACGTCGAGCCGGTCCCCGGCCGCGTGGTCGCCGTCGCGAACACCCACCTGCCGTCCACGCCGTACGGCCCCTATCGGGTGCGCCACGGCTGGTCGCGGCACCGGGTGCTGCACCTGGAGCGCACACTGCGTGTCCCCGCGCTCAAGCCGGTCCTGCGTCGGCTGCCGCGGCTGGCGGCCCGGGGCGTCCCGGTCTTCCTGACCGGTGACTTCAACAGCCCGTCGTACCTCGACTGGACGCCGGCCGTGGCCAAGGCCCGGGCGATGGTGCCCTACGCCGTTCGCTGGCCGGCCAGCAAGGCGCTGGCCGACGCCGGCTTCCACGACTCCTACCGCGAGATCCACCCCGACCCGATCGCCTACCCGGGCTACACCTGGTCACCCGGCGGTCCGGAGACCAAGAAGCACGACTTCCCCGACCGGATCGACTGGGTCCTGCACGCCGGCCCCTCGACCGTGATCGCGACCAAGCTGGTGGGGGAGCGGGGCGACCCGCAGGCCGACATCACCGTCCACCCGCCGTACCCGACCGACCACCGCGGGGTGGTCTCGACGTTCGAGGTGACACCGGCGCCGGCCCCGATCATGGTCTCTCCGGGCAACCGGCGCGTCATCACCGGCTCGCGCGGCCTGCACGTGCGCTTCCACGCGCACGGTCTGCCGGGGGAGGTCGTCGGGCTGCTCCGACCGGGATCGCACCGGCTGCTGCGCCAGGCCAACGCCCGGGGACGCCAGAACGGCGTCGTGGACCTGCGCACGACCGGCCTGCGCCCCGGCCGCTACGCCGTAGCGCTGCGCGACAGTGCCACGGGCCGGATCGAGGCCAGGGCACCCGTCTGGGTCTACCGACCCGGGTCGAGGTCCCACGTCTGGACCGACCGGCGCAGCTACCGGTACGGAGCGCCGGTGCGGATCCACTGGACCCGCGCGCCGGGCAACAACCTGGACTGGATCGGACTGTTCCCCTGTCACCGGCGGTGCGGGGGAGTGAGCACCTACCTCGACTACCTCTACACCCACACCGATGTGGTCGGCTCGGTGACCTTCCGGCGCGGCGCCTACCTCGGCGAGGGCGAGAAGCCGTGGCCGCTGCCGCCCGGGCAGTACGTCGCGCGGCTCCTGCTCGACGACGGCTACCACTCGGTCGGCACCTCTGCCCGCTTCCGCATCCGCCGCTAGGGGATAGTACGGATCACCAGGCTTGCCGAGGGCCGCGACGGAGCAGCCTGGTGATCCGTACTATCGCTAGCGGGCCTGGGAGACGCTCGACATGGTGAAGTCGGGGATCCGCAGGGCCGGCATGGCTGTGCGCGAGAAGTAGTCGTCGCCCCACTCGCGACTGAAACCCGGCACCGTCGCCGAGGCATGGGTGAAGCGCCGCAGCAGGTCGACCGGGCTCTCGTTGAAGCGGAAGTTGTTGACCGCGCCGGTGATCTCGCCGTTCTCCACGAGGTAGACGCCGTCCCGGGTCAGGCCGGTGAGCAGGAGCGTCTGCGGGTCGACCGCGCGGATGTACCACAGGCAGGTGAGCAGCAGCCCGCGTCCCGTGCCGGCGACCAGGTCGTCGAGGGTGCCGTCGGCTCCGTCGACCTCGAGGATCAGGTTGTCGATCGGAGGGGTCACCTCCTGAGCCGTGAGTGCGGCGGTCTCGCGGGTCTGGCGCAGAGCGGCCAGGGTGCCCAGGCGGATCCAGTCGCTGCGCGTCAGCGGCAGACCGTTGTCGAAGACGGACCGGTCGCTGCTCGACGACGTCTCGGTGACGTGGGGCGCGCACTCCAGCCCGGGGTAGGCCGGGTCGGAGAACAGCGTCACGTCGGGTCGCGCGACCTGCTCACCCAGTCGCGTGCCGCCGCCACGATGGCTGTAGACGGACTGGCCGTCGTGTGCGTCGCGTGCCCCGGCGTACCAGTAGGCGTCGATCATCAGGTCGGCCACCGCGGTCGGCGGCAGGATCGTGTCGTAACGGCCCGCGGGCAGGGCGACCTGGCGTGCGCCCCAGCCGAGCCGCCGCTCGAGCTCGGCCTCCACCGCCAGCGGGTCGACGCCGGCGAAGTCGCGGGTCGCGTCGCCCACCCACGCGCTGTTGGTCAGGTCGGCCGTCTTGCCGGTGCAGGCGTAGTGACCCGTGGGCTGGACGTGCCGCAGCCGCAGCCCCGTCGTCGAGGCGAGGTACGTCGTGGTCACCTGGTGGTCGGCGAAGCCATAGAGCACCCGGCGCCCGGCCCTGGCCCGGTCGAACGCCTCGCCGAGCGCCGGCGCGACCGCGTCGAACACGTGGATGTCGGTCTCGACCGGAGGGCGGTCCCAGTCGTCGGCCGCCGCGCCCGCCACCAGCTCCTGCGCGTCACCGGCCGGGTCGGCCGCCCGGGCCGCGGCATCCGCGGCGGCGACCAGGGCGTCGACCTGGTCCAGGGTCGTCGCGCTGCCGGACCTGGAGCCGACGGAGATGCGGCCGGTGCCGCGCACGAAGGACACCACCGCCACGTCGACCCGGCGCATCGCGCCGTTGGTGGTGAGCGTGTTGTTGGCCCAGCGCAGGTTGGCGGCGGTGCGATGGTGCGCGATCACGACGCAGTCGTCGGCCGTCGAGGCCGCCAGCGCATGCTCGACCAGCGCCTGGACCGGGGTGGTCGTGCCGGCCATCAGTGGGCCCCCTCGTCGTCGGTGTTGAGGATCCGGACGTCGCGAAACAGCGCCGACGGACAGCCGTGGCTGACCGCGGCCACCTGTCCGGGCTGGGCCTTGCCGCAGTTGAAGGCGCCGTTGAGCACCCAGGTCCCGGGACCGCCGACCGCCTCCATCGAGCCCCAGAAGTCGGTGGTCGTGGCCTGGTACGCCGCGTTGCGGACCTGGCCCTCGAGCCGGCCGTCGCGGATGGCGTAGAACCGCTGCCCGGTGAACTGGAAGTTGAACCGCTGCATGTCGATCGACCACGACTTGTCGCCCACGACGTAGAGGCCGCGCTCCACGCGGGCCACCAGGTCGTCGGTGGAGACCTCGTCGGCGGCCGGCTGGAGCGAGACGTTGGCCATCCGCTGGATCGGGATGTGACCCGGCGAGTCGGCATAGGCGCAGCCGTTGGACCGGGCGGCGTTCAGCTCGGGGTGCAGGTGGGCCATCGGGCGGTCCAGCTGGTATCCCACGAGAATGCCGTCCTTGACGATGTCCCAGCGCTGGGTCGCGACGCCCTCGTCGTCGTAGCCGATCGTGGCCAGCCCGTGCTCGACGGTGCGGTCGCCGGTGACGTGCATGACCTCCGACCCGTAGCGCAGCGTCCCGAGCTTGTCGATCGTGGCGAACGACGTCCCTGCGTAGTTGGCCTCGTAGCCGAGCGCCCGGTCGAGCTCGGTGGCGTGGCCGATGGACTCGTGGATCGTGAGCCACAGGTTGGTCGGGTCGACGACCAGGTCGTAGGTGCCGCCGTGGACGCTCGGAGCCGCGAGCTTCTCGGCGAGCAGGTCCGGCGCCTCGGCCAGCTCGGCGTCCCAGTCCCAGGCGCCGTCGGCCGGCGAGCCGGCGACGTACTCCCAGCCACGGCCCGCGGGTGGTGCGATCGAGGACATGTCGTCGAAGACTCCGCGCTCGTCGTCGGCGCCCATGGCGGTGAAGCGAGGCTGGAGCCGGACCCGCTGTTGAGTCGTGCGGGTGCCGGCGAGGTCGGCGTAGTACTTGTTCTCGTGGACCTGGAGGACCTCGGCGGTGGCGTGCTGGACGGCGGAGTGACGGCGCAGCCGGTTGGTCCAGTCGAGGAGGACGGCGGTCTTGTCGGCCAGGGACACCGCGAAGGGGTCCTGGACGTACGACGAGACCCAGACCACGTCGTCGTACACCGGCTCGTCGGCGATCTCCACCGGGACGGTGGTCAGCGCCGAGGACACCTTCGCGACCTCGACCGCGGTCTCGGCGACCCGGATCGCCTCGTCGAGGGTCAGGTGGACCCCCGCGGCGAACCCCCAGGCCCCGCCGTGGATCACCCGGACGGCGAACCCGAGGTCCTGGTCGTCCGCAGTGCCCTGGAGGGCCGCGTCGCGGACCCGGATGTCCTGCCAGCGAACCCGCTCGAACCGGAAGTCCGCGTGCGCCGCACCGAGCTCGCGGGCGCGTTGGAGCGCCGCGTCGCCCAGCGCTCGGTAGGGGAGCGCGGTGAAGCCGGGGTCGAGGGCAGGCATGGTCCGACCCTAGGACACGCGCGATGGCGTGCCGGCACGCGACAGCTCACAATGACGCCGCCGTCGCGTCAGCCGACGACCCGCACCGTCGACCCCGAGCGGGCCTTGTCGACCACGAGCTGGGTCGGGATCCGGTCGCGCATCTCGGCGACGTGACTCACCACGCCCACCGCGCGGCCGTTCTCGCGCAACGTGTCGAGGATGTCCAGGACGTCGTCGAGAGTCTCTGCGTCGAGGGCGCCGAAACCCTCGTCGACGAACAGCGTCTGGAGGTCGGCGCCGCCCGCCTCGTGGGCCACCACGTCGGCCAGTCCGAGCGCCAGGGCCAGCGAGACCACGAACGACTCGCCGCCCGACAGGGTCGCCGGGTCACGCGACTCGCCCGACCAGTCGTCGCGGACGACCAGGCTGAGGCCGCCGCGTCGTTCGCCTGCCCCGCGCTGCGCGACGTGCTCCAGGGTGTAGCGGCGGTCGCTCATCTGGGCCAGGCGGGCATTGGCCGCCGCCACCACCTGGGACAGCCGGTGGGCCAAGACGTAGGCCGAGAGCCGCATCTGGAGCCGGTTGTCGGGCGCCTTGCCGTCGGCGAACGACGAGACCGCTGTCGCGAGGGCGAGCTCGTCGCGCACCGGGGCCCAGGTCGTGAGCGCCGCCGACAGCTCGGCGTCCAGCCGGTGGACCCGGCGGTGGGTGCGGACCGCGTGCTCGGCGGCAGCGCGGAGCTGCTCGACGGCCTGCTCGGCAAGCCGGCCGTCCTCCTCACGCGCGGGGACGTCGGGGTCGGCCATGGCGAGCAGCTCGCCCGCCCCCGGCTCGTCGAGCACGCCACGCGCGGTCTCCAGCGCGGACAGCCGCTCGCGCACTCGCAGCTCGAGGTCGGCCAGCTCGTCGGCGGGCAGCTCGGCCGAGCGGGCGTCCGCCACATCCGCGAAACCGGCGTCGGACGCCGCCCGGGCGAGGGCCAGCTCGGCATCCTCCAGAGCGGCCACGGCAGCGTCGCGGCGGGAGGCGTCGGCGTGGGCCCGGCGCAGGAGGTCGCGGCGCGCCTCCAGCTCCACCACGGCGGCGTCGAGCCCGACGTGGCCTCCGCGCGCCTCGTCGACGGCGGTCGCGAGCCGCTCGACCTCCGCGGTGAGGTCGCACAGGGCCGTGGTCAGCTCACGTCGACGGGCACCGCGAACCTCGGAGTCGTGTCGCAGCCGGACGGCCCGGGCCCGCGCGGCATCCAGCTGGACGACGTGCTCGGCGTGCCGCTCGGAGCCTTCCCGAAGCGCGTCGTACGACGCGCGCGCAACGTCGCGCATCCGGTCCGACTCCGCGTCGCCAGCGTCGCCCACGTCCGCGCGGGCCCTGGTCACGGCGGCGTCGAGCTCACGCAGCCGCTCCGCGACTGCGTGCTCGAGGGCCTGGGCGTCGACCACGGCGCGGGACGCGGCGCGCTCGGCCGCCACATCGGGATGACCGGTGAGGACCTGGGCCGGCCGAGGATGGTCGAGGGAGCCGCAGACGGGGCAGTCGTCGCCGACGGCCAGCGCCCCGGCGAGCTCGCCGGCCATGCCTGCGATGCGTCGCTCCCGGACGTCGAGCTCGTGTCCGCGCGCGTCGAGCACGCGGAGGACGGCGAGGTCGTGCTCGACGCCGACCGCGTCGTGCTGGGGCGCCAGCCGCGCGAGGGCGAGGTGCGCTGCCACCACGCGCTCGGCCTCCTCGACCGTCTGCTGGGCAGCCGCCATCGCCTCCGGGGTCACGAGCGTGCCCGCCGCGCCCTGCTCGGCCTGCGCGACCAGCGCGGCGACGGCCTCGGACTCGGCGAGGGCGACCTGCTCCTCGTCGTCGAGGGCCCCCACCTTGACCTCGACCTCCTCCTTCCGCTTGCGGGAGGAGGAGAGGTGCTCCTCGAACGGCCTGAGAGCCGCGACCGTGGCGAGGTCCTCACCGGTGCGCTCGAGCTCGGCCGCCAGGTCGTCCGGGTCGAGGCCGGCCCGCCCGACCTCGGACCGGGTCGTGGCACAGTCGGTGAGCACGTCGTCCAGCGCCTTGCGACGCTCGTCGGCCAGCCGCACCAGCGGTCGAACCGCCAGGGCGCGCCGGGCCAGGCTGATCCGCAGCTCGTCATCGGCCTGGACCGACGCCTGGGCCTTCATGGCCTGCGCGACCTCCGCCGCCTCGACGACACGGCCTCGGGCCGCGGCCAGCGCCCGGGCGGACTCCCAGGCCGCGCGGGCACGGAGTGCCGTCTGCTCGGCCTCGGTCAGCGCCTCATCCGTGGAGGTACGACGCGCGTCCGCGTCGGCGCCCACCGAGCGCGCCCAGGTCACGAGGGAGCCGTCTGCCGCCGAGACGGCGAGTTCGCCGACGCCGTCGGGGACCGCCGTGGACGCGGCCTCCGAGAGTCGGCTGACGAGGTCGGCGACGAGGTGCGCGTGCTGCTCGGAGGCGCGACGCAGGGCCAGCCGGTGGTCGCGCAGCCAGCCCTCGACCCGCTCGAAGCGCCCGGTGCGGAACAGCCGCGACAGCAGCTGGTGACGTGCGGCGGAGTCAGCCCGGAGGAACGCCTGGAAGTGCCCTTGGGGCAGGAGCGCCACCTGGCAGAACTGGTCCAGGCTCATCCCGAGCAGCCCGCCCAACAGGTCGCCCGCCTCGTCGAGCCGGCCGGTCAGGGGCACCCAGCCATCGGCCTCCCGCTCACTCACGCTCACCCGAGCCTGCTCGCGCGTGGTGCCGGTGCCGCGCCTCTTCGGACGGTCCCAGACGGGGGAGCGGGTCACCCGCAGGCGGCGTCCTGCCACGCTCAGCTCGAGCGTGACCGACGGCGCGAGGTCGGGCGCGGCCTGGTCGGAGCGGAGCCGGCCGGCGTGCTGGCGATCGCCGGGCACCGCGCCGTACAGCGCGAAGCAGACCGCGTCGAGCACGCTGGACTTGCCCGCGCCGGTCGGCCCCGACAGGAGGAACAGCCCGGCGTCGGAGAGCGCGTCGAAGTCGACCTCCGCCGGGTCGACGAAGGGTCCGAAGGCGGTCACCGAGAGCTGGTGCAGGCGCATCAGCCGCTCCGGACGCCGACCAGGACGTCGGCCTCGGGGTCGTCGGCGCAGGAGTCGCAGGCCTCCTGGAGCAGGCGCGACTCGCCGGCCGTCGCGGGCGCACCTCGCATCGCCTCCACGAAGTCGAGCGCCACCTCGTGGTCGCTGCGCCCGCGAGGCGTCGCCGCCACGACAGACGGCAGCGGCTCGCCGTCGGGGGCGAAGACGAGGACCAGCGCATGCGGGAACCGGGCTCGGAGGAGCTCCATCGGCCGCTCCGGGCGGACGGCGTCGGTCACGGTGACCTGGACCCAGTGCTGCTCGGCGTGCGCCAGACCCGGGTCGGTGAGCAGGGTCTTCAGCTCGCCGGTCAGGGTGCTCAGTGGGCGCGGCACAGGCGCCTCGACGAACGACGCATCGGCCACGCCGTCGCGCCCGAGCTCGACCAGCCAGCTGCCCTTGGTGTGGGTGGCCTCGGAGAAGGAGTACGCCAGCGGAGAGCCGCTGTAGCGCAGACCCTCGCCGAGCGTCGCGCGGCCGTGGAGATGCCCCAGCGCGGTGTAGGAGATGCCGTCGAACAGTGCGCTCGGCACCACCGAGACCCCGCCGACGCTGATGTCACGCTCGGACTCGCTGGGCAGGCCGCCCGCCACGAACGCATGGGCCGCCACCACTGACCTGGCGGACCGGGTGCGCAGGTCGGCGCGGACCCGTCGCATGGCCTCGGCGACGGCGGCCTCGTGGGTGCGCGCGGGGAGCTGCCACGGCTCGTGCAGAGCCAGCGGGTCGAGGTAGGGCAGCGCGTGGACCGCGACCTGACCGTGCTCGTCGTCGATCAGGATCGGGGTGCCGACGCCGGCCGCGTCGGTGCGCAGGTGGACCCCGGCGGCGTCGATCAGGCGGGAGCCGAACCCGAGCCGCTGCGCCGAGTCGTGGTTGCCCGAGGAGATGACGACGCGAGCCCGGGAGACCGCCAGGCGAGCCAGCGTCTCGTCGGCGAGGCGGACGGCGTCGACGTGGGGGAGCGCACGGTCATAGACGTCACCGGCCACCACGACCAGGTCGACCCGCTCGGAGGCCACGACCTCGAGCAGGTGGTCGACGAACTCCGCCTGGTGCCCGAGCATGCCGACCCGATGGAACGAGCGTCCCAGGTGCCAGTCGGAGGTGTGGAGGATCCGCACAGCGCGAACCTATGTTCGAGCGCCGACAGAGCGGCGTTCCCACGCCGTTGCGGACCTCAGGCGTAGCGCACGGTGCGCTCGGGCCGGGTGAAGCCGAACAGCCCGAGCCCGGCCTGGCGGGCCAGATGCACCGACAGGGAGGTGGGTGCGCCCACGGCCACCAGCGACCCGACTCCCGAGGCGACCGCCTTCTGCACCAGCTCGAAGCCCGCCCGGCCGCTGACCACCAGGTAGGCGTCGGCGACCGCCTGACCGCTCAGCAGGCGCGCCCCGGTCACCTTGTCGACGGCGTTGTGGCGTCCGACGTCCTCCCGCACGACGTGCCGCTCGCCGTCGACCCCGAACAGCCCGGCAGCGTGGACACCGCCAGTGCGCGCGAAGACCGACTGCTGCTCGCGCAGCATCGCCGGCAGCGCGCGGACGACGCCGGCGTCGGGAGGGGGACCGGCCCAGCGGATGCCGCGGACGGTCTCGAGGGCCGCCTCGATGCTGTCCTTGCCGCACACCCCGCAGGCGGACGACCCGCTGGCCATCGTGTCGTGCCGGTGACCGAGGTCGACGGGTCGCGAGGCGCGCAGCGTCACGACGTTGAACTCCTGCTCGGGAGAGAGGTCCTCGTCGGTGCAGTACGCCACCTCGGAGATGTCACCGCGAGTCACGAGCCCCTCGTGGAACGCCCACCCGGCGGCAAGGTCGAAGTCGTTGCCCGGCGTCCGCATCGTCACCCAGGCGCGCTGGGGCGGGCCACCGGGCCAGGTCATCCTGATCTCGAGCGGCTCCTCGGCGACGACGTGGTCCTCGCGCTCCTGCTCCAGCTCGCCGCGCGACTCGGTGACCCGGATGCGTGCGGTCGGCCCGATGCGGCGTGCGAGGTCGGTCACGACACCAGGGTAGGCCGTCAGCCGATGCTGACGCTCCGGATCGTCACCGTGACCCTCGGGTGCCCGTCACCGGAGCCGTAGGCGTTGTCCGAACCCTGCTTGGCCACCTTCTGCACAGCCTTGAGCGACGCCGGGTCGAGCTGGCCGAACACGGTGTACTGCGCGGGCAGCGGCGTCTGCCTGTAGACCAGGAAGAACTGCGAGC
This sequence comes from Nocardioides sp., assembly GCF_036267815.1. Classification (GTDB taxonomy): domain Bacteria; phylum Actinomycetota; class Actinomycetes; order Propionibacteriales; family Nocardioidaceae; genus Nocardioides. The sequence goes on along the minus strand of NZ_DATAVI010000061.1, from coordinate 98,452 downwards.
CGCCGGTGTCGGGATGGCCGGTGTTCGCCATCGCGAGGGTGCCCGGCCCGTAGGTCTCGTTGCCGGACAGCTCGTCGGGGATGGTGTAGCCCGGGCCACCAGTGCCGGTGCCGGTGGGGTCGCCGCACTGAAGCACGTAGATGCCGCTCGGGGCGGTCGTCAGGCGATGGCAGGGCGACTTGTCGAAGTACCCCTGCTTGGCCAGGGACACGAAGGAGTTGACGGTGCAGGGGGCCTTGGCGGCGTCGAGGGTGGCCTTCAGCGAGCCGATCGTGGTGGTCATCGTCACCTTCACCCGACCCGAGACGTCGGGGGTCGCGGGGGGCTTGGCGGCATCCCCGGTCTTGCCCTGCGGGGCGTCGGGGTAGCTGCACGTGACCCCGGTCTGCGCCGAGCCCGGGGCAGACGCCGACCCGTCGTGGGCGACGGTGCTCGAGGACCCGCTCCCGCACGCGGCCAGGACCGGGAGCAGCAGGGCTCCGGCGACGGTCATCGCCCAACGGCGCCGCGGGGTGCGGGGGAGGAGCGGCGGGGGCAGCGTCGCGGGCAACGTCGCGGGCAGCGGTGTGGGCAACGGTGTGGGCACGGCGTCGAGAATAGGAGGCGACCGGTGAGTCTGCGCCGCCCGGGCACCTGCTAGACAGTCACCATGCCCCGCACGCTGCGCCGCGTCGTGGTCTTCGTGGCGGGGCTGGCGCTGATCGTCGTCGGCCTGGTCCTGATCGTCCTGCCCGGTCCACTCACGATCCCGCCGATCCTGCTGGGCGTGTGGCTGTGGTCGCGAGAGTTCGAGTTCGCCCGGCGCTGGCTCCGGCCGATCCAGGCTCGCGCGGCAGCCGCGTGGGACCAGGCCAAGCGCGCGCCGGCGCGCACCACCCTGGTCACGGTGGTCGGGCTGGTCGGTGCCGTCGCGGTGATCTGGGCGGTGTTCCGCTTCGACCTGATCGACCGGGGCCGCCAGCTCGTCGGTCTCGGCTGAGACGTCAGGGCGTACGCCGACTGGCGAGCCCGTCGGCGATGAGGCCGAGCCCGATCGCGAGCAACCAGGAGTCCTTCGAGACCGCGATGCCCTGCGGAGTCGGCCATAGGCTCCCCGGCCTGTGCAGGGCATCGGTGCGCAGGTACATCGCCACCAGCGCGCCCGAGAAGCCCGTGAGCGCGGCCCCGGCCACCGCGGTCGGCACGAACGGCGCCAGCAGCGCGGCCCCGACCGCCAGCTCGCCGACCGAGAGTGTCCTGAGGAAGGCTGGGGCCGTCATCGACGAGAAGACCGGGAACGCGTTGGCGGCCATGGCGTGGACCCCGGCCGCCCGCTCGTCGTCACCGTGCCACTTCTCCCAGCCGGTGTGCAGGATGTAGACACCGGTCACGGCCCTGGTCGGAACGTTGCGCAGCTTCAAGAAGACTCCCCAGCCCGCAGAAGTTAGTTGACCCGGTCCACTATATACGCACCCAAGTCACGCCGACCCGGCACATGTGTGCACCGAAAACGCGCCGACCCGGCACATGTGTGCACCGAAAACGCGCCGAGTCGGCATGTGCCGACTCGGCGGAGGGGGCGGTGCCGTCCACAGCAGTTGACATAATGTCAGTTATCGGCGATGTCCGGCCGTCGTCGTGGCTACCAGAAGGGATCCACCCCTCTCGACCCCGCAGTCGCGCTGGCACCGTTCACCTCGGTGGCTACGTGCCCCAGATGGACGGCTGGGGCGGCAACACGGTGACCATCGCCGGCGCCCACGCCATCCTGATCCGGATCCGGAACAACTGGGTCGGCGACAGCAGCAACCCGCAGACGTCGATCAACGACCTCGCCGACGCCCTGGTCGACCTCTGCGGCTGAGGCCTGACCCGGCGTCGCGGCCGCTCAGCCGGCGACGTACGCCGCGAGGTGCTGACCGGTCAGGGTCGACCGGTCGGCGACCAGCGCGGCGGGCGTGCCCTCGAAGACCAGCTCGCCGCCGTCGTGACCGGCACCGGGTCCGAGGTCGATGACCCAGTCGGCGTGGGCCATCACGGCCTGATGGTGCTCGATGACGATCACCGACCTGCCGGAGTCGACGATCCGGTCCAGCAGACCGAGCAGCTGCTCGATGTCGGCCAGGTGCAGACCGGCGGTCGGCTCGTCCAGGACGAAGACCCCGCCCTTGTCGCCGAGGTGGGTGGCCAGCTTGAGCCGCTGCCGCTCCCCTCCCGACAACGTCGTCAGGGGTTGGCCCAGGCTGACATAACCGAGCCCCACGTCGCCGAGCCGCTCGAGGATCGCGTACGCCGCCGGGGCCCGGGTCTCGCCCTCCCCGAAGAACCCGAGCGCCTCGCTGACGGGCATCGCGAGCACCTCGGCGATGTTCTGGCCGCCGTAGGTGTGCTCGAGCACCGAGGCCTGGAACCGCCGGCCCTCGCAGACCTCGCACGGCGTGGCGACCCCGGCCATCATCGCCAGGTCGCTGTAGACGACGCCGGCACCGTTGCACGCCGGGCAGGCACCCTCGGAGTTCGCACTGAACAGGGCGGGCTTGGTCCCGGTGGCCCTGGCGAATGCCTTGCGGATCGGGTCCAACAGCCCGGTGTACGTCGCGGGGTTGCTGCGCCGAGACCCGCGGATCGCGGTCTGGTCGACCGCCACGACACCGTCCAGCCCGGCCACCGACCCGTGGACGAGCGAGCTCTTGCCGGAGCCGGCGACCCCGGTGACCACCGTGAGCACCCCGAGCGGGATGTCGACGTCGACGTCCTTGAGGTTGTGGGTGGTCGCCCCGCGCACCTCGAGCACGCCGGTCGGCTCGCGCGTCACCTCCTTGAGGGCGGCGCGGTCCTCGAGATGCCGCCCGGTCACGGTGTCGCTGGCGCGGAGCCCGGCCACCGTCCCCTCGAAGACCACCAGGCCACCCTCGCTGCCCGCCTTCGGCCCGAGGTCGACGACGTGGTCGGCGATCAGGATCGTCTCCGGCTTGTGCTCGACCACGAGCACGGTGTTGCCCTTGTCGCGGAGCTGGAGCAGCAGCTGGTTCATCCGGTCGACGTCGTGCGGGTGCAGGCCGATCGTCGGCTCGTCGAAGACGTAGGTGACATCGGTCAGCGACGACCCGAGCTGACGGATCATCTTCACCCGCTGCGCCTCGCCCCCCGACAGCGTCCCGGACGGCCGCTCGAGCGAGAGGTAGCCGAGCCCGATCCGGACGAAGGAGTCGAGGGTCTCCCCCAGTGCCTCGAGCAGCGGAGCCATGCCCGGCTCGTCGAGCGCCCGGAGCCAGGTCGCGAGGTCGCGGATCTCCATCCGGCAGAGGTCGGCGATGCTCTGGCCGGCGACCTTCGACGACCGCACGGCCTCGGTGAGCCGGGTGCCGTCGCAGTCCGGACACGTCGCGAAGGTCGCGGCCCGCTCGACGAAGGCCCGCACGTGAGGCTGGAGCGAGTCGAGGTCTCGCGACAGCATCGACTTGGAGATCTTGGTGATCACGCCCTCGTAGGTCAGGTTGATGCCCTCCACCTTGATCTTGGTGGGCAACCTGTAGAGCAGGTCCTCCAGCTCGCGCCTGGTGAACCTGCCCACCGGCTTGTCCATGTCGAAGTAGCCGCTGCCGGCGAAGATCCGGCCGTACCACCCGTCCATGCTGTAGCCCGGCACGGTGAGGGCTCCGTCGCGCAGCGACTTCGTCGCGTCGTAGACCGCGGTGAGGTCGAGGTCGTTGACCGACCCCCTCCCCTCGCAGCGCGGGCACATCCCGCCGAGGTAGACCTGCTTGCGCACGGTCAGGCGCTCGCCGCGGCCCTTCTGGACGTCCATCGATCCGCTCGCGACCCGGGTCGGCACGTTGAAGGAGTACGCCGTGGGCGGGCCGACGTGCGGGTCGCCGAGCCGGCTGAACAGGATCCGCAGCATCGCGTGGGTATCGGTCGCCGTACCGACGGTCGAGCGCGGGTCGCTGCCCAGTCGCTCCTGGTCGACGATGATCGCGGTGGTCAGGCCCTCCAGGACGTCGACGTCGGGGCGGGCCCGGGACGCCATGAACCCCTGCACGAACGCGCTGTAGGTCTGGTTGATCAGCCGCTGGGACTCCGCGGCGATCGTCTCGAAGACCAGCGAGCTCTTGCCCGACCCGGAGACGCCGGTGAACGCCGTGAGACGGCGCTTGGGCAGCTCCAGGCTGATGTCTCGCAGGTTGTTGACCCGCGCGCCGGTGACCCGGATCAGGTCATGGCTGTCGGCCGGGTGGGTCGTGACGGGTTTGCTCGGGCTCATCGCTCCTGCGCTCGTGCGGTCGGTCGGGTCGCCATTCCCGGATAGTACGGATCACTGCGCTGGCGCCTGGGGCCAGACCACCAGTCTCCTGATCCGTACTATCCCCGGGAGGACGCAGAAGGGACGCCGCGCGCTTGTCGGGGTCAAGGCCCGGGTAGCACATGGCAGGACCTGAGAGCTCAGGGTCGCTGCTGGATGCGGACCAGGTTGCCCGCCGGGTCGCGGAAGGCGCAGTCGCGGATGCCGTAGGGCTGGTCGGTCGGCTCCTGGACGACGTCGACATCGTGCGCCGTGACCTGCTCGAACGCCCGGTCGACGTCACCGGAGGCGAGCAGCAGGACGGCATAGGTACCCTTGGCCATCATCTCGCCGATGACACGGCGCTCGTCGTCGGTGATGCCAGGGTCGACGGCCGGCGGGTGGAGCACGACGTTGACGTCCGGCTGTCCCGTTGGACCGATCGTCAGCCACCGCATGGCTCCCTGGCCGACGTCGAGCCGCACCTCGAAGCCGAGAGCGTCGCGGTAGAACGCCAGCGAGGCCTCGGGGTCTGTGGCGGGCAGGAAGCTGGAGTGAATGGTGATGTCCATGCCGCCCACGCTAGGACCGGCCGGGTGCGGGTGCTTCTTGGTTCCTGACCGATCGGACCCTGATCGGACGGGTGACCTGCTTGGTGATGCAGGACGGCGTCTCCGCGTCGTTCTCCTCGACGACCGCGGCCACCTGCGCGCGGTAGCCGCTGGGCGAGAGACCCACGAGTTCGGTGAAGCGCGTGCTGAACGTCCCCAGGGATGAGCAGCCGACCTCGAAGCAGACCGCGGTGACGCTGAGGTCTCCCCGGCGGAGCAGCGCCATGGCTCGCTCGATGCGTCGCGTCATCAGGTAGGAGTACGGCGGCTCGCCGTACGCCTTCTTGAACTCCCGGCTGAGGTGCCCCGCCGACATGTGGACGCCCCGGGCGAGTGCCTCCACGTCGAGCGGGCGGGCGTACTCGCGGTCGATCCGGTCGCGCACCGATCGCAGCAGGGCGAGGTCGCGGAGGCGCTGCTGTTCGGCCGGGCTCGTCACCCGGTCATCGTGCCACGCCGGCAGGCTCCGGCAGCTCCTCAGCCTGGTCGTGCTGGGCGGCGGCGTCGCCGTAGAGCAGGGTCAGCGCAAGCGTGCCGAGCGGGGTGAGCGCCACCTCGACGACCAGCACGATCAGAGTCAGCGACCACAGCGGCAGCGAGGTGAAGAAGATCAGCAGGATCAGCCCGAGCAGGATGCCCAGGCCGTGGATCCCTGCCCACACCAGGGCCACGACCGCCGCGGTGTGCAGCCACCGGTGGCGCACGAGGTCACCGGCGCGCTTGCGGGCGGCCGTGCCAGCGAGGTCCTCGCGCATCACGATCTGCCCGAGGTACTGGTACCGCACGGTGAGCCAGGCCGCGACGGGGACGCCGATCCCGGTCCACGACAGCAGCCCGATCGCCACGGCGGCCGGGAGGTACGACACGGCCAGCGGGCGCCACCGCGCACCCACGGCGCGCACCGCGAGCCAGCCCCGGCCCAGGGTCGTGCGCGAGGCCCCGTCGTCCATCGCGTGCGCGACGGCGGCGGAGACCAGGAGCACCGTCAGCGGCCAGAAGCTGGTCGCCACCCAGGAGGAGAACAGCAGGTTGTTGCCGGCCGGGGCCTGCTGGGTCGAGACGCGGACGATGGTGCCGACGTAGGGCAGGTGCTGGAGCACCAGGAGGTCGATCATCGCCAGCACCCCGACCGGCACGGCGAGCATGCCCGCCACCACGAACGCCGGGATGTGGCGCCGGTAGAGGTCGACCGCGGCTCGCACGATCTCTCCCGAACGGCGCCGCGTCACCACGGGGTACGGCGGCACCTTGTCCCAGCGGGTCCGTCGCAGCAGGAAGGCCACTCCCAGGGCGAGCGCAGCCAGGATCCCCAGCACCGCCCCCGGCTGGGCGGCGTAGCGCACGTAGAGCACCGAGCCCTTGCCGACCACGTTGCAGAAGGTGCCGACCAGGGACGGCGGTGTCGAGCTGCCGCCGGGGATCACGAACGACGAGGGGCGGAGGTTCTCCTGCCAGGTGACCGGGCTGCGCCAGCGGGGCTTGCCCATCGGACCGTCCGGGCCGTTGTTGGGTCCTGCATGCCGCTCTCCCCAACGGCCGTGGAAGGCCAGCCAGGCGAACCTGCTGTCCGGCCCCGAGGGCCGGTCGGGGAGCAGGATCTCCTTCGGGACGACGCGGGTGTTGGGCGTCTGGGTGTTGTCGCAGCCGAAGCCCTCGTCGGCGCTGCGGCCGAGGTAGAGCGCCGGCTCGAAGTAGCTGGCGTGCGAGCCTTCGGAGGAGTAGACGACCGGGTGGTCGCCGTCCTTCTGGAGCTTGTCGGAGTCCCAGTCGGCCGTCTCGCCGCCGGTGTGCTGGGCATAGCCGAGCTGGAACGGCTGGGTGGTCAGCGCCGCCTCGACACTGGGCGCCTTGATCAGGACCTGGACGAACTCCCAGTCGCTCTCGTGGAGGTCGTTCCAGTCGTTGTAGTACCAGTACAGCCAGTACTGCACCGCGACGTACCCCGGCTTGTCGGCCTGCGTCGTGACGTGGGCGTAGACCGCGGCCTGCGACAGCGGCGTGTACCTCGCGCTGTCACGGGCGTAGATGCAGCCCGGCGAGAGCGCGTCGCCCGGCAGGTCGAGGTAGGTGCCTGTCCCCCGGCCGTAGAGGGCCTTGGCGGTGGGGGCCCACTGGATGACGGCGTCGTGGTTGCCGACCTGCCGCAGTGCCACCTCGGGGTTGTCCAGGACGGCGTTGACGCGCATCGGGACGAACGGCTCACCCGGGCCGCACGGCTTGGTGAACTCGCGCAGCATCACGATCGGGCTGTAGCGCTGGGCCAGCTCGTGCGCGGCCGGGCTCGAGTCGGCGTACGCCGGAGCAGTGGGTCCGAGCGCGGCCACCACGGTCACGGCGGTGGTCACCATGCCGAGCGCGGCAGACACCGCCGCCAGGCGACGAACCCTGCCACGACCGGTCCCCACCCCGGGCTCCCTTCCCGTTCGGGCGTCAGGCTAGTGGTCCGCGCCCGTGGTCCGCACCGGACTCCGGCGCCGACTTCCTGGCCTCTCCTGTCACTTCTTGGGGGTTGCAGAGGCCAGGAAGTGCCAAATCCCCCGCTTCAGCGGGGGATTTGACGACACGCGCGAACCCCACCTGAGGGGTGGGGACCAGCGGTGGCCGGGTCGCTCGCGGCGACGAGGCGACGACCGAGCTCGGCCATCGCCGCCCGGACCTCGGGCGAGCCGACCAGCCGGAACGGCATCGGCAGGTTGGCCAGCTGGGCGGCGTACCACGCCGGCTCGTCGGTGGTCGCCACCAACCGGGTGCTGCGCTCGTCGATCTCCTCGAGTCGGCCCAGGCTGCGGGCCAGCCAGTGCCGGCAGTCGGCAAGCGGTGCGTCGATGATGACCTCGACGGCGTGCTTCCAGCCCATCGAGAGCTGCTCCTCGACGGCGTTGAGGGCGTCGAGGCCGCTCGGGGCCGCGAACGTCTCGGGCAGGACCGTCACACTGCGCACCCGGTCGACCCGCAGCACCCGTCGCGCCTGCCGGTCGTGCGACCACCCCAGGAGGTACCAGCGGCGATGCCGGACGACCACCGCCCATGGGTCGAGCTCGACGTCCCACTCGCGACCGGCGTCGTGGCCGTAGCGGAGCCTGACGCGACGACCCGAGTCCGACGCCTCGACCAGCCGCAGCGTCACCTCGACGTCCGGGACGACGACGTGCCAGCCGCGAGCGGGCAGCCGGCGTACGGCGTCGGCCGGGCGCGCGAGCTGCTCGGGAAGGGCGCGGACGATCTTGCCGAGCGCCTGGCCGACCGGGTCGTCCTCTCCGGCTGGGTGTCCCTCGAGCACCGCCATCACCAGCCCGAGCGCCTCGTCGGCGGTGAACATCAGCGGCGGCAGCCGGAGGCCGCGGCCGATCCGGTACCCGCCGTACCGACCCCGGGTGGACTCGACCGGGATCCCCGCCTCGCGCAGGACGGCGACGTGGCGGCGGACGGCGCGGTCGGAGAGCCCCAGCCGGTCCGCCAGCCGCTCGGCGCTGATGCCCGGAGCGTTCTGGACCATCTCCAGGACCAGCAGCGCCCGGGCGGCCGGGCTCGCGTCGTGCACAACCACAGACTGCCTCACTATCCGGAAGAGAAACGTCCGCAACGGACACTAGCCTGGCAGCCATGACCGCAGCGTCCCGTGACCTGACAGCCGTCCTCACCGGACCGCCACAGGACGGCTCGGAGATCGAGACCCTGGTGGGAGCCCTCGAGCGCAACCGCCGCACCTTCGCGTGGAAGTGCGGTGGGCTGGACGCCGCGGCGATGCGGCAGACCCTCGGCGCGAGCACGATGACGCTGGGCGGCCTGCTCAAGCACCTCGCGCTGGTCGAGGACGAGTACCTCACCCGGCAGCTCACCGACGCGCCCGGGCTGAGCGCGCCCTTCGACGACGTCGACTTCGACGCCGACCCGGACTGGGAGTGGCGGACCGCCTCCGACGACTCCCCGGAGGAGCTGGTCGCGCTCTGGGAGGCCTGCGTCGCCCGCTCGCGCCGCAACCTCGACGGGGCCTACGCCGCCGGCCCGGACGCGCACTCCCGCACGGCCTGGTCGGACGGCCACCCGCCCCGCGTACGACGGCTGGTCGTCGACCTGGTCGAGGAGTACGCCCGGCACACCGGCCACGCCGACCTGCTTCGCGAGTCCGTCGACGGCCTGGTCGGCGAGGGCGCACCCCTCGACGAGCCCACGACGTGAGGAGCACTGCGATGACCGACGTGGAGGACACGACCCCCTGGGAGCCGCCCCTGGCCGGCACCGACGCCAGCCAGATCCTCGGGTCGCTGGACCGGATGCGCTGGACCTTCCGCTGGAAGGCCGCCGGGCTGGACGCGGCCGGGCTCGACACCAGGATCGGTGCCTCGAGCCTGACCCTGGGCGGCCTGCTCAAGCATCTGGCGACAGCCGAGGACTACCTGACCACTGTGAAGCTGCACGGCTCCCCCATGCCCGAGCCGTGGGCCGCCAACGGCTGGGACGCCGACGAGGACTGGGAGTTCTCCTCGGCATCACAGGACTCCCCCGAGGCGCTGTACGCGACGTACGACGCGGCGGTGGCTCGCGCGCGGGCGGCCATCGAGACGGCCGTGACCGAGCACGGGATGGACATGGAGGTCGCCGCCCACAACGACGCCGGCGAGCACGCCACCCTGCGACGCCTGCTGTGCGACATGGTCGAGGAGTACGGCCGGCACACCGGGCATGCAGACCTCCTCCGCGAGGCGGTCGACGGCCGGGTCGGCGAGGACCCGCCGCCGGGGTGGTGCCCCTGAGCGGCACACCTGGGCTACTCGTGGGCCGGCTCAGCCGTAGGTCGGCCGCTGCGGCCATCCCTCGGGAGAGTCCTCCCAGTCCTCCTGCCGGCCGTAGGGGGCGAGGTCCAGCACGTTGTTGACGAACAACAGCCTGTCGACGCCGCGCTGGGTCGTGCTGTAGGTGCGGTAGATGTCGTCGCCGTCGCGCAGGAAGAGGCTGAGCAGGAAGCCTCCCTCGACCCCGCAGTCCGCCGCGAACGACGTGCCCCGCGAGGAGTAGAACGGCACCTGCCAGCCCTGCTCGCGCCAGTATCCCCGCATCTGCTCCAGCGGCATCTCCGAGACGGTGGCCCACGCCACCCCCTCCTCGGCCAGCGTCGCCAGGTCGGTGACGTTGCGGGTCAGGTGGGTGCACCCGGGGCAGAAGCCGTCGGGGCCGACGTCCATGAACTGGTAGACCGCGAGCTGGCGCCGCTCGCCGAACAGGTCCAGCAGCGTGCTGGGCCCGTCGGGCCCCTGGAACGCGTACGACGTCTCGACGCGGACCGCCGGAAGCCGTCGCCGTCGCGCTGCCAGCCGATCGAGCGACCGGGTCAGCTCCTTCTCCTCGACGAGCAGGTCGGCCCGGGCCTGCTGCCACTCCTGCGCGCTCACCACGGGCGGCAGCACCGGGGTCTGGCCGTCGCTGCTCGGTGGCCCGCCGTCCGAGACCGATGTCGTCATCGCGTGCTCCCATCACTGGTCGGAGTCATGCCCTCGACGCTACGCCCCGCCACCGACAGCGCGGTGTTACCGTTTCGCCATCGGCGGTGGGGCTCGCCGACACACCGGAGGCGTCCGGGTGTGAACCGCGGCAGAGTCCGCCAACAGTCCCTACCTTGACCCGGTAGGAGCCCGCATGCCCCAGCCCGACGACGCCCCCGACGCGATCAGCGCCCGAGACGGTCGCGACCCGTTCCCGGGCTTCCCGGTCGACCCCGACGTCACCCGTGAGGCCGACCTCGCTCCCCCGCTCATCCACGCCGACGCCCTGGCAGCCATCGCCGTCGGCGGCGCGCTCGGCGCCCTCGGTCGCTGGGCGCTCGCGCAGGCGCTGCCGCACGCGAGCGACCGGCTCCCCTGGGACACCCTGCTCACCAACATCTCCGGCTGCTTCCTGATCGGGGCGCTGATGGTGGTCGTGGTCGAGCGCCTTCCCGGGCGCCGGCTGGTCCGCCCGTTCTTCGGGACCGGCGTGCTCGGCGGTTTCACGACGTTCTCGACCTACGTCCTCGACACGCGCACCCTGCTCGCTGCCGGCCGGCCCGGCCTCGCCGCGCTCTACCTCGCCGCCACGCTGGGCGGCGGGCTGCTCGCCGTCGTCGCGGGACTGCGCCTGGCCAGGCAGGTGCTGCGGTGACGGTGCTGCTGGTGCTCCTCGGCGGGGCCGTGGGCGCGCCCGCGCGCTACCTGACCGACCAGGCGGTGCAGCGCCGCCACGGCACGGACCATCCGTGGGGCACCTGGACCGTCAACGTCGCGGGCTCGTTCGTGCTCGGCCTGGTCGTCGCGGCCGGCCCGCCCTGGCTGGTCACCCTCGCCGGCACCGGGTTCTGCGGAGCACTGACCACCTTCTCGACCTTCGGCTACGAGACGGTGCGCCTCGCGGAGGAGGGCGAGCTGCCGGCCGCCACCTGGAACGTCGTCGGCAGCCTGGCGGCGGGTCTCGCCGCCGCCTCGCTCGGCTGGTGGCTCGGCTCGCTCGGGTGACCCACCCACCCTGAGGCGCGGGTGCTGGCCGTCGGTCACGGAACCGGAGGCGGCCGAGGAGCTCGAGGAGCTCGAGGAGTTATACAAGCGGTCTTGTACGATCGCCCTCCCCCGGGCCAGGCTCAGGTCATGACCCGTCGCACCGCCGCCGAGCGGCACCTGACCTCGGCGCCCCGGCCGCCCGCCGAGCGCGACCCGTCCGACGAGCTGGCCGAGCTGCTCGTGGCCTTCCACCACCCGATCCGGCGCTGGCTCACCGAGCTCCTCGGCGTCCAGGGGCCCGCGAACGTCGGGCACCTGGCGGCCGCGACCGGGCTCGCGGTGGGCTCGGTCAGCCACCACCTCAAGGTGCTGCACCAGCAGGACCTCATCGAGCCGGCCCCCGAGCTCGCCCGTGACACCCGGGAGAGCTGGTGGCGGCTCAAGCCCCGGACGATGACGTGGAGCGTCGAGGACTTCGACGAGGGCACGCTCGGCCGGCGCGTGGCCCAGACCGCGGAGGCCGAGAACCTCCGGTACCAGGTGCGAGCCATGCAGGACTGGCTGCGCCGGGCACCCGGCGAGACCGCCGCCTGGCGCACCGCGGCCAACTCCGTCGACACCTACGTCGCCGCCACCGAGGAGCAGGTCCGTGACCTCGCCCGGCGCCTGAGCAGGCTGGTCAAGGACTGGTCCGAGGAGTGCATGGCGGCCGCCGAGGAGCATCCTGACGACGTCCGGCGTCCGGTGCGCGCCGTCGCCCGGGTCTTCCCCAGCGAGCCGGTCCGGCCGTGAGCGCCGCCACCTCACCGGACCTGGTCGGCGCTCTCCCGCCGCCGGTGCGTCGTGACCCGATGGTGCTCACCTGGATGGCGGGCGTCGCCATCTCGTGGTTCGGCGACTCCGCGTGGGTCGTGGCGCTCTCGTGGACGGCGGCCCACACCCTGAGCCCCGTGCTGGCCGGCGTCGTCCTGGGCGGCGAGATGCTCCCCCAGGCGGTGCTGGTGCTGGTCGGCGGCGTCCTGGCCGACCGCTACGACCCTCGGCGGATGCTGGTCGCGGGCCAGGTCGGTCAGGCCGCCGTCCTGGGTGCCGGCGCCGTGGCCTGGCACTCCGGGACCCACGGCGCGCCCGTGCTGCTGGCGATCGCGGTCGCGTTCGGCATCGCCAGCGGCCTGACCCTGCCCTCGGGCGCGACGCTGCTGAGGCAGCTGGTCTCCCGCGCCGACCTCGGCACCGTGCAGGGCTGGAACCAGATCAGCAACCGGGCGATGAGGCTTCTGGGCGCGCCGGTCGGTGGCGTGCTCGTCGCCTGGCGGGGACCGGTGGGCGTGATGCTCGTCGACGCCGTGACGTTCCTGGCGATCGCGGGCGTGCTCACCGCCGTGGTTCGTCCGCGCTACCGCCTCCCCCGCGCCTCCCGCGAGCGCTGGCGCGAGTCCTTCGGCGACGGGATGCACTACCTGCGCGAGCACGAGACCGCCAAGCTGTTCGTGATCGGCCTGACCGCGCTCAACGTCTTCGTCACCCCCGTCGCGGGACTCGGAGTCGCGCTCCGCGTGAGCGGCTCGGGGTGGGGGGCGCACTGGCTCGGCATCGCCGACGCCTCCCTCGCCGCCGGCGCCATCCTCGGCAGTGTCGTGGCCATCCGCTGGCAGCCGGCGTACGGCGCGGCGGCCGGCTTCCGGGTGCTCGTCGTCCAGGGACTGGCCATCGCCGCCGTCGGCATCGGGTGGCGGCCCGCCCTGGTCGTCGCGATGGTGGTGCTGGGGTTCACGGCCGGGGCTGCCTCGGTCTGGCTGAGCGCGGCGTTCATGCGAGCGATCGACGCCTCTCACCTCGGGCGCGTCTCGTCGGTGACCAGCCTGGGAGACATGACGCTGATGCCGCTCTCGGTCCCCGCGCTCGGTGCCGTGGTGCGGGCGACGAGCGTCCTCACCGCCACGATGGCGTTCGGTCTGGCGATGTCATTGCTGTGCGCCTGGTTTGCGACCCGGGGGGCGATCCGGTCCCTGGAGGCCTGAGCCGATCGAGGGACGGGACTGAGTCATCCGTATCAGGCCGACGGGCCGATGGTCCTGAGCAAGTAGCACGTTGTGACCATTTGTCGGGTTTCTGACAGTCAGCGACGCGAGGCCGCGACACGATGTGCGCATTCCGGGTGAAACCGCAACCGGGAAAGGGGGGTTCGCCATGTGGGACACGGTCAGCGACAACGACCTGCATCTCTCACACGACCTCCCCTGTTCCCGGTGTGGCCACGCGATGCACACCTTCTTGGTGTGCGACGAGCTGTGCGACTGCACTCCGTGCGAGATGCCGGGCAGTCACCTGCTGAGTGCGCGTGGCCGCTAGCGGCCACCCGGAACATCGAGGCTCCCCCGGTCACTCGGGACCCCCGGCCCCCGCGACGTCGTCGCGGGGGCCGACCCGTCTCCTCGACACCTGGGACACGGCGACAACCCAACGGCGGGTGGCGACGTCCTAGGGAAGTGCTGATCCCTGGCGCGCAGCAGGCGGGATTGATCAGCGCTTCCCTAGGGGTCGTCGGCGATCCCGTGGCCCAGGTGGGTACGGTCGTGCCGACAGCGCGACCCGATCCGGACACGCCTGAGGGAGGGTGGAATTATCTCACAGATGAGATACCGTGGCCTCATGACGGAGGACTTCAAGGGCCGCATCGGCAACCTGATCCGTGATGCACGCATCCACCGCGGGCTCACCCAGCAACAGCTGGCCGAGCGCCTCCAGACCAGCCAGAGCGCGGTCAACCGCATCGAGAAGGGCCATCAGAACCTCTCGTTGGAGATGGTGGCCCGGATCGGCTCCGCGCTCGACTCCGAGATCGTGGCCCTCGGTGCCGGGCCGACCCACCTGCGCGTCACCGGCCCGACGACGCTGTCGGGTCAGATCGACGTCAAGACCTCCAAGAACGCCGGGGTCGCGCTGCTGTGCGCGTCGCTGCTGAACCGCGGCCGGACCACGCTGCGCAAGGTCGCCCGGATCGAGGAGGTCAACCGCCTCCTGGAGGTGCTCGGCAGCCTCGGTGTCCAGACCCGGTGGATCGGCGACGAGGGCGACCTCGAGATCATCCCGCCCAAGGAGCTCGACCTGAGCTCGATCGACGAGGCCGCGGCCCGGCGTACCCGGTCGGTGCTGATGTTCTTCGGGCCGCTCCTGCACCGGGCGGACACCTTCGAGCTGCCCTACGCCGGCGGCTGCCAGCTCGGCACCCGCACGATCGAGCCGCACATGGCGGCCCTGCGGCCCTTCGGCCTCGAGGTGAAGGCCACCGAGGGCTTCTACCACGCGACCGTCAACCGCGTCGTCGAGCCGTCCCGGCCCATCGTCCTCACCGAGCGCAGCGACACCACGACCGAGAACGCCCTGATGGCGGCGGCCCTCCACCCCGGCACGACGGTGATCCGCAACGCGTCGTCCAACTACATGGTCCAAGACCTGTGCTTCTTCCTCCAGCGGCTCGGCGTCGTCGTCGAGGGCATCGGCACCACGACGCTCACCGTGACCGGCCAGGCGGAGATCGAGGTCGACGTCGACTATGCCCCCGCCGAGGACCCGATCGAGGCGATGTCGCTGCTCGCGGCCGCCATCGTCACCGAGTCCTCGATCACGATCCGCCGGGTCCCGATCGAGTTCCTCGAGATCGAGCTCGCCGTGCTGGAGGACATGGGCTTCCGCTACGACCGGTCCGCGGAGTACGTCGCGAGCAACGGCCTCACCCGGCTCGTCGACCTGACCACCCACCCGTCGTTGCTGGCAGCGCCTCTGGACAAGATCCACCCGATGCCCTTCCCGGGTCTCAACATCGACAACCTGCCGTTCTTCGCCCTGATCGCGGCGGTCGCCGAGGGGCAGACCCTGATCCACGACTGGGTCTATGAGAACCGCGCCATCTACCTCGTCGAGCTCAACAAGCTCGGGGCCCAGGTCAAGCTGCTGGACCCCCACCGGGTGATGGTCGAGGGTCCGACCCGCTGGACCGGCACCGAGATCGTCTGCCCGCCGGCCCTGCGGCCCGCCGTCGTCGTCCTGCTGGCCATGCTCGCCTCCAAGGGCACCTCGGTGCTGCGGTCCACCTACGTGATCCACCGCGGCTACGAGGACCTCGCCGAGCGGCTCAACCAGCTCGGCGCCCAGATCGAGACCTTCCGCGACTTCTGACCGCCACGGCCACGCGTCACCATGCCCCCGGTCGTCGTCCTGCTCGAGGGCGCGAGCGACGCCGCGGTCGTGGAGGTCTTGTGGGCGGCCCGCGGTAGGCGCACGCGTGACCCCGCTGCGGCGCACGAGGTCGAGCTGCGCGACATGCGCGGCATCACCAACGTCGGGCGCCAGCTCGACGAGCTAGCCGGGCGCGCGACCGTGCTGGGGCTGTGCGACGCACCCGAGGAGCGGTTCGTGCTGCGCGGCCTGCGACGACAGGGATACGCCGTGGCCGACCGCGCCGACCTGGCGCGGCTGGGCTTCCACGTCTGCGACCGCGACCTGGAGGACGAGCTGATCCGCGCCCTGGGCCCCGACCGCGTGCAAGTGGTCCTCGAGGAGCTCGGCGAGCTCGAGCGCTTCCGGGCCTTCCAGCGGCAGCCCCAGTGGCGCGGGCGCGACGTCGGCGACCAGCTGCACCGGTTCGCCGGCACCGCCTCGGGTCGCAAGCTGCTCCTCGCCCGACGGCTGGCCGAGGAGCTCACCGATCGGTCTCCCCTGACGTCTCCCGTGCCGTGTCCCACGCCCTCCCCCGTCCCTCGTCCCCTGGCCGCCCTCGTGGCGGACATCGAACGCCGCGTGACGGCGTGAGGACCGGGCTTCCGTTCCTGGACGACGGGACGCCGGTGCTGGCCTTCGCGCACCGTGGCGGCGCGCGCCATCCCGGGCTGGAGGGCCTGGAGAACACCTCGGCGGCCTTCGCCCACGCGGTCGGGCTCGGGTACCGCTACCTCGAGACCGACGCCCACCTGACCCGCGACGGAGTCCTCGTCGCGTTCCACGACCAGCTCCTGGAGCGGGTCACCGACGGTGCCGGAGGCATCGAGCAGCTCGACGCGACCGCGGTGGCGGCGCTGCGCGTGGGCGGTCGGGAGCGGGTGCCCACCCTGACGTCGCTGCTGACCGACTTCGCCGGAGCGCGCTTCAACGTCGACCTCAAGACCGACGCTGCGGTCGCGCCACTCGCCGAGCTCGTCCGCGGGCCGTTGGCCGACCGCGTGCTCGTGGGGTCGTTCTCCGGACGACGCCTGCGGCGATTCCGCCGGCTCGCCGGCCCATCGGTCGCCACCTCGGCCTCGCCCGGCGAGGTGGCGGCGTACGTCGCGCTGCCCGGAGGCGCCGCGATGCTGGTGACTCGCCTCCTCGCCCGGGTCCTCGGCGGCCGCCCGCCCGACGCCCTCCAGGTGCCCCATCGGGTGGGGCCGGTGGTGGTGGCCTCGCCGCGCCTCGTGCGGCGCGCGCATCGCGCCGGGCTCCACGTGCACGTGTGGACGGTCGACGAACCCGACGAGATGCGCCTGCTGCTCGACCGAGGTGTCGACGGGCTGATGACCGACCGCACGGACATACTCCGAGACGTGCTTCACGAGCGGGGGCTGTGGCCCGACGACCCACCCGAGGCGGGCTGATGGGGAGCGTCCGGTGACCGGGCCGACCCCACCCGGCGCGGGCGGTGTCGCCGACCTCGAGCCACTGTGGAGGTCGCGGGAGCAGCGCGCCTGGAACTGGTACGACTGGGCCAACTCCGCCTACTACACGACGGTGCTGAGCGTCCTGTTCGCGCCGTACATGATCACGGTCGCCGGCAAGGCCGCCGGCTGCGGGAGCTCGGCCGACGACACCTGCGACAAGACCGTCGACCTCCTGGGTCTCCACCTGGCCGCGGGCTCGCTGCCCTTCTACCTCACCAGCTTCGCCACGATCGCGAGCGCTTTCGTGCTGCCGGTCGTCGGCGCACTGGTCGACCGATCCTCGCGCAAGCGGCTGCACATGGCAGCGTTCGCGTGGTCGGGGTCGTTGTTCGCCGCGCTCCTGTTCCTGATGCGCGGCGACCACTGGCAGCTGGGCGCGTTCGCGGTCGTCGTCAGCAGCATCCTGGGCGGGTGCTCGCTGGTGAGCTACTACGCGATCCTGGTCGACATCTCCACCGAGGACGAGCGCGACCGGGTGTCCTCGCGGGGGTGGGCGTGGGGCTACCTCGGCGGCGGGCTGCTGCTGGCCCTCAACCTGGTGATGGTCCTGGCTCACGGCTCTCTCGGGCTCGACAAGGAGCTCGCGGTCCGCATCTCCCTGCTGTCGGCCGCGGTGTGGTGGGCGGGCTTCACCCTGGTCCCCGTGCTCCGGCTGCGCGACCACCCGCCACGAGACGTCGTGGCCGGGTCGGGCCGCCTGCTGAGTCGCTCCTTCGGGCAGCTGTTCACCACCCTGCGCGAGATGCGCGCCTTCCCGATGACTCTGACCTTCCTGGTGGCGTTCCTGTTCTACAACGACGGGATCCAGACCGTGATCGGCGTCGCCTCGACGTACGGCTCCAAGCAGCTGGGGTTCGGCGACGGCGTGCTCATCGCGACGATCCTGATGATCCAGTTCGTCGCCTACGGCGGGGCTCTGCTGTTCGGGCGCCTCGCGGCGACCTACGGCGCCTACCGCTGCATCCTGTGGGGCACCTACGCCTGGATGGTGATCGTCGTCCTGGCGATGTTCCTGCCCCGCAAGAACATCGTCGCCTTCCTGCTCCTGGGCGTGGCGATCGCGGTCGTCCTCGGCGGCACCCAGGCCCTGTCCCGGTCCTTCTTCAGCCTTCTGATCCCCCGCGGGCGGGAGGGCGAGTACTTCGGGCTCTACAACGCCTGCGAGCGCGGAACGTCGTGGTTCGGGACCTTCCTGTTCGGCATCGTGTTCCAGGTCACCGGCTCCTACCGACCGGCGATCGTGGCCCTGATCGTCTTCTTCGTGCTCGGAGCGGTGTTCCTGCTCCGTCTTGACGCGCGCCGGGGTGTCGAGGAGGCGGGCAACACCGCCCCCGCCGTGATGTGACGAGCCCGGTCGGCGTGTGTGACCATGTGAGCTCCTTCGGTGAGCGAACCATGGTGACGCGCCACGCGTCCTTCTGGAGGAACACCGCGCGATCGGCGTACGTTGACAAGGGCAGGAAGTCCGTGACGTGTGCTCATCACGAACACGGGGTACGACCGTCTTGTCTATGTACGCCTCGGGCGCGTACCCGGGGGCTACAGAACGCTGGAGGTGAACCTCATGGCAGAGCGCACACTTCGTGGCGCACGGCTGGGAGGACAGAGTTTCGAGGACGAGCGCGGCATCGAGTTCGCGGCTCGGCAGCAGTGTGGATACCGCTGCGTCAACGGCCACGAGTTCGAGGTCACGATGTCCGTCGAAGCCGATGTCCCCGCGATGTGGGAATGTCCACGGTGCGGGGCCGAGGCGCTCAGCACCTCCGGCATCCGCCCGGAGGCGAAGGCAGAGAAGCCGGCGCGCACCCACTGGGACATGCTGCTGGAGCGGCGGTCCGAGAAGGAGCTGGAAGACATCCTCAAGGAGCGGCTCGAGCTGCTGCGCGAGGGTGAGATCGGCCCCGCTCACCTGCACCGCGCCAACGCCAAGCGTCGCGTCAAGGCCTGACCGCCGAGGCGGTCAGCGGTCGTCGTCGACGACCTCGCCGCGGACGACGGGGCCCTCGCTGCCCTGGCTTCCGGTGCCCGCAGCTCGCACGACGAGCAGGCGTCGGGCGAGGTAGCGGGTGAGCACGACGCGCGCCAGCGGGCGTGTGAACGGCAGGATCAGCACGATCCCGAAGACGTCGGTCACGAAGCCCGGGCTCATCATCAGCGTGCCGCCCACCAGGATCAGCGCGGCGTCCGCGAGCTCGGTCGAGGGCATCCGACCGGACTGGATCGTCGAGGTGAGGGCACGCCAGGCGCGGCGTCCCTCACGCTTGACCAGCCACGCGCCGAAGATGCTGTCGGCGATCAGCAGCAGGATCGTCCACCAGGCTCCGATCACCTGCCCGACGCGGATGATGACGTAGATCTCCAGGATCGGCACGATCACGAAGGCCGCGAGCAGCAGCCAGCCCCATCCGCTGCGGCGTCGCAGCCGTCGTGCCCGGAACGGGCCCGCGCTCATCGCCGCCTCCGGCGGGCCAGGCCTGCGGAGACCTGGTCGCGGCGCTCGCGCAGGCCCCAGCTCGTGACCCGGCGCAGCGACTCGACCGCGATCTGCCCGCTCATCTTGGAGTCGCCCCGGACCCGCTCCACGAACTCGATGGGCACCTCACGCACCCGCAGCCCGAGCCGCAGGCACCGGGTCACCAGGTCGGTCTGGAAGACGTAGCCCGTGCTCTCGACGGTGTCCAGGTCGATCGCGTGCAGAGCCGACGCGCGGAACAGGCGGTACCCGGCGGTCGCGTCGCGGACGGACACCCCGAGCAGCAGCCGGACGTAGAGGTTGCCGCCGCGCGAGAGCAGCTCGCGGCGCAGCGGCCAGTTGACCACACTCCCCCCGGGCACCCAGCGCGAGCCGATGACGAGGTCGGCGTCGGCGAGCGCGTCGAGCAGCAGGTGGAGCTGCTCGGGCTGGTGGGAGCCGTCGGCGTCCATCTCCCCCACGACGTCGTAGCCGGAGTCGAGGGCGACCCGGAAGCCGTGCTTGTACGCCGCGCCCAGGCCGCCCTTCTCGGTGCGATGCAGCACCCGCAAGGCCGAGTCGCCGGCCGCGAGCTCCTCGGCCAGCTCGCCCGTGCCGTCGGGTGAGCTGTCGTCGACGACCAGGACGTCAAGGTCGGGTTGGGCGGCCCGCAGCCGGCCGACGACCCACGCGAGGTTGTCGACCTCGTTGTAGGTCGGCATCACCATCACGACACGACCGAGGCCGCCAGCCGTCGAGCCCGGGCCGCTCATGCGCTGATCCTGTCGCCGGAGGTGGGAGTGGGCGAGGTCGTCGCGCCAGCGGGGTCCGCCTCGGCGGAACCGCGGCCCCGAGGATACCGACTCCGGCGCTGCGTGAGGCTCACGAGCCAGCCGGCAAGCACCGCGACCACACAGCCGCGTCCCAGCCAGGGGCCGATCCGCACCGCGGGCGTCACCGCGTCGTACAGCCCGACCCGCGCCTCGGCGTAGGACATGGTGCGGCTCGGGACGCTCGTGACCACCGAGCCGTCGGGCGCGATGACGCCGGTGACGCCGTTGATCGCCGCGACGACGACGTAGCGATGCGACTCGATCGCGCGCAGTCTGCTGATCGCGAACTGCTGGTCGATCTGAGCGGTGTGGATGAACATCGCGTTGCTGGTCTGCACCACCACGAGCTGGGCGCCTCGGGAGAGCTGGGCGTACAGGCCGTCGTCGTAGGCGACGTCGAAGCAGATGGCGTCGGCGACCCGGGTGCCGGCGATCTCGAGCGGCTCGGCCCGCGTGCCGCGGACCATGTCGCGAGGCACCTCGTTCAGCTCGGTGAGGTGGGAGCCGAACAGCCAGCGCCAGGGGATGTACTCCCCGAACGGCACGGGATGCCACTTGGTGTAGCGGTCGCCCGCGCCGGTCACCGGGTCGAAGACGATCCCCTGGTTGAGCACGTGGTGGACGCCGCCGTCGACGACCACGCCCACGAGGATCGGCACGTCGACGGCGCCGAGCGCCTCCTGGATGTCGGTGCGCATCTGGGGGTCCTCGAACGGGTCCAGCGCCGTGGAGTTCTCCGGCCAGACCACGAAGTCGGGCTTCGGGGTCCGGCCGGCGCCGACGTCGGCGGCCAGCCGGCTCGTCTCCTCCTCGTGCTGGGCGGTGATCTGCCGGAAGTGCGCGAGCACCTGGGTGCCGTTCCCGGGCACGTTGCCCTGCACGGCAGCCACCTCGACGTGACCGGCCAGCCGGCTGGAGTACGGCGCGAGCAGCGGGAGCGAGCCCAGGGCGAGCACGCCGACGGCCCCGGCCAGCGGCCCGATGCGGACCCGGCGGAGCCGATCCAGCGCCCCGCCGGCGCTCGCGGGCGCGGTGCTGTCGGCGTTCGGGACGGCTGCCGCGAGCAGTGCCCCGGTCAGGGCCAGCAGCAGGCTCACCCCGGTCGCCCCGACGTAGGGCAGGGCGCCCTCGACGGGGCTGCCGACCACGGCGTAGGACAGCCGGCCCCAGGGCATCCCGCTGGCCGGCCAGGTCGTGCGGATCGCCTCCGTCGCGACCCAGGCGACCGCGAGCCAGGCCGGCGCGAGCCGCAGGCGGCGCAGCGGCACCGTCGCCGCGCCCAGCACGCCGTACCAGACGGTCTGGGTGAGGGCCAGGCCGATCCACGGCACGATGCCGACGACGTGGAGCCACGACAGCAGGGTGATCTGGAAGGCACCGCCGAAGACGAGGCCGGGCAGCCAGGCCCTGCGCACCGGGAGCCCGCCGGTGACCCTGAAGAAGGCGGCGACCGCACCCGGCAGGAGCCAGAACGCGTTCGTGGGCGGGAACGACGCGGCCAGCGCGAGACCTGCCACGAGGGCGATCAGACACCGGCTCCGCATGAGGAGAAACTACCGGCGCGGCGATGGCCGGCCCGCGGGGCTTGCAACGACCGGAGAGGAATGCGGCCCTTCGGGCCGACCGGACCACGACTGGCTGTCGCACGCCCAGAAGTTGTCTAGGGGGAACCGCATTCCTCTCCGGTCTCGCTCTCGCGAGATGAGCGCCGTCGCCGTCGAACCGGCCTCTCGGGGGGCGGACTCCCACCGAGGCTGGCCGACCACCGGGACGCCGGTCTTGCTCTCACGATGCTTGAGCG
Source organism: Nocardioides sp. (assembly GCF_036267815.1). Taxonomy (GTDB): domain Bacteria; phylum Actinomycetota; class Actinomycetes; order Propionibacteriales; family Nocardioidaceae; genus Nocardioides. Next base: position 76,334 of record NZ_DATAVI010000061.1, on the reverse strand, counting down.
AACTTCGCCACTTTTGGTCATCGGCCGCCTCCTTGTCAACCGCCCGCTGACCTGCGAGGACACGGGAATCCGCAGGTCAGGGCCCGACGTTGTCGCCCGAAGTTCATCGCGAATTTGCCCAGAAACACGGCGTGTCAGGCACCGACACGCCGTGCTGGTGAACGCTCGCTAACCTCGTCGTCAGGTGGGGACGACGACGGTGCCGGTCGCTGTCGTGGCGACGATCGGAGGGTCGAGCATCTCGGCCGCTCCAGGTCGCTCGACCGAGGCGTTCCCCCGGGCGACGACCGCGACCGACAGCTCCAGAACCCGGCTCCGGGTGCCCACCTTGACCAGGTCGCACACGACCTCCAGGACGTCGCCGGCGCGCACCGGCTCGCGGAACTGCACGTCGGAGTACGACGCGAACAGACCTTCGTCGCCGTCGGTGAGGATGCACATCTCGGTCGCGACGTCGCCGAACAACGCCAGACTGTAGGCACCGTCGACGAGGTTGCCGGCGTAGTGGGCGTGGGAGTAGGGCACGTAGCGTCGGTGCACCACGCGGGTGCCGGCGTCCTTCCCGGTCTTGGTGGGCACGGTCAGCTCGCCTTCTGGGCCTGGGGGGTCCGGTCCTGGGTGGTCGGGGACGACGGGGTGGTGAGGCGGTGGACGAGGTACGACGCGACCTCGCCGGGCGTCGTACCCCGCGTGAACACGCGGTCGACGCCGAGGTCGGCGGCCATCGTCTCGTCGAAGCGGGGTCCGCCCACGATCAGCAGTGGCCGCCGGTCGGGTGGGTAGGACTCGCGGAACGCCGCCGACATCTCGCGGGTGTTGAGCAGGTGGGCGTCACGCTGGGTGACGACCTGGGAGACCAGGACGGCGTCGGCCCTCTCCTCGCGCGCGCTCTCGACCAGCTGCGGGACGCTGACCTGCGCCCCGAGGTTGACCACCTTCAGCTCGCGGTAGTACTCCAGGCCCTTCTCCCCCGCGAAGCCCTTGATGTTCAAGATGGCGTCGATGCCCACGGTGTGCGCGTCGGTGCCGATGCACCCCCCGACGACGACCAGGCGCCGGCGCAGGCTGCGCTTGATGGCGGCGTTCGCCTCCTTCGGGGAGAGCAGCGGGTAGTCGCGCTCGACGACCTGGACCGTGCTGGGGTCGACGAGGTGGTTGACGCGGCCGTAGACGACGAAGAACGTGTACTCCTCCCCCATCTGCTTGGCGTGGACGACCAGCGCGGGATCCATGCCCATCGTGTTGGCCAGCTGCACCGCGGCGCCCTCGGCGACCTTGGAGTGCGGCATCGGCAGCGTGAAGCTGAGCTGCACCATCCCGTCGCCGGTGGTGTCGCCGTACGGCCGGATCGGGGAGCTCATGGCGTCGCCTCCAACATCTCGCTGGCGGGGTTGACGTAGTCGCGGTCCTTCGTGGCCACGCCCTCCAGCCCCCTGCCCTTGTCGGCCGGTCGCTTCATCAGCCCGAAGGTGCCGTCAGCGATCGCCTCGAGCAGCGGGGCCTTGCCGGGCTCGTCGGCGATCCGCTCCAGGAGCTCGATCGTCTCGGCCAGCACCTGCCGGGCCCGCTGGGCGATGAACCCGTCGGGCTCTGGACGGAAGTCCTCCCGGAGGTTACCGGCGGCGTTCATGACGTAGCGGACGTTCTGGAGGGCCAGGTCTCGGTCGGAGAGCCACGGCGTGACCACGGCCTCGGTCATCATCCCGACCAGGAGGATCCCCTGCCCCGTCAGGGCGCCGACGAGGTTGAAGAAGCCGTCGAGGAGGTAGCCGCGGAAGACGTCGCCGGTCATGTGCCGGGTCGGCGGCATCCACTTCAGCGGCGCCTGGGGGAACAGGTCGCGCGCGAGCATCGCGTGGGCCAGCTCGAGGCGGAACGAGTCGGGGAGCTCGGGGTCGATCTCGAAGGCGTGGCCGAGCCCGAGCTGCCAGTCCTCGAGACCGGCCTCCTTGGCGAAGTACTCGTTCAGCAGCTGGCTGGTGGTGACGGTGTGTGCGGCCTCGACGGCGTCCGCGGTGGTGAGGTAGTTGTCCTCGCCGGTGTTGATGATGATGCCGGCGCGGGCATGGATCTGGCGGCTGAAGCGCTGGTCCACGAAGGTGCGGATGGGGTTGATGTCGCGGAAGAGGATGCCGTACATCGAGTCGTTGAGCATCATGTCCAGGCGCTCGAGACCCGCGAGCGTCGCGATCTCCGGCATGCACAGGCCGCTGGCGTAGTTGGTCAGCCGGACGTAGCGGCCGAGCTCCCGCGAGGTCTCGTCGAGCGCGGCTCGCATCAGGCGGAAGTTCTCCTGGGTCGCGTACGTGCCGGCGAAGCCCTCGCGGGTCGCCCCCTCGGGCACGAAGTCCAGCAGGCTCTGCCCGGTGGAGCGGATGACGGCGATGATGTCGGCTCCCTCGCGAGCCGCGGCCTGTGCCTGGGGGATGTCCTCGTAGATGTCGCCGGTGGCGACGATCAGGTAGATCCACGGCTTGGCTGGCGCGTCGCCGATCCGCTTGACCATCCGCTCGCGCTCGCGGCGCCGCGCGTCGATCCGACGGACGCCGGCGCCGACGGCCTTCGTGGCGGCCGTTCGCGCACGCGTGGCGTCGGCTCCCTCGGGCAGGCGGAAGGTCACCGAGCCGGCCGAGGCCTTCTCGGCGAGCTCCTGGAGGTCGGTGCCCTCGGCTCGCCGTAGTGCGTCCCAGACCGGGAGGGCCACGCCGTGCTCGAGGCCGACGTCGGCCCGGACGACGTCGACGAGGCGGTTCACCCACGGCGTGCCCTCCGTGTCGGCGCCGACGAGCCCGGCCAGCCGGAGCGTCGCCCGCTCGACCGACACGGTGGTGTGCTGCTGGGCGATCCGCACGATCGGCCGGCCCACCTTGCGCGCCAGGGAGCGCGCCGTCCGGACGGTGGCGGGGTCGAGATCGAGCTTGCCGCGTGCCATCTACAGCCTCCGCTCGAAGAGTCGGCGCACGCCCTCGTTGGACCGCAGGAGATCCATGGCGTACGCCGCGTGACCGGGCGCGTAGCCGTTGCCGACCAGCATGGTGACGTCGGCGGCCAGGCCCTCGGCGCCCAGGGCCGCGGCGGAGAAGGAGGTCGCCATGGAGAAGAAGATGACGGTGCCGCGCTCGGCGGTGGTCAGGATCGCCCCACCCTCGCAGCCCGGGACGTCGACGCAGACGACGGTGATGTCGGCGAGCGCTCCGGTCGCGGCCACCGCGTCACGCAGCGCGATCGGGTCGCGGGCATCGGCCACGACGACGTCGTCGGCCACCCCGCTCTCCCGCAGCAGCGCGGCCTCCTCGTCGCCCGGCACGACGCCGACGGTGCGCTGGGCGCCGGCGCGCGCGGCCGCGGCGAGGCTCAGGGAGCCGGACTTGCCGGCTCCTCCGATCACCGCGACCACGGGTTGCTCGTACTGCGCGACGACGCGGTGGGTCAGCGCCGGTGCGCCGCACACGTCCATGACCGACAGGCTCAGCGCGGGCGCCAGGTCGTCGGGGATGCGGGCGGCGATGGAACGGCCGAACAAGATGGCGTACCCGTCCGCGGGGACCCGCTCCGCCAAGCCGTCCCAGCGCTCGAGGCCGTCCTCGATCATCAGCGGGGTGAGGCTCAGGGAGACCAGGGTGGCCACGTGGTCGCCGACCTCGAGGCCCAGTGACGACTCGGGGCCGACTTCCTCCACGGTGCCGATCAGCATGCCGCCGGAGCCGGTGACGGGGTTCTGCATCTTGCCGCGCTCGGCCACGATCGCGAGCACCTCACGGCGTACCGCCGCGCCGTCGGGGCGGCCGTCGACGGTGTGCTTGCCCTCGAGCTGGCGGAACGACGCGGCGTCGAGGTTGAGGGTCTCGACGCGGACCCGGACCTCGTCCGGCCACAGCTCGCGCCGGGTGTCGAGGCGGCGGGCGGCCTGAGGCAGGACCCGCTGCCCGCCGGGACCGTCGTCCAGGACCCGGTGCAGGCCGGTCGGGTCGCTGCCCGTCCGGGGGTGCGATTCGGTCACGGGCAACGACATTTTCGGGGTATCCTCCGCTGAATCGTCCGATGTACGAGAGAATCTGCGGCGCGGCATTGGACTGACCGCAGGTTCTCCACCTACTCTGACACGAGAGAGGCGCACGTCACAACCGCCGCGCCCACTCGTCCATGCCCGCACCCCTCGACGTTCGACAAGGAGCGCCCGCGATGAGCATCGAGACCGCCACCGACTCCGCCCGTGCCTGGGAGGAGACCGGCCAGCCCTATCCGTACCGCCGTACCGAGCTGGTGGAGCCGGACTGGACGAGGTTCCCCGGATGGAGGCTCGTCACCGCCGACGAGTGGGAGTCCGTGCAATGGCAGCGGGCCCACTGCGTGAAGAACCTCAAGCAGCTGCGCGAGCTGATGGGCGACCTGCTCGACGAGTCGTTCTACGCCGACCTCGAGCGCGACCAGGCCGAGCGGGCCACGATGTCGATGCTGGTCCCGCCCCAGATGATGAACACGATGGCGCCCACGGCGACGGGCGGTGGAGCGGGCTCGCTGACCGAGGCGTTCTACGCCGACCCCGTGCGCCGCTACATGCTCCCGGTCTTCAGCGACCGGCGTACCGACTGGCCCTCGCACCCGCACGCCACCCGCGACTCGCTGCACGAGCACGACATGTGGGCCACCGAGGGGCTGACCCACCGCTACCCCACCAAGGTGCTGGCCGAGCTGCTGCCGACGTGTCCGCAGTACTGCGGGCACTGCACCCGGATGGACCTGGTCGGCAACTCGACCGCGATCATCGACAAGCTGAAGTTCGTCGGCAAGCCCAACGACCGGCTCGGGGACATGCTCGACTACCTGCGCCGTACCCCGGGGGTGCGCGACGTGGTCGTGTCCGGCGGCGACGTGGCCAACATGCCCTGGCCGCGGCTCGAGTCGTTCCTGACCGAGGTGCTGGCGATCGAGAACGTCCGCGACATCCGGCTGGCCACCAAGGCGCTGATGGGCCTGCCTCAGCACTGGCTCCAGCCCGAGGTCGTCGAGGGGATGACCCGGATCGGCTCGCTGTCGCGCTCGCGCGGCGTCTCGGTGGCGATCCACACCCACGTCAACCACGCGAACTCCGTGACCCCGCTGGTGGCCAAGGCCACGCGCACGATGCTCGACACCGGCATCCGCGACGTGCGCAACCAGGGCGTGATCCTGGGCGGCGTCAACGCCGACCCGCACGATCTGCTCGACCTCTGCTTCGCCCTGCTCGACGGCGCCCAGATCATGCCGTACTACTTCTACATGTGCGACATGATCCCGTTCTCGGAGCACTGGCGGATCTCGGTCGCCGAGGCGCAGCGCCTCCAGCACGCGATCATGGGCTACCTCCCCGGCTTCGCAACGCCGCGGATCGTCTGTGACGTGCCGTTCGTCGGGAAGCGCTGGATCCACCAGCTCTCCGACTACGACGCCGTGCGCGGCGTCTCGTACTGGACCAAGAACTACCGGACGTCCATCGAGGCCGCCGACCCCGACGCCCTGACCCGGCACTACGAGTACTACGACCCGATCCACACCCTCCCCGTCGAGGGTCAGCAGTGGTGGGCCGAGCACGGCCGGCTGGACGAGTCGGCGCTCAAGGCCGCCGAGGTCGCCGAGGCCTCCCGGCGTACCGCCGCCCTCCAAGCCCACTGATCCCTCCCCCAACCCCTCCGTTGCGCAAGCTGTCGCCAAATCCCCCGCTGAAGCGGGGGATTTGGCACTTCCCGGGGGTTGCAGCGGCCAGGAAGTGCCAGGAGAGGCCAGGAAGTCCCCACTGACCACCGCGCAGTACCCGGCCTCCACAACCCAGTGGCGGCGCTCGGCGGCGACAGTCGCAATGTCGACACAGTCGCCACATGGACATCGACTGGGAAGGCGACTGCGGGGTGCTTCTGCGCCGACACGCGATCGCACAGGGATACGACGACCGCACGCTACGTCGCATGGTGAGCTCGGGCGAGTTGCACCGCATCCGGCGCGGCGCCTACGTGCCAGGCCCGACCTGGGCTGAGGCCGGCCCGGTGGATCGGCACCGGCTCACCGCGCGCGCCGTCATCCTCACCGCTCACCCGGGCGCCGTGCTGACCCACGTCTCCGCCGTGGCTGAGTACGACCTGCCGATCTGGGGCGTCGACCTCACCGAGGTTCATCTCACCCGTCCCGACGGACTTGCGGGCCGGCGCGAAGCAGGCATCGTGCATCACTGCGGCGAGCTGCCGTCGCACGACGTCGTGATCCGCAACCGACTCTCGGTCTCCTGCCCGGCTCGGGCCGCCATCGAGCTCACGACCCACGCCGACGTGGAGGCCGCACTGGTCTCGATCAACTGGATGCTCGCCGAGAGCCTCGCCTCGAAGCCGGAGCTGGAGCGCTACCTCGACAGTTTCAAGCACTGGCCGAACTCCCTCCGCTCGGACCTCGTGATCCGGCTGTCGGACCACCGCAACAAGTGGCCGATCGAGTCACGGATGGGCTACCTGCTCTGGCGCCAGGGCCTGCCGCGGCCGGTGCCCCAGTTCGAGGTGCGCGACGAGCTGGGAAACGTCGTGGCGATCCTGGACTTCGCGTTCCCGAAGCACCACTGCTTCATCGAGATGGACGGCCGGATCAAGTACCTCTACTTCCGGCGGCCCGGCGAGAGCCTCGAGGAGTTCCTCCTGCGCGAGAAGCGCCGTGAGGAGCTGGTGTGCCTGCTGACGGGTTGGGTCTGCATCCGTCTCACGTGGGACGACCTGGCACGCCCGGCGATCACTGCCCGCCGTATCCGGGCTCTTCTCTCGCGTGTTGCCGCTCGCTGACTTCCTGGCCTGCTTTGACACATCCCGTGGGTTGCAGCGGCCAGGAAGTGCCAAATCCCCCGCTTCAGTGGGGGATTTGGCAACCCACGAGCAACACTGGAGGGGTGGCAGCGGTCGGACGTCGAGCGATGCTCGCAGTAGCGGCAGCCGGGGTGCTGTCGGCCTGCGGCGACTCCACGAGCTCGTCGCCCGGCGCGCCGAGACTGGGCACGACTCCCGTCCCGTCCCGGACGTCCGGCGGCAGCTCGCCGGGCTCCGACATTCCGGCCCTCCCCGAGGTAACTGCCTGGCACCCGGACGCCGGCGACCTCTCGCCGCTGGCCAAGCTCACGGCCGTCAGGCACATCGAGGCGTCCGGCAACGGGCGCAACCGCGCCGTCCAGGTCATCGACGCGCAGTACGGCGGCCTGCTCGCCGACTCGGCCAGCGTCCTGGTCGTCACCCGCTCCTGGCGCGGTCGGGTCGAGGAGACGGTGACCGGCGGTCACACCTTCGACGTCCGCCTCGTGCGTACGGCGTCCGGATGGCAGGTCACCGCCGTGCACCCGTCGCACCCAGGCCCCTTCGCGCGCACGCACAGCAAGGCGGCCCGCGGCGTCCTCATCAGCAACCGCATCCTCCTGCCACCCGCCGCGCGCTACGACGTGAAGTCCGGCCGGGTCCACGACTCGGTGCTCGGCGCCATGCTGACCCTGGGCCGGACCTACCGGATCCACGTCAGCGTCGTCCGCTCCGGGCACCCGATCTACGTCTTCGGCACCGACCGTCTCAGCGACCACCCACAGGGTCGGGCCTTCGACACCTGGGCGATCGACGGGCGCTCGGTCGTCGACCCGGCAACTCCGCGCGCCCTGGTCGAGGACTACATGCGAGCCGCGGCCGCCGCAGGCTCCTACAACGTCGGTGGGCCCTACCTACTCGGCGCCGCGCCTCAGTGGTTCACCGACGACACCCACCACGACCACGTCCACGCCGGCTTCCTCACCTGAGGCGGTGGCCTCAGCTGACGGTGCGGTTCTCGAACGGCGTGCTGAGAACGATCGTGGTGCGGGTGGAGACGTTGGCCCTCGACCGGATCCGCGCCAGCAGGTCCTCCAGCGCGTGCGGGGTCTCGACGCGGACCTTGAGGATGTAGGACTCCTCCCCCGCGACCGACCAGCAGGCCTCGATGGCGTCGATCCCGAGGAGGCGCTCGGGGTAGTCGTCGGGCTGACTGGGGTCGATCGGGGTGATGGAGACGAACGCGGTAAGGGTGAGCCCGAGCTCCTCGTGGTTGACCGACGCGCCGTACCCGGAGATGACGCCTCGCTGCTCGAGGCGCTTGACCCGCTGATGGACCGCGGACGTCGACAGCCCGGTTGCCTTGCCCAGGTCGGTGAACGACATGCGGCCGTCGGCGGCCAGCAGCTGCACGATGGCCCGGTCGGTGTCCTCCACGCCGACGACACTAGTAGAAGCACCGCGGTCGGTGCGTAGGCTGCGGCCCGTGGCGAACGACGATCGGCTCATGGTGCTGGACTCCGCGTCGATGTACTTCCGAGCGTTCTTCGGCGTCCCCGAGGTGACGGCCGCCGACGGGACCCCGGTCAACGCGGTGCGCGGGTTCTTGGACTTCATCAGCCGGCTCGTCGGCGACTACCGGCCCACGCACCTGGTGTGTGCGTGGGACAACGACTGGCGACCGCGATGGCGCGTCGACCTCATCCCGTCGTACAAGTCCCATCGCGTGGTGGTCGCTCGCCCGGGGCCGCAGCCTGACATCGAGGAGGTGCCCGACCCGCTGGAGGTGCAGGTGCCGATCATCGTCGAGGTGCTCGCGGCAGCCGGACTTTGTGTCGTGGGCGCCGACGGCTACGAGGCCGACGACGTGATCGGCACGGTGGCGACCGGGGCCGCCATGCCGGTCGACGTGGTGACCGGCGACCGCGACCTGTTCCAGCTGGTCGATGACGCCGAGGGGGTGCGCGTGCTGTACATCGCGCGCGGCGTCGGCAACCACGAGCGCGTCACCGACCACGTGGTGGTCGAGAAGTACCGCGTGCTCCCCTCTCAGTACGCCGACTTCGCCACGATGCGCGGCGACGCCTCGGACGGGTTGCCGGGCGTGCCGGGAATCGGTGAGAAGACCGCCTCGTCGCTCCTGCTCAAGTTCGGCGACCTGAAGGGCATCGTCGCCGCGGCGGCCGACGCCGACTCGGAGATGTCGCCAGGCCCACGGCGCAGGATTCTCGACGCCGCCGACTACCTCGAGGTCGCGCCCACCGTGGTGGCTGTGGCGCGCGACATCGACCTCACGCCGTACGACGCCCGACTGCCGGCCGAGCCGGCCGACCCGGCGCGCCTCGACGAGCTGGCCGAGCGCTACAACCTCAGTTCCCCGGTCAGCCGCCTGCTGGCGACTCTCGCTGGCTGAGCTGCGGCGTACTTCCCGCGAGGACTTCCTGGCCCTTCTTGGCACTTCTTGGGCGTTGCAGCGGCCAATAAGTGCCAAGTCCCCCGCTTCAGCGGGGGATTTGGCACGCGGGGGCACGCGGGGGGTCAGTCGTCGAGGGGGGCGACGGCGACGACGCCGCGGCGGATGCGACGGACGACCTCGCGGGCGGTGTCGCGGAGGGGTCCGGGACCGGCGGCGTCGGCGACCTGCCCGCACAGGTCGATCAGCTGCTTGACCCAGCGCACGAAGTCACCGGCGGTCAGGTCGCTCTCGCCGAGCACCTCGCTGAGCTCGTCGCCCTCGGCCCAGCGGTACGCCGCCCAGGCCAGGCCGGCGTCCGGTCGCCGCAGGAAGTCCAGCCGGTGCGCCCGCTCCACCTCGGCGAGCTCGCGCCACAGGCGCTCGAGGTCGTCGACCGCGCGCTGGGTCTCCCCGCCCGGCACCCGCGCGGAGACGACGTCCTCGGGGCGCCGAGCCTCGTAGACCAGCGTCGACAGGGCCGCGGCGAGCCCGGCCGGGCCGAGCCGGCCCAGGACGCCGAGCCGCAGTGCCTCGGCGACCACCAGGTCGAGGTCGGAGTAGATGCGCCGCAGCGGCCGGCCCAGCTCGGTGACGTCGTCGCCGGCGAGGTAGCCCAACGCGTCGAGCACCTCGCAGACCCGGTCGAACTGTCGGGCGACGGTGTTGGTCCGCTGCTCGACGCGGCGCTGGAGCGTCGCGGCGTCGCGGTCGAGCTTGATCCAGCGCTCCGCCCAGCGCGCGTGGTCCTCGCGATCGGGGCAGTCATGGCACGGATGGGCGCGCAGCTGCTCGCGGAGCGCGTCGATCTCGCGGTCGGCGCGAGACGGGCGCTCCGCGGGGGCACCTCGACCCGGCGGCGGCGGCGCGAGGCCGTGGGTGAGCGTGCGCAGGGACGACGCGAGGTCGCGGCGGCTCTGGGGGTTGCGGGGGTTGAACTGCCGAGGGATCCGCAGCCGCGACACCGCGGTCACCGGCGTCGGGAAGTCGACCACGCTGAGCCGGCGGGCCTGGCGCTCGGCCGTGAGCACCTGCGGGTGCGGTCCGTCGGCGGAGGTGCCCCGGTCAAGGACCACGGCGTACCCCGCGAACCTGCCCCCCGGGATCTCGATCACGTCGCCGCGATGGAGCTCGCCCAGCGAGTCGATCACCTCCTGCCGGCGGTCGGCGCGTCGCGACCGCGCGGCGTTCTTCTCCAGCTCGGAGACCCGCTGCCGGAGCGCGGCGTACTCCATGAAGTCGCCGCGGTCACAGGCCGCGGCCTCGGCATAGCCCGCGAGCGAGTCCTGGCTCTTGGTCAGCTGCCGGGCCAGCCCGACCACCGCCTTGTCGGCCTGGAACTGCGCGAAGGACATCTCCAGCAGCTCGCGAGCGCGCTCGCGACCCACCTGGTGCACGAGGTTGACCGCCATGTTGTACGACGGTCGGAAGCTCGACCGCAGCGGGTAGGTTCGGGTCGAGGCCAGCCCGGCCACCTCGGCGGGGTTGCTGCCCGGCTGCCACAGGACGACGGCGTGCCCCTCCACGTCCAGGCCCCGGCGACCGGCCCGCCCGGTGAGCTGGGTGTACTCCCCCGGCGTGATGTCGGCGTGCGTCTCGCCGTTCCACTTCGAGAGCTTCTCCAAGACGACCGTGCGCGCGGGCATGTTGATGCCGAGCGCGAGCGTCTCGGTGGCGAACACCGCCTTGCAGAGCCCCCGCACGAACAGCTGCTCCACACACTGCTTGAACGCCGGCAGCATGCCCGCGTGGTGAGAGGCGATGCCGCGGGTCAGCCCCTCGAGGAAGTCGAGGTAGCCGAGCACGGCGCGGTCCTCGTCGGGTAGGTCGGCGCACGCCTCCTCGACGAACTCGCGGATCTCGTCGCGCTCCTCCGGCGTGGTCAGCCGCAGGCCCGAGCGCAGGCACTGCTCCACCGCCGCGTCGCACCCCGCCCGGCTGAACACGAACACGATCGCGGGCAGCAGTCCCGCGCCGTCGAGCCGCTCCAGGACCTCGACCCGGCTCGGGATCCACACGCGACGTCCGTTGCCGACCGGGCGGCGCCCGCCCCGCTGGGGCCGCCCCTTGGGGGTACGACGGTCGCGGAGCCGGGTGCTTGCGAAGTCGTCGCGGGCGATCCGCAGGAGCTCGGCGTTCACCGGTGCGCCCTCCTTGACGAAGCCCGCCGAGGCATCGACGTCCGAGGTGGCGAAGAGGTCGAGCATCCGTCGTCCGACCAGGACGTGCTGGTAGAGCGGGACCGGTCGGCGCTCCTCCACGATCGTGACCGTGTCACCCCGGACGGTCTGGAGCCACTCGCCGAACTCCTCGGCGTTGGAGACCGTCGCGGAGAGCGAGACCAGCGCGACCGACTCAGGCAGGTGGATGATCACCTCTTCCCACACAGCGCCGCGGGAGCGGTCGGCCAGGTAGTGCACCTCGTCCATCACGACGTGGCTCAGTCCGGTCAGCGTGGCGGAGCCGGCGTAGAGCATGTTGCGCAGCACCTCGGTGGTCATCACGACGATCGGCGCCTCGCCGTTGACCGTGTTGTCGCCGGTGAGCAGCCCGACCCGCTCGGAGCCGTAGCGGGCGACGAGGTCGTGGTACTTCTGGTTCGACAGGGCCTTGATGGGCGTGGTGTAGAACGCCTTGCGCCCCGTCCGGAGCGCCAGATGGACGGCGAACTCGCCGACGACGGTCTTGCCCGAGCCCGTGGGGGCCGCCACCAGAACCCCCTTGCCCTGCTCGACGAACCGGCAGGCGCGCCGCTGGAAGTCGTCCAGGCCGAACTCGTAGAGGCCCGCGAACGCGTCGAGGACCGGTGTCTGGCTCATGCCAGAACCGTAAGCGCCCCCGGTGCGCACTCGACGGTCAGGGGCAGCGGCCCGAAGCGCTCCCCGTCGGCGTAGGACACGATCCCGGGGGCCGCCACCGTCACGGAGCGCACGCGGTGGTGCAGGTACTGCGGGTGGTGCACGTGGGTGCCCTTGAACAGCTTGGGGTAGGTCCGGATCAGGTCGGGCTTGGAGATCGGCTTGATGATGACCACGTCGAGCAGGCCGTCGTCGAGCACCGCTCCCTCGGTGATCCGCAGACCGCCCCCGAACGACGGCCCGTTGCCCACCGCGACGAGCATCGCCTCCAGCGACACGCGGTAGTCGTCGAGCTGGAGGGTGTAGGGCAGCGGTTCGAAGACCCGCAGCTCGGCCAGGGTGGCGATGTTGTAGCGCATCTGCCCCTTGGGCCAGGTCATCCGGTTGGCGCGCTCGTTGACGACGGCGTCGAAGCCGGCCGCGAGCACCGTGACGAAGTACTGCGAGCCGCTGCGCGCGAGGTCGACGGTGCGGGTCTGCCAGGCCAGCACCCGGTCGACGGCGGCATCGGGGTCCTTGCGGGGCAGGTCGAAGTACCGGGCGACGTCGTTGCCGGTGCCCGCCGGCACGATCCCCAGCGGCGTACCGCTCTCGGCCACGGCCTGCACCGCGATGTGCACCATGCCGTCGCCACCGCAGACGACGAGCGCGTCGACGCCGCCCGCGACGCACTGCCGCGCCAGGTCGAGGGCCTCGTTCGCATCGCGGCCCTGGAGGTCGCGGACTGTCAGGCCGGCCCCGCGGAGCCGCTCGAGGGCGCGTCGTCGCACCTTGACGCCCCTGCCCTTGCCCGCGGTCGGGTTGGTCAGGAGGGCGATCTCGCGGCTCTCCACGCGCGCAGACTACCTGTGCACGCTGGTGTCGTTCGGTGCCGATCGACCACTGTCTCGGGCCCGCCGGTGCAGTCTCGCGTCGATCGGCGGGGATGTGGTCACCTAGCGACCGACCCGCAGCAGGACCGACCAGGCGTCCGGCCGTGCTCCCACGGCCTTGGCCAGGCGGCGGAGCGCGTCCACCGCGTCGTCGAGCCCGACCCGCGACCCCGGCAGCGCCAGCAGCACGCGCCCGCCGGCGGACACGACCAGCACCTCGCCGTGCTGCCACACCTGGTGCGCCCGGACCCGCAGGGTGTCGGCGGCCACCGGCTCGGGATAGGCGTCGTCGACGGCCAGCAGGTCGCACGGCACGGCCTGGTGACCCGCCGAGGTCAGGGTGCCGGCGACACGGTGGCCCGCGCCGAGGGCGCCCTCGCTGCGCCAGGCGACCTCCGCGGACCCGAGCCACTCAGGCAGGTCGAACGGGTCCTGCTCGACGTACGACGGGAGCGTGGGAGGCGTCACGGTCAGATGGGCGAGATCTCGTCGTCGGCCCACTGCTCGGTGCTGTGGGCGCCCCGGCCGCGGACCTTGTCGGAGACCCTGGCGATGATCTCGGAGATGACGAAGAGGATCAGCATCGGGATCGCGAGCATCAGCATCGAGAAGGGGTCCGTGGACGGCGTCGCGACGGCGGCGAAGACCATGGTGCCGATGATGATCCAGGGTCTGTGCTTGGCCAGCGCACGCCCGCTGATGACGCCTGCGAGGTTCAGCAGCACCACGAACAAGGGGATCTCCATCGCGATGCCGAAGATCAGCAGCATCCGCATCTCGAAGGAGAAGTAGCTGGTGAAGTCGACCAGGTTGGTCACGCCCTGCGGGACGAACGTCCCGAGCACCGTCAGACCCTTGGGGAGCACGTAGTAGCCCAGCGCCACGCCGCCCAGGAAGAGCGGCCCGGCCACCGCGGCGAACATCCGGGAGTAGCGTCGCTCCTTCTCGTGCAGACCGGGCAGCACGAACGCCCAGATCTGGTAGAGCCAGTACGGCGCGGCCACGATCAGCGACACGACCCCGCACAGCTTGAACTGGAGCAGGAGGCCACCACCGGTGCCGTTGACCACCGGCTCGGTCTTGATCGGCGGGTCGTGGTGGGCCAGCGCGGTGCGGGCCTCGTTGTAGGGATGCTGGACGAGCTCGAGGAGCTCGCGGTAGAAGAAGATCGCCACGCAGAAGGCGATGACCAGCATCAGCGCACTGCGCATCAGGCGCGCGCGGAGCTCCCGGAAGTGGTCGGACAGGGCCATCCGGCCGTCCTCACCGACCGGGTTGCGCGGCTTTCCGCGGAGTACGTCGACGACACCGACGATCGACACCGGACCGGCCGCTCTCGCTCAGGCGCCGGTCAGGCCGAGTCGTCGCGCCGCGTCGCCTCGCGCTCGGATGCCTGCTTGGCCTCGAACGCCGCCCGCTCGGCGGCCTGACGCGACTCGAGCTCGCGCTGGGACTCGGTCTTGACATCCTTGTCGGCGTCGTCGTCACCCAGGCCCTGGGTCTCGGCCTTGAAGATGCGCAGGGCCCGGCCGCTGCCGCGGGCGAGCTCGGGGAGCTTGGACGCGCCGAACACCAAGATGACGATCACCAAGATGATGAGGAGCTCAGGCGTACCGAGGTCACCGATCAACAGGGGAGACATGAGAGTGGTCCTGACGTGAGGCGTCGATGGTGTGGGACTGCCCGGTCAGTCTAGCCCGCGGGGTGGTCGTAGAGGGCCAAAGCCCGCCGGATGGCGTCGGCGGCGCCGTCGCCGAAATGGGCCGGCGAGAGGACCTCGGCGTACGGCGTGAGGCGCAGCAGGAGCCGCTGGAGCCACCGCTCGTCGCCCACGAGGAGGTCGACCTCGGAGCCGCCCTCGGAGTCGGGGCGGACCTCCTGCACGGCGTAGTACTCCTCGACCCACCGGGCCTCGGGTCGCAGCCGGAGCGTGACGCGGGTGGCCTCCTCGCCCCCGAAGACGCCCTCGGAGAGGTCACGGGGCTCGGCCGGCTCGGTGACCGTCTCGGAGTCGAGGACCGTCGCCTCGTGGATCCGGTCGAGCCGGAACAGCCGCGGGGCACGGGCACTGTGGCAGTACGCGTCGAGGTAGGCGACGCCGTGGTGGAAGACGATGGCATGCGGGTCGACGACCCGCTCGGACTCCTCGTCGCGCGCCGGGACGTAGTAGGTCAGCCGCACCTGCCGGTGCCTGCTCACCGCGTCCTCGAGCTGGGTGCGCAGCGCGAGGGGTATCGGGTCGTCGTCGCCGGGGTCGACCAGGGGGGTGCTGCCGGCCGCGGCCTGCTCCAGCTTGTCCAGGGCGCGGTCGACGACCTGGCGGGTCTCACGCCCGGCCCCGGAGCGCAGGGCACGCAGGGCGACCACGATGGCCCCCGCCTCGGTCGGGGTCAGCCGCAGGGGCCGGGCGAGGTAGTCGGCGTTGGAGACCCGGATGACGCCCTCGCCCTCGAGGGCGTCGAGGTCGACGTCGATCAGGTCGTCGGGGTACCCGCCGGGCAGGCCGCACAGGAACAGCACGCGCAGGTCGCGGTCGAGCTGGTCCGGGGGTACGCCGATGACCCGCGCGGCCTCCTCCAGCGAGACCTGGTCGTGGGCGTGGAGGTAGGGAACCAGCCGCAGCAGGCGGCCGACCTGCTCCTTGGCCGCGCCCGCGGTCGCGGCGCTCATGGTGTCCCCGCCGCGGTGCGCAGTCGCGAGACCACCTCGTCGCGGAGCCCCACGGGGCTCTCGACGTAGAGGTCCGGACCGAAGGCCAGGAGCTCGTCGGCCTGCGCCCCGGAGAGTCGCAGCCGGTCCCAGGGCGTCTGGTCGTCGGGGCCGGACACGTCGGGGTCGATGCTGGTGGCCGTGCGGCGGAGCACCGCGGCGGCACCCGGCCGCACCAGCACGACCGCCTCCTCGGCCGGCACTCCCGGCCCGAGCCGTCGGGCGGCCTCGCGCACGTCGGTGCCTGGCGGGACGACGAAGGCGCCCGCCGGGCCGGTCATCTTCGCGGGGCCGACCACGCGCGACAGGCGGAAGACCCGCTCCTCGCCCCGGTCGGTGTCCTCCCCCACGACGTACCAGCGGCCCGAGAAGCGGACGACACCCCAGGGCTCGAGGTGTCGGGTCAGCGGTGCGGGGTACCCCGGTCTGCGGTAGTCGAAGGTGACCGGGCGGCGGGTGAGCGTCGCCTCCCAGAAGACGTCGAAGGACGGCTCGTCCGCGGTCAGCCGCGGCTGGGCGATCTCCAGCGCCTCCAGGTCGAGCTCGAGGCCGGCGGCCGTCAGCTTCCCGACCGCGTCGGTCGTGGCCTCGGCGAGCCGTGCGTGCTCCCACACCCGAGTCGCCAGGGCGACGACCGAGGCCTCGTCGGGCTCGAGGCTGATCTCGGGCAGGGCGAACTCGTCCGCGCGCACGCGGTACCCCGGCTCGTCGTCGAAGTAGGCGTCCATCTGGCCGACCTCGATCGGCACCCCGAGGCTGCGCAGCTCCTCCTTGTCGCGCTCGAAGGTCTTCTCGAAGGCCTCCGTGGTCGGCGCGTCGGCGTAGAGGATCTCCCGGATCCGTCCCTTGGAGACGTAGTGCCGCTGGACGAGCAGCATGATCAGCAGGTTGAGCAGGCGCTCGGTCTTGGAGGCGCTCACCGACTCACCCTGGAGCTCCGGAGGGACATGCCACCCATCTTGCTCAGGCGGCCCCGACGATGTCGACCACGAAGTACAGCGTGTCGGTGCCCTTGATGCCGGCCTGCGGCTGGCCCTTCTTGCCGTAGCCGTCGACCGGCGGGATCGCCAGCAGCACCTCGCTGCCGACGTGCTTGCCCACCAGGGTCTTGTCCCAGCCCGGGATCACGTGCCCGGTACCGATCTGGAACGACGCCGGGGTGGCGGCGTTGGTGCCGCTGAAGTTCTGGTCGAAGGGCTTGGTGCCCTGGTAGACCTCACCGAGGTACCGGGCGAAGATCGTCTGGCCCTTCTTCACCACCGGGCCGGTGCCGTCGGAGACCACCGCGGACCTGAGCTTGCCGTCCGGCTTGGGGGTCTTGGCGAAGTCGAGACCGGAGATCACGCCCTTGGTGCTCTTGATCGCGGGGAACCACGACGGTGCGGCGAGCTTCTTGCCGTCCGGCTTGTCCAGCGGCTTGCCGATGATGTCGAAGATGATGAAGACGGTGTCGGACGCCGCGATCTTGAGGTTGGCGTTGCCGCTGGGGCCGAAGATCTCCGCCGCGGGCGCGACTACGCCGACCCGCGACCCGACGCTCTTGTCCTTGAGGGCGTTGAGGAAGAGCGCCTGCACCTGGGAGGTCAGGCTGACCACCTGGGGCTGCTTGTCGGCATACGAGCTGGCCGCGGTCGTCTTGGTCGTCGCGTCCGCGATCACGGTCTGCACGATCAGCGAGTCGCCGGTCGAGACCTTGTCGCCCTTGCCGACGGCGAGGACCTTGGTCGCGTCGGCCACGCCCGAGACGCCCTGGGTGAAGGTCACGGTCGCGCCGGTGCCGACGGCGCCGCTGACCTTGACGTCGTCGAAGGCCTTGCTGCCGTCACCGGTCGGGGTGGCGGTCGGGCTGCCGCTCGGGCTCCCGCTCGCCGTGCTGCTGTCGGCCGACGGCGTGCTGCTGTTGCTGCTGCCGCAGCCGGCGAGCATCACGGCCGCCGCCACGAGGGCAGCGGAGAGGAGGCGGAGCTGAGAACGGGTGTGCACGCGAAGGCCCTTCGGGATACGACGGCTCGGGAACGGCCACCCTAGCCGCCCACCGGTTGCCGACCGGAATCCGGGGACGCACGTGGACACCGCCGCAATCGCGGTCAGCGAGGCGCTGAGCGCCTCACATTCCGTCGATGAGCCGCTGGACCCGTTCGTCGTAGGCCCGGAACGGGTCTTTGCACAGGACCGTGCGCTGCGCCTGGTCGTTGAGCTTGAGGTGCACCCAGTCGACGGTGAAGTCGCGCCGACGCTCCTGTGCCTTGCGGATGAACTCGCCCCGCAGGCGTGCCCGGGTGGTCTGGGGAGGGACGGACTTGGCCTCGAAGATCTTCAGGTCGGTGGTCACCCGGCTGACCGCACCCCGGCGCTCGAGCAGGTAGTAGAGCCCGCGGTCGCGCCGGATGTCGTGGTAGGCGAGGTCGAGCTGCGCGATCCGCGGGTGCCCCAGCGGCAGCCCGTGCGTCGCGCGGTAGCGGTCGATGAGCTTCCACTTGATCACCCAGTCGAGCTCCCGGTCGACGAGCCCCAGGTCGTCGGACTCCACGGCCTTCAGACCGCGCTCCCACAGGTCGAGGGCCCGCTCGATCACCGGGGTGGAGATCTCGCGGCGGTCGACGAAGTTGCGCGCCTTGGAGAGGTACTCGTGCTGGATGTCGAGCGCGCTGGCCTCGCGGCCGTTGGCGAGCCGGACCTTGCGCTGACCGGTGACGTCGTGGCTGATCTCCCGGATCGCCCGGATCGGGTTCTCCATCGTGAGGTCGCGCATCACCACGCCCTCCTCGATCATCCGCAGCACGAGGTCGCAGCTGGCGACCTTCAGCATCGTCGTGGTCTCGCTCATGTTGGAGTCGCCCACGATGACGTGGAGCCGCCGGAACCGCTCGGCGTCCGCATGCGGCTCGTCTCGGGTGTTGATGATCGGGCGGGAGCGGGTGGTCGCGCTGCTGACGCCCTCCCAGATGTGCTCGGCGCGCTGGCTGACGGCGTACGACGCGCCGCGCGCGGTCTGGGTCACCTTGCCGGCGCCGACGATGATCTGCCGGGTCACCAGGAACGGGATGAGCACGTCGGCCAGCCGGTTGAACTCCCCCGCCCTGCTGACCAGGTAGTTCTCGTGGCAGCCGTAGGAGTTGCCGGCCGAGTCGGTGTTGTTCTTGAACAGGTAGATCTCACCCGCGATGCCCTCGTCGTGCAGCCGCTGCTCGGCGTCCTTGAGCAACCCCTCGAGGACTCGCTCGCCGGCCTTGTCGTGGGTGACCAGCTCGGCGACGTCGTCGCACTCGGGCGTGGCGTACTCCGGGTGGCTGCCGACGTCGAGATAGAGACGCGCGCCGTTGCGCAGGAAGACGTTGGAGCTGCGGCCCCAGCTCACCACCTTGCGAAACAGGTAGCGCGCGACCTCGTCGGGGCTCAGGCGACGCTGGCCCTTGAACGTGCACGTCACGCCGTACTCGTTCTCGATGCCGAAGATCCGCCGCTCCACGCGGTCAGCCTACGGCGTCACCGCGAACGGGCGCCTGAAGCCCGAGCGGCGCGTGCCCGGGGGTGGGTCAGGCGTCGGGGGGCGACTGGGGGGCAGTGCGCTCGGCAGTGCGCTCGGCAGTGGACTCGGCAGTGGACTCGGCGGGGGGCTCGGTGGCCTCGGCGCCGGCGCTGGGGCTCTCGGGCCCGCGGTCACCCAGGAGCGCGTCGAGCCGGGCCGGCATGATCCGCAGGAACTTCCGCGGCTGCACCCGGGTGCGGTCGAGCACGGCGACCTCCAGGTCGCTGACCGGGATCACCCGGTCGCTGGTACCGCCGTTGCCCTTGCCGTCGTCGGGGGCCCGGCCGAGCGCCGCCACGGCGAGGTGGAGCGCGTCGGAGAGCGGTGCGTTCTCCTGGTAGTGCTCGGCGAGGTACGCCGCCACGACCTCGTCGGCGCCGCCCATCACGGCGTACTGGTGCTCGTCGGTGACCTGGCCCTGGTAGGTCAGGCGGTAGACCTGGTCGTCGGCGGCCTGGTCGCCGATCTCGGCGACGAACAGCTCCACCTCGTAGGGCTTCTCCCCGCCGCTGCTGAAGATCGTGCCGAGCGTCTGCGCGTAGGCGTTGGCCAGCCCGCGGCCGGTCACGTCACGACGGTCGTAGGCGTAGCCGCGCATGTCGGCGAGCCGGACGCCGGCGATCCGGAGGTTCTCGAACTCGTTGTAGCGCCCGACCGCGGCGAAGGCGATGCGGTCGTAGATCTCGCTGACCTTGTGCAGCGCCTGGGAGGGGTTCTCCGAGGCGAACAGGACGCCGTCGGCGTACTGCACGGCGACCACCGACCGGCCCCGGGCGATGCCCTTGCGTGCGAAGTCGGCCCGGTCCTTCATCAGCTGCTCGGGTGAGACGTAGAACGGCATGCTCATGGGATTCTCCGGTTTCGAGCCGTGGGGCGAGACTCAGGTCAGGGCGGCGGCAGGGCCGTCGGGCCGGTTCATGCGGCCGGCGATCACGGCGTCGGCGATCTCGGCGACCTCTCCGTCGGGGACGCGCCGGCCACCCTCGGGGGTGATCACCTGGACCACCGGGAAGATCCGTCGGGTGAGATCCGGCCCGCCGGTCGCGGAGTCGTCGTCGGCCGCGTCGTAGAGCGCCTGGACGATGGCCGTCACGCAGCCGCGCTCGTCGAGGTCGTCGCGGTAGAGCTTCTTCAGCGAGCCGCGTGCGAAGAGGGAGCCGGAGCCGACCGAGTGGAACGCGGTCTCCTCGTAGCGGCCGCCGGTCACGTCGTAGCTGAAGATCCGGCCCTGCCCGCTGACCAGGTCGAAGCCGGCGAACAGCGGCACGACAGCCAGGCCCTGCATCGCCATCTGGAGGTTCCCGCGGATCAGGGCGGCGAGGCGGTTGGCCTTGCCGTCCATCGACAGGGTCATCCCCTCGATCTTCTCGTAGTGCTCCAGCTCGGTCTGGAACAGCCGGACCAGCTCGACGGCGATCCCGGCACTGCCGGCGATGCCGACGCAGGAGTACTCGTCGGCGGGGAAGACCTTCTCGATGTCGCGCTGGGCGATGATGTTGCCCATCGTGGCGCGGCGGTCACCGGCCATCACCACTCCCCCGGTGAACGTCGCCGCCACGATGGTCGTGCCGTGTGGCGCGAGGTCGCCGGCGTGGCCCTGCGGTACGGCGCGTCGCGCCGGCAGGAGGTCGGGCGACTGGGACGCCAGGAAGTCGGCGAAGCTGGAGGTGCCGGGAGTCATGAACGAGGCCGGCAGCCGGGAGTCGTCCACCCCTACTGGCCGCCCTTCTGGATGAACGACTTCACGAAGTCCTCGGCGTTGGTCTCGAGGACGTCGTCGATCTCGTCGAGGATCGCATCGATGTCGTCGTCGAGGGCCTCCTTGCGCTCGGCGACGTCGGTCTCGGCCGAGACCTCCTCGACGTCGGAGGCCTCGCCGGACTTGCGGGGCTGCTTCTGCTCCTGAGCCATGCCTTCACCCTAGCCGCTCCCCCCGCCTGGCTCGCCCGGGTTCCGAGACCCCGCGCGGCCGGTCGCCGTGGGGTCAGCGGGTGAGCGCCCGGAACAGGTCCTCGGCGGTGTCGCACCGGTCGATCAGGGCGGCGACGTGCGCCTTCGATCCGCGCAGCGGGTCGATCGTCGGGACCCGCTGGAGCGACTCGCGCCCCGGGAGGTCGAAGATCACGGAGTCCCAGGACGCGGCGGCCACGGAGTCGGCGTACTTCTCCAGGCAGCGGCCACGGAAGTAGGCGCGCGTGTCCTCGGGGGGCTGGTGCATCGCGGTCTCGACGACCTCGTCGGTCAGGAGCCGCTCGATCCGGCCGAGCTTCACCAGCCGGTGGTACAGCCCCTTGTCCGGGCGGATGTCGCTGTACTGGTAGTCGATGAGCTGGAGCTTGGCGTCGTCCCAGTCGATGCCGTCGCGGTCGCGGTAGGAGTCGAGCAGCTTGAGCTTGGCGACCCAGTCGAGCTCACGGGCACACAGCATCGGGTCCTGGGCAAGGCGGGTCAGCACCGACTCCCACCGGTCCAAGACGTCCACGGTCTGCTCGTCGGCGTCGTCGCCGAGCCGGTCGTCGACGTACTTGCGGGCCAGCTCGAGGTACTCGCCCTGGAGCTGGAGGGCGGTGATCCGCCGCCCGTCGGTGAGTGTGACCTGCTCGCGGAGGGTGGGGTCGTGGGACACCGCGCGCAGGGCCGCGACCGGCCCCTCGAGGGTCAGGTCGGTGGTGATGAACCGGTCCTCGATCATCGCGAGCACCAGCGCGGTCGTCCCGACCTTGAGGTACGTCGAGATCTCCGCGAGGTTGGCGTCGCCGATGATGACGTGGAGCCGGCGGTACTTCTCCGGGTCGGCGTGCGGCTCGTCGCGGGTGTTGATGATCGGCCGCTTCAGCGTGGTCTCGAGCCCGACCTCCACCTCGAAGAAGTCGGCGCGCTGGGTGAGCTGGAAGCCGTGCTCGTGGCCGTCCTGGCCGATCCCGACCCGGCCCGACCCGCAGACCACCTGACGGCTGACGAAGAACGGCGTGAGGTGACGCACGATGTCGGTGAACGGCGTGGCCCGCGACATCAGGTAGTTCTCGTGGGCGCCGTAGGAGGCACCCTTGCCGTCGGTGTTGTTCTTGTAGAGGTTGATCGGCGTCGCACCGGGGGTCTGCGCGGCCATCCGCGACGCGTCGAGCATGACCTGCTCGCCCGCCTTGTCCCAGCGCACGACGTCGAGCGGCGTCGTCACCTCGGGGGTGGAGTACTCCGGGTGGGCGTGGTCGACGTAGAGCCGGGCGCCGTTGGTGAGGATGATGTTCGCGAGGCCGAGATCCTCGTCGGTGAGCTGGCTGGGATCGGCCAGCTGGCGGCTCAGGTCGAAGCCGCGGGCGTCGCGCAGCGGCGACTCCTCCTCGAAGTCCCACCGGGCGCGCCGGGCCTTGATCGTCGCGCTGGCGTAGGCGTTGACGACCTGCGAGCAGGCCACCATCGGGTTGGCGTGCGGCTGTCCCTGCACCGAGATGCCGTACTCGACCTCGGTGCCCATCACCCGGCGAACGGTCACGGGGCGAGCCTACGCGCGCAGGCGATGACCCGGCCGGGTGCCTCCGGCCACCGGACCCGGGTCAGAGGTACTGGCCGGTGTTGGGGACCGTGTCGATCGAGCGACCCGGCTCGGTGCCCTGCTTGCCGGTGATCAGGGTGCGGATGAACACGATCCGCTCGCCCTTCTTGCCCGAGATCCGTGCCCAGTCGTCGGGGTTGGTGGTGTTCGGGAGGTCCTCGTTCTCCTTGAACTCGTCGACGCACGCCTGGAGCAGGTGCTGGACGCGCAGGCCCCGCTGGTCGTGCTCGAGGAAGTCCTTGATGGCCATCTTCTTGGCCCGGTCGACGATGTTCTGGATCATCGCGCCGGAGTTGAAGTCCTTGAAGTAGAGGACCTCCTTGTCACCGTTGGCGTAGGTGACCTCCAGGAAGCGGTTGTCCTCGGTCTCGGTGTACATCCGCTCGACGGCGGCGCGGATCATGCCCTCGACGCAGGCCTCGCGGTCGCCGCCGAACTCCGCGACGTCGTCGGCGTGCAGCGGCAGGGTGGGCAGGAGGTACTTGCTGAAGATGTCGCGCGCCGACTCGGCGTCGGGCCGCTCGATCTTGATCTTCACGTCGAGACGGCCCGGCCGCAGGATCGCCGGGTCGATCATGTCCTCGCGGTTGGAGGCACCGATCACCAGGACGTTCTCCAGCAGCTCCACGCCGTCGATCTCGCTGAGCAGCTGCGGGACGATGGTGTTCTCGACGTCGGAGGAGACCCCTGACCCGCGAGTGCGGAACAGCGAGTCCATCTCGTCGAAGAAGACGATGACCGGCGTGCCGTGGCTGGCCTTCTCGCGGGCGCGCTGGAAGACCAGCCGGATGTGCCGCTCGGTCTCGCCGACGTACTTGTTGAGCAGCTCGGGGCCCTTGATGTTGAGGAAGTAGGACTTCCCCTCCTGACCCGTCTTCGCCGCGACCTTCTTGGCCAGCGAGTTCGCCACGGCCTTGGCGATCAGCGTCTTGCCGCAGCCCGGCGGGCCGTAGAGCAGCACGCCCTTGGGGGGCTTGAGCTGGTGGTCGCGGAACAGCTCGGGGTGCAGGTAGGGCAGCTCCACCGCGTCGCGGATCGCGTCGATCTGGCTGACCAGGCCGCCGATCGACTCGTAGGCGATGTCCGGGACCTCCTCGAGGATCAGCTCCTCGACCTCCGACTTCGGCACCCGCTCGTAGGCGTACGCCGCGCGCGAGTCGAGCAGCAGCGAGTCACCGGCTCGCAGGGTGTCGGCCTTGAGGGGGTCGGCCAGGCGGACGACCCGCTCCTCGTCGGCGTTCGCGATCACCAGGGCCCGCGCGCCGTCGGCGAGCAGCTCCTTGAACATCACGACCTCGCCGACCTGCTCGAAGTCGAGCGCGGCGACGACGTTGAGCGCCTCGTTGAGCATCACCTCCTGGCCCTTGACCAGGCTCGCCAGCTCGACCGCGGGGCTGACGTTGACGCGCAGCTTGCGCCCTCCGGTGAACACGTCGACGGAGTCGTCCTCGTTGCGCTGGAGGAAGGTCCCGAAGCCGGCCGGCGGCTGGGCGAGCCGGTCGACCTCCTCCTTGAGCTTCGTGATCTGCTCGCGGGCCTCGCGCAGGGTCTGGGCGAGGCGCTCGTTCTGGGCGGTGACCGCCGAGAGCGAGCGCTGGGTGTCGGCCAGCCGGAGCTCCAGGCCCCGGCTGTGACCCGGGGCGTCGGACAGACGACGGCGCAGGTCGGCGACCTCGGACTCGAGGAAGTGCACCTGGTCGGCGAGCTCGCGCGCGTCGCGGCCGCTCACACCCGACGAGTCGTTCGATGCGTCCTGGCCACTGGTCATCTGTCCCACCTCCGGTTTCGACCCTACTCGTACGCGCCCTGGACGCATGCGAGAACAGGGTCGCGTTTCTCACGATTTGATCTCGGCGTGCATCAGGTGGTCGCCGGTGTTCGGCGGCTACTCGGCCGGGGTGCCCTCGGGTACGCCGGGTGGTCGCGGCCCGGCGTAGTCGGGACCGTAGGCACCCGGCGCCGGCCGACGCTTCTTGACCGGCGGACGCTCCCCGGGAGCCATCCGCCGCGCCGTGACCAGGAACGCCGTGTGGCCCACCATCGCGTGTCCGGGGCGCACCGCGAGCCCCTCGACGTGCCAGTCGCGCACCAGGGACTCCCAGGCCTGGGGCTCGGTGAAGCCCCCGTGCACGCGGACGCTCTCGACGAAGCGCGAGAGCTGGGTCGTCGTGGCGACGTAGGCGCACAGGATCCCGCCCGCGCGCAGGGAGCCCGCAGCAGCCTCCAGGCACTCCCACGGCGCGAGCATGTCGAGGACCACCCGGTCGGCACGGTCGCCGGAGGCGGGCAGCGCGTCGGCCAGGTCGCCCAGGACGAGCCGCCACGCGGGGTGGCCCTCCCCGTCGCCGCCGTCGAAGAACTGGGTGACGTTACGGCGAGCGACCTCCGCGAACTCCTCGCGCCGCTCGTAGGAGGTCACCGTGCCGTGGGGTCCGACCGCGCGCAGCAGCGAGCAGGTCAGCGCGCCCGACCCGACGCCGGCCTCGACGACGTCCGCGCCCGGGAAGATGTCGGCCATGGCCACGATCTGGGCGGCGTCCTTGGGGTAGACGACGGCGGCGCCGCGCGGCATCGAGACGACGAACTCGCTCAGCAGCGGTCGGAACACGAGGTACTGGCCACCGACCGACGACGAGACCGTGAACCCCTCCTCGCGGCCGATCAGCTCGTCGTGGTCCAGATGCCCCTTGTTGGAGAAGAACCGCTTGCCCGCGACGAGCTCGAAGTTGTGGCGCCGCCCCTTCTGGTCGGTGAGCCGCACCCACTCCCCGGCTCGCAGTGGTCCGCGATGCACCCCGGACCAGGCCCGCGGCGACACGTCGCGGTCACTCGACAACCCGCTCATGCGCTGGCGCGGAAGGCCCGGTCGACGTCGGAGGTCGCCAGGACCCCGAAGATGCTCCCGTCGGGGTCGAGCAAGAGGTACTCGCCGGACGGGCGGGCACTGATCGCCTTGATCAGCTCCTCGCCGCCGATGCCCGAGGGCAGGCTGAGGCCGTCGTCGAGGGTCCGGGCCACCGAGGAGGTCGGCACCCACGCGCGGCGCTCCGCCGGCACCGAGAGCAGGGCCGCCTCGTTGACGACGCCCACCGGGATGCCGCTGGAGGTCACGGTGACGATGCTGCCCGCCTCGACCTCCTGCGCGCGCCGTACGGCCTCGGCCAGCGGCAGCTCCCCCGGGACGGTGAGGGTACGCCGCGCCAGGTCACGGGCCAGCAGGTGCGGGAGCCGCGAGCGCACGCGCGCGGACTCCAGCGCGGCCGTGGCGCCGCTCCACAGGAACATCGAGATGACGCCCGCGAACACGAAGTCGATCACGGTGGGCCGACCGCCGAGGAGCTTGGCCGTCAGCAGCGGCCACCCGATCGCGAGCAGTGCCACGACCCGCCCGCCCCAGGCGGCGACGATGGTGCCGCGGTGCGTGTCACCGCTGGCACCCCAGACCAGCGCCTTGAGGATCCGGCCGCCGTCGAGGGGAAGTCCCGGGACGAGGTTGACGACCCCGACGAACAGGTTGGTCCAGGCGAGCCCGGAGAACGCCAGGCCGATGAGCCCGCCGGACGCCACCAGATAGGCGAGGAAGGACACCAGGGCCACGGCCAGGGAGGCCAGCGGGCCCACGACGCTGACCCAGAACTCCTGGCGCGGGCTCTCCGGCTCGCGGTCGATCGACGTCATCCCGCCGAAGAACTGGAGCGTGATGTGGGAGACCGGCAGGCCGAAGCGCCGCGCCACCAGCGCGTGCGAGGCCTCATGAGCCAGGACGGAGAGGTAGAGGAGGACGGCGAGCGCGGCGCCGGCGACGTACTTCAGATCGCCGAGTCCGGGCTCGGCGCGCTCGATGGCGGGCGCGGTGATCACCGCGATCAGCCCGGCGATCAGGAACCACGAGGCGCTGACGAGAACGTCGCTGCCCGCGACCGACCCCACCTTGAAGGTCCCCGGAGGACGGGGCGTGGTGCCGCGGGGTGCGCGGTCGTCGGTCATGTCCTGAGGCTATCCGAACGCGGGGTCCCTACCGCGGCGCGGCGCGTGCGCCGAGGCCCTGTCGGTGGCGTCGCCTAGATTCGCCTCCATGAGCACGACCCTGAGCAAGACGCACTCGCCGGCCGAGCTGCGGTCGACCCCGGTGGACGGCGTCGACGTGCTCGGAGCGCTCTCACCCAGCCGGGCGTCGGACTTCATGACCTGCCCCCTTCTCTACCGCTTCCGCACCATCGACCGGCTGCCCGAGGAGCCGTCCGCCGACGCCCTGCGCGGCACGCTGGTGCACAAGGTGCTCGAGGACCTCTTCGACCTGCCGGCGCCGACTCGGACTCCGGACCGAGCGCGTGACCTGCTGCTCCCGACCTGGCAGGCGCTGCTCGAGGCGGAGCCGACTCTCGCCGAGCTGTTCGCCGACGAGGGACCCGACGTCGCCGAGTGGCTCACCTCCTGCCGGTCGGTGCTCGACCGGTACTTCACCCTGGAGGACCCGCGGCGCCTGGAGCCCGCGGAGCGGGAGCTCTACGTCGAGACCCTGCTCGACTCGCGGCTGCTGCTGCGCGGCTTCGTCGACCGGCTCGACGTCGCCGCGGACGGCGCGATCCGCGTGGTCGACTACAAGAGCGGCCGGTCCCCGAGCGAGATGTTCGAGGCGAAGTCGCTGTTCCAGATGAAGTTCTACGCCCTGGTCATCTGGCGCACGCGCGGTGTCGTCCCGGCGATGCTCCAGCTGGTCTACCTCGGCAACGCCGAGATGGTGCGCTACGTCCCCGACGAGGCCGACCTGCTGGCGACCGAGCGGAAGGTCGAGGCGATCTGGACCGCCATCCGCCGAGCCCAGGAGTCCGGCGACTGGCGACCAAGCCGCTCCCGGCTCTGCGACTGGTGCTCGTTCCACTCCCTGTGTCCCGAGTTCGGCGGCACCCCACCACCGCTGCCCAGCGAGCGAGCAGCGGACGACGAGCCTCGGCCCCAGCTCAGCTCGTGACGCTCGGCCCCGAGGGCGGTCTGGGTGCGGTCGGCGACGCCGATCCGCCGGAACACCGAGGTGAGCTGGGCCCTGGCGCACCGGCGAGAGAACCTCGCGCTTCGCCCGGAGGGCGACGTGGGGGCTGTGCTTGAGCGTCCCGTTCCACTTCTGCGCCGCGTGGTTGCTGTCGACCTCGGCCTCGATCCTGGCCGGCCCACCGACCGGACGAACCGACGCCAGCCCCCGGCGGCACTACGGCCCCTGACCGTGCCGGGTTCAGCTGCCGACTCGAGGGGGTTACTCCGGGTAGAGCACGCAGGCGACGTCGACGCCGCCGGCCCGTCGCAGCTCGGGCGGCTCGGCGGGCTCGAAGCTCACCGCGACCCCGGTGCCGGTCTCCTCGATCGAGGTGACCCCGGTCCACAGCGGCTCCTGCGGGTCCTCGGCCCGGATCCGCTCCAGCACCTCACGGACCGCCGGACCGCCGCCCGAGCCGAGCGTCGCGGTCGTCGAGGGCGAGTCCAGCCGCCCGAGGTCACCGAGCACCTGCTGCTCCTCCTGGTAAGCCGCGTCGGCGCGGGTCCAGTGCTCCTCGACCAGCGCCCGCAGGTCGCGGGACTCCCAGCCACAGCCACGCACCGCCTCGGGACAGCGGGGGTGGAACGAGCAGCCCAGCGGCGGCTCGGCGGCGTCGGGGATCTCGCCTCGGGGCAGGTTCCTGGGGACCATCTTCTCGGGGTCCGGCTCGGGGATCGCGGCGAGCAGCGCCTTGGTGTAGGGATGGCGCGGGTTGGCGAAGATCTCCTCGGTCGGGCCGATCTCGACCACCCGGCCGAGGTACATGATCGCGACCCGGTCGCAGAAGTACTTCGCGGTCGCCAGGTCGTGGGTGATGTAGACGTAGGTCAGCCCGAGGTCCTGCTTGAGGTCGAGCATCAGCTGGAGGATCTTGGCCCGCACGCTCATGTCGAGCATCGAGACCGGCTCGTCGGCGACCAGGACCTCCGGGTCGAGGATGATCGCGCGTGCGATCACGGCCCGCTGCTTCTGACCGCCGGAGAGGTCGGAGGGGTACTTGGTCAGGAAACGCTCGGTGGGGCTCAGCCCGACCCGCTCCAGCGACGCCTCGACCCGGCGCTTGAGCTCGGGGCCCTTGGCGAGGCCGTGGATGACGAGGGGGTCGCCGACCGCCTCCTGGATCGTCATCGACGGGTTGAGCGCCGCGTGCGGGTCCTGGAAGACCATCTGGAGGTCGGTCCGCAGACCGCGCAGCTCGGCCCCCCGCATCTCGGAGACGACACGACGTCCGCGCTCGGCGCTGTGGTAGGTGATCGAGCCGTCAGTGGTGTGGGCCAGTCCGAGCAGCGCGCGGCCCAGGGTCGTCTTGCCGGACCCGGACTCCCCGACGACGCCGAGCACCTCGCCGCGGGCCAGCTGAAGCGTCACCCCGTCGACGGCCCTCACCAGGCGGCCCTTGAGCCCGAGCAGGCGGGAGAGCACGTTGCCCTGGAGCTGGAAGTGGACGGCGAGGTCGTCGAGCTCCAGGACGGTGGCGGATCGCTCCTTGGCGGCCGTGGGCGCCGGGTCAGGCTTCGTCGGCAACGGAGATCTCCTCCCGCTTCAGCGGCTCGCGCTGCGCCTCGTCGAGAGTCAGCCCCTCGGCGACGTCGGCGGCCCAGCAGGCGGCACGATGGCCGTCGCCGTGGTCACGGTCGACCGGGTGGTCGGTCGCGCAGATCGCCATCGCGTCGGGACACCGAGGGTGGAAGTGGCATCCCGTCGGCGGCTCGACCAGGTCGGGTGGGGCGCCGTCGATGTAGTTCAGCCCGGTGGTCGACAGGGAGATCGTGGAGCGCAGGAGCTCCCGGGTATAGGGGTGCCGCGGTCGGCTGAAGACCTCCTTGGCGTCCCCGATCTCCACGATCTCGCCGGCGTACATCACCGCCACCCGGTCGCACGCCTCGGCGATGATGCCGAGGTTGTGCGTGATCAGCAGCAGCGAGGTGTCGAACTCGGTGCGCAGGTCGTGCAGGATCCGGATGATCTGGGCCTCGACCAGCACGTCCAGGGCGGTGGTCGGCTCGTCGGCGACCACGAAGGCCGGTCGCAGCACCAGCGCGAGCGCGATCATCAGGCGCTGCCGCATGCCGCCGGAGAACTCGTGGGGGTACGCGCGGTAGCGGGTCGGCGGGATGCCCATCACCCGCAGCACGGCCAGCGCCCGCTGCTCCACCTCGCGCTTGTCCAGGCCCGGCTCGTGGACGTGCAGCGTCTCCTCGAAGTGCTCCGAGATGCGCATCAGCGGGTTCAGCCGGGTCAGCGGCTCCTGGAAGATCATCGCCAGGTCGGTGCCGCGCAGGGCCCGCTGCTCGCGGCCCGACAGCCTCAGGAGGTCGCGGCCCTGGAACCTCAGCTCCCCGTCGCGCGCACCGCCGTCGGGCAGGAGCCCGATCAGGCCGCGGCCGAGCGTGGACTTGCCGCACCCCGACTCCCCCACCAGGCCGAGGATCTCGCCGCGGCGCAGGGTGAAGCTGACGCCGTCGACGGCACGAACCGGGCCACGGTCGGTGCCGTACCAGACCCGCAGGTCACGGGCCTCAAGGACGGGTCCCTCGATGACCGGGGCACCGGCGTCGCGCAGCTCGCTCACGGTCGACCCCCTTCCATGTCGGCGGCGGCGTTGTCGAACGTGCCCCCCGTGCCGCCGCTCGGGCCAGTGCCGACGACGTCCGCCGGCACGCGGGGACCGAACATGACCGGCTTGAGCCGACGCCGTCGCAGCGCCGGGTTGATGGTCTCGTTCAGACCCTCACCCACCAGGGTCAGGGCGGTGATCAGAAGCACGATCATCAGGCCCGGCCAGAACGCAGGCAGCCAGTTGCCACCCTGCGCGTCGTCGATGGCGCGGCTCAGGTCGTAGCCCCACTCGCTGGCCTGCGTGGGCTGGATGCCCAGACCCAGGAACCCCAGGGCGGCCAGCGTGCCCAGCGCATCGGCGGCGTTGAGGGTGGCCAGGACCGGCACGGACTGGACGACGTTGCTGAACAGGTACTTGCGCATGATCGTCAGCGGCGGGGCGCCGATCGCGCGGGCGGCCTCGACGTAGGTGGCCTCGCGCGCGCTCACCGTGGTGTTGCGGACCACCCGGAAGTACTGCGGGATGTAGATGGCGGTCAGCGACAGCGCGGCGGCGAGGATCCCGCTGCCGATCTTGCCCTTGAGCAGGAAGGAGAACACGATCGCCAGCAGCAGCGAGGGGAAGGCGTACATCGCGTCCATCAGGAAGACCAGGATCCGGTCCACCCAGCCGCCGACGAAGCCGGACAGCAGCCCCAGCGGAACGCCGACCAGACCGGCCAGGATGACCGACAGGAGCACGACCTCGATCGCCGTCCGGGCACCCCAGATCATCCGCGACTCGATGTCGAAGAACTGGTCGTTGGTGCCCAGCAGGTGGGTGCTGTCGTAGGGGCCGAGCTTGGGGAAGTCGACCCCGTGCGCGGCCGTCTGGTCGAACCCGTACGGCGCGACCCACGGCGCGAACAAGGCGCAGACCACGAAGACCAGGGTGATCACCAGGCCCGCCCAGAACATGTACCGGGCCAGGCCCTTGGTGTTCCAGATCGTGGCGAAGAACGAGCGGATCCCAGAGCCGGCCCTGCTCATCACGGAGGCCATCAGTACCTCACCCTCGGGTCGACCAGGGCGTTGAGGATGTCGACCAGGAGACTCACGATCACCACGACGATCGCGAAGAACGTCACCAGCCCCTGGACCGCCGGGTAGTCGCGCTCGTTGAGGTAGTTGACCAGGGCGGATCCGACCCCGGGCCAGTTGAACGTCGTCTCGGTCAGCACCGCACCGGACAGCGTGAGCGCCACCTGGAGGCCGATCACCGTGATCACCGGCACCAGCGCGTTGCGGAAGGCGTGCTTGCGCACGACCCGGCCCTCGGGGATCCCGCGCGCCCGGGCCGCCTCGACGTAGTCGCCCTTCAGCGCCTGGATCACGTTGACCCGGACCAGCCGGATGATGACGCCGGTGATCAGCAGCCCGAGCGTGACACACGGCAGGACGCAGTGCTGGAGGATGTCGAAGACCCCGGTCCAGTAGTTCGCATAGATCGCGTCGACGATCAGGATGTGGGTGTGGCTCGGCACGACGTAGGTGGTCTGGGCCGAGGCGATGCCGTAGGTCGGCCAGCTCGGGAAGTGCGTCGCCACGAAGGCCACCAGCAGCACGCCCACCCAGAAGATCGGCGCGGCGTAGGTGACGATGCCGAAGACCCGGATCACCGCGTCGAGCCCGGAGTCGCGGAATCGGCCGGCCAGCCGTCCGAGGGGGAGCCCGATGAGCAGCGCGACCAGGAACGCCCCGGCGGTGAGGGTCAGGGTCGCGCCGCCCTTGTCGCGCACGACGTTGAGCACCGGCTGGTTGTCGGTGATCGTGGTGCCGAAGTCGAAGCGGGCGGCGTGCCCGAGGTACTCGAGGTACTGCTTGTAGAGCGGCTGGTCGAGCCCGAGGTCGTGTCGCTTCTGGGCGATGATCGCGGGCGGCAGGTGACCGCCGACCGCGGCCGTGACCGGGTCTCCGGGGGCCACCCGGAGCAGGATGAACACGACGGTCAGGAGCACCAGCATCATCGGGATCACCAAGATGACCCGGATCAGGATGTAACGAGCCAGCGAACCGGACCCCGCACTCGAGCTCATCAACCCTCCTTCTCCCCGTGCGGCCCGACCCTACGCGCGCGCCCAGGGGCGCCGTACCGGTGCGGGTACGACGCCCTGGACGCTCGTGCTCAGCCGCTCTTGGAGGGCAGCCACATCCGGAAGATGTAGGCCTGGTCCAGCGTCGGCTCGACCCCGGTCATGTCCTTGTTGGCGATGCCGGTGTTCTGGCCGAACCACGACGGGATCATCGGGACGTCCTTGGCGGTCAGGGCCTCGATCTTGCCGATGGTGGCCCCCCGCTGGGTCGCGTCCGTCTGGCCGCGCTCCTTGGTGAGCAGGTTGTCCATCTTCTTGCTGGTGTAGCCGTTGACGAAGAAGCCACCGTCGCGCAGGAACGGGCTCAGGTAGTCGTCCGGGTCGAGGTAGTCGGGGAACCAGCCGAGCTGGTACAGGTCGTAGACGCCCTGCTTCTCCAGGTCCTGGTACTGGTTCCACTCGGCGTCGTCGACCGTGGCCTTGAACAGCTTGCTCTTGTTGAGCTCCGAGGCCAGCTCGTCGGCCTCGTCCACGCTGTTGGGCCCGTAGTGCGACGGGGTGTACCCCAGCTTGATGGCGACCGGGGTGGTCACACCGGCCTGCGACAGGATCGCCTTGGCCTTGGCGACGCTGGGAGAGCCGTACGCGGTCTGGAAGGCTTGGTTGGCGCCCTGGAAGCCCGGGGGCACCGTGGAGTACGCCGGGTTGACGGTGCCGTCGTAGGCACGCGAGGCGATCGCGTCGCGGTCGATGAGCTGGGCGACCGCCTGGCGCACGGCGGGGTTCGCGCCGGGCCCCTTCTGGGTGTGGAAGACCCAGTAGCGGAACTCCGAGCCCTTGCCCGGGTAGACGTTGACCTTGGAGTTGCCCTGAAGGGTCTTGATCTCCTGCGGGCTGAAGGTCCGCCACGCCACGTCGACCTGTCCGTTGCCGATCGCGGTGGACAGGGCGGTGTCGCTGTTGAAGTACTGCACCGTCACCTGCGCGGCCTTCGGCGTGTTCGGACCGCTGTAGTGCGGGTTCGCGGTGAGCACCGCCTGCTCGCCGGGCGAGTACTGGCTGAGCTGGTAGGGCCCGGAGCCGATGTCCTTGCCGTCGGTGAGGAGCTTGTCGGACGGGTAGACCTTCGGGTCGATGATCGACGCGGCCGGCGTGGTCAGCGCCTGGATGAAGGTCAGGTCGGGGGCGTTGAGGTGGAAGACCACCGTGGTGTCGTTGGGGGTCTCGATGGCCCCGTCGGCGAGGTCGGGGTGCTTGGTGCTCCCGTTGCTCAGGTCGGACAGCAGCGACCATGCGCCGTTCGGGTCGTTGATCACGATCGAGCGCTTGAACGAGTAGGTGATGTCCTGGGCGGTCACCGGGTCGCCGTTGGAGAACTCCTGGCCGGAGTTCAGCACGCACTTGACCGTCTTCGGGTCGGAGTAGGCGCAGGACTTCGCGGCGTACGGCGTGGGCTTGGTGCTGCCCGGCTGGTAGGTGACCAGCTGCTGGTAGATGTTGTACTGCAAGGTCCACGACGGGAGGTCGTAGGCACCGGCAGGGTCGATCGAGGTCACGCTGCTGTCGGTCGTGCCGAGGATGTAGTTGCCTGCCGTGTTGCTGCCGCTCGGCGCGCTGTTCTTGCTGCCACACGCCGCGAGGACGGTAGCCACTGCCGCCACTCCGGCGATCGCGGCGACCTGTCTGGTCCGGTTCACTGCGCTCTCCCGTCTCGGGTTGCCCCTCGCGAGGGGCTCATCAGTCCCGAGAACATAGCCCCTGAGGGCGTGACGGTCCATCACTCCTGCGACGCGTGAGGTCCCGATCAGGCAACGATTGCGCTCTGGGCGGTGAGTCCGCAGAGCCCGTCGACGAAGACCCGGCCCGGGCCCGGGGGCACCGAGATGTGCAGCGGCGCGCACAGCACGGTGCACCCAGCCGCCTGCGCCGAGGTCGCACCGGGGCTCGAGTCCTCGATCGCCAGGCAGTCCCCCGCCAGCACGTCGAGCAGACGCGCGGCGGTGAGGTACGGCTCGGGGTGCGGCTTGCCGCGCTCGACCGAGTCGCCGGTGACGACGGCGGCGAAGCTGCCCTGCGGCAGACGCTGCACGATCGGCTCGACGAGCCGCGTCCACGACATCGTCACCAGGGCGCACGGCACGCCGGCATCGTTCAGCGAGGCGAGGAGCTCGCGGGCGCCCGACCGCCACGGAACGGCCTGCTGCACCTGGGCGATGACCGAGTCGAGCATCTCCTCCACGATCTGCTCGGGCTCGAGCTCGATCCCCATCTGCGCCCGCATGTACCTCGCGGAGTCGATGAGGTCGAAGCCGACCACCTCCAGCG
Organism: Nocardioides sp.; assembly: GCF_036267815.1. GTDB lineage: Bacteria > Actinomycetota > Actinomycetes > Propionibacteriales > Nocardioidaceae > Nocardioides. The sequence continues at coordinate 41,576 of NZ_DATAVI010000061.1, read as the reverse complement.
ACTGCTCGGCCGACCAGGTGCCGTCGTGCCGCTTCGCCAGGTCGAGCGCGGCGACGGTCCAGCAGGGCTCGGTGTCGACGAGCGTGCCGTCCATGTCCCACAGAACCGCGGCGTAGGAGTCGATCGTGGGCACCCGCTCAGTCCTCCGGGTCGTAGCCGAGGTTGGGCGACAGCCAGCGCTCGGCCTCGGCCCGCGACCAGCCCTTGCGCCCGGCGTAGTCGGCCACCTGGTCGGGGGCGAGCCGGCCGACCACGAAGTACTGCGACTCGGGATGGCTGAGGTAGATGCCGGACACCGAGGCGCCCGGCCACATGGCCATCGACTCGGTCAGCTCGATGCCGGTGGCGGTGGAGACGTCGAGGAGGTCCCACAGCGTCTGCTTCTCGGTGTGGTCGGGGCTCGCGGGGTATCCCGGCGCGGGGCGGATGCCGGCGTACTGCTCCTTGACCAGCTGACGGCTGTCGAGGTGCTCGTCGGGGGCGTAGCCCCACAGCTCGCGGCGGACGCGCTCGTGCAGGCGCTCGGCGAAGGCCTCGGCCAGTCGGTCCGCGAGCGACTCGAGCAGGATCCCGGAGTAGTCGTCGAGCTCGGCCTTGAACTGCTCGATCCGCTCGGCGGTCCCGAGCCCGGTGGTGACCGCGAAGAGCCCGACGTAGTCGCGGAGCCCCGTCTCCTTCGGCGCGACGTAGTCCGCGAGGCACCGGTTGGGGACCCCGGGACGATGTGCGCCCTGCTGGCGCAGGTGGTGGAGTACGGCGTGCGGCTCGGCGCGCTCCTCGTCGAGGTAGACCTCGATGTCGTCGCCCACGGAGCTGGCGGGGAACAGCCCGACCACGCCGTGGGCGGTCAGCCAGCGCTCGTCGACCAGGCGGTCCAGCATCGACTGCGCGTCGTCGTAGAGCCGGCGGGCGGTCTCGCCGGACTCGGCGTCGTCGAGGATCTCGGGGAAGGACCCCTTCATCTCCCAGGCGTTGAAGAAGGGCTGCCAGTCGACGTAGCGACGGATGTCGCCGAGGTCGGCGTTGCGGAAGACGCGGACGTGCTGGGAGGTGCCTCGACGGCCTGTGATCGGCGAGACGTCGTGGTCCTGCTGGAGGAGCAGGCGCGGCCGGGGTGGCCGGTAGCCCTCCCACGAGATCGGGGTGCGCTGTGACCTGGCCTCGGCCAGGGTGGTCAGGGGCCGGTCGTTCTTGGCGGCGTGCCTGGCCCGCAGCGAGTCGTAGTCGGCCTTGACGTCGGCCAGCAGCCGCTCGCGCCTGGTGTCGTGGAGCAGGGCCGCGGTGACGGGCACCGACCTGGACGCGTCCTTCACCCAGACCACGGGCCCGTCGTACCGGGGGTCGATCTTGACCGCGGTGTGGGCGCGCGACGTGGTGGCGCCGCCGATGAGCAGGGGCAGGGTGAAGCCCTGGCGCTGCATCTCGGTCGCGACGTTGACCATCTCGTCGAGGCTGGGGGTGATCAGCCCGGACAGGCCGATCGCGTCCGCGCCGACCTCGCGGGCGGTGTCGAGGATCCTCTGCGCCGGCACCATCACGCCGAGGTCGATCACCTCGTAGTTGTTGCACTGGAGGACCACGCCCACGATGTTCTTGCCGATGTCGTGGACGTCGCCCTTCACGGTGGCGGTGACCAGGGTCCCGTTCGTGCGCTTCTTGGGCTGCTCGCCGCCCTCACCGGCGTGCGGGCTCTGCGCCTCCTGCCGCTCGATGAACGGGACGAGGTGGGCGACGGCCTTCTTCATGACCCGCGCGCTCTTGACGACCTGCGGGAGGAACATCTTCCCCGCGCCGAAGAGGTCGCCCACGACGTTCATGCCGTCCATCAGGGGGCCCTCGATCACCTCGATGGGCCGGCCCCCGGCGGTGGCGATCTCCTGCCGGAGGTGCTCGGTGTCGTCGACGATGTGGGCGTCGATCCCCTTGACCAGGGAGTGGGTGATGCGCTCGCGCAGGGGCAGCTCACGCCATTCCTCGGTCGCGTCGTCCTGCTCACCGGCCGCGACGTTGAAGCGCTCGGCCACCTCCAGCAGCCGCTCCCCGGCGTCGGGACGGCGGTTGAGCACGACGTCCTCGATCCGCTCGCGCAGCTCGGGGTCGACCTGGTCGTAGACCACCAGCGCGCCGGCGTTCACGATGCCCATGTCGAGGCCGGCCTCGATCGCGTGGTAGAGGAAGACCGCGTGGATCGCCTCGCGGACCGGGTTGTTGCCGCGGAACGAGAAGCTGACGTTGGAGATGCCCCCCGACACCTTCGCTCCCGGGAGGTTCTGCTTGATCCAGCGCGCCGCCTCGATGAAGTCGCGGCCGTACGCCGCGTGCTCCTCGATCCCGGTGGCGATCGCGAAGACGTTGGGGTCGAAGATGATGTCCTCGGGCGGGAAGCCCACCTCCTCGGTCAGGATCCGGTACGCCCGCCGGCACACCGCGATGCGGCGTTCGAGACTGTCGGCCTGACCGTCCTCGTCGAAGGCCATCACGACGGCGGCGGCGCCGTACCTTCGGCAGAGCCGGGCGTGCTCGACGAACGCCGCCTCGCCCTCCTTCATCGAGATGGAGTTGACGATCGCCTTGCCCTGCACGCACTTGAGGCCGGCCTCGATCACCTCCCACTTCGAGGAGTCGACCATCACCGGGACTCGGGAGATGTCGGGCTCGGAGGCGATCAGCTTCAAGAAGCGGTCCATCGCCGAGACCCCGTCGATCATCCCCTCGTCCATGTTCACGTCGATGACCTGGGCGCCGCTCTCGACCTGCTGGGCGGCCACCGAGAGCGCGGCGTCGTAGTCGCCCTCCTTGATCAGCTTGCGGAAGCGCGCCGAGCCGGTGATGTTGGTGCGCTCACCGATGTTGACGAACAGGCTGGCCTCGGTGATGGTGACCGGCTCGAGCCCGGCCAGCCGCATGACCGGGGGGATCTCGGGCACGCTGCGCGGCGCGACTCCCTTGGCGGCGTCCGCGATGGCGGCGATGTGGTCGGCGGTGGTCCCGCAGCACCCGCCCACGATGTTGAGCAGCCCGCTGGTCGCGAACTCGCCGAGCACCTGCGCCATGTGCTCCGGGGTCTGGTCGTACTCCCCGAACGCGTTGGGCAGGCCGGCGTTGGGATGGGCCGACACGAAGCAGTCGGCGACCCGTGCCAGCTCGGCGACGTAGGGCCGGAGGTCCTCGGCCCCCAGGGCGCAGTTCAGGCCGATGGCGAGCGGGCGGACGTGCCGCACGGAGTTCCAGAACGCCTCGGTGACCTGGCCCGACAAGGTGCGCCCGCTGGCGTCGGTGATGGTGCCCGAGACCAGCACCGGCCAGCGCCGCCGGTACTCCTCGAAGAGGGACTCGATGGCGAAGATGGCGGCCTTGGCGTTCAGGGTGTCGAAGACGGTCTCGACGAGCAGGATGTCGGCGCCACCGTCGACCAGGCCCCGGGCCTCCTCGAGGTAGGCCGCGACCAGCTCGTCGAAGGTGACGTTGCGCGCGCCGGGGTCGTTGACCTCGGGAGAGATGGACGCGGTGCGGGACGTCGGGCCCAGCGAGCCGGCCACGAACCGCGGCCGCCCCGGCTCCCCCGCGGCGTCGGCCGCCGATCGGGCCACGGCCGCGGCCGCGACGTTCAGCTCGTAGCAGAGCTCCTGGAGCCGGTAGTCGGCCTGGGAGATGCGGCTGCCGTTGAAGGTGTTGGTGCAGATGATGTCGGCGCCGGCCTCGAGGTAGGCGTCGTGGATGGACCGGATCACACCGGGGTTGCTGAGCGAGAGCAGGTCGTTGTCGCCGACGAGATCGCCGGGGTAGTCCGCGGGCGAGGCGAAGCGCTCTCCGCGGTAGGCCGCCTCGTCGAGCCGGTGACTTTGGATCATCGTGCCCATCGCGCCATCGAGCACCAGGATCCGGTCGCACAGCAGGCCGGTCAGCTCCGCGGTCGCGTCGGGTCGGTGACGCGTCGACCCCGTTGACCCGGCTGGCTCGACTGGCTGCGACACGGCTTCCTCGCTCTCCTGGGCCCAGCCTAGGAACGCCGTCCCGGCTGCTGGACCCGGTTTCCGCATCGTGACATCGGGCGACGGTGCCGGCCAAAACCTCGCCGACCCGATCGCTACTGTTTGTCCGGTGATCGAGATCGAGGAGTTCGACGGCCTGGTCGAGCCGCTGGTGATTGCCGCCTTCGAGGGCTGGAACGACGCGGCCGAGGCGGCGTCGGGTGCTCTCGACCACCTGATCCGCGTCTGGGACGCCCGGATCATCGGCGCGATCGACCCCGAGGAGTTCTACGACTTCCAGGTCAACCGGCCGGTGGTCGGCATCGACGAGCTGGGGCACCGCAGGATCACCTGGCCGAGCACGCAGATCGCGGTCGCGTCTCCTCCCGACCTCGACCGCGACGTGATCCTGCTGCGGGGCATCGAGCCCAACATGCGCTGGCGACAGTTCTGCGCCGAGCTGCTGGCGGCCTGTGACGACCTGGGGGGTCAGCTGGTCGTGACGCTCGGCGCGCTCCTCGCCGACACCCCGCACACACGGCCGATCCCCGTGTCGGGGACGGCGACCGAGCCCGACCTCGCCGACCGCCTCAAGCTGGAGCAGTCGACGTACGAGGGACCGACCGGCATCGTCGGGGTCTTCCAGGACGCCTGCGTCCGGCTCGACATCCCCGGGGTGTCCTACTGGGCCGCCGTACCCCACTACGTCGCGCAGCCACCGTGCCCGAAGGCGACGCTGGCCCTGCTCGGTCAGCTCGAGGAGCTGCTCGAGTGCAGCATCCCGCTGGGCGACCTCCCCGAGGACGCCCGGGCCTGGGAGCGCGGCGTCGACGAGCTGGCCGAGGAGGACGAGGACGTCGCGGAGTACGTCAAGGCGCTCGAGGAGACCCGCGACACCACCGACCTCCCCGAGGCCAGCGGCGAGGCGATCGCGCGAGAGTTCGAGCGCTATCTGAAGCGCCGGACCGAAGACGGCTGAGGCGCTGCCAGCCCGGAGGGCCAACTCAGCTCAACCCGGCGCGACCCAGCGCAACCCAACTCGACTCGTGGGGGTGTCGGTCAGAGGGCGATGCCGAGCGCTGCGTCGACCAGCGCTCGCATGACCGAACCCGCGTCGGGGTCGCCGGTGTCGGCGAGTCCGCCGGTGCCGAGCGTGGCCGCGGCCCAGGCGTCGACGGCGGCCACGGCCGACGGGGCGTCGAGGTCGGTGGCCAGCGCCTCGAGCACGGCCTCGACCACGGGTCCGGACGGCGACCCCGCTCCGACCGCGACCGCCTGCCGCCAGGTGGCCAGCTGGTCGGCCGCCGACCACAGTTGGTCGTCGGTCCACTCCCAGTCGGAGCGGTAGTGGTGGCGCAGGAGCGTCAGCCGGATCGCCATCGGGTCGACGTCGCTGTGGCGCAGCGCCGAGACGAAGACCAGGTTGCCCTTCGACTTCGACATCTTCGCGCCGTCGTAGGCCACCATCCCGGCGTGGACGTAGGCTCGGGCGTACGGCGTGCCGGTCAGGACCTGCGCCTCCGAGGCGCACATCTCGTGGTGGGGGAAGACCAGGTCGGTGCCCCCGCCCTGGACGTCGAACCCCTCGCCCAGCAGGTCCAGCGCCATGGCGGTGCACTCGACGTGCCAGCCGGGTCGGCCACGACCGAGCAGGCTGTCCAGCGCGGGCTCGCCGCGACGCTCGGCACGCCACACCAGGCAGTCCAGCGGGTCCTTCTTGCCGGCCCGGTCGGGGTCACCGCCGCGGTCGGCGAAGACCGCGAGCATCTGCTCACGGCTCCACCCCGACTCCTGGCCGAACGCAGGGTCGGCCGAGACCGAGAAGTAGAGGTCGTCGTCGACCGCGTAGATCGCCCCGGCGTCCTGGAGGCGTCCGATCAGCGCGACGATCAGGTCGAGCGACTCCTCGGCCCCCGGGAAGTGCTCGGGCGGCACGATCCGCAGCGCCGCGAGGTCCTGGCGCAGCAGCTCCGTCTCGCGCGCCGCGAGCTCGCGCCAGTCGATCCCGACCTTCTCCGCTCTCTCGAACAGGGGGTCGTCGACGTCGGTGATGTTCTGCACGTAGACCACCTCGTGCCCGGCGTTGCGCCAGGCCCGGTTGAGCAGGTCGAAGGCGACGAAGGTCGCCGCGTGCCCCATGTGCGTCGCGTCGTACGGCGTGATGCCGCAGACGTAGAGCCGGGCCGGGCCCTGGGGACGGGTCTCGACCAGACCGCCGGTGGACGAGTCGTGCACGCGGACGGGAGGGGCGCTCACCGGCAGGGTGGGAAGGTCTGGAGCAGGCCAGGCACGCATGTGCGGAGACTACGACAGGCGTCCCACGACCTGAACGACGTGTCAGGCGCGAAGACGGCCGACGGCCTCGGCGGCGACCGTGCCGATCGCCGCGTCCACGAAGCGCGGGTCGGCGCGGTGAGCAGGGTCGGTGCGGGTGAAGACCGCCACGGCGTACGACGCGCCGTCGGGGTAGGTCACCACGCCGACCTCGTTGCGCACGACGCCCATCAGGCCGCCGCTCTTGGCGGCGACCGACACCTCCGGCGGGAACCCCGTCGCGATCCGGTGGCGGGTCAGCTGCTGGCGCATGCCGAGGCGCACCGCGGCGCAGGCCTGAGCCGGACCTGCCTCGTCGCGCCAGATGGCCCGGAGCATGCGCACGCTGTCGGCCGCGGTGGTGCGGCTCCCCCGCGCCGGGTCGAGTGCCGCCGAGCCGTCCAGCCGGCGCCGCACCTCGTCGGCCGAGGGGACGCCGGGCCCGGCGTCCGCCGCCCGGCAGGCAGTACCACCCGATCGCGCCCGTCGAGCTCCCCGCTCGCGATCGCGTTCAGGACCGTCTGCGCCACCGGCACCTTGATCACCGACGCGGGCGTGACCAGGACGTCCTCGTCGAAGCCCACCCCGGAGCCACCGTGGAGGGGCTCTGCCCACGCCGTCCCGACGACGCAGCCCGCGACGTCCAGGTGTCGTCCCAGCGGCTCCACGCGAGCACCTCTCAGAAGGGCGGCCACGGTATCGCCCGCCAACCCTGGCCGGGCTCGGGCAGGCTGCGCACCCGGAGCAGGCGCTTGACCCGCCGGCGGGTGGCCTCGACCTCGTGGGGGGTCACCAGACCGAGGAGGCGCTCACCGAGATCGCCCTCCAGGGCTCCCGAGAGCCGATCCAGGCAGGCCTCGTCCTCGTCGGTCAGAGCCTCGCCCGCCCAGCCCCAGAGCACGGTGCGCAGCTTGTGCTCGACATGGAAGGTCAGCCCGTGGTCGACGCCGTACCGGTGACCGTCAGACATCGCCAGGACATGGCCGCCCTTGCGGTCGGCGTTGTTGACCACGGCGTCGAAGACCGCCATCCGGCGCAGGGGGCCGGTGTCCTCGTGGACCAGCACGATGACCCGGTCGCGGTCGTCGAGCCCCTCGAAGACGTAGAGGTAGCCGTCGGGCACCGCGTTCTCCGGGACCAGCGTCACCGCCTCGACCACCGGATCGGGCTCCTGCCAGAGCTGGACCATGCCGGGCCCGTGCGGCCCGCCGCGCTGGAAGGTCAGTGGCACGATCCCCCACCCGAGGGCCTCGGAGACGAGGTAGGCGGCCTCCTCCCGGGCCGCGAGGGTGCCGTCGGGGAAGTCCCACAGCGGCCGCTCGCCGGCCACCGGCTTGTAGACCACCCGTCGGCCGTCGATCTCGCCGACAAAGGTCGCGTTGGACGCCGGCATCACCCGGCCGCGCAGGACGAGCTCGCCGTGGCGCAGCTCCGGCTCGGGCACGACAGGTCCCGAGAGGTCCATCACGCGGGGTCGCGCCGGCGGAACCCGTTGGCCCGGACGCAGAGGTGACCGTCGGGGTCGATCGGATTGCCGCAGAAGGGGCAGTCGGGCCGGCCGGCGTCGATCACCAGTGAGGCGCGCTTGACGAACGCCCGGGCCGGTCCGGCCTCGAGGCGCACCAGGAAGACCTCGGCCGGCTCGACGTCCTCGGCCTCCTCGGCGTCGTCGGCGGTGTCGACCAGCGGGAAGACCTCGATCACCACCCGCGAGATCGAGGGGTCCCACGACAGGGTCATGGTGCCGGCGCGGAACTGCTCGTCGATGGGCTGCTCGAGCGGCTCGGCGTCGTCGAGACCGAGCGGCGCCACGGCCGGGACCAGGGCGTCGCCGAGGGTGGCGGTCATGACCTCGTCCAGCAGCTCGTCGATGCGCTCGGCGAGGACGGCCACCTGCTGCTTCTCCAGCGCGACGCTGACCAGGCGGGGTCCCGAGCGCGCCTGGAGGAAGAACGTGCGCGCGCCCGGCTCGCCGACGGTGCCCGCCACGAAGCGCTCGGGCGGGTCGAACTCGTGCATCACCGGCATGGCTCCACCTTATGCAGGCCGATCATCCGGCCCCGCATGCCGGCCGCTACGGTCCGGACGGCCCGGCACCGCCCCCGACCGCGGCACCGTGGCCGGCCTTCGGCCGTCGGCCCTTGCCGCTCGGCGACGGGACCAGCCACGACAGGTTGCCCTCGTGGGTGTTCGAGGCGAGCACGTAGGGGCGGTCCGCGGTGTAGCGGATCACCGAGATCGAGGCCGGGTCGACCTGGATCCGCTGGAAGAGGTCCAGGTGCATGCCGAGGGCATCGGCCAGCACCGACTTGACCACGTCGCCGTGGCTGACCGCGAGCCAGACCGCCCCGGCGCCGTGCTCGGCCGTCACCGCGGCGTCGCGCCGGCGTACGGCGTCCACGGCTCGGGCCTGCATCTGCGCCAGGGACTCGCCTCCGGGAAACGTCGCCGCCGAGGGGTTGCTCTGCACCGTGCGCCACAGGGCCAGCCGGGCGAGCTCGCTGAGCTTGCGGCCCTGCCACTCGCCGTAGTCGCACTCGGTCAGCCCCTTGTCGGGGAGCAGGCGGGGCTTGCCGGCCTGCCGCAGCGCGACGGCACGTGCGGTCTCCCGGCAGCGCTCCAGCGGGCTGGTCACCAGCGCCGCGAGCGGGACGACAGCCAGGCGGTCGCCCGCACGCTCGGCCTGGGAGCGCCCGTGGTCGTCGAGGTGCACCCCGGGAGTGCGGCCGGCGAGGGTGCCGGTGGCGTTGGCGGAGGTACGCCCGTGCCGGAGCAGGATCACCGTGGCCATACCCCGACCCTAGGGTGTGCCGGTCATCACGGGCCCGGCCGCACTACCGTGGGCCCGTGATCGTGGACAGTGCCGTCTACCGCCAGGGCAGGCGGATCGTCGACGACCTCCCCCCGAGCGAGCTGAGCCGGGTGCGCAAGCTCGCCACCGAGCCGGGCGACTTCGTCTGGGTCGGGCTCCACGAGCCCAGCGAGGAGGAGCTGGCCACCGTCGAGGAGGAGTTCGGCCTGCACCCGCTGGCGGTCGAGGACGCGTTCACCGCCCACCAGCGCCCGAAGCTCGAGCGCTACGAGCACACGCTCTTCCTCACCCTGAAGTCGCTGTGGTACGTCGACGCGCACGACGCGGTCGAGACCGGCGAGATCAACATGTTCGTCGGCACCGACTTCGTGATCACCGTGCGACACGGCTCCGGCTCCGAGCTGCACAGCGCGCGTCGCGACCTGGAGGCCAAGGCCGGCGTGCTGACCCATGGCCCGTCCGCGGTCGTCTACGCCGTGTGCGACCGCGTCGTCGACGGCTACCTGTCGGTGATGAACGCGCTGGAGGAGGACGTCGACGAGGTCGAGACCTCGGTGTTCTCGCCCCAGCGCACGAACGACTCCGCCCGCATCTACACCCTGAAGCGGGAGATCGCCGAGGTACGCCGCGCCGTACTCCCCCTGCGGGAGCCGATGCGCAGGTTCGCCACCGGGGCCGTGCCCGGCATCGAGGAGGGCTCGGCGCCGTTCTTCCGCGACGTGCTCGACCACCTCAGCCAGGCCGCGGAGACCGTGGACGGCCTCGACCAGCTGCTGTCCACGGCGTTCGACGCCCACCTCGCACAGATCTCCGTGCAGCAGAACGAGGACATGCGCAAGATCTCGGCCGGCGTCGGGCTGGTCGCGGCCCCGACGCTGATCGCCGGCGTGTACGGCATGAACTTCCATCACATGCCCGAGCTCGGCTGGCAGTACGGCTACCTCTACTCGGTCCTGCTGATGGTGGTCGTCGTGGGCGCGCTCTGGGTGTTCTTCAAGCGGTCGGGCTGGCTGTGACCGCGGCCGGGCCGTGCCCGGGCCCAGGTGGCCCCAGGTCGCCTCAGGTTGCCGACATCACGCCGGTGGCGAGGACGACGAGCAGCGCCGCGCCCAGCGCGAGCCGGTAGGGCACGAACCAGGTGATCGGGTGGTGGGCGACGAAGCGCAGCAGCCAGGCGATGGTGCCGTAGGCCACCACGAAGGCCACCACCGTGCCGACCACGGTCTCCCCCACCCCGACGTCCCCGCCCAGCGCGTCCTTGAGCTCGAACGCGCCGGCCGCGATGAGGGCGGGGATGGACAGGAAGAACGACAGCCGGGTGGCCGCCACCCGGTCGAGCCCCCGGAACAGACCGGCCGAGATCGTCGCGCCCGACCGGGAGACCCCCGGCACCAGCGCGATGCACTGGACGATGCCGACGACCACGGCGTCGGTGAGGTTCAGCCGCTTCTCCGAGCGGTCCTGGCGCGCCGCGCGCTCGGCCGCCCACATCACCGCGCTCCAGCCGAGCAGGGCGATCGCGACGACCCACAGGCTGCGCAGGTCGTCCTTGATGACATGGCGCAGGAGCAGACCGACGATGCCGACCGGGATCGTGCCGACGATGACGTACCAGCCCATCCGGAAGTCGCGGTGCCCGCGGTACTCCGGCTTGACCAGCCCGAGGGTCCAGGTGCGGATGATGTTCGCGATGTCCCGGGCGAAGTAGACGATCACCGCGACGATCGCACCCATCTGGATGACCGCGGTGAACCCGGTCACCGCCGGATCGTTGGTCTTGAGCCCCAGGATCTTCTCGACGATGGTGAGGTGACCGGTGCTCGAGACGGGTAGGAACTCGGTGAGCCCCTCCACGATTCCCAAGATGATCGCGTCGAAGTAGTTCATCGCCAGCTCTCGCACATCGGGGACGTCGGCCAGAGGCAAGGCTAGGGGCCAGACCCCGAGGTGGAGGCGCGCCCCTCCGGCGGGGAAGGGGATACGTTTGTCCGCATGCAACAGCGGGCGGTCGGTGCCACGGGCCTCACGGTCTCGCGGCTCGGCCTGGGGACCATGTCGTGGGGCCGGGAGACCGACGAGCACGAGGCCCGTGACCAGCTGATCGCCTTCGCCGAGGCCGGCGGCACGCTGCTCGACACGGCCGCGGCGTACGCCGACGGTGCCTCGGAGGAGATGATCGGCCGCCTCATCGGCGACGTCGTCGCCCGCGACGAGGTCGTGATCGCGACGAAGGGCGGGATCTCGCGCCGCCGCGGTGAGCGCGAGACCTACGCCTCCCGAGGTCGGCTGTTGGCCGACCTCGACGCATCTCTGCGTCGTCTCGGGGTCGACTCCGTCGACCTGTGGCAGGTGCACACCTGGGTCGACGGGGTGCCGCTGGAGGAGACCCTCACCGTCTTGGACCACGCCGTGGCCACCGGCCGCGCGGCGTACGTCGGGATCTCCAACTACACCGGCTGGCAGACCGCGCAGGCCGCGACCTGGCAGCGCGCCGTACCCGGACGAGCGACGCTGGCGTCGACCCAGATGGAGTACTCCCTGGTCAACCGCCGGATCGAGACCGACGTCGTACCGGCCGCCGCGGCGCTCGGGCTGGGCATCCTGCCCTGGTCGCCGCTGGGGCACGGCGTGCTGACCGGGAAGTACCGCAACGGCATCCCGTCCGACTCCCGAGGAGCCTCCGACTCGTTCGGGCGGATCATCGAGCGCTACCTCGACGCCCGCAGTCAGGGGATCATCGAGGCCGTCGCCAAGGCCGCCGACGGGCTCGGCTGGTCGATGACCGAAGTCGCGCTGGCGTGGGTCCGCGACCGGCCGGGCGTCACCGCGCCGATCGTCGGAGCCCGCACGGCCAAGCAGCTGCTGGGCGCCCTGGGCGTCGAGGACCTGACCCTGCCACCGGAGATCGTCGCCGCGCTCGACGACGTCTCGGAGGACTGAGGCGTGCCCGCGGCCCTGCGTCGCCCGCCGTCACGCGGGGTGGAGTGGGAGTTCGAGAAGCTGACGATCGCGCGTGACTTCTCCCGCAACGTCGTGACCAAGATGCTGGTCGAGCGCGCCGAGCACGGCGGCTGGGAGCTGGACCGGGTGCGCGTGTCTCCCGACGGCACGCGTCGGGTGGTCCTGCGCCGCAAGATCATCCGGGCGCGCCTGACGCTCACCTGAGCCTCGGCACGGCCCTTCGCCCCGGTCGTTCACGCGGACTCCCTGGCCTCTTCTTGCACTTCTTGGCCGCTGCAACCCCCAAGAAGTGCCAAATCCCCCGCTTCAGCGGGGGATTTGGCGCACCCAACCCACCAACCGCACTGACTCAGAGGTGGGAGAGGAAGCGGTCGAGGACGCGGGCGCCGAACTCGAGGGCGTCGACGGGCACCCGCTCGTCGACGCCGTGGAAGAGGGCGGTGAAGTCGAGGTCGGACGGCAGCCGCAGCGGCGTGAAGCCGTAGCTGCGCAGCCCCAGGGCGTTGAAGTGCTTGGCGTCGGTGCCGCCGCTCATGAGGTACGGCGCCACCCGGGCCTCCGGGTCCTCCGCCAGCAGGCACCGCGTCATCGCGTCGACGAGGTCCCCGTCGTACGGCGTCTCCCACGGCTGCTGGTGGGAGACGAAGGACCGCTCGATCCCGTCGCCACACAGCTCGGCGAGGGTGTCGAAGAACTCGTCCTCGTAGCCCGGGAGGAACCTCCCGTCGACGTGGGCCGAGGCCTCGGTGGGGATCACGTTGACCTTGTAGCCGGCGCTCAGCATCGTCGGGTTCGCGGTGTTGCGGATCACCGCCCCCATCATCCGGGCGGCACCCCCGAACTCCTCGACCAGCACCTGCGCGTTCGCCGGCGTCGCCTCGACGCCCGCGATCTCGCCGACCGCAGCGAGCAGCGTCTCCATCGTCGGGGTGAGCCGCACCGGCCACTGGTGCGCGCCGATCCGGGCGACCGCGGCAGCCAGCCGCGACACCGCGTTGTCGTCGTTGATCATCGAGCCGTGCCCGGCCCGGCCGCGAGCGGTGAGCCGCATCCAGGCCATGCCCTTCTCGGCAGCCTGGACGAGGTAGAGCCGCTGGCCGCGGATAGTGGCGCTGAAGCCGCCGACCTCGCCGACCGCCTCGGTGCAGTGCTCGAGGTGCTCGCGATGCTGCTCGACCAGCACCTGCGCCCCGAGGTGGCCGCCGGCCTCCTCGTCGGCGGTGAAGCAGAGCACCACCGGTCGCTCCGGCACCTCACCGGCCCGCGTGCGGGCGCGGACGACGGACAGCAGCATGGCGTCGAAGTCCTTCATGTCGACCGCGCCGCGGCCCCACAGGTAGCCGTCGCGCAGCTCACCGGAGAACGGGTCGACCTGCCAGTCCTCCGCCGCCGCGGGGACGACGTCGAGGTGCCCGTGCAGCAGGAGCGCGCCGGGGCCGCCGGCCGGGCCGCCCCAGTGCGCGATCAGGGAGGTCCTCCCCCGCTCCTGCTCGAACAGCTCGGACTCGATGCCGACCTCGTCGAGGAGCGCGGCGACGTGCTCGGCGGCCTTGCGCTCACCCGGCCCGGAGTCGTCGCCGTAGTTGCTGGTGTCGATCCGGATCAGGTCGCGACACAGGTCGACGACCTCGCCGGCGGGGTCGTAGGTGGCTCGGGCAGCGTCGTTCGCCATGCCTCCCATCCTGGCACCCGACGGGCTCGGACGTCCCGGCCGTCGATGTGAGGAACGGGTCGCGCGGTTGCTAGAGTTCCTCCGCACTCGTCCGGGTGGCGGAATTGGCAGACGCGCTAGCTTGAGGTGCTAGTGCCCGTATTAGGGCGTGGGGGTTCAAGTCCCCCCTCGGACACCACTGCGGTGGGTCACAGCAGGCTCACAGGTCCCACTCTCGCCAGGTATCTGGCCGTTTCCCCGGTCTAGGGGATGTTCGGCCCTTTTCTTTACGTAGCGTCACGACCCAGATACCGGTGCCCGACGCGTGGGGAGCGCGTGGGCCGCTGCCGGCAGACGGGGGAACGACATGAGGCCATCTCGCGTACGCACGATGCGGCTCGCCGCGACGGCAGCAACCGTGCTCGCCTTGTCGACGGCGGCGCTCGGCCTGACGCCCGGAGCGGCGCAGGCGGCGGTCAACGACCAGGCGGTCAGCGGGGTCGCCTCGCCGATCTGGCAGCCCAACGCGCCGGTCGACGCCCTGGCCAACGCGAACGGCGTCATCTACGCCGGCGGCCAGTTCACGTCGGTCAAGCCGGGAGCCGGGCAGTCGGGCTCGGCGACCGCGCGTACCTACCTGGCGGCGTTCAGCGCCTCCACGGGCGCGCTGGTCACCAGCTTCAAGGTGACCCTGAACGGCCGGGTGAACGCCCTGGACGTCTCGCCGGACGGCCGCACCCTGTACGTCGGTGGCTCGTTCACCACGGTCAACGGCACGACGCGCAACCGGATCGCGGCCATCACACTGTCCACCGGCACCCTGAACACGTCGTTCAACCCCAACGCCAGCGCCGCCGTGCGCTCGATCGAGTCGACCAGCTCCACGGTCTACCTCGGTGGCGACTTCACCCGCGTCGGCGGGGCCACCCGCGCCTACATGGCATCGGTGACGGCCGCGACCGGCGCCTTGAACACGAGGTTCGTGCCGACGTTCGTCCAGCGGCCGGCGCAGACCTGTCCGACGAACCCGCCCCCGGGCTGCACCACCACGACGTACACGCCCAACGTGCTCGCGATCAAGGTCTCCCCCGACGGCACCAGGGTGCTCGCGGGCGGGCAGTTCATGGGCGTGAACGGCGTCTCGAGCGGCGGCATGGCCTCGCTCGACCCGACGACCGGGGCCACCGAGGAGTGGGACGCGAACACCGCGCAGCCCATCAACACCAACTGTGCGGGCCGCGTCACCAGCATCGTGGCCCAGGGCACCAGCGCCTACGTCACCGGTGCCGGTGACCCGCCGGGCTGCTACGAGGGCACCTACTCCGCGAACATCAGCAACGGCGCCGTGAACTGGCTGTCGTCGTGCCTGGGGGCCTCGCAGGGTCTGACGATCATGAACAACATCCTCTACAAGGGCTCCCACCAGCACGACTGCGCCTTCAACCAGGGCGGCGCCTCCGGCGGGTTCGTCGGCGGCACCGGCCGCGGCGGCTTCATCCACCACCACCTGGTCGGTCAGAACCTCGCCGACGGGACCTTCGTGCACTGGTCGCCCAACACCAACGGCAGCGGGTCGGCCGCGACCGGCCCGCACGTGATGGCCAACGACGGCACCCAGATCATCGTCGGTGGCGACTTCACCAACGTCAACGGCAGCAGCCAGACCTACCTCACGCGGTTCCTGGCCAACGGCGACCACGCGACGCCGTCGGTCCCGGGCCGGAACATCAACTCCGACCCGTTCGGCGGACAGCCCGGCGTGCTCAGCGCGAAGCTGGCGATCACGGTGCAGCCGACCGCAGCCAACACGCTGACCGTGCTGATCCCGACCTCCGACGACGCCGACTCGGGCACGCTGACCTACCGCGTCTACCGCGACGGCGGCAGCACCCCGGTCGCGACGATGACCGCGGAGTCCTACACCTGGAGCCGGCCGACCCTGCGGTTCGACGACAAGGGCCTCACGGCCGGGTCGTCGCACTCCTACCGGGTGACGGCCAGCGACGGCACGTTCACCAGCGCCTTGTCGACCGCGGTCTCGGGCCGGGTCGCGAGCAGCGCTCCCGGGGCGTTCGCCTCGGTCGTGTCGAACCTCAACCCGCTGCTGTGGTGGCGGTTGGACGACACCGGCACCACCGCGGCCGACTCCAGCTCGTCGCACACCAACACCGGCTCGTTCCAAGGTGGCGTGACCAAGGGGGCGTCCGGTGCCCTGGGCAACGACGGCGCCGTCACCCTGAACGGCTCCTCGGGCTACGTCGCCTCGAACACCCAGATCACGGCGCCCAACGCGTTCTCCGAGTCGGTGTGGTTCAAGACCACCTCCACTCACGGCGGCAGCCTCCTGGCCCAGTCCGACACCCGGACCGGATCGGGCGGCAACACCGACCGGGCGATCACGATGGACAACAACGGCGACCTGGTCTTCGCGGTCAAGCAGCCCGGCGGCAGCAGCATGTTCGGGCCGGCCGTGACGAGCTTCCGCAACCAGGACACGATCTGGAACGACGGGCGGTGGCACCAGGCCGTCGGCACCTACGACGGCAACGGCACGATCTCGCTCTACGTCGACGGTCAGCTCGAGGGCAGCACGGCCGGCACGGACTTCAACGGCAACCCGGTGCTCGCGGCAGGCATGCCGACCAGCTACCTCCGCGCCGGGTACGCCGACCTGTCCTCGGTCCAGATCGTGTTCGGGATCAACTTCTACAACCGGTCCTGGCCGGTCAGCCCGTTCTTCAGCGGCAGCCTCGACGAGGCCAGCGCCTTCAACTACGCGCTGACCCTGGCCCAGGTCCAGTCGATGTACGCCGCCGGGGTGGCCGGAGGGGCCTGAGCGCCCGCGACGAGCACGGGCCGGGCGACATGGCCCGGCCCGTGCTCGTGGGTCAGGCGCCGACGGTGAACCCGAGGCGCTGGAGGCTCAGCCTGCCCGGCCTGCCGTCGGCGTCGTCGCCGCGGTAGCCGCAGCGCCGCTGCCACGCGGCGTAGGCCTCCTGGGTCTCCGGCCCGAAGAGGCCGTCGACGACGACGTTGCGGCTCGCGTCCGGAAGGCGCCTCTTGAGCATCTGCTGGAGCGCCCGCACGTCGTCGCTCGGGCTCGGCTGCACCTTGCGCAGGCTGATCCTGGCGGCCCCGGGCTGGAGCGGTGCCGCTGACGGGTCGAAGACCCGGACGCCGTTGAGGTCCTCGACCCAGCCCTCGAAGGCGATCCGCCAGCGGGCGGTCAGCTCGTCGATGTTGACCTTGGCCACGATGCCGCTGCCGCCGGCGTCCGAGCTCCAGCAGTCGCCGTTGCCGGTGCCGATCGCGATGTGCCCGGCGCCGTGACTCCCGCCCGTCCACAGGACGGGTGCGCCACGCGGGATCAGCGCGCCCTGGATGACCGGGTGCTGGCGCGCGGATCCGCGCCACGCGTCGGCCGCGGTGGCGAACTTCGCGTCGACGTCGTAGGCCGTGCGCACGTAGCGCAGGCACATGCCGACCTCGTTGGTCGGGTGCGCGCGGGCGTAGGCGATCGCCTGCCCGGGGAGGCGCGGGCTCACTGCGGCACCTCGTCCTGCTTCCTGCCGCGGGGATACGTGCCCTCCACGGGCTCCGTCCCGCGCGTGTCGGGGTCCTCGTACGCACGGGGGTCGAGCTCCAGCTCGCTCTTCTTGCGCTTGCTTGCCATGGCCATCAGCTCCTGCCTGTCCTTCCTCAGCACTATGGCGTGAGGCTCGGACGGCGGCATCCGCCGCTGGAATGACACCGGATCGCGGCAAGGGGTCCCCAATTCTTGTGACCCTCGGGTGATTTTGCCGTCGCTTCGGTTGTGCTCGGCCTGCGTGGCAGCCAGTCTCTCTGGTGGGGTAAATCTCTTCGCTGGGGGGCGAAACAATGGGGGCAAGCACGCTCACGCACGCGTGGGAACAGTCGGAGACCGAGGTCCGGGGGGGCCAGGAGTCACCGGCACAGTCGACGGCACAGTCGCCGGCACGGTCGACGGCACAGTCGACGGACGCAGGGTCGCGAGACCGGAGCCCGGGAACGCGGTTCCTGGACGCGCTGACCACCGGCGACGAGCTGGGGGTCCTCGACACCTGCGGTCCGACCACGACGATGTCGGCGCACAACATGGGCTGGTCGTGCCAGGGGCCGGACGAGATCCTCGGGATGATCGGGGAGGCGCGTCGCTGCTTCCCCGGGCTCACCGTGGAGCCGCGCACCCGCAACATCGGCTTCGGCCTCGTCATCGACGAGGTGCGGGTGCAGGAGCCGATCTCGGCGCCCGACACCGCCCAGAGCACCGCGAGCACCGCGAGCACGGAGGCAGGCGAGACCGACTCGGACGGCGAGAGCCACCCGATGTGGGAGTCGCCGGTCAGCGAGCAGCGCACGGTCGCGGTCTGGCGCGAGGACTACCTCACGCCGATGCGGCTGAACCTGCCGGTGCGGGTGACGGTGCACCACGACGACCTCCAGGTCCACGAGGTGACCATGGAGTTCCCCGCGGCGCTGCTCAAGCGCGCGCTCGGGATGTACGTCGACCCGCTGGAGATGTCGTTGAGCGAGGTCCAGTCCGCGGTGATCGCGCCGGTCGAGGCCGGCTTCACCATGCGCACCCTGGACGGGCCCGAGCTCTCCTCGACGTCCCAGGAGCCGCCGGAGGACGACCCGGAGACCGCCGGCGAGAAGCGCCCGCGCCACCGCCGTCGCCGCATCCTGGTGCCGGCCCTGGTGGCGCTGGTCGGCGTTGCCGCCGCCGGTGGCTGGTGGGTCGCGCAGGGCCGGCCGGCCCTGAACGTCGGCGCGATGCCCTGGGCGTCGTCCGCCTCGACCGGACAGTCGGGCAGCTCGGCTCCGAACACCCAGCCGAACAGCCAGCCGAGCACTCAGCAGTCCGCTCAGGTCGCCGCCACCCAGGTGTCGACCTCGCTGGCACCGGTGGTCACCCACGCCAAGCCGTCCGAGACGCCGTCGGGCAAGCCGAACGTCACGCTGGCCTCGGCCCTCGCGTTCACCTTCAACAGCGCGACCCTGTCGCCGCAGGCGAAGACCGCGATCGGCCACCTCGCCCAGGAGGTCAGGTCGCACGGACTGACCGGCAAGATCTACGTCGACGGGTACACCGACGACCTCGGCTCCGCCTCGCACGGGCTGGTGCTGTCGCAGCAGCGCGCCGACGCGGTGTCGCACTACCTCGGATCCCGGCTGGTCGGGGTCCCGGTCACGATCGTCTCCACCGGCCACGGCGAGGCGCACCCCGTGGCCGACAACAAGACCGCGGCTGGTCGAAGGGCCAACCGCCGGGTCGCCATCACGCTCCCCACGAGCTGACGGCGACCACACCGGTCCGCCGGGGGGTCGGACCGGAGAAGGCCTCCGCGTAGGGTGGCGGGCACCCCATGCCCCGCCACCCTCCGGAGGTCTTCGCATGAGCGCGCTGCGGGTCGGGTTCGTGACCGGCACGACTCCCGACAGGTGGGCCCGAGCCTGGCGTGACCAGCGCCGCGGCCCGCTGGACCTCGTCGCGCTGACCGAGGCCGAGCAGGAGCCCGCCGTGCGCGAGGGCGAGGTCGACATGGCCCTGGCCCGGACGCCGCCGCTGGCTCTCGGCGACCCCGACCTGCACGGCGTCCGTCTCTACGACGAGCTGCCGGTGGTCGTGGCCGGCCGCGACCACCTCGTCTCGGCCGTCTCGGCCGCCGACGCGGTGACCCTCGCGGACCTCTCGCAGGAGCAGCTGGTCCGCCCCCACGTGTCCGGCTGGCGCCCCGAGGTCGAGCAGCTGGCCTGGCCGTCGATGTCGGAGGGCGAGGCGGTCGAGACGGTCGCCGCGGGCACCGGGATCGTGATCGTTCCGATGTCGGTGGCGCGTCTCCACCACCGCAAGGACGTCGTCTGGCGGGAGGTGAGCGACCTGCCGCCGACCACCGTCACGCTGGTCTGGCTCCGCACTCGGGACGACGCCAGGACGCAGGCCTTCGTCGGCGTCGTCAAGGGCCGCACCGGCGCGAGCTCGCGGGACTAGGGTGCCCCCATGCCAGCCGTCGTCGCGTCGGCTCCCGGCCGGGTCAACCTGATCGGCGAGCACACCGACTACAACGGCGGGCTCTGTCTGCCGGTGGCGCTCCCCCAGCGCACGACGGTGACGCTCGCGCCCCGCGACGACCTCACCCTCCGTCTGACCAGCGCCCAGGAGGACCAGACCTGGGAGGGCCGGGTCGAGGACCACCCGGGCGGCTGGGCGGCGTATGTCGCCGGAGTCGTCCAGGCGATGCGCGACGACGGGCACGCCGCTCCCGGCCTCGACGCGAGTGTCGACTCCGAGGTCCCCGTGGGCGCGGGCCTGTCCAGCTCCGCGGCGCTGGAGTGCGCCGTGGCGACCGGCGTCGCGGCCCTGGTCGACCTCGACCTGGCCGACCGTCGCGTGCGCCGCGGGCTGGCGCAGGCGTGCATCCGCGCCGAGAACGAGTACGTCGGCGCCCCGACCGGCGGGATGGACCAGACGGTGGCGATGCTCGCCGAACCGGGGCACGCCCTGCTGCTGGACTTCGCCGACGGGAGCGCGACCCCGGTCGAGCTCCCCCTGGACGGCGCCGGGCTGGTCCTGCTGGTGATCGACACCCGGGTCAGCCACGCCTTGACCGACGGCGGCTACGGCAACCGTCGCCAGGAGTGCGCGGAGGCGGCTGGGGCCCTCGGCGTCCGGAGCCTGCGCGACGCGAGCCTCTCGAGCCTTCGGAGCATCGCCGATCCGGTGCTGCGACGACGAGCGCGGCACGTCGTCACCGAGAACCTCCGGGTGCTGTCGGCCGTCGGCGCGATCGGCGACCGCAGCTGGGAGGCACTGGCCGCCGTGCTGGACGCCTCCCACGTCTCGATGCGCGACGACTTCGAGATCTCCTGCCGTGAGCTCGACCTGGCCGTCGAGACCGCTCGCACCGCCGGGGCCCTCGGCGCCCGGATGACCGGCGGCGGCTTCGGCGGCTCGGCGGTCGCCCTGGTCCCCCGGCAGCTCTCGTCCGCCGTGCAGGACTCGGTCCTCGGTGCGTTCCGCGACGCCGGGCTCACCCAGCCCGCCTGCTACGTCGTCACGCCCGGCGAGGCGGCCCGGCTCGAGAGCGGCCCGTGAGCCTGCCCGACCCGGCACTCGTGGTCCTGGTGGGCGCCTCGGGCTCGGGCAAGTCGACCTGGGCCGACCAGCACTACCGGCGTGCCGAGGTCGTGTCGTCCGACGAGCTGCGCGGCGTCGTGGGCTCCGGGCCTGCCGATCTCGACGCCTCGAGCGACGCCTTCGGCCTCCTCGAGCAGATCGTGGCCGCGCGCCTCTCGCGCGGCCTGACCACCGTGGTCGACACCCTCGGGCTGGACGCCGAGCGTCGGGCCGCCTGGCGTGACGCCGCCCGAGCGGCCGGTCTGCCGGCGGTCGCGGTCCTCCTCGACACGCCGGGCGAGGAGTGTCGCCGCCGCAACACCGCGCGCGACCGGCCGGTGCCGGCTCCGGCACTGGCCGACCAGGTCCGCCGCGCCTCCGCCGTACGTGCCGCGCTGGACAGCGAGGCCTGGGACCGGGTCGAGGTCGTCCCCGGGCGCGGCGAGCCCCGTCGCACGGAACCGGGCGACAGGAGCTCGCACACGGACCCTGGCGTCGATCGCCCAACGACGTCGGTGCGGAACGGCCCGTTGAGAGTCGTGCTCCAGGTGTCGCGGTTCCCCTGGGGCGAGGACCCGGCGACGTGGCTGCGACGGCTGGCCCTGGCCGCCGACGAGGCGGGCTTCACGGGCATCGCGCTGATGGACCACCTGATCCAGATCCCCCAGGTCGACGCCTCCTGGCAGCCGATCCCGGAGCCCTGGGTGACCCTCGGGCTGGTCGCCGGCCTCGACACCGGGCTCGAGCTCGGCACGCTGTGCACTCCGGTGACCTTCCGGCCCGCGGGCATCACGGCGAAGGCGGCCGCGACCCTCGACGCACTCTCCGGCGGTCGCGCGTTCCTCGGCGTCGGAGCGGGGTGGTGGGAGCGTGAGCATGCGGCGTACGGCGTGCCCTTCCCGCCGGCCCGGACGCGCCTCGACCTGCTCGAGGCCACCATCGAGACCTGCCGGGCCCTCTGGTCGCCCGGCACCAGGGCCTACGACGGCACGCGGGCCCGGCTACCCGAGACCACCTCCTACCCCCGGCCGGCGCACCGCATCCCGGTCATCGTCGGTGGCGGCGGTGAGCGGCGCACCCTCGACATCGCCGCCCGTCTCGGGGACGCCTGCAACCTGCCATCGGACCCCGAGACCCTCACCCGCAAGCTGGCCGTGCTCGACCGGCACCTCGCGGCCGCCGGGCGCACCCGCGACGAGGTCGCGGTGACGGTGCTCGACCTGCCGGTCGTCGGGCGTGACCGCGACCATGCCTGGGCCATGGTCGAGCGCCTGCGCGGTCGTACGCCGGCCGCGGCGTTCGCGCGGCGCACCCACGCCGGCACGGTCGACCAGCACCGGGAGCGCTACGGCGAGCTGGAGTCGCTCGGGGTGAGCACGGTGTTCGTCGGGGTGCGCGGGCTGGAGTCGCCCGAGGAGGTGCTGGCCCTGGCCCCGCTGACCATGGCCGGTGCTCCCGGGTGACGGGTGCGGCCCCCTGGTCCTTAGGATCCTGCCCATGCCGCCCGACGCCCCCGGACCCGCCCACGCGCCGTACGGCGCGCTGCCGGGCGGTGGCTCGGTCCGCCCGGTCGTGCGCTGGGGAGCCCCGGTCATGCACCGCCGCCAGGCCGACGTCACGGCGTACGACGTCGAGCTCCGGACCCTGGCCGCAGACCTGGTGGCGACGATGTACGCCGCCGACGGCGTCGGGCTCGCGGCCTGCCAGATCGGCGTCGACCTGCGGATGTTCGTCTTCGACTGCCACGACTCCTCCGGTGAGCGGACCGTGGGCGTCGTGTGCAACCCCGAGGTGGTGCTGCCCGAGGGCCGTGACCGGCGCCTCGAGGAGGACGAGGAGGGCTGTCTCTCGCTGCCCGGCGGCTACGCCCCCCTGGCCCGGCCGGAGAGCGCGACCGTGCACGGCCGCGGGCTGGACGGCGAGCCGGTGACCTTCGGCGGCAGCGGGCTGCTGGCCCGATGCCTCCAGCACGAGACCGACCACACCGTCGGCACGGTCTTCGGCGACCGGCTCTCGACCCGCTGGCGCAAGAAGCTCCAGAAGGGCCACGAGAAGGTCGCCGACCGCTACCCGGCCGACTGGCCGGCCGTGCCGACCACCGAGACCGCCGACGTGTCGTGAGGCGCTGCTCGTGGCCGAGCTGATCGAGCTCTCCGACCCCGACGACCCGCGCCTGGCCGACTACCGCGACCTTCGCGACGTCCAGCTGCGGACCCATCTGGAGGCCGAGCACGGGTTGTTCCTCGCCGAGGGCGAGAAGGTCGTGCGCCGCGCGGTCGAGGCCGGGTTCGCGCCCCGGTCCTTCCTGATGGCCCCGCGCTGGCTCGCCGGGCTCCACGACGTCCTCGACCGGAGCCCCGCTCCCTGCTTCGTGGTCTCCGAGGCACTTGCCGAGCAGGTCACCGGGTTCCACGTGCACCGCGGCGCCCTCGCCTCGCTCGAGCGCCGCCCCCTCGCCACCCTCGACGAGGTCGTCGACGGCGCGACGCGGGTCGCCGTCCTGGAGGACCTGGTCGACCACGCCAACGTCGGGGCCGCGTTCCGCAACGCCGCCGCTCTCGGTGTGGACGCCGTACTCCTGTCACCGCGTTGTGCAGACCCGCTGTACCGGCGCGCGATCAAGGTGTCCATGGGCGCGGTGCTCCAGATCCCGTGGACCCGGGTCGAGCCCTGGCCCGGCGGGCTGGCGGCCCTGGTCGACGCGGGCTTCGACATCGCCGCGCTGACCCTCGGGGAGGGCTCGATCGAGCTCGACGAGCTCGCGGCCGTCCGACAGCAGCGGCTGGCGCTGGTGTTCGGCACCGAGGGCGACGGCATCACGGCGATCACGTCCGCGCTGGCGAGGTACCGGGTCCGCATCCCGATGCGGGCCGGCATCGACTCGTTGAACGTGGCAGCCGCCACGGCCGTGGCCTTCTACGCCACCAGGCGCCTGCCCGATGCGAGCCGCTAGCCCGGGGCGTACGCCGCGGGGTGCGCCACCGCGACGACCTCGCCGACCACGATGATCGCCGGCGGCCGCACGGCGTGCCGGTCGAGGTCCGCCTCGAGCGCACCGAGCGTGGTCAGGATGGTCCGCTCCCCCGGCATCGAACCGTCGCAGACCACCGCGACCGGCGTCCGCGCCGCGCGCCCCGACGAGACGAGCCTCGCGGCGATCGCGGAGGCGTTCTCCACCGCCATCATCAGCAGCAGCGTGCCGCGCAGCCGGGCCACGGCGTCCCAGTCGACCAGGGAGTCGGGATGTCCCGGGGGGACGTGGCCGGACACGACGGTGAAGTCGTGGGCGACGTGGCGGTGGGTGACCGGGATGCCGGCGACCGCCGGGACGGCCAGCGGGCTCGACAGCCCGGGGATGACGTGGACGGCCACCCCCGCCTCGCGGCAGGCCTCGACCTCCTCGAAGCCGCGGCCGAACACGAAGCTGTCGCCGCCCTTGAAGCGCACCACGCGCTGCCCGGCCCGGGCGCGCTCGACGATGAGGCGGTTGATCTCCTCCTGGCGGGCGGCCGTGCCCCGCGGCAGCTTCGCGACGTCGACCACCTCGGTCGTCGACGGCAGGTCGCCCAGGAGGTCGCGCGGTGCCAGTCGGTCGGCGACCACGACGTCGGCCTCCATCAGGGCCCGGCGACCCGCGACCGAGATCAGCTCGGGGTGTCCCGGCCCACCGCCGACCAGGGTGACCCCGGGGACCGAGGGACGGCGCTCCCCGGCCGCCACGACGCCCTCGTGCAGGGCGGTCACGATGGCGTCGCGGACCGCTGCGGTACGCCGTGGCTCGCGGCGGCCCAGGACCGCGACCGTCAGTCCGTCGTAGTGCCCGCTCGCCGGGGTCCACGCTGTCGCGCTGGTGCCGTCGTCGGCGCGCACGCAGAAGATCCGGCGCGTCTCGGCGGCCGCGCTCACCTGCTCGTTGACGACGGCGTCGTCGGTGGCGGCGATGACGTACCAGGTCTCGTCGAGGTCCTCGTCGGCGAAGCCCCGCCCGACCCAGGACACCTCGGCTGAGCGCACGAGTCCCTCGATGGCCGGCGTGACGTGCGGAGAGACCACGACGACCTGCGCGCCCGCTGCCAGCAGCGCCGGAATCCGGCGCTGCGAGACGTGGCCTCCGCCGACGACGAGCACGCGGCGTCCCGACAACCGCAGACCCGAGGGGTAGGGGGGATGGTCGTCCATGGGTCCATCCTGGGCGATGGTGGGCCCGGGCCGGCGGCCGACCACCGCTCGGGACTCCCGCGGCCCGCGCGGCGCCCGCAGGTCTGGTGAGCTGCTGCCAAATCCCCCGCTTCAGCGGGGGATTTGGCACTTACTGGCCGCTGCAACCCCCAAGAAGTGCCAAGAAGGGCCAAGAAGTCCGCAGCGGAACCAGCACCGGCCCTCAGTGCTGGTAGGTGCCGGTGACGATCGCGCGGCCAGCAGTGTTGAACACCAGGTTGAAGCTCAGCACGGCGTTGGACACCGAGTGGTCGACGCCCAGGGTCTCCTGGGTGACGGCGTGGACGACGAAGAAGTACCGGTGCACCTGGTCGCCCTCGGGCGGCGCTGCTCCCATGAAGCCCCGGACGCCGCCGTCGTTGACGAGCATGAACGCGCCGCCGGGCAGACTGGCGCCCTCCGCCCCCGCACCGGCCTCGAGGGAGGTCACGTCGGCAGGCAGGTCGACCAACGACCAGTGCCAGAAGCCGTTGGGGGTCGGTGCATCGGGGTCATAGCAGGTCACGGTGTAGCTCTTGGTGCCCTCCGGTGCGCCGCTCCACGACAGCTGAGGCGAGGAGTTGCCGAACTCCGCGACCTGGTCGTCCTTCAGGGGCTGGCCGTCGGTGACGTCGTCGCTGGTGACGGTGAACGACGGCACCGCGGGCAGCAGCGTGTAGGGATCGGGCTTCACAGGACGGTCCAGGCTCATGCTCGCCAACCTACTCCGCACCTGACAGGTCCTCGGGGCTCGACAAGCTCGACCGGCGTGGGCGAGACTGGGCGGCTGCACCTGCACGACCAGACTGCGACCTAGCTGCACAGCGCGCACGACCCGACACCCCCGCCTTCTCGCAAGGCGGGGTCACTTGGCGTGCGCGCACCCCTCGAAGGGAGACAAACCCGTGCTCTACCCGGCTGTCGCCGTGCGCTCCTTCCGCCGCTACAGCACCTACCGCGCAGCGACCCTGGCCGGCATCTTCACCAACTCGGTGTTCGGGCTGATCTACTCCTACGCCTACATCCAGCTCTGGCGCGCCGCTCCGCACGCGGGCGGCTACGACACCCGTGACGCCATCACCTACGTCTGGCTGGCGCAGTCCCTGGTGATGACGGTCGCGATGTGGAGCGGCGGCACCACCGACGACCTCAACGAGCGCATCCGCACCGGCGACGTCTCCGTCGACCTGTACCGCCCGGTCCCCCTGCTGTGGTGGTACTACGCCGGCGACCTCGGCCGCGCGACGTACCACTTCTGCACCCGCGGCCTGGCGCCGTCGCTGATCGGGCTCGTGCTCTTCGACATCCGGGGCCCGGCCTCGGCCACGGCGGCGGCCGGGTTCGTCGTCTCGATCTTCCTCGCGGTCAGCGTCAGCTTCGCCGTGCGCTTCCTGGTGGCCGCGACCGCGTTCTGGGTGCTGGACTCCTCCGGGGTCCGGCTGATGAGCTCGGTGCTCTCGATGGCGCTCTCGGGGCTCACGCTGCCGCTCAACCTCGTGCCGGGGGTCGCCGGGACCGTCGTGCGCGCGCTCCCGTGGGCGTCGTACGTCCAGGTGCCCATCGACGTCTACCTCGGCAAGCATCGCGGCACCGACCTGCTCGCCGCGCTGGGGCTTCAGGCTCTCTGGGCCGTCGTACTCCTCGCGGGCTGCGCCCTCGTGCTCGACCGAGCCACGCGGAAGGTGGTGGTGCAGGGTGGGTGAGGCACTGGCGGCGTACGTCGCGATCTCCCGGCTCTGGATCCGCTCGTCGCTGGAGTATCCGGTGTCCTTCGCGATGATGACGGTCGGCAGCGTGCTCTCCACCGGGATCGACTTCGTCGGCATCTGGGTGATGTTCAGCCACCTGACCACCTATGGCGGCTTCGACCTGCGCGAGATGGGGTTCCTCTACGGCACCTCGCAGCTCGCGATCGGCTTCGCGGACCTCGTCGTCGGGAACGTGGAGCGGATCGGGATGCAGATCCGGCTCGGCCGTCTGGACACGATGATGACCAAGCCGGTGCCGCTGATCGTGCAGATCTGTGCCGACCAGTTCGCGTTGCGTCGCGTGGCCCGGATCGTCCAGGGCAGCGCCGTGCTCGCCTGGGCCGCCTGGGGGGTCGACTGGACGCCTGCCCGCATCGCCGTGCTGGTGCTGATGCTGACCAGCGGCGCCGCGATCTTCGTGGGCCTGTTCGTCTCGTTCAGCTGCGTTCAGTTCTGGACCTCGGACGCCAGCGAGCTCGGCAACGCCTTCACCTACGGCGGGGCCTCCCTGCTGGAGTACCCGCTGACGGTGTTCCCCCGACGGGTCGCACTGGGCCTGACCTTCGTCCTGCCGATCGCCTTCGCGAACTGGTACCCGTCGCTCTACATCCTCGGTCGCCACGACACCTCCGGCCTGCCGCACTGGCTGGAGCTGGCCTCGCCGGTGGCCGCGGGCGTCACGGTCGTGGTCACCGCCGCGGTGTGGCGCCTCGGCGTCCGCCACTACACCTCGACCGGGAGCTAGGGACCAGCCGTGCGACACCCACACCTCTGGAGACAAGATGAGCCTGATCGACGTCCGTGACCTCGCGCGGACCTTCGTGGTCCGCAAGCGCACGCAGGGGCACCCGCCGTGGCGGTCACGCACCCGGGCGGAGGTCCGCGCCGTGCACGACCTCACCTTCAGCATCGACGCCGGCGAGATGGTCGGCTACATCGGTCCGAACGGCGCCGGGAAGTCCACCACCATCAAGATGCTCACCGGCATCCTGGTCCCCACCGCGGGGGTCCTGCGGGTCGCGGGGC
The DNA here is from genome assembly GCF_036267815.1 of Nocardioides sp. Classification (GTDB taxonomy): domain Bacteria; phylum Actinomycetota; class Actinomycetes; order Propionibacteriales; family Nocardioidaceae; genus Nocardioides. Next base: position 13,759 of record NZ_DATAVI010000061.1, on the reverse strand, counting down.
TCGACCCCAGCAGGCAGCGCACCGACCTGGCGCGGCGGATCGGCGTGGTGTTCGGGCAGCGCACGTCGCTGTGGTGGGACCTCCCTCTCCGCGACAGCTTCGAGCTCCTGCAGCGCATCTACCGGGTCGACCCGGTGCGGCACCGCCGCACCCTGGCGGAGTACGTCGAGCTGCTCGATCTCGGCGACCTGCTCGACACCCCGGTCCGTCAGCTCAGCCTCGGGCAGCGGATGCGCGGTGACATCACCGCCGCGCTGTTGCACGACCCCGAGATCCTCTACCTGGACGAGCCCACGATCGGGCTCGACGTGGTGAGCAAGGGCCGGCTGCGCGAGTTCCTGCGCACCCTCAACGCCGAGCGCGGCACCACCTTGATGCTCACCACCCACGATCTCCAGGACATCGAGGCGTTGTGCGATCGCGTGATCGTCATCGACCGTGGAACGGCGGTCTTCGACGGTCCCCTGGCGGGGCTGCACCAGCGGGAGGACTCGCGGCGGACCCTGGTGGTCGACCTGGTCGACGAGGCACCGCCGATTGAGGTGGAGGGCGCCGAGACCCGGCGCGTGGACGGGCCTCGCCAGTGGCTCAGCTTCCCGGCCGGCCAGAGCGCCGCCCCGATCGTCGCCGCCGTCGCCGCGTCGTACGCCGTCGCCGACCTGTCGATCCAGGAACCCGACATCGAGGAGGTGATCCGCGAGATCTACGCCGGCCCGTGAGGCACGATGGCGGCGTGATGTTCCTTCCGGCTGCGCTGATCACGCTCGCCCTGGTCTTCTGGGCGTGGTGCGTCGTCGACTACACGCGCACCGACCCCAGGGAGATGCGCACGCTGGACCCGATGGTGTGGCTGGTCCTGCTGGTGATCGGCAGCGTGGCCGGCGGCGTCTGCTGGGTGATCGGCGGGCGGCCGCGCCACCGCGTCGGCTGAGCAGCGCGGCTACAGCGGCGCGCGCAGCGTCATGCGCGCGCGGAAGGTCGTCCCCGCCAGGTCGACCTCGAACCTCGCCGAATCCAGGTCGGCCTGCGTGACGGCCCGCTCCGCCCGCAGGAGGGCGAGGCCCACACTCGCTCCGACCGTGGCGCCGTACGCCGCACTCACGACCTGACCGCCGGGCCGGCCGTCGCGGAGGACGAGCTCGCCACCCCACAGCATCGGCTCGGCGTCCGACAGCACGAACGACACCAGCCGCCGTCGCTCCCCCGGCCCTCGCAGCCGCTCCCGATGGGCCGCGAGCGCCGCCCGCCCGAGGAAGTCCTTGTCGGCGTGGTCCAGAGCGGTCGCGAACACCAGGCCCGCCTCGACGGGCGTCAGGTCCGGGGTCAGGTCGCGACCGAACGCCCGGTAGCCCTTCTCCAGTCGCAGCGACTCGATCGCGTGGTAGCCCGCGTCGGCGAGCCCGAGGTCCTCCCCCGCCGCGCGCAGCGCGTCGTAGACCGCCAGAGCGTCCTCGACCGGCACGACCAGCTCCCAGCCGAGCTCGCCCACATAGGTCATCCGGGTTGCGCGGAGGACGACGCCGCCCAGGGAGACCTCCCGGGACGTCGCGAAGGCGAACGCTCCCTCCGACCAGCTCTCCCGCGTGGTCGAACCGGTCGAGACCCGGCCGAGCAGGTCGCGCGAACGCGGTCCCATCACGCCGAGGACGGCGAGCTCGTCCGTGCGGTCGCGCACCGACACCTCGGCCCCCACCGGGAGATGACGTGCGATCCAGTCCAGGTCGCGGATCGTCGTGGCCGAGCTCGACACCAGCAGGAACGCCTCCGGACCGGTGCGGGTGGCCGTCAGGTCAGCCTCGTACGTGCCGCGCTCGTTGAGCAACGGCGTGTAGACGCACCCGCCAACCGCGACGTCGACGTCCGCGGCGCAGATCCACTGGAGCGACTCCAGCGCCCCGGGGCCGGTCACGGCGTACAACGAGAAGGAGGTCTGGTCGAAGACCGCGACGCCCTGGCGGGTGGCGTGCTGCTCCGCCAGGCACCATGGGAGCCACTCCGGCCTGCCCCAGGTGTACGCCGGCCTCGGGGCGCCCTCGGGGGCGAAGACCAGCGGCCGCTCCCAGCCCATCCGGCTGCCGAACACAGCTCCGCGCGCGGCGAGACGCTCGTGCAGGGGAGAGAGCCGCTGGGGGCGACCGGTCTCGGGCTCTCGCCACGGCCAGGGCACCTCGTAGTGCAGCCCGAGGATCTCCGCGACCCGGGAGCGCAGCCAGGGCTCGTCGCCGTGGAACGGCGCGAAGCGGCGCACGTCCACGGCCACCAGGTCGCTGGTCGGCTCGCCGGCGACGACCCACTCGGCCAGTGCGCGCCCCGCGCCCCCCGCGGACGCGATGCCGACCGAGTTGAAGCCGGCGCCCACGAAGTAGCCGCCCAGCCCCGGCGCCTGGCCGAGCACGAACTGGTTGTCGGGCGTGAAGGACTCCGGACCGTTGTAGAACTTGCGGATCCCGGTCTCGGCCAGCGCCGGCACCCGCCGCACCGCCTGCTCCATGATCGGCGCGAAGTGCTCCCAGTCCTCCTCGAGCAGCTGGAACTCGAAGGGGTGGGGCAGGTCGGACGGCGAGCGCCAGGGCTTGGCGTCCGGCTCGAAGCCCCCGACCACGAGGCCGCCCACCTCCTCCTTGAAGTAGGTCCACCCGTCGGGGTCGCGCATGATCGGAAGGTCGGGAGAGGTGCCCTCGACCGCCTCGGTCACGACGTAGAAGTGCTCGGCCGAGTGCAGGGGGACGGTCACGCCGGCCAGGTCGCCGAGGGCCTTGGCCCACTGCCCTGCGCAGTTGACGACGACCTCGCACTCGACACTGTGGTCGCCACCGGCGCCGTCGGTGCGCACGCCGGCCACGCGCCGTCCCGAGGGTCCCTCGACGACGTCGAAGCCGACGACCCGCACGCCCTCGGCCACCCGGGCACCTCCGAGCCGCGCGCCCCTCGCCAGCGACTGGGTCAGGTCGGCGGGATTGACCTTGCCGTCGCCGGGCAGCCAGATGGCTCCCAGCAGGTCGTCGACCCGCATCGGCGGCCAGAGCTCCTGGGCCCGAGCGGCGTCGACCAGCTCGCAGTCCAGGTCGTAGGCCACGGCGTTGGCCGCCGTGCGCCGGAGCTGGGTGATCCGGTCCTCGGTGCGGGCGACGATGACGCCGCCGACGTTGCGGTACCCCGTCGACAGCCCGGTCTCGGCCTCGAGCGACGCGTAGAGCTCGGCGGAGTACTGAACCAGCCGGGTGCCGGCCTCGGTCGCCCGCAACGGCCCGACGAGCCCGGCGGCGTGCCACGTCGTACCCCCCGAGAGGCGGCCCTGCTCCAGCAGCAGCACGTCGGTCCAGCCGAGCTTGGTCAGGTGGTAGGCCACCGAGCAGCCGATCACTCCCCCGCCGACCACCACCACCCGAGCCCGGGACGGGAGTGAGCCGCCGGTCGAGCCATGCCCGTCGGTCGAGCTCGTCGAGACCACGGGTCAGCCCTCCGCGACCTGTTCCAGCAGCGTCGGCAGGCGACCGCCGCGGAAGGTCGCGTCGGCCTTCTCGTAGCGCTCCATGCCCCACGAGCCGAAGTCGAAGTCGATCGGGCTCGTCGCCTCCTGGATGAAGCCCCACAGCGCCCAGCCGTACTGGCTGCACAGCGCCTGGACGCGCACCCGCGCGCGGTCGGCGGGCGTCGGGTCCCCGAAGTACGCCTCGCACCACGCGTCGATCATGTCCTCGGTGAAGTCGCACTCGGTCGTGGTGTTGCCGAGCTCGAAGCAGGCGTCGTTGTTGCCGGAGTACTCGTAGTCGATCAGCCAGACCCGGCCGTGCCCTTCGAAGGTGGCGTCGTCGAGGTAGTTGGCGGCGAGGAGGTCGTTGTTGCACGGCACGGTCGGGCGCGGCGCGGCCGCCAGCGCCCGGCGTACGTCGTCCCAGGCCGCGGCGTGGTCGGTGTAGCCGGCGGGGAGCGTCATCCGATGCTCCCGCACGGACTCCAGGTACCCGGCCTGGCGGGCGAACATGTCGAAGTCGCCGATGAACCGCGGCCCCGCGTTGAGCGCTCGCACCGCGTCGGCCGAGCGACGCAGCACTCCGGGGTCCGCGAAGTCGGCGTTGGTCAGCGAGGTGCCGGGCAGGAACGCGATCACCATGAGCGACAGCTCGGGGCGGTACTCCAGGACCTCCGCCCCGACCCCCGCCTCGTACGCCGCCGCCGAGTTGGCGTGCTCGGCGTCGCGGTCGATGCCCAGCAACTCCGCGTCTCCGCGGGCCCAGCGCACCACCACGTCGAGGGGGTCCAGGTCGTCGTCGGACTGCACCCGGAGGTTGACGTTGGTCAGGCCGCCGGGGAGGTTCGACGCACGCCAGGACCGCCCGGCCAGACAGGCCAGGCGGTCCAAGGCTGGATCCTGCTGTGACACTCCGCGCTGTCAGTCGGCGAACGCGGCGACCACGTCCGGATCGATCGTGTGCTTGGGCCCGGTGAACCAGTGCCGAACGGAGACGAACCAGTAGATGGTCAGCAGCACGAGAGCCGCGGGGACCACGATGATCGCGTAGTTGACGTACTTCCAGGCGAAGCCGTCGTTCCACCAGATGCCGACCGTCGAGGTCGGAAGGAGCCCGACGATCGACATGATGACGATCTCCACAACCGCGATGGGGTTCATCCAGCGGTACTTGGCCCCGTTGTTCCACGAGCCAACCTGGAACGCCGAGCCCAGCCGCCAACGCAGGTAGATGGGGATCGCGAACGCGAGGTAGAGCCCGATGACCCCGATCGAGACGACCGCGAAGAAGGCGATCGGCACCGGCGCCCCGGCGATGTCGACCTTGATCAGAGCCGGCAGGGTCAAGACCAGGGCGATCACTGCCGAGGCGATGACAGCGTTGGCCGGGACACGGTTGACGTTCAGCTTGGAGAAGTGCTTCGCCCCCGGCATCGCACCGTCGCGGCTGAAGGCGAAGAACATCCGGCTTGTGCTCGTCATGCAGGCCACCGTGCAGAAGAACTGGCCGATGGCCGAGATGGCGACGACGAGACCGGCCACGTGAGCGGTGAGGGCCTGCCCGAAGATGAGGAACACGCTTCCGCCGCCAGCCGTCACACCGTTCTTGTCCTGGACCGCAAACAGGAACGACAGCAGGAGGATCCATCCACCGACGCCGGAGTAGAAGATCGACTGCCAGATGCCCTTGGCCGCGCCGGTGGAGGCAGCCTGCGTCTCCTCGGACAGGTGGGCGGACGCGTCGTAGCCGGTGATCGTGTACTGGGTCAGAATGCCGGAGAGGGGCAGCACGTAGAGGAGGAAGCCGGCCCCACTGGTATGACCCTTGAAGAGCCCGGTGTTGTTGACCGTCGACCCGAACACGTCTCCGATCGAGGCGTGGCTGGTGCCGTCCTTGAGGAAGAACCACAGGATCAGGACGATGACGGCGGCTCCGACGACGTGCCACCACACCGAGATGTTGTTGAGGATCGCCAGCAGGTGACTGGAGAAGATGTTCACCACGGCAGCCAGGACCAAGATGACCACGAACTCGATGAACACGCGCGTCAGCGAGTAGCTGTTCACCCAGGAGGAGCTGAAGTAGCCGACCGTGGCATCGAAGAACGTGGCGCACCCGTAGGCGACGGAGGCCACGATCGCGACCAGCCCGATCAGGTTCAGCCACCCGGTGTAGAACCCGGCGGCCGGACCCCCGAGCTTGGAGGCCCACCAGTAGATGCCGCCCGAGGTCGGGTAGGCCGAGACGAGCTCGGACATGCACAGGCCGATGATCAGGATGAAGACGGTCAGGATCGGCCATCCCCACGCGATCGCGGCAGGGCCGCCGTTGTTCCAACCCAGGGCGAAGCTGGTGAAGCACCCAGCCAGGATGGAGATGATCGAGAACGAGATGGCGAAGTTGGAGAAGCCGCTCCAGGAGCGGTGCAGTTCCTGGCTGTACCCGAGTTTGGCCAGGGTCTTCTCGTCGTCGCTGAGATCGGCATAGCCGACGGGTTCGTGCGATTCGGGCATCGGTGAGCTCATTTCGGAAGCGGAACCGGTTGGCCGGAGGCTAGACCCCTCCGGAATCCGCAGTAAAGAGCAACCGCCAAATTCGGTCTGAACCCAGACCATTGACACCTTGGGCGCGCCTGACACACTGACCCGCGTGACCGGATCGTCATCCGCGCAGCAGCTGCCCGACCTGGCGCGGGTCGTGCTGCGGCCGGTGCGCGGCCACCACGCGTTCGAGGCGTGCGTGGAACAGCTCGCCACCGCGATCCGGCTGGGGGTCCACCCGCACGGCACGACGTTGCCGCCCGAGCGCGAGCTGGCCCAGAGACTGCATGTCTCCCGGGCCACCGTCCGCGAGGCGATCATCGCGCTGCGCACCGCGGGCATGGTCGAGACCCGGCGCGGGCGCGGCGGCGGGAGTGTCGTCACCTACTCGCCTCGCCGCCCGCGGGCGCGAGCCCGAGCCGCGAAGTCTCCCTCGGCCGAGATCCTCGCCTCGTGGCTGGACAGCCTCACGTTCCGGCGGATCGTGGAGCCCGGTGCCGTCGCGACCGCGGCCGGGCTCGACCTGGCCGACGACCAGCGCGCGATGCTGACCACGGCGTACGACGCCGTCACCCGCGCGGCCGGCTCCGCTGCCCACCGCCAGGCCGACAGCAGGTTCCACCTCGCCTTCGCCTCGGTGACCGGCTCGCCGTCGATCATCGAAGCGGTGACCCGGGTCCAGGCCGCGCTGCACGACATGCTCATGCAGATCCCGGTCTACGACGTGAACATCGGCCACTCCAACAGCCAGCACGAGGGCATCCTCCAGGCCGTCCTCGACGGCCGGGTCGAGCGGGCCCGCCAGACCATGGAGGAACACTGCGACGACACGGCCGCGCTGCTGCGCGGACTGCTCGGCTGAGAGAGACGGACAGGAGACCCATGCCACCCAACGACCGCTACCTCACCCTCGACTCCCTGCGCGGGCGGATCGAGGACGGTGAGATCGACACCGTCGTCCTGGCCTTCACCGACATGCAGGGTCGCCTTCAGGGCAAGCGCCTGCACAGCCGGTACTTCCTCGACGTCGTGGTGGAGCACGGCACGGAGGGCTGCAACTACCTGCTCGCGGTCGACGTCGACATGAACACCGTCGACGGGTATGCCATGTCGTCGTGGGAGCGCGGCTACGGCGACCTGGAGTTCGTGCCCGACTGGGACACGATCCGGCTGCTCTCGCACCTGCCCGCGACCGCCTTGGTGCAGTGCGACCTGGTCTGGCTCGACCACTCCCCCGTCGTGCAGTCGCCGCGCACGATCCTCAAGGCCCAGCTCGACGCCTTCGCCGAGCGCGACCTGGTCGCCCTGGCCGGCACGGAGCTGGAGTTCATCGCGTTCAACACCACCTACGAGGACGCCAACCGGCTGCGCTACCGGGGTCTGGACCCGGTCAACCAGTACAACGTCGACTACTCCATCCTCGGCACCACTCGCGCGGAGCCGCTGCTGCGCGACATCCGCAATACGATGTACGCCGCCGGGCTCGACGTGGAGGCGGCCAAGGGCGAGTGCAACTTCGGCCAGCACGAGATCGGCTTCCTCTACGCCGACGCGCTCGTGAGCGCCGACAACCACAGCGTCTACAAGACCGTCGCGAAGGAGATCGCGGCCCAGCGTGGCCAGGCGGTCACGTTCATGGCGAAGTACAACGAGCGCGAGGGCAGCTCCTGCCACATCCACCTGTCACTGCGCGGCAAGGACGGCGACGTCGTGTTCTGGGACGGCGCCCAGGCCGGCTCGGGCGGTCGCGGGAAGCGGTCGGCGATGTACGACAGCTTCGTCGCCGGCGTGCTGGCCACGATGCGCGACTTCACGCTGCTCTACGCACCCAACGTGAACAGCTACAAGCGGTTCGCCGACGGCTCCTTCGCCCCGACGGCGGTGGCCTGGGGCGAGGACAACCGCACCTGCGCGGTGCGTCTGGTGGGCCACGGCCCGAGCGCGCGGATGGAGAACCGCGTGCCCGGCGGCGACGTGAACCCCTACCTCGCCCTCGCCGCGATGCTGGCCGGCGGGCGCCACGGCATCGACAGCCGGCTCGAGCTCGAGCCCGAGCTGCGAGGCAACGCCTACCACTCCGACAAGCCGCACGTGCCGCACACCCTGCGCGAGGCGCGCGACATCTGGGCCGCCTCCGCGGTGGCCCGGTCGGCGTTCGGCGACGAGGTCGTCGACCACTACACCAACATGGCCGACGTCGAGCTGAAGGCCTTCGACGCCGCCGTCACCGACTGGGAGCTCGCCCGCTCCTTCGAGAGGATGTAGAGCTTGTCCACGATGCTCGTCAACCCGGCCACCGGTCGGGAGCTCCGCGAGGTCCCCGCCGCCACGGAGGCCGAGACGGACGCCGCGATCCAGCGCGCGCACGACGCCTTCCCGACCTGGCGCGACCTGGCCCCCGGCGAGCGCGCCAGCCTGCTGCGAGCGTTCGCTGCGGCGGTCGACGCCCACAACGAGGAGCTGGCTCGGCTGGAGGTCGAGAACTCCGGGCACACGATCGGCAACGCCCGCTGGGAGGCCGGCAACGTCCGCGACGTCCTCACCTACTACTCCGCGACACCCGAGCGGATGGTCGGCAAGCAGATCCCGGTCCCCGGTGGCGTCGACATCACCTTCCACGAGCCACTCGGCGTGGTCGGGGTCATCGTGCCGTGGAACTTCCCGATGCCGATCGCGGGCTGGGGGTTCGCACCGGCTCTGGCGGCCGGCAACACCGTCGTCCTCAAGCCTGCGGAGATCACTCCCCTGACGGCGATCCGGATCGGCGAGCTCGCCCTCGAGGCGGGCCTGCCGCCCGGTGTCTTCTCGGTGGTGCCGGGCAAGGGCTCGGTCGTCGGCAACCGCTTCGTCACCCACCCGGACGTCCACAAGGTCGTGTTCACCGGGTCGACCGCGGTCGGCAAGCAGATCATGGCCGGGTGCGCCGAGCAGGTGAAGCACGTGACCCTGGAGCTCGGCGGCAAGAGCGCCAACATCGTCTTCGCCGACGCGGACGTCGCGGCCGCGGCGGCCGCGGCCCCCGGCGGTGTCTACGACAACGCCGGCCAGGACTGCTGCTCACGCTCGCGGATCCTCGTGCAGCGCTCGATCTACGACGAGTTCCTGGGCCGGCTCGAGACGGCCGTGCGCGACTGGCGGGTGCTGGACCCCAGTGACGAGTCCAGCCAGATGGGGCCGATGGTCTCGGCCGGGCAGCGTGACGCGGTGCAGCGGTACGTCGACGCCACGACCATCGCGTTCCAGGGTCGGACACCGGGCGACCCCGCGGCCGAGGGAGGCTTCTGGCTCCCGGCCATGGTCACCGAGACCTCGGACCCGAGCGAGACCGTCTGGCAGGACGAGGTCTTCGGACCGCTGGTGGCCGTGATGGCCTTCGACGACGAGGACCACGCGGTCGCCCTGGCCAACGACTCGGCGTACGGGCTGTCCGGCTCGATCTTCACCTCCGACGTCGGCCGAGCTCTGCGCGTCTCACGTGCCGTACAGACCGGCAACCTCAGCGTGAACAGCCACTCGAGCGTGCGCTACTGGACGCCGTTCGGCGGCTACAAGATGTCCGGCCTGGGGCGCGAGCTCGGCCCGGACGCGCCGTATGCGTTCACCGAGGAGAAGAACGTGTTCATCGCGCACTGACCGCCGGTCGTGGAGGTCGCTGCCGCGACCGTCTCGACACCATCACAGGGAGAGGAAACGCAGTGGCAGGACGCATCGAGGGCCGGGTGGCCGTCGTCACCGGAGGGTGCTCGGGGATCGGGCTGGCGACGGTACGGCGCTTCGTGGCCGAGGGCGCCAAGGTCGTCGTCGGCGACATCGACGACGACCGCGGCGCGGAGCTCGTCGACGACCTCGGCGGTCTCGACCACGCGACGTACGTGCACGTCGACGTGACGAGCAAGGAGCAGGTCGACGCCCTGTTCAAGTCCGCGAGGGACGCCTACGGCTCGGTCGACATCGCCTTCAACAACGCCGGCATCAGCCCGCCCGACGACGACTCCATCCTCGACACCGGGCTGGACGCCTGGCGACGCGTGCAGGAGGTCAACCTGACCTCGGTCTACCTGTGCTGCAAGGCCGCGCTGCCCTACATGCTGGAGCAGAAGCGCGGCTCGATCATCAACACCGCCTCGTTCGTGGCGGTGATGGGCGCGGCCACCTCGCAGATCTCCTACTCGGCGTCCAAGGGCGGCGTGCTGAGCATGACCCGTGAGCTCGGGGTGCAGTTCGCGCGCGAAGGGATCCGCGTCAACGCGCTCTGCCCAGGGCCGGTGAACACTCCCCTGCTCAAGGAGCTCTTCGCCAAGGACCCCGAGCGCGCGGCCCGCCGACTGGTGCACGTGCCGATGGGCAGGTTCGGCGAGCCCGAGGAGCTGGCGAGCGCGGTGCTGTTCCTGGCCTCCGACGACGCATCCTTCATCACCGCCAACACGTTCCTCGTCGACGGCGGAATCTCTGGTGCCTATGTCACCCCGCTCTGAGCGTCCCGTCGTCGGCATCTCGACCTACCGGGAGAAGGCCGCGTGGGGGGTGTGGGACACCCTCGCGGACGTCCTGCACGCCCAGTACGCCGACGCGGTCCTCGCCGCCGGCGGCGTGCCGGTGCTGCTCCCACCGGCGGCCGCGACCGACGACGTGGCGCGGTCGGTGGTGGCGCGGATCGACGCCCTGGTCGTCAGCGGCGGGGCGGACGTCGACCCGGGCCGCTACGGCGCCGAGCCGCACCGGCGCAGCTCCGGGTGGCGCGAGGACCGCGACGCCTGGGAGACGGCACTGCTCCGAGCCGCCGACGAGTCCGGCCTGCCCACGCTGGGCGTCTGCCGCGGCATGCAGCTGATGGCCGTGGCCGCGGGGGGGTCCTTGCACCAGCACACCCCCGATCTCGTCGGGCACGAGGAGCACAGCCCCGGCGGGGCGTCGTTCGGCAGCACCGGCGTCCGCACCGCCGAGGGGTCGCGGTTGCGCGCCGTCGTCGGAGAGCTGGTCGACGTCGGCTGCCACCACCACCAGTCGGTCGAGACCCATCCCGGCTTCGAGCCGGTCGCCTGGGCGGTCGACGGGTCGCTGGAGGCGATGGAGCGTCCCGGCCCCCGCTTCTGCGTCGGCGTCCAATGGCATCCCGAGGTGGGCACCGACCACACCCTCTTCGCCGCCCTCGTCGCCGCCGCGGGCGGCGCCCTGCCCTGATCCCGCCGACCCGGCCGTGGTAGCCATGGGCCCGTGAGCAGCCAGCCCGCCGCCGTCGGGCACGACACCGTCACCGTCCGGCGGATGCTGGCGCTCACGGCCTCGGCGTTCCTCGTGCTGGCTGCCGAGCCGCTCTACCTCCTGGTCGACACCGCCGTCGTCGGACACCTCGGCGCCCGGGCGCTGGGTGCCCTTGCGGTCGGGACGACGCTGATGGCCGTGCTCGCCATCGTCGGCACCTTCGTCGAGTACGGCACCACCGCGAGGGCTGCCCGGTGGTTCGGCAGCGACCAGCGCGGGCGAGCGGTCGACGAGGGGGTGCAGGCGTCGTACCTCGCCGTCGGCATCGGGCTGGTCGTCGTGGTCGCGGGCGAGCTGCTGGCCCGGCCGGCCGTCCAGCTGCTTGCCGGCTCCTCGACCGAGCTGCGCGGGCCGGCGGAGCACTGGTTCCGGATCGCCGTGTGCGGGATGCCGATGGTGCTGCTCGTGCTGGCCGGCAACGGCTGGATGCGCGGAGTCCAGCTCACCCGCACACCGGTCGTGATCGTCCTGGTCGCCAACGGCCTGTCGGCGGCGGCCTCACCGGTGCTCGTCTACGCGCTGCACCTGGGCCTGGTCGGCTCGGCGTGGGCGAACCTCGGGGCCCAGGTCGTCGGCGCGGCCCTCTTCGTCCGGGCCCTGCGGCGCGAGGCCACCGGTCTGCGGCCCGATCTGGCCGTGATGCGGTCGCAGCTGGTGCTCGGCCGCGACCTGATCGTGAGGGCCGCCGCCTTCCAGGCGGCGTTCCTGGTCGCCGCGGGCGTAGCCGCCCGGATGGGCGCCGCGCAGATCGCGGCCCATCAGATCGGGATGCAGCTGTGGGAGTTCACCGCGCTGCTGCTCGACTCCTTCGCGATCGCGGCCCAGTCGCTGGTCGGCGCCGCGCTGGGTGCCAGCAACCCGCGGGCGGCCCGGCAGCTGGCCGGTCAGGTGGCCCGGTGGAGCCTCGGCGCGGGGGCCGCCTTCGCCGCGGTGTACGCCGCGGGCTGGTGGGTCATCCCTCGCGTCTTCACGTCGTCGCCCGCGGTCTGGCACCAGGCCCACGTGCTGTGGCCGTGGTTCGTGGTGATGCTGCCGGCTGCCGGGATCGTGTTCGGCCTCGACGGCGTGCTCCTCGGGGCGGGCGACGTGGCCTTCATGCGCACGCTGACGGTGATCGCCGCCCTCGGCGGGTTCGTGCCCGTCACGCTGGCGGCCGCGCACTGGCACTGGGGCATCGGCGGCGTCTGGGCCGGGCTGACCGCGTTCATCGCGGTCCGTCTGGTGGGCATGGTGTGGCGCGCCCGTGGCGACCGCTGGCTGGTGCTGGGCACGGACTGAGCGGCGGCCCTGCACCGCGGGCTGCGATCATGTCGCCCATGACGCCGACTCCGCGCCGCGACGTGCTGGGCGCGCCGTACACCGCCGAGACGCTCGAGCTGCCCGACGACGACGAGGGCAAGGTCGTCGCCACCCTGGTGCGTCGTTCGGCGGGGCGGCGCACCTCCCGGGCCGTCCTGCACGTGCACGGCTTCGCCGACTACTTCTTCCAGACCGAGTACGCCGAGTGGTGGACCTCGCGCGGGTACGACTTCTACGCGCTCGACCTGCGCAAGTACGGGCGTTCGATCCTGCCCCACCAGACGCCGAACTACGTCGCCGACCTCGCCCACTACCACCCCGAGCTCGACCTGGCCTGGGCTCGCGTAAGCGCCGGGCATCGGCACGTCGTCCTCAGCGGGCACTCCACCGGCGGACTGGTCCTCCCCCTGTGGGCGCAGGCCCGCAGCGACGAGAGTGGCGCGCTGGCCGCTCGCGGGATGGTCCTCAACGCACCGTGGTTCGACCTCCAGGCCAAGGCGTGGATCAGGTTGGGGCTGACCCCCGTGGTTGAGCAGGTCGCCCGGAGACGGCCCATGCGCGTGATCCCGCGGAAGGTCAGCGGGCTCTATGCGCGCTCGCTGCACCGTGACCTCGACGGCGACTGGGACTTCGACCTCGCCTGGAAACCGGTGGAGTCCTGGCCGGCGTACGCCGGGTGGCTGGCCGCGATCCGTCGCGGCCACGCCGCGCTCCACCGGGGTCTCGCGCTGCCCTTCCCCGCCATGGTGCTGTCGAGCACGGAGTCGTCGAGCCCGAAGGCGATGGGCGAGGACGTGCACTCGACCGACATCGTCTTGGACGTCGAGCAGATCCGGCGCTGGTCCCCCGCCCTCGGCCACCACGTCACCTACATCGGCGTCGAAGGCGCCCGCCACGACGTCTTCCTCTCCCGCGAGAAGCCCCGCGCCCAGGCGTTCGCCGAGCTCTCGCGCTGGCTCACCGCCTACGTCGAGGGCGGCGACGAGCTCCTTCGCTAGGTGCCTGCAGGAGTCGCCTCCCCGACTCAGGTCCACCGGTGGAACGTCCATTCGCCGTCGGGTCGTCGGTGGAGGTCGAGGTTGGTGTCGTGGGCTCGTTGGTGGTGGTGGCCGCAGAGGGGGAGGGCGTTGTCGAGGTTGGTCTTGCCGCCGCGGGACCACCAGTGGGGGTGGTGGATCTCGGTCC
>NZ_DATAVI010000060.1:0-52172 GCF_036267815.1 Nocardioides sp. | reverse complement strand
CCCATCCGGCGCTGCTCCGGGGTGTCGACGAGGAACAGCCCGCCCAGGCTCCAGAACGCCTGGCCGCCCAGCGACTGCTCCGGCTCCTGGTCGACCAGCAGCACGCGGCGTCCGGCGTCCGCGGCCTCCGCTGCGGCGGCCAGGCCGGCCAGCCCGTGGCCCACGACGATCACATCGGCGTCCATGCCTGGCGACCCTAGCCAGGCTCGCGGCACTAGGGTCCTGCCCGTGAGCGACGCCACGAACGAACGCCCCTTGGAGGAGGGCATCGAGCGCGACTTCAGCCGCCAGATGTCCTACCGCGACTACCTCCGGCTCGACACGCTGCTGTCGGCGCAGCGACCGCTGAGCGACCCCCCGCAGCACGACGAGCTGCTGTTCATCATCCAGCACCAGACCACCGAGCTGTGGCTCAAGCTGCTCGTCCACGAGCTGCGGTCGGCCCGCGCCCTGCTGGCCGCCGACGATCTCGCGCCGGCGCTGAAGCGGATGGCGCGGGTCAAGCACGTGCAGCACACGATCACCGACCAGTGGTCGGTCCTGGCCACCCTCACCCCGTCGGAGTACGCGCAGATCCGGCCGTTCCTGGCGACCTCGTCCGGCTTCCAGTCGGCGCAGTACCGCGAGGTGGAGTTCCTCCTGGGCAACAAGAGCGCGGAGATGGTCAAGGTGTTCGCCCACGACCCGGTCGCGCAGGGCGAGCTGACCACTCTGCTGCACGAGCGGTCGCTCTACGACGAGTTCCTGGCTCACCTGGCCCGGCAGGGGTACGCCGTACCTGCTGGGCGCCTCGACCGCGACTGGTCCCAGCCCTACCGCTCCGACCCGGAGCTGGTGCGGATGTTCGCCGATGTCTACGCCGCCCCGGAGGAGCACTGGGGCGTCTACGAGACCTGTGAGGAGCTGGTCGACGTCGAGGACAACTTCCAGCAGTGGCGCTTCCGCCACCTCCAGGTCGTGCAGCGCACCATCGGCCACAAGGTGGGCACCGGCGGCTCCACGGGCGTCGACTTCCTGCGCCGCGCCCTCGACCTCACCTTCTTCCCCGAGCTCTACGAGGTCCGCACCCTGATCGGCCCTTGAGCGGCTTGCGCTGCTTTGCCAAATCCCCCGCTGAAGCGGGGGATTTGGCACTTCTTGGCCGCTGCAACCCCCGGGAAGTGACAGGAGAGGCCAGGAAGTCCGGACGTCGGTGGGTTCCGGCAGGATGGCGGCATGCTGCTGAGCGCGCTCGTCGAGACCTCGACGGTCGTCACGGCCACCCGCTCTCGCAAGGCCAAGGTCGCGGCCATCGCCGAGTGCCTCGCCAGGGCCGGCATCGACGAGCTGCCCGTCGTCACGGCGTACGTCGGTGGCGCCATCCGGCAGCGACGCACCGGCGTCGGCTGGCGCGGGCTGAGCACGCTGCCCGAGCCGGCCGCCGAGGCCTCGGTCTCGGTGCTCGAGGTCGACGAGTCGCTCGGCCGGCTCGCCGGGCTGGCCGGAGCCGGGTCCCAGGAGCTGCGCGCATCAGGGGTGAGCGACCTGTTCGCCCGGCTGACCGCCGAAGAGCAGCGCTGGCTGCGCGGGGTGATGACCGGCAACATCCGCCAGGGCGCCCTCGACGCCCTCGTGCAGGAGGCGATCGCGTCGGCCTCGGGTGCCAAGCTCGCCGCCGTACGCCGCGCGGCGATGCTGGCCGGCGGCACCGTGCCGATCGTGGTGGCGGCGATGACCGGCGGCGAGGACGCCCTCGCCGAGGTCGGCCTCGAGCTCGGACGCCCGATCCTCCCGATGCTCGCCTCGACGGCGACCGACGTCGGCGCAGCGATCGCGAAGGCGGGCGGCGGGCCGGGCACCCCCGTCGCGGTCGACACCAAGCTCGACGGCATCCGGATCCAGGTCCACAAGCATGGCGACCACGTCGTGATCGCGACCCGGAGCCTGGACGACATCACCGACCGGTTGCCCGAGGTCGTCGACCTCGTGCGCGCCCTCCCCGCCCATGACCTCGTCCTGGACGGCGAGGCGATCGCCCTGGACGCGCATGGCCGCCCACGGCCCTTCCAGGAGACCGCGTCCCGTACGGCGATGGGTGCCGGCGTCGCCGTCACGCCGTACTTCTTCGACGTGCTCCACGTCGACGGCCGCGACCTCCTCGACGTCGACGGCCATCAGCGCCTCGCCGTCCTCGATGACCGGGTCCCCGACGCCCACCGCGTCGCCCGCCTGGTCACCGACGACCCCGTCGCGGCCGAGGCCTTCGCGCGAGACGCCCTCGCACAAGGACACGAGGGCGTCATCGTCAAGGACCTCTCGATCGGGTACGCCGCCGGCCGTCGCGGGTCCGGCTGGGTCAAGGTCAAGCCCGTGCACACCCTCGACCTCGTCGTCCTCGCCGTCGAGTGGGGCAGCGGCCGGCGGCAGGGCTGGCTGTCCAACATCCACCTGGGCGCCCGCGACCCGGCGGCGAACGACGGCGCCGGCGGCTTCGTGATGCTCGGCAAGACCTTCAAGGGCATGACGGACGAGATGCTGGCCTGGCAGACCGAGCGGTTCACCGAGCTGGCCGTCGACCCCGAGACGGCGCGCGACCACTACGTCGTAAAGGTGAGGCCCGAGCAGGTCGTCGAGATCGCCTTCGACGGCCTCCAGCGCTCCACGCGCTACCCCGGCGGCCTGGCCCTGCGCTTCGCCCGCGTCGTCCGCTACCGCGACGACAAGTCCCCCGCCGAGGCCGACACCATCGAGACCCTCCGGGGGCTGATGCCCGATCAGGCGTAGATGGCGACCATGGCGGCGACGAAGATCAGCACGCTGACGCACCCGAGCGCGATGGCCCAGCGGGCGGTCGTCCGGCCACCGAGAGGGCCCTCGGAGGCGTCGATCCGCCGCAGGGCGTGCCGACCCATGACGATCGCCGGGATGCCGGCCAGGATGCTGAGCGGGACGATGCCGAGCACGCCGAGGATGAGCGCGTTGCGCGCCCGGCTGTCGATCGCGCCGGCGGGGAACTGGTCCTCGAGCGTGGTCGGGATGCCCGGCACGGCGCCGGGTGAGTAACCGTTGGCGAAGACCCCGCTGCCGCTGCTGCTGCCTGGGCTACCGCTGAACCTGCTCGTCGACTGGGCCCTCTGTTCGCTCCGAGTGGAGCGTCATTCTATCCCTGGCGGAGGTACTTTCGACCTGTGATCGAGCTCCACCGCGGCGACGAGATGGCACTCCGGCACGACGACGGCACGTCGTACACCCGACTCACGATGGGGGTCGGCTGGGACAAGAAGTCCGGGGCGGGAGCGCTGTCCGGGGCGAACACGCCCGAAGTCGACCTCGACGCCTCCGCCGTGCAGTACGCCGGCGACCAGCTCTTCGACCTGGCGTTCTTCAACCACCTCGCGACCCGCGACGGCTCCGTCACGCACCTCGGCGACAACATCAGCGGCCGAGGCGAGGGGGACGACGAGCAGATCGCGGTCGACCTCACGAAGGTCTATCCCAAGGTCGACACGATGCTGTTCCTGGTGAGCAGCTACCAGGGCCACAGCCTGGAGTTCGTCCACCACGCCTACTGCCGCCTGCTCGGCGATGACGGTGAGGAGCTCGCCCGCTTCACCCTCACCCAGGGAGTGCCCCGGACGGGCTTCATGCTCGCCAAGATGGTCCGCGACGACGACGGGTGGCGGCTGCACGCGATCGGTCAGGGCATCGCGGTGACCGTTCCGACCGAGTCGCTCGACGTCCTCCAGCGCTTCGTCTGACCCGCAGGCGTCGGGCGTCGCTCAGCCCGTCGGACAGTTGAGCTCGGCACCGTCGGGGTACTTCACCGGCATCGGCCCCCCGGAGATCGGGTACGTCGCCTCGCCGGTGAGCGCCTGCTGGGTGTGGTTGTCGCCCGCCTCGTGCACCTGGAGCTGGGCCACGACGTGGTCGCTCTCGGGATGCACCATCGTGCTCACCGTGTCGCCAGCGCCGTAGGTGTAGCCGAGGACGAGCTTCGACCCGTCCCAGTGGCAGGACTCGAAGCGGACGCCGCCCGGGTGTGCGCTGAGGTACCACCCGAGGCTGGTGACGACCAGCCCGATCGCGAGCAGCCCGCTCACTCCCCACAGCCAGAACCTCATGGGACCAGTCTTACGGGCACCGCCCCCGGAGCCGGGGACCTGGGCCGGGATCCGGTCGGTGTCGTTGCTCACGACGAGGTCGGCGGCGTGAGTGGAAGCTCGGCCAGGACACCCGTCAACGCCGCGCGGATGCGAGCCGCCTGGGCCGCGCGGCGTACGTCGTCCACGCGCCTGCGCGGCTGCACGTAGAGGCCGTCGTCGGCGAACCGCGGCAGGACGTGCTCGTGGTAGTGCCAGACGTCCTGGTTGCCGGCCGGCTCGTTGTGCTGGCGCGAGCTCGTGCCCTCGGCACCGAGGGCCTTGAAGGCCAGCGACACACGCCGTCGCAGCGCGGAGACGCGACCCAGCGCGCCGTCCGGGATGTCGTAGAGGCTCTCGTGGTGGACGACGGGGATCACCAGCACGTGACCTGGATAGTCGGGATCAGCCGAGAACTGGCCCGCGGACACGAAGGCGCAGAGGTCGGACGCCCGGAACACGACGTCGTCCGGAGCCGTCCACACACTCTCGTCGAAGCGGTCCTGGGCGACTCGGCAGAACGGGCAGTCGTAGTCGGGGGGCTGGTGACTCACGCACCCACGCTAGTGGCGTGCGCGCCTGGTCACCGCTCGAGGATGGCGGTCACACCCTGGCCGCCGGCAGCGCAGATGGAGATCAGGACGCGGCCCGAGCCCTTCTGCGCCAGCAGGTTGGCGGCGACGTTGAGGATGCGGCCGCCGGTCGCGGCGAACGGGTGACCGGCGGCCAGGGACGACCCGTGGACGTTGAGGCGGGAGCGGTCGATCTCCCCCAACACCGAGTCGAGGCCGAGACGCTCCTGGCAGAACACCACGTCGTCCCAGGCCTTCAGCGTCGCGAGCACCTGGGAGGCGAACGCCTCGTGGACTTCGTAGAAGTCGAAGTCCTGAAGGGTCAGGCCCTGCCGCGCCAGCATCCGCGGAACGGCGTACGCGGGGGCCATCAGCAGGCCCTCGTTGCCGTGCACGAAGTCGACCGCCGCCGTCTCGTGGTCGACCAGGAACGCCAGCGGCTCCAGACCCCGCTCGGCCGCCCACGCCTCCGAGCCGAGCAGCACCGCGGAGGCACCGTCGGTCAGCGGCGTGGAGTTGCCCGCCGTCATCGTGGCGCCCTCGCCCTTGCCGAAGACGGGCTTCAGCCCGGCCAGCGACTCCACGGTCGCCTCGGGCCGCAGGTTGGAGTCGCGCTCGAGCCCGCGGAACGGCGTGACCTGGTCGTCGAGGAGCCCTGCGTCGTACGCCGCCGCGAGGTGCTGGTGGGAGGCCGCGGCCAGCTCGTCCTGTTCCTCGCGACCGATCCGCCACTCCAGTGCGGTCAGCGCGGCGTGCTCCCCCATCGACAGCTGCGTCCGGGGCTCCCCGTTGCGCGGCACGTCGAGCCCGATGTCGGTCGGCCGGATCTGCGCCAGGGCCGTCAGCCGCCCCCGCGTGTCACGCGCCGCGTTGACCTTCATCAGCTTGCGCCGCAGCTTGTCGCCGACCGCGACCGGGGCGTCGGAGGTCGTGTCGGCACCACCGCCGATGCCCGACTCGACGATGCCGAGCGCGATCTTGTCCGCCACGTGGATCGCCGCCTGGAGCCCGGTGCCGCAGGCCTGCTGGAGGTCGATGCCGGGGGTCTCGGCGGCCAGGTGCGAGCCGAGGACCGACTCGCGCACGAGGTTGTAGTCGCGCGAGTGCTTGAGCACAGCGCCCGCGACGACCTCGCCGACCTGCTCGCCCTCCAGGCCGAACCTGGCGGCGAGGCCGTCCAGGGCGGCGGTCAGCATCTCCTGGTTGGAGACCTCGGCGTAGGCGGTGCCGGACCGAGCGAAGGGGATGCGGTTGCCGCCGAGGACGGCGACGCGACGCCGGGCGGTGGGCTTGCGGCTCATGTATCTATCCTGGCCGCACCGGCCACGCAGCCCAACGGAATGAGCGCCACGTCACGACCCGTTGACGACGGGCCTCGGGCAGGACCGGCGAAAGGACGCCATGACCGACCGCTACCAGGACTTCGCGTCCACCTCGCTGGGCAGGATGCTGGTCAAGAGCCTCGGGCTGCCCGACCCGGTCCGCCTCGACCGCTACGTCGCGGGGTCGCCGCTGGTCGACGGCATCGTCGTCGTCGGCGGCACCGGCCGCCTCGCCGACCAGGTGCCCGCCATCCTCGACCGGCTCGGAGTCACGAGGACCGACGCCCCCGAAGAAGGGGCGCGCTACCGAGGGCTGGTCTTCGACGCCACCGGCCTGCGCGACCCCGGTTCGCTGGTGGCCCTGCGCGACTTCTTCGGCCCGCTGATGCGCAGCCTGGACCGCTGCGCACGCCTCGTCGTGGTCGGCACTCCCCCCGAGCGGCTCCAGGGTGCCGAGCGCGTCGCACAGCGAGCGCTGGAGGGCTTCACCCGCAGCCTCGGCAAGGAGGTCGGCCGCGGCGGGACCGCGCAGCTGGTCTACGTCGCGGAGGGTGCCGAGGGGGCGGTCGGCTCCACCGTGGGCTTCCTGCTGTCACCGAAGTCCGCCTACGTCTCGGGGCAGGTGATCCGCGTCGGGGCCCGGGTGCTCCAGCCGGCGGAGGAGCCCGACTGGCGGCGTCCGCTGGTGGGCAAGGTCGCCCTGGTCACCGGCGCCGCTCGCGGCATCGGCGAGCAGATCTCGCGCGTCCTCGCCCGCGACGGCGCCACCGTCGTCGGCGTCGACGTGCCGCAGGCGGCCTCCGACCTGATCGGGCTCGCCCGCCAGCTCGATGGTGACTACCTCACCCTCGACATCACCGCCAAGGACGCGCCGAAGCGCATCGCGCAGCACCTGACCGCCAGCCACGGCGGAGTCGACGTCGTCGTGCACAACGCCGGCATCACCCGCGACCGGCGCCTGGCCAACCTCGACCCGGAGCGGTGGCGGTCCGTGCTCGACGTCAACCTGGTGGCTCCGGAGCGGATCACGGACGAGCTGCTCGCCCAGCAGGTGGTCCACGCCAACGGCCGGATCGTCGGCGTCGCCTCGATCGCCGGCATCGCGGGCAACCTCGGGCAGACCAGCTACGCCACCTCCAAGGCCGGCGTGATCGGCCTGGTCGACGCGCTGCGAGACACCCTCGACCGCGACATCACGGTCAACGCCGTGGCCCCGGGCTTCATCGAGACGGCCATGACCGCCGCCATGCCCTTCGGTCCGCGCGAGGTCGGACGGCGCCTCAATTCCCTCAGCCAGGGCGGCCTCCCGGTCGACGTCGCGGAGACTGTCGCGTGGTTCGCCGACCCCGCGTCGACCGCCGTCACCGGCAACGTCGTACGGGTCTGCGGCCAGATGCTGCTCGGCGCGTGAGCGGCCCTGACCAGGTCGCCAGGACCCTTCTCAAGGCGGCGCTTCCGTCGATCCCCGTCGTCAACCGGCTGCCAGGGGTGCGCAAGACCGCCGCCGACCCGTCGTCCCTCCACGAGCTGCGCAGCGTGACCCCAGATCCCGACCACGTGCGCGCCTACGCCCGGGTCTGCGGCTTCCCGGTCAAGGACGACGTGCCGCTGACGTTCCCCCACGTGCTCGCGTTCCCGCTGCACATGGCCGTGATGGCCGCCCCGGAGTTCCCGTTCCCCGCCATCGGGACGGTCCACCTCGCCAACACGATCACCCGGCAGCGCGTGCTCAAGGTCGGGGAGACCCTTCAGGTCGAGGTCCATACCTCGCCGACGCGACCCCACCCGAAGGGCACGGCCATCGACTTCCTCAGCCGGGTCAGCGTGGGTGAGGAGACGGTCTGGGAGGGCGTCTCGACCTATCTGCGCCTGGGCCGTCGGGAAGCAGGCCCTGCGCGCGGCCTCGCGACGAGCGCCGGGGCCGGCGACGAGGCCGACCGGGTCGTGCCGGGCCGGGTCACCTGGCGACTGGGCGGTGACGTCGGACGGAGGTACGCCGCGGTGTCGGGCGACCACAACCCGATCCATCTCTACCCGCTGACGGCCCGCGCCTTCGGGTTCCGGCGGCAGATCGCGCACGGGATGTGGACCCTGGCCCGCTGCGTCGCCGCGCTGGAGAACCGGCTGCCCGAGGCGGTGCGCGTCGACGCGGCGTTCAAGAAGCCGGTCTTCCTGCCCGGCACGGTGGCCTTCGGCCAGGACGCCCACGACGGCGAGATCGCCTTCGCCCTGACTTCGCCGACGACCGGCGTCCCCCACCTCGTGGGCCGTACCCGGGCTCCGGCGTAGTCCTGGCGGGTCTGTCCGCCGGTCACCGCCCCACGGGATCATCTGCCATGGACGTGCGCGAGGCAGACACCGACTGGGAGCTGGACCAGGTGCGCCGGCTCTTCCGCGCGCTCGTGGCGTGGCAACGAGAGCGTCACCTCGGCGACCTCGGCCCGATCGACGCCTACGTCGACGAGGGGGCCTGGGAGCGCGAGCTGGCCGGGCTCCCGGGTGACTATGCGCCTCCCGAGGGCCGGCTCCTGGTGTGCTGGGACGCCGAGCTCGCCGTCGGGTGCGTCGCGGTGAAGCGTCTGAACGCCGAGTCCTGCGAGATGAAGCGGCTGTTCGTGGTGCAGATGGCACGCGGGCGCGGGGCTGGGCGTGCCCTGGCCGAGGCGGCGTTGAGCGGCGCCCGCGAGGCGGGCTACTCCTCGATGTACCTCGACACCAGCGTGCGGCAGACCGAGGCGATCACGCTCTACCGCGAGCTGGGCTTCGCGCCGGTCGAGCCCTACCGCGACCTGCCCGAGGAGATGCTCGGCTGGCTGGCGTTCTTCCGCCTGGCCCTCTGATCGGTCGGCGGCTGGGAGCTGCCAAATCCCCCGCTTCAGCGGGGGAGTTGGCACTTCCTGGCCGTTGCAACCCCCAATAAGTGTCAACTCCCCCGCTGAAGTGGGGGATTTGACAGGCCGCTCAGCAAGGGGTGGGGGGACGACGCCGTCGTGGAAGGGACTGGTCAGCGCCGGCTGCGCCGGCGGATCAGCCCCTCCTGGGCGACCGTCGCGACCAGGACGCCGTCCTCGGTGAAGACCCGGGCCAGTGACAGCCCGCGCGACCCGCTGGCCGACGGCGACCACTGGTCGTAGAGCCACCAACGGTCCGCCCGGAAGGGGCGATGGAACCAGATCGTGTGGTCCAGCGACGCCGCGACCAGGTCGGGTGAGCCGATCTCGACGTCGTGCGGGACCAGGCTCGCCCCCAGCAGGGTCAGGTCGCTGGCGTAGGTGAACGCCGCGGTGTGCAGCATCGGGTCCTCGCCCAGCTCGCCGTTGACCCGCACCCACAGCTGAGCGCGCGCGGGGCGCTCGGTGTCGGCACCGAGGCCGGTGCGTCCCGGGTACGCCGAGTTGCCGAGGTAGCGGGTGTCGAGCGCGGCCCACTCCTTGGCGAACTCCGCGGCGGACCGCTTGTCGCCCGAGCGCAGCTCGACCAGCTGGGCGAAGGTCAGCCCTTCGTCGGGCCCCGGCACCTGCGGCATCGTGTCCTGGTGGTCGAAGCCCTCCTCGGCGCGCTGGAAGTTCGCGGTGAGGTAGAAGATCGGGTGACCGTGCTGGCGCGCGACGACCCGGCGCGTCTCGAACGACCGGCCGTCGCGGATGCGCTCGGCGTCGTAGATGATCGGGATCGTCGGGTCGCCGGGGCGCAGGAAGTAGGCGTGCAGCGAGTGCACGTCGAGGCCGTCGTCGACCGTGCGGATGCCGGCGATCAGCGCCTGCGCGGCCACCTGCCCCCCGAAGACGCGCTGCCGGTCGGTGTCGGGGCTGCTGCCCCGGAACAGGTCGGTGTCGAGGGTCTCGATGTCGAGGAGCTCCACGAGCTCCTCTGCGGACGACGGCATGGGCAGGCCGCCTACTCCGCCTCGGGGCCGTCGAGCCCGGCCAGGAACTGCTCGAACTGCCGCCCGATCTCCTCACCGGTCGGCATCGGCTCCCCCTCGGCGAGCAGGCTCCCGCCCTCCTGCTCGGCGCGCGCGAACGCGTCGTACTGCTGCTCGAGGGCCTGCACCACCTCCAGCACCTCGGTGTTGGAGGCGAGGTACGTCGAGATCTCCTCGTCGCGCTCGCGCGCGGCGGACCGCAGGCCGCTCAGGTCGACCGCGATGGCAGCCGCGCGCTCGACGTGCTCGAGCAGGGCGACCGAGGCCTCGGGGAAGTCGAGCTGGGCGAGGTAGTGCGGGATGTGGGCGACGAACCCCATCGCGTCGTGGCCGCTCTCCCCCAGTCGCAGCTCGAGCAGGGCCTGGGCGCTGGAGGGGATGCGGAGCTCTCCGCGCCACGGGCTGTCGGCCGAGAGCAGCGCGGGGTTGTTCGCGTGGTGGGTGATCGCGATCGGTCGCGTGTGCGGCACCGCCATCGGGACCGCACCCAGCCCGATGACCCGGGTCACGCCGAGCTGCTCCACCGTGTGGGTCACCGCGGCGGCGAACGCCTCCCACTTGTTGTCCGGCTCGGGCCCGTGCATGAGGAGGTACGGCGTGCCGGCGTCGTCACCGAGCAGCCGGACGACGAGCCGTGGCGCGTCGTACTGCTCGTAGTGGTCGCGCACGAACGACATCGCGGGACGACGGGCGCGGTAGTCGTGGAAGTCGTCGACCTCGAACGTCGCGACCACCCGGCCCCCGCCCGACTCGCCGGACAGGTGGCGCGACGCGATCGCCGCCGAGCCGCCGGCGTCGAGGAACCCGTCGAGCACGAGCACCATCGCCAGCTCGGTGACGCCGTCGAGCTCGGGCACGTCATCGACGATGTGAACCAGCCGGTCGGGATCTGACACGGGAGCCTCTCGGGTCGGGGACACCTCTCAGCGTCCCGGGTGCCCACCCTATTCCGCCGGCTCCAGAAGCGGGGCTGGCCTGCAGCCTCCAGCACGTTCCACTCGGTGCTCCGCTTCTGCGAGGACCTGACCGAGGCCCGGGACCGGGCCCGGGCCGAGACCCGGACCGCCGACGCGACGGGCCGTGCCGTCGGCACCGTCAAGAGCCAGGTCCCGGCCGGCCCGGCCGAGCTCCGCGCCGCGGT
This sequence comes from Nocardioides sp., assembly GCF_036267815.1. Taxonomy (GTDB): domain Bacteria; phylum Actinomycetota; class Actinomycetes; order Propionibacteriales; family Nocardioidaceae; genus Nocardioides. The sequence goes on along the minus strand of NZ_DATAVI010000060.1, from coordinate 41,094 downwards.
CGGGTTCCGCACCGACGACGGGACCGGGCTGGTCTCGCTGCTCACCTGCCAGATCGCGACCACGTGCCACGTCGCCGTGGCCGACCTGGGGGCACCCGGGCGGCGTGATCGTGCCGGACGGACTAACGGGGCGGACCGCACTGGGCACGTGCGCTCGCGGGGCGGCTCCTCCCACTTCGGCTAGTCGCGGTTCGCTTCCTCGGGGGCCGGGAGGACGTCCTGGCCCTCGGCGGCGAGCCGCTCGACGACGCCGCGGGCGATGGTCTGGGCGTTGAGCCCGATCCGGTCGAGGATCGCCTGGCGCTCGGCGTGCATCAGGAACTCCTGGGGGATGCCGTGCAGCGAGTACGGCGTGGTGACGCCCTCGTCGTTGAGCAGCGCCAGCAGCGCCGCACCGGCGCCGCCCACGCGCCCGTTGTCCTCGATGGAGACCACGAGTCGATGGTCGCGGGCGAGCTGCACCAGCGCCGGGTCGAGCGGCTTGACCCAGCGTGGGTCGACCACGGTGACGCCGATTCCCTGCGCCTCGAGGCGCGCCGCCACGTCGACGCCGACCGCAGCCATCGACCCGACCCCGACGACGAGCACGTCCTTGCGCCCGCGGCGCACCAGGATGTCGCAGCCACCGGCCCGGTCGACCGCGGAAATGTCCTCGGGAGGCGAGCCCTTCGGCAGCCTGACCACCGTCGGGGCATCGGAGACGGCGACCGCCTCGCGCAGCAGCTCGCGCACCCGCGCGCCGTCCCGGGGGCAGGCGATCCGCAGGCCCGGCACCACCTGGAGGATCGAGAGGTCCCACATGCCGTTGTGGCTGGCGCCGTCGGCGCCGGTCACGCCGGACCGGTCGAGGACGAAGGTGACCCCGCACCGGTGGAGCGCGACATCCATCAGCACCTGGTCGAAGGCGCGGTTGAGGAAGGTCGCGTAGATCGCGACCACCGGGTGCATCCCGCCCATGGCGAGGCCGGCCGCGCTGGTCACGGCGTGCTGCTCGGCGATGCCGACGTCGAAGGTGCGGTCGGGGTACGCCGCGGCGAAGGGCGCCAGGCCCACCGGGTAGAGCATCGCGGCGGTGATGCCGACGATGTCGGGGCGCTCCTCGCCGAGGGCGACCATCTCCTCGGTGAAGTAGTCGGTCCAGATCCGGCCGGCCTGCCGGGGCTCGCCGGTCTCGACGTCGAAGGCGCCGATCTGATGGAACTGGTCGGTCTCGTTGCGCTCCGCGGGGTGGTAGCCGAAGCCCTTGTGGGTGATCACGTGGACGATCACCGGTCCACCGAAGCGCTGGGCCTGCGCGAGAGCGTGCTCCACCGCGGGACGGTCGTGGCCGTCGATCGGACCGACGTACTTCAGGCCGAGGTCCTCGAACATGCCCTGTGGCGCCAGGGCGTCCTTCATGCCCTTCTTCATCGCGTGCAGCGCGTCGTAGACGGCCGGGCCGACGCCCTTGACCTGGTTGAGGCGCTTCTTGACCAGGTCGAGCATCTCCTCGTAGCGCGGGTTGGTGCGCAACGTCGCCAGATGGGTGGCCAGGCCGCCGACCGTCGGCTGGTAGGAGCGGCCGTTGTCGTTGACGACGATGACCAGCTTGCTGTCGTGGGCGGTGGCGATGTTGTTCAGCGCCTCCCAGGCCATCCCGCCGGTCAGCGCGCCGTCCCCGATCACGGCCACGACGCTGCGGTCCTCGCCGCGCAGGGAGAGCGCCTTCGCGAGCCCGTCGGCGTAGGACAGCGAGGTGGAGGCGTGGGAGTTCTCGACGAGGTCGTGGTCGGACTCGGCGCGGCTCGGGTACCCCGACAGACCGCCCTCGGTGCGCAGCGTGTCGAAGCGGCCGGCGCGTCCGGTGAGCATCTTGTGGACGTACGCCTGGTGGCCGGTGTCCCACACGATCCGGTCGCGCGGCGAGTCGAAGGTCCGGTGGATCGCCAGGGTCAGCTCGACGACGCCCAGGTTGGGCCCGAGGTGCCCGCCGCGCGGGGCGCAGGTGCGGACCAGCTCGTCGCGGATCTCGGCGGCCAGCGTGTCGAGCTCGGCGTCGGTGAGGTCGCGGAGGTCGGCAGGTGAGGTCACCTGCTCCAGCAGTCCCATCGACGTCCTCTCCTCCGGCTTCGGGCAGTCCGTCGAGTGTATCGACGCGGAGGTCGGGGCCCGAGTCGTCGGGGCACCGCCCAGGTCGGAGGCGGCGCCTCGGCGTCAGTGGGAGACGTCCGAGAGCGCTCGACGTGCACGTGGTCGAGAGTGCACACCCACTGAGCGGGGGTCCAGTGCGGCGGGGCGCGGAGCGCGAGTCGGATCCACTCGCCGCTGCGGGCTCCAGGGCGGTGACCACGTCGTGCCCGTCGTTGCGGACGGCATAGAACATGCGTCCGCGGTAGAGGATCGGGAGCGTGGTCAACTCGGTCGTCGGGCGGTTCCTTCCGTGGTGACCGGGTCGCCGAGCGGCTCGCGAGGACGCGCGAGGGCCTTGGCGTTCTGGGACCTGACGCTGCCTTCGGCGCAGCCGTGGAGCGCCGAGGTGGCCGTGACGTCGTTGAGCCACGAGTCGTCGCACTCGGCGACCACCGGGATGATGAAGTCGACCGCGCCCGGAGGGGTTGACCTCGCGGCGTCGACGGGGTCGTCGGCGGAGCTGACGCGGGGCCGGTGTGCGTACAGCTTCGCCAGGCCGTCTGGACGACGTCCTCCGCGTCCCGGCTCCTGCCGCATCCTCGCCTCCGCGTCTCACCCGACACGACGGGAGGACGGCGCGACCGGTTGCCTGCGGTGAGCAGACCACGTTCTCGAGCCGGCGGCGTGTGGCTGGCTCATCGCCCCCTGAGCCGCCGGTAGGCCTCGGAGTCGAGGAACGCCGGGACCGCCAACACCCCGGTCATCGTGAGGTCGAGACGCCGGGCCCGGTCGGGTTCGACGAACACGATCTGGCGGCCCTCGTGACACTCGACGTCCTCGTCGGCGAGATCCACGCGCGCGACGTAGACGTGGACCCGGTCGACCGACCCGTAGTGCGGGTGGAACACCTCCAGGGTCGCGAACCGCTCCAGCGTGCCGGGGGGCAGCCGCACGCCCGTCTCCTCCTCCAGCTCGCGGTAGGCACCGGACTCGCCGTCCTCCCCCGGCTCGAGGTGCCCGCCGGACAGGCCCCAGCGATCGGGGTCGATCGGGGCGTGCTCGTCGCGCTCCTGGAGCAGCACCCGCCCACGGGCATCGACGAGCAGGACGCAGCCGAACTCACGCCGCTCCGGGAGGCCGAAGCGCTCGACGTAGACCGGATGGCGCATGACGCGCGGGAGCCCGTGCACCAGGTTCCGCCCCCAGCGCAGGGTGTCGATCGTGCGCGGGTCGACGAAGACGATCTGGCGCCCCTCGTGGCAGACCACGTCGGAGTCGGTCAGGCGGGTGAGCGCGAGGTAGAGGGCCAGCACGTGGTCCTCGCCGCAGTCGTCGCAGAAGTACTCGAACGTGTCGGCGTGGGTGAGGTCGACGCCGGTGACCTCCGTCTCCTCGGCCAGCTCCCTGACCGCCGCCTCCTCGTCGGACTCCCCCGCCTCGACCCCACCCCCGACGAACGACCACTCGTCGGGGTTGACCGGGGCGTGCTCGTCGCGCTCCTGGAGCAGCAGCCAGCCCCGGGGGTCGACCAGGACGACGCCCGCGACGCGCTTGGTCACCCCACCATCCTCACGGTGCCGGGAACCTGGCGACCACGGGGTGGCCGCCGAAGGTCCCCCGCAACGTCGCCAGCGCGCCCTTGCGACGGGTCGCCCACACGCCGTGCAGGTGGCCCCGCCGACCGTGTGCCGTCACGGTGAGGTCGACCCGGATCCGGTTGGCGTAGCGGTGCCATCGCGCGACGCCGCTCACGGCCAGGTCGGAGGTCAGGCGGACCCGGTGCAGGGCGAAGAGCGTGGTCCGGTCACCGCTGTAGGACCAGTGGCCTCCACGCAGCCCCACGTCGTGCCCGGAGTAGTTGTTCCACCACCGGTCGAGCAGGTCGGCGACCGTCGCCGCCGCCCCGGGAGCCACCCGTCGGGCGAGCTGCGTGCCGCGCCCGTGTCCGGCCGGAACGCCGGACAGGGTCTTCGGGAAGATCCCCATGGTCCGGATCGGCGCGACCTTCGCGGCGCAGCCGTGGCGCGGCGAGCGAGACGGCGTGCGCAGGAACCTGCGCACGATCCGCACCGCGCAGTCGTCGGTGTCGCCGACGGCGTCGACGTGGAAGCTGTTCGCGACGACGATGTGCTCGGCGTTCGGGAACTGCCGGGTCGCCATCGAGGCCTCGGCCGGGGTGGTGATGGAGTCCAGCTCACCGCTGAGCACCAGGGTCGGCACGCGGGAGTAGTGCCCGGCGACCGGCCGGGGCGGCCGCGCCGGGTTGCCCGCGGCCGCCTTCGGCCAGCGGGTGCACCAGTTGACCTCCTGCCAGTCCGAGCGCGCGTACTCGCGGATCGTGAACGGTCCGTAGGTGTGCGGGTAGCGCGCCGTGCGTCGGACGACGGCCCGGTGGAACTGCCGCAGCCGGACCGCCGGCTTCGCGCGCATGTCGAAGAGCTGGGGGTAGTCGTGGCAGGCGACGGCCGCGTCGAGTCCCTCGCTGTAGGCCCGGATCGGGCCGGCGTCCGTCCCACCGCCCTCCGCCTCGGCGACCTCGCGCAGCAGCGGCGCCCGGTCGCCGCGCAACGCCGAGCGCAGCGCGGCCGTCAGCTCGCGGTAGGTGTACGGCCCGTACGTCGCGTTGAAGGCCGTCGTGGCGAGGGTCTCGGCGTCCACGGTCACGTGGGCCCGCCGGCCGTCGCCGTCGTGCGAGATGCCGTGCCACGCGTGGTGTCGGACCCGAGCCAGGACGTCTCGCATCGCCGCCGCCGCCCCGACGCCGTGTCCGCGGCACTCCGGCGACCGCTCGCAGGCCTTGGCGAACGACGAGCGCATCGCCGGTCCCTGGGTCGGGTACCACGCGGTCTCGCCGTGGGTCGGGTAGGCACCGTCGAGGACCAGGCTCCGCAGCAGGTGCGGATGCCGGCCGGCGAACACCTGCGAGAAGAACGTGCCGTAGGAGTCGCCGTACATGTCGACGCGCCCCAGCCCCAGCTGCCGGATCACGGCCGCGAGGTCGTCGGCGGAGCGGGCGCTCGTGTAGTCGTCGCTGCGCGCCCCCAGGCTGCGGCCGCAGCGCCCGGCCGCCACGGCGTAGGCGATCTTCAGGTTCTGGAGGTCCGGGCAGTCCAGCGCGGCCGAGCGACCGGTGCCGCGCTGGTCGACCAGGAGCAGGTTGTGCCGCCGCAGCAGCGGCCCGTACATCTGGGCGTACGCCGTGCCGCTGTCGGTGGTGGAGTACCCCGGACCGCCTTCGTGGGGCACGAAGGTCCCGAGGGCCGGCTTGTCGGCGACCCGCGCCGGGGCGAAGGCGAAGCCGACGCTCAGGGTGCCCGCCGCCGGGTCGCCGGGCTCCCAGTCACGGTGGATGTGGCCGCACCACGCGTGCGGCACGACCGAGCACGGCCGCAGCGTCAGGTCGCCCACGGTGACCGGCTGCCGCCCACGGGTCGCAGGGGCGTGGGCGTGGGGCCCGATCCGGTGCTGGTACGGCGTGCCGCCGCCCGGATCCGCCTGGGCTGCTGGGCCGAGCCCCAGGGCCAGCGCCGCGACGGTGATGGGGATCAGGAAGGACACGCGCATGGCCGCAGCATGTCTCATCGACGGCCGCTTGGGGAACTGTCAGGAGGCCTGCTCATGGCCGTGGAGGTAGGCCTCGACCAGTCCGCCGATCGTGGCGAGGTGGTAGCCGCCCTCCTGCACCAGCACGGCCGGCAGCCCCAGCGAGCCGAGCAGCCGCCCGGCCGCGGCGTAGCCCTCGGCAGTGACCTGGAGCGGGCTCTCGGGATCCTCGGCGGCCGCGTCGACGCCGAGGGAGACGACCAGGGCCTCGGCGTCCCCGGCGTACTCCGCGAGGGCGCGCACCGCCTCGAGCCAGGGGCCGTCGCCGGTGCCCTCGGGCAGCGGCAGGTTGCGGGTCGCGCCCGCGCCGTCGCCGGTCCCGGTCTCGTGCGCGTGACCGAACCAGTGCGGGAACCATCCGGCGCCGGGGTCGACGTGCAGGGAGCCGTAGCGCACGTCGCCCCGCTCCCAGAAGATCGCCTGCGTGCCGTTGCCGTGGTGGGCGTCGAGGTCGACGACGGCGACGGTGTCGTGCCCGGCGTCTCGTAGGGCCTGTGCGGCCACGGCGGCGTTGTTGAGGTAGCAGGACCCGCCGTAGCCGTCGCGCGTCGCGTGGTGCCCGGGGGGCCGGCACAGGGCGTACGCCGTCCGAGGGCCGCCGGCGACGAGGTCGGCAGCGGTCAGGGCGCAGTCGACCGCTGCCCGGGCCGCCTCCCAGGTGCCGGGGCCGACCAGGGTCATCGTGTCGTAGCCGAACTCCCCAGCCCGGCCGTGGGTCGCGGCGGCCCGGGTCGGGGGCATGCCCTGAGTCATCGCCGGAGTGGGGAACGCGTAGGGCACGACCCGGTCCTGGCCCACGAGGTCGACGTAGGGCCCGCTCAGCCACTCGGCGTGGACGGAGCGCAGGTGCTCGACGAGCTCGCGGGAGTGGACCTCGAGGAGCGGTCCGTCGTCGTGGGCGACCGCCTCGACCCGCTCGCGGGCGGCGGTGGCCTCCAGGATCAGGTCGACCCGCTGCGGGAGCTCGGTGCCGTCGGTGGGCACCCCGACCCACACCTCGCGCATCGGCTCGTGACGGCGGGTCTCGGGCGACCAGACGACGGGGATCGGCATGGGCAGATCATGGCAGTCCGGCGATGGCGTGGCCCGACGGTCGAGGCGGTCGCCCCGCGGCGGTCTCGAAGCCACCGTGGGCGAACTGGTTGGATGACGTCATGCCTCGAGCCCGTGACCTGGGGATCGTGATCGGGTCCCTCCCGACCGGACCGACCAACTCCGTGCTCGACGTCCCCGGAGTCGGACTGGGACACACCACCCTGCTCCGCGACGAGCCCGCGCCGCCCGGCGGGCGTGGCGTCGCGCGCACCGGCGTCACCTGTCTGGTCCTGGCCGACGACGCCTTCACCCGGCTGGTCCCGGCCGGCGGAGCGGTGCTCAACGGCGCCGGGGAGTGCACCGGGTTCATCACCGCCGCGGAGTGGGGCTCCGCCGAGACGCCGGTCTACCTCACCTCGACCCTCCAGCTGGGTCGCGTCTACGACTCCGCCTGCCGCATCGAGCTCGAGGTCAACCCCGCCAGCGCGGTCGACTTCATCATCCCGGTGGTCGCCGAGTGCGACGACTCGTGGCTCAACGACGCCCGGCGGATGCAGGTCGAGCACGACGACGTCGTGGCGGCCCACGACGCGGCGCTGGCCTCGCGCGGGTCCTCGACGCCTCCCGAGGAGGGAGCGGTCGGCTCCGGCACGGGCATGTCCTGCCTGGGCTTCAAGGGGGGCATCGGGACGGCGTCGCGGAAGGTGGCCGGGCACACCGTGGCGGTCCTGCTGATGACCAACTTCGGCGCCCGCGAGGAGCTCGTCGTGAACGGCGTACCCGTCGGCCGATCGCTGGGACCGGTGGCCCCGACGAGCTCGACCGACAGCCGGAAGCCGGCCGGCTCCTGCATCGGGATCGTGGTCACCGACGCCCCGGTCGACGGTGCGTCGTGCGCCCGGCTGGCGCGGCGGGTCGGGCTCGGCCTCGCCCGTGCCGGCTCGGTGGCCCATCACGGCAGCGGTGAGATCTTCATGGGCTTCGGCACCGGCATGCGCATGGACCGCGACGGCCGGCCCGACGGCACGCCCCTGGTGACCGGCCGCGCCCTCGACCCGCTCTTCACCGCCGTCGTGGAGGCCGCCGAGGAGGCCGTGCTGAACTCCATGTTCACGGCCCCGACCGTCACCGGCCGCGACGGCAACACCAGCGAGACGGCGAACAGCCCGGCCGTCCTCGACCTGGTTGCCACGGGGTCGACCGGGTCGACGGGGTCGACGGGGTCGGCACCGGCGTGAGAGAGCTGGAGGCTCGCATCCCCGTGCGCGACGGCTCCTGGCTGGCCGCGACGCTGTACCTCCCCGACGAGTCCGAGGGCCGCCAACCCTGCCTGCTCGAGGCGCTCCCCTACCGCAAGGACGACCTGACGTCGTCGTACGCCGAGGGGTACCGCTCGATGTGCCAGACCGGGACGTACGCCGTCGCTCGCATCGACGTGCGCGGAACCGGCTCGTCCGCGGGTGACGCCGAGGACGAGTACCCCGAGGTCGAGCAGCGCGACCTGGTCGACGCGATCGCCTGGCTCGCCGCCCAGGACTGGTGCGACGGCCAGGTCGGCATGTGGGGCACGTCGTACTCCGGCTTCAACTCGCTCCAGGTCGCCGCACAGAGGCCACCGGAGCTCAAGGCCATCTGCTCGATCTTCGCCAGTGACGACCGGTGGACCGACGACGTGCACTGGCGCGGCGGAGCGCTGAAGCTGCTCGACCTCGTCGACTACAACCACTACATGACCGCCATGGCGGTGCTCCCGCCGGTGCCCGCGGTGTGGGGCCAGGACTGGCGCGCCGAGTGGGAGCACCGCGTCGAGACCGGCGAGCCCTGGGTGCTGACCTGGCTGCGGGAGAACCGGCACTCGCCCTACTGGGACCAGGGCTCCCTGCGTCTCGGCGGGACGGCGACCGGCTACGAGCGGATCGGCTGCCCGGTGCTGCTCGTGGCGGGGTGGGCCGACGGCTATCGCAACATCGCGTTCCGGGCCACCGCGGAGCTCGCCCGGCACGGCGTACCGCACCGGCTGCTGGCCGGGCCCTGGGCACACGCCGACCCGGCGACGGCGATGCCCGGCCCCCGGATCGACTTCGACGCCGAGCTGCTCGCGTGGTTCGACCACTGGCTGCGCGGCTCGGGCGAGCACGAGGACCGGTGCGACGTGTTCGTGCGCACGTCGACCAGGCCCGCGATCGACCTCGACCAGCACGAGGGCTACTGGGTCACCCTGCCGTCGGTCCCCCCGGTCCAGGAGGCGACGCTCGACCTGTCCGCACCGGTCACGCTCGTCGTCGCCCCCGACGTCGGCACGGCAGCCTGGATCGACTGCGCCGGGCACCTGCCCTGGGGGCTTTCGGACGACCAGCGGCTGGACGACGAGCGCTCGCTGACGTGGGAGGTCGAGCCGCCACCGAACCCCGTCGTCGGACACCCGGTCTTCCGAGCCCGGCTGTGGGCCACGGAGCCGGCGGCGTCGATCTCGGTGAAGCTGTGCGACGTGTTCCCCGACGGCACCTCGGCCCTGGTCGCTCGAGGCACGCTCGACCTGGCCTATCGCGACGGGGTGCACGGCCCGCCGTCGCCGCTCGTCCCCGGCCGTGAGGTCCAGGTGGAGGTGGTGCTCGACGCCTGCGCCTACCGGTGGACGCCCGGCAACACCCTGCGGGTCTCGGTCGCCGGGGCCGACTGGCCGACCACGGTCGCGCCGCCCGCGCCCGTCTCGATGACCCTGCGCACCGCCTCCCTGACTCTCCCGTTCCTCGAGGGCGAGTTCCCGGAGCCGACGTTCAGGCCCGGCGCCGAGCACTCCGCGGAGACGACGGAGGGCATCGGCTGGTCGCTGCACCACGACGTGCTCACCGGTACGACGTCGGCGACCACGCGGATCGACTCGCGCTACGCGACGCCCTACGACGGCACGGCGCACGAGCTGTACCTCGGCGAGGTCTCGGTCAACACCCGCACGTTCGCCCAGCGGATGCACGGCAACGCGGTCTACGAGCTCACCTGGCCAGGCATCGAGGTGACGGTGCGGTCGGTGATGACGATCGACATCACGGCCACGTCGTACGACGTCTACATCTGGACCCAGGCCGCCCTGGACGGCGAGTCGATCAGCGAGCGCACCTGGCGCGAGTCGATCCCGCGCTGAGCCCCGGTGTAGCGAGTGCTTCAAATCACGTCACGAAGCACTCGCTACATTCGGCATCGGAGCCGCGACTCTGTCACGATGGACGCAGCGGGAGACACTCGCTGACCATCTGAAGGAAACCTCATGTCGTACGCCGCTCACCCTGCCGCCAGCACCAAGGTCGCCCGCCTGACCGCGGCCGTCCGCCGCTCCTGGACCGAGGCCCGCTACGCCGATCGCCAGCTGATGGCGCTGCGTACCAACCTCGTCCGCCACGTCGGCTGAGCCTTCGGCTCCAGCCCTCCACGCCACGCCCACCGTGGCCGAACACCGTGCCGAACACCGCGGCGACCATGGTGGCGACCGTGGCGGCACCCGCAGGCAGCGGGCGATACTCGATGGGTGACAGCCCGTGAGATCGCCTGGAGTGACGTCGCCGCGCGGCTGAAGAGCGCGCGCAGCTACTGGCTCGCGACCTGTGATGCGGGTGGCTCACCGCACGTGTCCCCGGTCTGGGGGGCGGTGGTGGCCGAGGGGCTCCACCTCTTCAGCGAGCGCCGTACGGTCAAGGCACGCAACGTGGCAGCCAACCCACAGGTCGCGATCCACCTCGAGAGCGCCGAGGACGTCGTCATCGTCCGCGGGGTCCTCGAGGATCTCGGCGCCCCGGGCCAGCGCCCCGACGTGCTGGCCGCTCTCGAGGCGAAGTACGACGCCCCCGAGGACGCCGGCTACCTCCCGACCGCCGATCCGGACTTCGACGTGCTGTGGCGGCTGCGGCCTGGCATTGCGCTGCTGTGGCGGCTGGACGACTACGACACCTCGCAAGAGCGCTGGCGTGCCAAGCCGGCGGCGAGTCGCTGACGTGTCGCGTTCGACACCGGCCCGGCCCCCCGCCGAGCCGCTGACCGACGGCACGGTCACCCTCCGGCGCCGCGACGTGGCCGACCTCGACGCCATCGTGGCGGCGAGTCACGACGAGGAGACCAAGCGCTGGCTCGAGGACGAGCCGCTCCCTGTGCTCGTCGACGACGAGGCGCGTCGGGCGGCGCTGCGCCGGGCCGATGACGCGTGGACCAGCGGCCGGGCCGCGCCGCTGGTGATCGCCGACGCGGAGACCGACGAGGCCGCCGGGCTGGTCAACCTCCAGTTTCGCGACGACCGGACGGCGACGGTCGCCTACAGCGTCTTCCCCGCACACCGCGGACGCGGCATCGCGCCGCGGGCGGTGCGACTCGTGGTGCCCTGGGCGCGGATGTCGCTGGGGGTCGAAGAGCTGCTACTGGAGGCGGACGCCGGGAACCTGGCATCGATCCGGGTCGCGGAGAAGTGCGGGTTCGTCCTCGTCGAGGAGGTCGTCGACGAGGACCAGGACGGCCGGGAGCGACGCACCCTGGTGCACCGGCTGCCGGAGTAGCGGCTCAGACCATCCAGTTCGCCTCGTAGGCCGGGTCGGTCAGACCCGGCCGGTCGAAGCCGAAGCCCGCGACGTCGGAGGTCGTCTGTCCCGTCGTGACCAGGTCGGCGAGGATCCGGCCGAAGGTCGGCGCGAACTTGAAGCCGTGCGCGGAGCCGAGCCCCACCACCACCGACGCGTGCCCGGGCACGGCCGACATCACGAAGTCCCGGTCCGGGGTCAGCGTGTACTGGCAGCGCAGCGACCGCACGACCTCCCCGGTCCCGGGCAGCAGCGACCCCATGAACGCCGCCAGGCGGTCGCGCATCTCCGGGTCCGGCTCCGAGGTGCGGTCGTCCGGGTCGACGACCGGCCCTCCGCAGTCCTGGGCGGCCTTGACCGTCGGCTCGCCGTAGCAGGGGAAGCCGTAGTACGACGGCTCGTCCATCCAGATCCACAGCGGCATGTCCTGGTACGGCGCGGGGTCGGGCGGGGCGAAGTACGTCGGCTGCTCGAGGGTCACCGTGAGCGGGATCTCCACCCCGAGCCCGGACAGCACCTGGTTGGTCCAGGCGTCGGCCGCCACCACCACGCCGCGACAGGCGTACGACGTGTCGCCGGCCACGACCTCGACGTGCGACCCGTGGTCGAGCACCCGGCTCACCGGCGTGGACCCGAGCAGGGTCGCTCCGGCATCGGCGGCGAGACGCTGCATCGCCGCCGTGCCACGGGCCGCCGGCACGATCGCGCCGCGCTCCTGGTAGAGCCCGCGGGTGCCGGCCGGCGGATGGAACACCGGCCAGCGCCGGCGGATCTCGTCGACGTCCAGCTCCTCGAAGGCGATCCCCACCTCGCGCAGCGACTCGACGTAGTCGACCGGGCTGATCACGCAGTCCGCCGGGAAGAGGTCGAGCCCGCCGACGACCGTGACCAGCGACTCGCCCGACTCGGCCTCCAGCCGCGCCCAGTCGTCGTAGGCCTCCTCGGTGAGCCTGACGTAGGCGGGCGTGTGGTAGCTGTGGCGCAGGATCCGTGAGGTGTCGTGGGAGGCACCTCGCGCGTGCCCGAGCTCGAACTGCTCCAGCCCGACGACCGAGTGGCCCCGCGTCGCGAGCTGCCACGCAGCACCGGAGCCCAGGGCACCGAGTCCGACGACGACGTAGTCGACCTCCACCGCTGGTCGAGGAGAGCGTTCTACGCCCGTCTCGAGACCACCGGTGGCCGACTCACTCACGACCCTCCAACCGCGGCAGGAGCCAGCGACGGATGTCCACGGAGTCGTCCTCCATCGGCGCGAACCAGCCGTGCGTGTAGGCCCGCGAGGACATCCCGCGCTGCACCGACTCGCAGATGGCCCAGTCCTGGCGGTTCACCAGGTCCCAGAGGTCGCCGGCGTCCGACGCGTCGAACGACGCCTTCGCCACCTCGTCGGCGGCGAAGAGCAGGCGGCACTCGACCTCGGTCCGGTCGACCGCGACCGGCGTGAGCGTGAACGCCGCGACGTGGTCCGCCGAGCACGACAGCATCAGGTTCGGGTACACCAGCTCGCCCTTGTGCCGGGTCCGCTCGTCCTCGTCGAGGCCCGGCAGCGGCGCCCGGTCGGTGGTGCCGCTGATGGTGAAGGTCCAGGCCCCCTCCCGGTGCGGGATGCCGGCATCCCAGTCGAGGCCGCGTCCGCCGCCGGCGAACTGCGGCACGAGACGGGAAAGCTCGGGGTGCACCGGGCCGCAGTGGTAGCACTCGTTGTAGTTCTCGGCGACGACCTTCCAGTTCGCCGCCACCTCGTAGCGCATGGTCAGCCCGGTGACCAGCGAGGCCAGGTCGTAGTGCGCGAGCGTGCGCGTCGCCCGCTCGACGCTGTCGGCCAGCGGCGCGGCGTCCGCCGGTGTGGGATGAACGAAGACGAAGCCGCCCCACGCCTGGATGCCGACGGCGTGGAGCCCGAACTCGGCGGCCTCGATCTCGCCGTCCTCGGTGTGCGGTGCCCGGAGCAGCGAGCCGTCCAGGGCATAGGTCCACGAGTGGTAGGGGCACCGGATCGACTTGGCTCCGCAGAGCTGGGGAGCCGCCCCGGGCTCGGTCGGGAAGAGCTGCGAGCCGCGATGGCGACAGACGTTGTACGCCGCGTGCAGGCCGCCGACGGCATCGGAGGTCAGCACCAGCGACTCGCCCAGCACGTCGACGACCGCGACCCGCTCGGGCTGGTGCAGCCCCAGGTCGTCGGTCCGGCCGACGCAGGTCCACTCGTTCAGGAGCACCCGATCTCGCTCCCGACTCCAGGCGCGCGGGTCGACGTACAGCTCACGCGGCAACGCGGCTTGCAGGGTCATGACGAGACCACCTCCCTCGAAGAAACCAGATGACAGGAGCAGCGGTGACCCCCGGGGTCCCCGGACAGGATCGGCAGGGCGGTCCCCCGGCACGCGTCGGCCACGCCGGACGCCTCGCCGGAGGCCAGCGCGGGACACCGCGGGTGGAACCGGCAGCCCGGCGGGATCCGGGTCGGGTCCGGGATCTCACCGGTGAGCACCACCGGCTCGAGCCGCTCGACCTCGGGGATGACCGACAGCAGCGCCTGGGTGTACGGGTGCTGCGGCGAGGTCAGGACCTCCTCGGTGGGCCCGGTCTCGACGATCCGGCCGAGATACATCACCGCGATCCGGTCCGCGATGTTCCAGGCGAGGCCCAGGTCGTGGGTCACCACGAGGACGCCGAGGCCGAGCTCCTCGCGCAGCTTGAGCAGGAGGGCCAGGATCTCGCCGCGGATCGAGGCGTCGAGGCTGGAGACCGGCTCGTCGGCGATCAGCAGCTTCGGGCTCACGGCCAGGGCGCCGGCGATCAGCACGCGCTGGCGCTGCCCGCCCGACAGCTCGTGGGGGTAGCGCAGGAAGAGCGCCTCGGGCGGCCGGAGCCCGGCCGAGGAGAGCGCCTGGGCGACGAGCTCCGCCTCCGTCCTGCCCGACCCGCTGACCAGCTTGTGGATGCGTAGGCCCTCGGCCACCGACTCGTAGACGGTGTGACGCGGGTTGAGGGCGCCGGAGGGGTCCTGGAGCACGAGCTGCACCTGGCGTCGCAGCCGCTTCAGGCCGCGGCCCGAGCGCTCCAGCGCCTTGCCCTCCCACCGGATCTCGCCGGCAGCCGGGGCGGTCAGTCCGACCAGGCTCCGGGCCAGGGTGGTCTTGCCCGAGCCCGACTCACCGACCAGTGCCACGACCTCGCCGGCCCGGAGCACCAGGTCGGCGCCGTCCAGCGCACGGGCGACCCGCCCGCCGCGGGTGGCGAACTGGACCCGCAGGCCCGAGGTCGACAGCTCGGCCGAGTGCCCCTTCGACGCGCCGTTCGACGGCCCCGTCGACGGCTCCGGGGTCATCGGGCCTCCAGGTCGGGCTCGCCGATGCGCACGCACGCCGCGGCCCGGTCGTCGTACGCCACGAGCCCGGGCTCGTCGTGCAGGCAGACCGGGGCGGCCCGCGGGCATCGGGGCGCGAACGAGCAGCCCTCGGTCAGGTTGCGGGGGTCGGGTGGGTCACCGGGGAGACCCGCCGGGGCGAAGCGCGCCGCCGGGTCGCCGACCCGAGGGAACGCCGCGGAGAGCGCGCCGGAGTAGGGATGCAGCGGGGCGGCGAACACCTGGTCCGCGGGTCCCTCCTCGATGACGCGACCGGCGTACATCACGGTGATCCGGTCACACAGGTCGGCCAGCACCGAGAGGTCGTGGCTGATCATCATCATGCCGACGCCACGGCCGCGCACGAGCTCGGACAGGACGTTCAGCACCTGCGCCTGCACCATGACGTCCAGCGCCGTGGTCGGCTCGTCGGCGACGACGAGCTCCGGGTCGCACGCCAGCGCCATCGCGATCATCACCCGCTGCTTCTGGCCACCGGAGAGCTGGTGCGGGTAGGACTTCGCCCGCTCGGGCGCCATCCCCACCTGGTCGAGCAGCTCGGCGACGCGCTCGGTCACCCGCGCCTCGTCGAGACCTGGCTGATGGATGTGCATCGGCTCGGCGAGCTGGGCCCCGATCCGGTGCACCGGGTTCAGCGAGTGCAACGCGCCCTGGAAGACGATCGACGCACCGGCCCAGCGCACGGCTCGGAGCTCGCCCCAGCGCATCGCCAGCACGTCGCGACCGTCGAAGAGCACCTGGCCGGACACCGTCGCGCTCGGCGGCTGGAGACGCAGCACGGTGCTGGCCAAGGTGGACTTCCCACAGCCCGACTCCCCCGCCACGCCGACGATCTGGCCGCGCGCGACCGTGAGGTCGACACCCCGCACCGCCGGCAGGCCGCCCTCGCCGGTGGCGTAGGTGACATGGAGGTCGCGGATCGCGAGCAGGGCGGCGTCCGGCGCCGCCGTTCCCGTCGCCTCCGGCGTCGTCTCGGTGGTCATTGGCGTGCCCTCAGCCGGGGGTTGAGCACCTCTTCGAGGGCCTGGCCGATCATGGTGAAGGCCAGCACGACCAGCACGACACAGACTCCGGGCGGGATGACGTACCACCAGGACCCGGTGGTGATCGCGCCCACCTGGTAGGCGCTGTCCAGCATCGTCCCCCACGACGTGTGCGTGGGGTCGCCCAGACCCAGGAAGCTCAGCGTCGTCTCGGTCAGCACCGCCGCGGCGACCGTGAGCGTGGTGTTCGCGAAGACCATCGGCATCACGTTCGGCAGCACGTGCCGCCCCATCTGGTGCCAGCGCCCGGCCCCGATGGCCTCCGCCCGCTCGATGTAGGCGCGCTCCTTGATGGACAGGGTCTGGCTGCGGATCAGCAGCGCGGTGCTGGGCCACGAGGTCACGCCGATGACGATCACGATGTTGAACAGACCCCGTCCGAGCACAGCCGCCAGGGCGATCGCCAGCGGTAGGAAGGGGATCACCAGGAACCACTCGGTGATCCGGAAGGTGATCCGCCCGATCCAGCCACCGAAGTAGCCCGAGACCAGTCCGAGCAGGGTCCCGATCACCATCGAGATCACCGTTGCCGCAAGGCCCACGAACAGCGAGATGCGCGAGCCCCAGATCAACAGGGTCAGCACCGAGCGGCCGTTCTCGTCGGTCCCGAGCACGTAGTGCGAGGACGGCGGCCCCAGGACCGGGCCGTTCGCCAGGGTCACGTCCAGACCTCGCGAGCTCGCCAGCACCGGCGCCCCGAGCGCGACGACGATGAAGAAGACCAGGATCCCGAGCCCGACCAAGCCGCTGCGCTTGGCGGCGAACGCCTTCCAGGTCCGCCGGTACGACGCGGCCCGGCGCCGGCGTGCGAGCTGGCGCGTCGAGAGGCGGGGCGCTCCGATGTCGGTCATGTGCGCACCCGGGGGTCGAGCCACCCGTAGATCAGGTTGGCGACGAGGTTGGCCGCGATCACGCCACCGCTCGCGACCAGGAAGGTGCCCTCCAGGACCGGGAAGTCCGGCACCCCGATCGCATCGGTCGACAGCAGGCCGAGCCCGGGGATGGAGAACACGGTCTCGACGGTGATGGCTCCGGAGACGACGAAGCCGATGTTCAGCGCGATCACCGTGGTCGTGGGCAGCAGCGCGTTGCGGACGGCGTGCCGGTTGCGTACCAGGACGTCGCGCAGCCCCTTGGCCCGAGCGGTCTGGAGGTAGTCCTCCCCCAGCTCGTCGAGCAGCGAGCTGCGCATGATCAGGGAGTACTCGGCGAGGTAGGCCAGCGCGAGCGTCACCACCGGCAGCGTGAGGTGCCAGGTGGTGTCGAGGATCCCGTGCAGCGACGAGGGGTTGACCCCCGCCGAGTGCAGGCCGCCGGTCGGGAAGAGCCCCGGGACGAACCCGAAGCCGACCCCCAACCCGGCGATCAGCATCAGGCCCAGCCACCACTCGGGCATCGCGTAGAGGGTCAGGGACGCGCCGGTCGAGACCTTGTCGAAGACGCTGCCGCGGTCCCAGGCGCCGCGGATCCCGAGGTAGACGCCGATCACCGTGGACAGGATCGTCGAGATCCCCACGAGCAGCAGGGTGGGCCACAGGCGGTCCCAGATCAGCTGCGAGACGGGCAGCCGGTACTGGATCGAGGTCCCCAGGTTGCCGTGGGCGGTGTTCTTCAGGAAGGTCCAGAACTGCTGCGGCAGCGGCTGGCCGAGGCCGTAGGTCTTGTTGAAGGCGTCGAGCTGGGCCTGGGTGTTGATGTGACCGCGCCCCAGGCTCCGCGCGGGGTCGCCGGGCAGGACCCGGAACAGGAAGAAGTTGACCACCAGCATGAACAGCAGGCTGCCGATCGAGCCGAGGACCTTGACCCCGACGTATGAGAGGTAGCCGTGCTGCCTGCCAGACCCTGTCTCCTCCCCCTCGGCGATGAGGCCAGGGTCGGCGACCAGGCTCACTCGCGGTCTTCCAGCGTCGTCTTGCGCCGCCGCATCGTGACGCCACCGAGGCCGAGCAGGATCACGACCACCACCCCAGCGCCGATCAGGAACGGTGCCTTCGACGTGCTGGTGCCGCCCGAGGTCGCCTTGACCGCTCCGGTGAGCCCACCGGCCTCGGCCTGGTCGCAGTTGCCGGCCTCCGAGGCCGGCTTGATGTGGATGTAGTTGTAGATGCCGTACTGCTCGAGCCAGACGCCACCCGGGTTGGGCTGCGGCACGAAGCAGGCGAACTTGTCGCTACGGACCGCCTCGCTGGTCGAGCTGTACGCCGTGACGAGGTACGGCGAGTCCTGGTAGAGGATCTGCTGCATCTTCTTGACCTGCGCCACCCGTTGGGTCGGGTCGGTCGAGACGTGCTGGCCGTTGTAGAGCTTGTCGTAGGCGGGGTTGCAGTAGAACGAGTCCGACGAGTGCTGTCGCTGCGCACAGGTCAGGTAGCTGAGCATCGAGTCCGGGTCCGGCTCGACGTACCAGCCCCACTGGAAGGCGTCGAAGTTGCCCTTGTAGATCTCGTTGGTGAGCTGGCTGGAGCTGTAGGTCGACACCTGCGACTTGATCCCCAGATCGGCCAGCCAGTGCTGGAAGTAGGACATGGTGTTCAGCGAGGTCGGCGAGTCGGACCGCGCCGCCAGGCGCAGGTTGATGACCGTCTGCCCGTCCTTCTCCAGCCGCTGGCCGCTGGAGTTCAGCTTGTAGCCCGCAGCGTCGAGGAGCTGTCCGGCCTTGGTCAGGTCGAACGTCATCTTCTGACCCGCCGGCGGCTCCCAGTGCCACTTGGAGTACGTCGGCGGGATGATCGTCGTTCCTGGCTGGCCCGCGCCCTGGTAGACCTTCTGGATCAGCTGGGGAAGGTTCAGGGCGTAGCCCAGGGCGTGCCGGAACTTGGGATCGAGCACAGCCGGGTTGGGGTTCCCGATCTTCTTGGTTCCCGCGGAGTTCGACACCGAGCCGGTGTTGAACGCGATCTCGTCGAAGCCCGGGGAGTTGCCGTTGTGGGCCGTGACCCCGGGGTCGCTCTGGAGCTTCTTGACCTCGAGGGCGGTGATGCCCTCGACGAAGTCGACCTCACCCTTGAGCAGCGCCTGGATGGCGGAGTCGTCGTTCTTGTAGAACTGGAAGATCACCTCGTCCACGTGCGGGGTGCCGGCCCAGTAGCTCGGGTTGGCCACGAAGGTGAACGTCGAACCGTCGGCGCTGCCGGACACCAGCCGGAACGGGCCCTCACCGACCACCGGCTTCCCGCCGGTCGGTGCGGCGGCGTAGTTCTTCATCTGGCTCTCGCTGACGTTCTTCCAGATGTGCTCGGGCACGATCGGGATCGGCAGCAGGGGCAGGGTGGCGATCGGCTTGCTCAGCTTCATCACCACGGTCGTGGCGTTCGGCGCCGTCACCGACTTGACGCCCTGGAGGTAGGACAGCCAGTTGGTGCCCTCGACGCTGCCCTTGGCCAGCACCCGGTTGTAGGTGAACGCCACGTCCGCGGCGGTCAGCGGGACGCCATCGGAGAACTTCACGCCCGTGCGCACCGTGAACGTCCAGGTGAGGCCGTCGGGCGAGGTCGTCCACTTGGTCGCCAGGTCGGGCTGGGGCGACATGTCCGTCATCGAGTAGCCGACGAGGTAGTCGTAGGTGAGGCCCCACATCTCGTAAGACGGTGACTGGAAGCCCAGGAACGGGTTGAGCGAGTCGACGCCCTCGCCGAGCATCGCCACCTTGAACACGACCTTCGACTTGGCGTGAGCCGGTCCTCCGATCGCGAAGCCGGGCAGCAGCGCGGCCACCAACAACGCCAGAGCCACGAGCAGCGATCCGGCGGTACGGTGACCGCCGTGCCGAACCCGCCTCTTGCGCCCCCGACCGCGCAGCGCCGTCCGTTCACCCACTCCGAGCACGACGTCACCCGGCCCGACCCCTACCACTGGCTGGGCGGCGACGACCCCGCCGTCATCGCCCACCTGGTGGCCGAGCGGGCCTTCTACGACGCGTCCACTGTCCATCTGGGCTCCCTCGGGTCCACCCTCAAGGCGGAGATGCTCGCGCGGCTGCCATCCGACGACGAGTCCGCTCGCTGGGACCGCAGCAGGTTCACCTACTGGACCCGGCATCCCGTGAACAGCGACTACGCCGAACTCTGGCGACTGAATCATGATTCAGAGGCCGGGTCAACGACTGAATTCGAATCGTCATCGCTGTTCTTCGACGTCAACGCCGAGGACCAGGGCACGGGCTACCTCGATCTCGGCGTGACCGCGCTCAGCCCCGATGAGGATCTCCTGGCCTACAGCGTCGACCTGGCCGGCGACGAGGTCTTCGAGCTCAGGTTCCGCGACCTGCGCACCGGTGAGGACCTGCCGGACCGGGTCGCGCGCAGCTACTACGGCGGTGCGTGGAGCGCGGACTCGCGCGACTACTACTACACGGTCCACGACGAGGCGTACCGGCCGCACCTGCTGTTCCGCCACCGGATGGGCACCGACGCAGCCGACGACGTGCTCGTCCTGGCGGAGCCCGACCCGCGCTTCGAGCTCGACCTGCGGGCCACCCGCTCGGGAGACGTCGTGCTGATCTCCAGCGAGAGCCGGAGCACCAGCGAGGTCTGGGTGCTCGACGCGCACGACGCACAGGCCTCTCCCCGCTCGGTCGGCGGCCGGCGGCACGGCGTGATGTACGACGTGGAGCACGTCCGGGGACCCGAGGGCGGGCGGCTGCTGGTGGTGACCAACGACGGCGCCGTGGAGTTCCGCCTGATGACCGCGCCGGTGCCGGGTGAGGGGGGCCAGGACCACACGTCGTGGACCGAGGCCCGCCCCGAGCACCCCGACGAGCGGCTGCTCCGGGCCGAGGCCTTCGCCGGTGCTGTCGTGCTCTCCTACCGCGCCGACGGCCAGCACCGCCTGCGGATCGTGGGGCACGACGACCTGGCCGGCGACGGCGTGGTCGTGGCCAGCGATGCCGTGGTCGGCTGTCTCGACCTGGCCACCAACGAGCTCTACGACGCGGCCGCGGTCACCGTCTCCGACTCCACGTACCTGCGCCCGACGGTCTGGTCGTCGGTCGACCTGGCCTCCGGCGCCGCGACCGAGGTCCACCGCGGCGAGGCGCCCGGCCACGACCCGGGGGCCTACGTCCTGGAGCGGCGTTCCTTCCCGGCTCCCGACGGCACCGCCGTCCCGACCGTGCTGGTCCGGCACGGCGACACGCCGCTGGACGGGTCCGCGCCCGCGCTGGTCTATGCCTACGGCGCCTACGAGTCGGTCGACGAGCCCGAGTGGGACCCCGGGCTGCCCAGCCTGCTCGACCGCGGCGTCGTCTACGTCCACGCCCTGATCCGCGGCGGCGGTGAAGGCGGACGGCGGTGGTGGCTCGACGGCAGCATGGCGACCAAGCAGCACACGTTCGACGACCTCGCGGCCGTGGCCGACGGCCTCGCCCGCGAGGGCGTCGTGGACGGCGAGCGGATCGCCACCCGCGGGCTCAGTGCCGGCGGGCTGCTCCAGGGCGCGGTGTTCAGCCAGCGGCCCGACCGGTGGCGTGCGGTCGTCGCCGAGGTCCCCTTCGTCGACGTGGTGACCACGATGTTCGACGCCGACACACCGCTGACCGTCAACGAGTGGGAGGAGTGGGGCGACCCACGCATCCGCGAGCAGTTCGACTGGCTGCTGGCCTACTCGCCGTACGACAACCTGCCTCCAGCCGGCACGCGTCCCGACCTCCTGGTCACCGGCGCCGTGCACGACCCACGGGTGATGGTGCGCGAGCCCGCCAAGTGGGTGGCCGCGCTGCGGCACTCCGACCCGCAGTGGTCGCCACGGCTGGTGTTCCGGTGCGAGACCAGTGCCGGGGCACACGTGGGTCCGTCGGGCCGGATCGGCCACCTGGCCTACGAGGCCGAGGTCTACGCGTGGATCCTCGACCGGCTCGGGGTGGAGGCATGAGCACTCCCGACACCGACCTCCACGACGAGGTCGTCGAGGTCGCCCGGGCACTGATCCGTCGCGACACGACCAACGCCCGCGAGCCCGGGCTCGGCAACGAGACGCTCTGCGCGGAGTACCTCCGCGACTACCTCGCCGGCCACGGCGTCGAGGCCGAGCTGGTCGCCCGGCAGCCGGACCGCGCGAACCTCGTGGCCCGGATCCCCGGCTCCGACCCGGCCGCCGAGTCGCTGGCGTTCGTCGGCCACACCGACGTCGTCCCCTGCGATCCGCGCGACTGGACCCACCCGCCGTTCGAGGCCGTCGTCGACGACGCCGGCTGGCTGTGGGGCCGGGGCGCGGTCGACATGAAGAACGAGGTGGCCGCGCGCGCCGTTGCCATCGCCGAGCTCGCACGCAGCGGGTTCCGGCCCCGCGGCGACCTGTGGTTCCTGGCCGTTGCCGACGAGGAGGACGGGTTCGCCGACGTCGGCATGCGCTGGCTGCTCGAGGAGCGGCCCGACATCCGGCCGACCCACAGCGTCAACGAGGGCGGTGGCGAGCGGTTCGTGCTCGCCGACGGCCGCGAGCTGGTCGGCCTCGCGGTCGGCGAGAAGGGCACGCTGCCCGTCCAGCTCACCGCCGTCGGCGAAGCCGGCCACGCGTCGCAGCCGACGCTGGGCGAGAACGCCGTACCCCTGCTCGCACGCCTGCTGCTGAGACTCGGTGACGGGCTCCCCGAGCCCACGACCAACCCGGTGGTGACCGCGATGCTCCGCACAATCCTCGGCCGCGACGAGCCGGACCTCGCTCGCGCACTGGCGGAGGCGTCGGCGCTCGAGCCGTCCCTCACCCACATCCTGCCGGCCCTGATGGGCTCGACCCTCGCGCCGACGATGCTGTGGGGATCGAGCAAGCGCAACGTGATGCCCGGCCGGGCCACCGCCGAGATCGACTGCCGGGTGCTGCCCGGAGCGACGCCTGCGGAGGTCGGGGCCCGGGTGCGCTCGCTGCTCGGCGCCGACATCGCCTACGAGCTGTCCTGGCCCGAGCCGATCACCGAGGGGTCCGGCTCGCCGGTCGACGGCGTCGTCCCGTCGGCGATCGCCGCCTTCTTCGACGCCGAGGGGGACGCCGCGGCGCTGATGCCGAGGCTCTGCACCGGGTTCACCGACAGCGGCTACCTGCGCGCGGCGGGTGGCACGCAGGCCTACGGGTTCAGCCCGTTCGCGGCGACCCCGGTCGGCGTCCTGGAGGCGGGTTACCACAACACCGACGAGCGGGTGCACGTCGACGACCTGCTGCTCGCGACCCGCTTCCACCTCGACCTCGCCAGGCGGGTCCTGGGGTGAGCCCGTCACCCACGGCGTTCCCCGAGCCGGCCTCGACGTCGGACCTTCGCGGCCTGCTGCTGGACTACCTCGACTTCTTCCGCGGGGTCGTGGCCGGGAAGCTGGAGGGACTGTCAGCCGGCCAGCTCGCCGGCTCGGTCGTCCCGACCCGCTGGACGCCCTCCGGGCTGGTCCACCACCTGGTGAACGTCGAGCGTCGCTGGCTGGTCTGGGGGTTCCTCGGCGAGCCGCTCGACGACCCGTGGCGCGACGCGGCCGAGGACGGCGGTTGGCTCACGCTCGACCTCTCGGTCGACGGCCTGCGGTCGCTCCTGGCCGACGCGGGGGCCAGCACCCGGGAGATCGTCGAGGCACACGAGCTGACGGAGACCGCCGTACCCGGCGGCCGCTTCCCCGACGCCGCCTCCGCACCGATGCTGCACTGGATCCTGCTGCACCTGGTCCAGGAGTACGCCCGGCACGCCGGCCACCTCGACATCGCCCGCGAGCTGGTCGACGGGACGACCGGCGAGGAGCCGTGAGTCCCCCGCCACGACGGCAGAGCGCAACCGGCGGCCGGTCGGTCACCTCACAGACGGGCGACGTAGCGCCGGCCGCGCAGGGCCTCCTCGACGAGCCCGGCCTCGCGGCGTACGCCGACCAGCCGGGCGTCCTCCGCCTGCCAGGTGGTGATCGCGGCCTCGACCACATCGGGGGCCGCGGCCTCGCGGAGCCCTGAGCGAGCCTCGCTCAGGCCCCGCCGGCAGGCCGCCTGGTTGGCCTCGATGTGGAGCACGGCGAAGCGTGCGAGCACCACCGGATGGCGACGCAGCGCGGGATAGGCGCGGTAGTCGGGTGGGCATTGGTCGAGCAGCCAGCCGCAAGCCGAGCTCTCCCAGTCGGGAGCGTCGGGTGGCCGCACCTGGCGCGGCCAGCCGGGCGGTGAGACGAGCATGTCCACATCATGAGTCGAACACCTGTTCGAGTCAACCGGATGCCGACGACACCGCCGCCAGGGCCTCCTCGACCCTGGCCAGCCGGGGATCCCGCAGGCCCACGCAGTCCTGGGTCCAGAACGTCTGGCAGTAGACGAACCTGCCGCGCGGGAGGCCCTCGTCGAGCAGGGCGACCTGGAAGGCCGGCTCCGGGATGCGCTGCGAGGGCCGGCCGAAGCCCAGCGGCTCCGCGGGCAGAAACCCGCGCGAGCCGTAGAACGCCGGGTCCCCCTCCAAGAAGACCGCCGGCTCCCCCAGCTCCCGCGCGGTCTCGACCGCCGCGGCGACCAGGGCCGAGCCGATCCCCAGTCGCTGGTGCGCCGGCTCGGTGGCGAGCGGGCTGAGCGACACGACCTCGACCAGGCGCTCACGGGCGTCGACCCAGCACCGGCTCAGCTGGACGTGGCCGACCACCTCGCCCGCCACCTCGGCCACCAAGGACGCGACCACGTCCCCGGCGGCGACCAGCGCGTCGACGAGGTCGGGAACGCGCTCACCGCCGAAGGCGGTGTCGTCGACCCTGCGTACGGCGTGCCGGTCGGCGGGCTGCACGGGCCGGATCTCGAAGGTTGCCGGGAAACTCACGCGACCCAACCTCGCACGGCACCCTACGGTGCCGCACATGGATATCCGCTCCCTCGCGTTCCGCACCGACCTGGCGATGCTCGAGCACTCCGGCAGCCACGTCGAGGACCGCGGCTCGCATCTGGTGGTCCGCACGCCGGACAACCCGACGTACTGGTGGGGGAACTTCCTGCTCCTCGGCGCGGCACCCCGAGACGCCGCGGAGGCGCGCGACTGGCACTCCACCTTCCGGGCCGAGCTCCCCCAGGCCCGTCACGTGGCGTTCGGCATCGACGGCGGCGACGGCGACCGGGACGACCTGGCGCCGTTCGCCGAGATCGGGATGGCGACCGACCTGTCCTCGGTGATGACCGCCACCTCCGTGCACGAGCCGCGGCACCCGAACTCGGAGGCCACCTACCGGCCCCTGCACTCCGACGACGACTGGGCCCAGCAGATCGAGCTCGACCTGGCGGGCGAGGACCCGGGCACCACGGGCTCGGAGTTCGTCACCGCCCGGGCCGCGGCCCAGCGCCGCCTGGTCGACGCGGGGTTCGGCGCCTGGTGGGGGGCCTTCGTCGACCGCCGGCTGCTGGCGTCGATGGGCCTGTTCACCGCCTCGCCGGGGCTCGCGCGGTTCCAGAACGTCAAGACGCACCCGGACGCCCGCGGCCGCGGGCTCGCCGGCACGCTCGTACACCGGGTCAGCCGCTACGGCTTCGACGAGCTCGCGGCCAGCACCCTGGTGATGGTCGCCGACCCGGACTACCTCGCGATCCGGATCTACCGCGGCGTCGGGTTCGCCGACAGCGAGAGCCAGCTCCAGGCCGAGGTCCCGCCCAGCACCATGCCCACCACCATGCCCACCAGCACGTCGGCGGCGCACCCCTGAGAGGTGCGCCGCCGACCTTCACGGAAGCCTGAGCGTGCTCAGCGCCGGATCTGGCCTCGGTGGCCGAGGATCAGCCGACCGGCCCGGTGGTGCCTCTTCTTGTGGTGGTGCCTCTTCTTGTGGTGGTGGTGCCTGCCATGGTGCTTCCTGTGGTGGTGCTTGCCGCGGTGTGAGCCGAAGCTGAACATCCCGTCCAGGGACCCCGCGCTCGCGTCGAACGACGCGTCACCGACCCGGCCGGTCCTCCAGTTGTCCTCGATGAACTTCAAGATCGAGGCCTGCTCCATGACCGGCTTGTGGTCGACGAAGTTCACCTTCGAGTACGGCGAGATCGCCAGCAGCGGCAGGCGCGGACCGTACCCACAGCGGTCCTGGTAGCCACCGACCGGCGACGCTTCCGAGGAGCACTCCGTGGAGTCGTTGGCCGGGTCGCTGGAGCCGTTGACCTTGGTGCCGTCCACGTGGTCGTACCAGCCGTCGGAGTCGTCGTAGGCGACGAAGATCGCAGTGTTCTTCCAGTACTGCGAGCTCTGGATCGCGTTGATCTCCTTGATCAGGAAGCTCTGCTCGTCCGTCGGGTCGGAGTAGCTGGCGTGGCCGTCCTGGAACTCCGCGGCCTTCAAGAAGCTGACGGCCGGGAGGTCTCCCGCCTTGAGCACCTGGGAGAAGTAGCTCAGGTCGTACTGGTGGTTGGCCTGGTCGGTCCTCCCGACCATTGACACCGACGTCGGCGGCAGGTGGTGCGGGTTGGACGTCGAGGCGTAGTACGCGAACGGGTTGTGATGGGCGCTGTAGTCCACCACCGAGGCACCGGCCTGGTTGGTGTGGGTCGTCCCGCACACGGCGTACGTCCCCGAGCCGGCGTACGCCGTCGACGGGGCGAAGCCGCCCTGGAACCAGCCCCAGGTGACGCCCTTGGCGTTGAGCAGGTCACCGATGTTCTTCTGACCGGGCTGAGCGGCCGCCAGCGTGTTCGTCGAGGTGTGGTTGGTGTCCGAGCAGTCGTCGTAGGCCGGGTCGGGGTCGTTGATGACCGTGCCGACGCCGTTGCTGTCCGGCGAGGCCAGGACGTAGCTGCCGGGGGTCGGGACCTGGACCCCGGTTGTCGAGTCGACCTCCTCGAAGCCGTGCGTCTGGGCGGAGACCAGGTTCAGCGCGCCCGGGGTGGACGGGCCGAAGGTGGTGTCGAAGGAGGCGTCGCTCATCGCGTAGTGCTGGGCGTAGTTCCAGAGCGCGGTGACCGTGTTGCCGTCGTAGTAGTCCATGGTCAGGCCGGGCTCGCCGAACAGCGCGCCCGTGCACGAGTCGACACTGACCTTCTGGACGAACATGTCCATCGCGCCGTTGTCCTCGGCCTGCTGCTCGGGACCGTAGTTGTGGTTCTGGTCGCAGGTCATCGCCTCGGACGGCGAGAGCCGCGAGGGGTTGTACTCGTTCGGGTTGTGGTTCAGCAGCCCGCCGTGCAGGAGGTTGTTGTTCGCCGGCGTCTTCTTGGCGGCGTGGAACGGCGTGCCGTCGAGGTTGAGCGCCTTCGGGTAGGTGCCGAAGTAGTGGTCGTAGGAGACGTTCTCGTCGAAGAGCACGACCACGTGCTGGATCGGGGTGGAGGTGGTGGTCGCGGTCCTGGTGCTGGCAGTGGGGATCCGAGCCGTGGCCGGAGAGCCCTGGGTGGCCAGGACGAGTCCGCCTGTTGCGAGCATGGCAACGGCCACGCTCCCGAAGTACCGCGTGCGGCGCTGAGGCATCTGCGGTGTTCCTTTCGATGATGGTGCCTCCACCCCAGCCCTCCCGCGTGAAAGTGGAGAGGTCCCCAGATGACCGGTCGATGAACCTCCCGCGTCGGCTGGGACTCACCGGGACGCTGGACCGGCCCGATGGCGTGCGGGCGGTCAGGAGAGGAGCTGTCGGCCGTACCAGTCCTCGGTGTCGCGGACGCCGGGGAGGGCGAAGAAGTAGCCGCCGCCGACCGGGGAGACGTAGTCGACGAGGGGCTCGTCGGCGAGCCGCCTCTGGACGGCGACGAAGCCGCGGTCCAGGTCTTGCTGGTAGCAGGCGAAGACCAGGCCGCAGTCGAGGTTGCCGTTGACGTCCAGGCCCCGGTCGTAGTTGTACCCGCGCCTCAGGAGCTGGTTCTTCGCCGTCTGCGGGGTGCGTGGGTTGGCGACCCGGATGTGTGCGTCAAGCGGCGTCGTCGCCCCGACCGGGTCGTTGTGGTAGTCGGGGGTGTCGGTCTCGGCAGTGCCGGACAGGGGCGCTCCGGTGTCGCGACGACGTCCGATCATCTTCTCCTGCTCCTCGATGCTCACCCGGTCCCAGAACTCCACGAGCATCCGGATCACGCGCACGACCTGGTAGCTGCCGCCGGCGGTCCAGGCCGGCTCCCCCGGCCCGGTCCAGACGAGCTGGTCGAAGTCGTCGGTGGGCGGGTGGGCGATGCCGTCCTTGAAGCCCAGCAGGTTGCGTGGGGCACCGGTCGGGCGCGGCAGGGAGGCGAAGCCGTCGATGCGCCACCGCGGCTCGATCAGCCCGCGGGTGACCTTGAGGAGATGTCGCAGCGCGTGGATGACGGTGTCGGGGTGGTCGGCGCAGATCTGCACCATCAGGTCGCCGTGGCACTGGGCGGGGTCGAGGTCGTCGTTGGGGAAGGTGTCCATGGGCCGCAGCCGACGGGGCTTGCGGCCGGCGAGCCCGAAGCGGTGGTCGAAGAGCGTCGACCCGACGCCGACCGTCACGCTCAGCCCGTCGGCGGCGACGACCGGGCCCAGCGTGCCGTCGTCCGACGGCGGCGCACCGAGGCCGGCATCGGGTGGCGTCCAGCCGGCGGTCAGCCATCGGGCGTTCTGGGTGAGCAGCTTCAGGAGCAGGGCCAGCTCGCCGCGGGTCGAGGCCGTGACGTCGGCGGCCAGGAAGACGGCGGCCGACTGCCGCGTCGTCCGGATGCCCGCCTGATGGTCGCCGTGGAAGGCGATCACGCCCCCGCTCGCGGGCGTCCGGGCGTCGTCGGCACGAGCGCCGGCCGCGAGCCCGGCTGCCGTGGCTACTGCTCCGACGGCGGCGGCACCGGTGAGGACACGGCGACGTGGGACCTGCATCAGTCTCCTCCGGCGAGGCGCTCCGAGGCGAACGTCAGCCGCGGCTCGAGGGTGGCGGGGATCGTGGCGAGCCGCTCGGTGAGCAGGCTCAGGGCCGCGTCGAGCCGCTCCCGCTCGGCGCGGGGCAGGCGAGCGAGCGGCACGTGACCGTTCGCGCGGGTCGCGAGGGTGAACGCCGCCAGGGCCTGCCGCAGCGCGACCCGGATCCGGGCCGGGTGAGCGACCCGTCTGCTGATCGGTGCTGCCAGGGCGTGCAGGACGGCCCCTGTCCCGACGAGCTCGGCGCGGACGCTGTCGAGGTCGGTGTGGCTGCCGAAGTCGTCCTCCCCCGTCAGCTGGAACTGGAGCGCGTTCTCGGAGATCTCGTGCGCCCGGAGCGTGAGCGTGAGCGGGTCGACCTGCATGGACCCGACCTGGCGCGGGAGCTGCGCCACGGCGCGGTCGAGCGCGGTGGCGTCCCCGGGCAGCCGGCTCGCGGTGGGGTGCCCCCACAGGTCGCGCTCGACGCGGTGGAACCCGGTCCAGTGCGCGCTCGACGTGCCGCCGGGGAGCCCGGCGGGCAGACCGTCGATCTCCTCGCCCAGGTCGCCGAACGCGTCGTACGACGCTCCTAGCCGCTGGTAGTCCAGGTGCGCCGTGAGCCACGCAGCCCGCGCGGCGGCGGTGTCGCCCTGGTCGACCAGGGTCCGGAGCCGGCGCGTGGCCCGCACGAGCCCGGGCAGCTGACGCCGGGTCCAGGCCTGGTAGCGCACGGCGGAGGGGACGAGCTGGCTCTGGGTCAGGATCGGTACCCCGGGGGCACCGGAGCCCGCCCCGGTGAGGGTGAGGCTGGGACCGATGACGGGCGCCTGGTCCTCCATCAGGCAGACCAGCGAGTACCGGCCGGCCGACAGCGGGACGTGCAGCGCGACGGTGGTGCCCGGGCCGAACGGCTCGATGTCGGCGTACACCAGGCCCCGGTGCCGGCCGAGCCCCACGATCTGGACCTCGCCGGCGTCCTGGTCGGCGTTGTGCACGGTCAGGTCCTGCTCGCCCGCGTGGGTCGGGTGCCACGACGAGCCGCAGTCGGAGGTGGAGATGTCGACCGCCGAGGAGACGGCGCCGGACGCGCTGCTCGTGGCGGTGCCCCGGGCCCCGTGCGAGCCGCAGCCGGCCAGCACGAGCGAAGCCACCACCGCGAGGACGACGGCTGGCCCGGCGGTGACGGCGGACGTGGGACGACGCATGGCAGCGTCACGCTAGGAGGCACAGATCGCGGGTCGGGGTGTGCGGGACGACGGCCGGGTGAACGCTGGACGAACGGCCTCAGGGGTTGCTGGGCGAGGCCATGACGTGGGCGCCGCCCTTGCAGGTGGCGAACGCCGCCTCCGGCGCGGTGTGCCCGTCGCCGTAGAACCCGATGAAGGTCGGCAGCCGCGGGTCGTCGGGGCCATTCAGGTCGAGCTGGGCGTCCCAGACAGTGACCACCACCGGCGCGGGCAGCCCGGGATACGGCGAGAGCATGATCTTGCCGGTCTTGACCGCGCCCAGCGCCGACTCCAGCTTCTGGATCCCGGCCGAGTCCAAGCCCGGACGGTAGGTGATCCACACGGTGCCGTGCTCGAGGTCGTGCACCGCGTTCTCGTTGCGCGGGGGTGCCTGGTAGACGCCGCAGTCGTCCCAGGTCGGGTCGTGCGGGCCGCCCGCCGGCGGGACCTGCCGGTAGTGGACCGGGTCGGTGGTGTGCTGGGCGCCGACGAAGTCGTAGTACCTCGTCGCCTTCAGGGCCGGGATGTCGTTGTGCGGGTCACCGCCCCGCGGCGGACGCGTCGCCTTGTAGACCTCGAAGATCAGGGCGGCGACCAGCACCAGCACGGCGACCAGCACGATCAGGCGCCGGACCTGCGGGTTGCCCGCGCTCGGGCGGGTGCTCGACACGCGGGAAGGGTACCGGGGCCGCAGGCTCGGTCAGGGCGAGACGAGCGTCTCGGCGAGCCCGGGCCCCGACTCGCGCAGTCGGCGCAGGGCGTCCCTCGTCTGCGACTTGACGGTGCCGATTCCGATGCCCAGCGCCTCCGCGGTCTGGGCCTTCGTGAGGTCCTCGTAGTAGCGCAGGACGATCACCGCGCGCTGACGCGGGGCGAGCACTCCGAGCACGGCTTGCAGGGCCAGCCGGTCCTCAGCCCCGGATACGTCGTGGGCAGGCGTCGCGCGGTCCGCAGGCGACTCCGTGACGACCTCGCGCCAGCGCCGGGAGCGCCAGCGGGAGACGTTCGCCCGGACCAGGATGCTCCGCACGTAGGGCCCGGGGTCGCCGTTGATCCGCCGCCAGGCCCCCACGGCCTTGACCAGGCTCTGCTGGAGCAGGTCCTCGGCGTCGTGGTGGTCGCCGGTCAGGAGGTACGCCGTGCGCAGCAGCGCGGCGTACCTCGCGGCGACGAACGCCTCGAAGTCCTCACGCCCGCCAGCCACGAGACCTCCGGTAGAGCAGCGCCAGGCCGGCCAGCACGGCCAGCAACCCGAGCGAGCCCGCCTCCGCGCGACTGCTCCACGGCGAGGGCGGCGCGTCGGCGTGTGCCGACGGGGCGGCAAGCAGGGCGGGGGCGATCTGGAGGCCGTCGACCAGGTGCTGGTCGGCACCTGTGTCGCACCAGGCCGTGGACCTGTCCGGTGCCGGCGTCCACGCTGACCAGGCTGCTGTGCAGCCCGTCCGTCACGCTGGTGCGGCGCCCTGTCACGACCTCGGTGTCGCCCCGCCAGCCGATCACCCAGACCGCTCCGTCGTGGGGTCCCGCGAGGTGCAGCGTCACCGGATCTCCGAGCACGGCACCTGCCCGCGTCAGCGGCACGATCCGGAGCACGCGCGGGCGGTTGTCCGAGGTCGCGGCCAGGGACCGGCCGTCCGGGGAGAGCACGGCCTGGTGGACCTGGAGCGACAGCTGCAGCACTGGTCGGTGCCCGGAGGTGTGGCGTCGATCAGGTCGACCCGGTGCGAGTCACCAGAGACGGCCAGTCGACCTCGGGTGGCGCTGGTGGAGTCCTGGTCGACG
The DNA here is from genome assembly GCF_036267815.1 of Nocardioides sp. GTDB lineage: Bacteria > Actinomycetota > Actinomycetes > Propionibacteriales > Nocardioidaceae > Nocardioides. Next base: position 9,628 of record NZ_DATAVI010000060.1, on the reverse strand, counting down.
AAGAGCGGAAGGTGACCGCTCAGGACCTGCGGCCGCGTCTCCCGAGCCGGCACCCACGTGGACAAAGCCCTCCCAGCGGCTCTGGCAGCAGCTGCCCTCCTCCTCGTCACCCTGCGAGGCCTGGCTCAGTCCCAGCACCAAGGTCTGGTCGTCGCCCCAGATGAGCAGGGCGGGTCGAGGCCGTGCACGGTCTGGAGCGGCGAGCTCACCACGGCGCCCGTCGTGGTGTCGCAGACGGCGACCCCGGTGATGGTCGCTCCGACGAGGTGGGCGTTCGGAGTGCCGCTCGGCCTTCCGGTGGTCCAGAAGGCCAGATGCCGGCCGTCCGGCGAGAGCGCGGGCGGCGCCAGCTCGTCGGCCCCGGACGTGGTCACGGCGTTGGCCGGCAGGTCGAGGAAGACGTACTGGCCGCTCGCGGCGGTGACCCCGACGAGGCCGGGCGTCGTGTGCCGGAGCGACGCGTGGCGGGCCGGGACCAGGGCTACCAGCGGACCCGGCGGCCAGGCGAACGCCGGCAGCCACCGGCTCGGGTCGAAGAACTCGTCGGGAGGATGTGCGCTGCCGTGCGTGTCCGCGGGCTCGACCGGCCGCGCGGCGTGCCGGGCGAACCCACCCAAGCCCCAAGCAGGACGACCACCGCGGCGACGCCCGCGCGGCCGGCCATGACCACCCGCCGGCGACGTACTCCCCGGTCCCACAGGTCCGGCGGCGCCGAGGCCGGTGGGCTCTGGGCCGCCAGCCCCCCGAGCCGGTCCTTCAGGTCGGTCGTCATCCGTGCTCCTCCGCAGCGACATCCTCACCCCTACGCCTCGAGCGGCGGTTCCGGAGGGGTCGGACCGCTCAGGTGACCGAGCGGAGCACCAGGGCGAGGGCCGAGACCGTGCACACGACCAGCACGGCGCCGCGGAAGGCGTCGCCGGCGACCAGGGCGCGCGTGCGCCGGCCCGCGACGTACCCGATGAGGACGACGGGGGCGAGCACCAGCGCCAGCAGCGACGGCTCCCGGTCGAGGGAGCCGGAGATCCACAGCCCGATGAGACTCACGATGACGCCGACGAAGAAGAACACCGAGAGGGTGGCCCGCACCACCTCGGGGATCCCGCGCTGGTAGAGCAGGGCGATCGGCGGCCCCCCGACCGAGGTCGCCGTGCCCGTCGCGCCGGCCACGAACCCGGCGGCCGCCAGGCTGGCGGGGTTCAGGGGTACGTCGACGGTGCGGAGCGTGAGCGCCACGGCCGCCAGCACCATCACCGCGAGCGCCAGCCCGATCTCCCGCTCGCTGAACGACGCGACCAGCCAGGCACCCAGGACCGTCCCCGGAACCCGGGCTGGCAGGGACCAGGCCGTCGAGCGCCAGTCGACGTGCTCGTGCTCGTCGAGCAGGTTCAGACCTGCCACCAGCAAGGCGAGCCACAGCGGGAGGACCGGGACCAGGGAGGGCTCGAGGAGCGCCACGACCGGCGCGCTGAGCAGCCCCAGCCCGAGCCCGACCACGGCCTGGACGTAGGCGCCGACCGTCGCGGCCAGGCCGATCAGGACCAGGGCCTGCCAGGAGAGGTCGGTCAACGGGGCCCGCGCATCGGGCCGCCCGGGCGCTCGTAGGACTCCGCCACGATCTCGGCCACCACCGACAGCGCGATCTCGCCCGGATCCTTGCCCCCCAGGTTGTGCCCCGCGGGGACGTGCAGCTTGTCCAGACCTGGCGCGGCCTCGTCGGCGAGGTCGGCCAGCAGGCCTTCGGAACGTCGCCGGCTGGCCATCATCGCGACGTACGACGCGCGCGAGGCCAGCGCGTCCCGCAGGAACCGCGGGGCGTCCGGGGCGTCGTGGTCGCAGAGCACCACGGCGTCGCCGGCCGCGGGGTCGAGAGGCGCGAGCCCCGGCCCGCCCTCGTCGTCCGCCTGGACGACGACGACCCGGCCGGTCGCGGTGCCGATCGCGACGATGGCGCGCGAGATCGGGTTGTCGCTGAGCACCAGGATGCGACCGCGCTCGGGCGCCTCGTCGGACCAGGGCTGCTCGCGATGCGTCGGGACCACGAGACCACCTTGCCAGGCATGACTTCACGAACTGTCACGACCCGAACAGTCGGCGGCTGCCATCTGGTGTTGGCTTCTCGACAGCCGCCCTCGTGGGAACCCGCGGGGGTGGCACCCAAAGGCCACGGCGGCCGTCGTTCCCAGATCCCCGTCGAAGGAACGGCGGCCGTCGTGCCGGCCCCGCACCCGCGTTGCCGGACTCGTGGTCGTCGCCCTCGGATCCCCGTCACGAGGGCGGCGACCACACCCAGGTCGTCATGACCGACGCACGCCGTAGGTCCGGTGGGCTCCATGTCGGGGTCGGATCTGCAACTTGTGTCAGGTCGCTGACAGAAAGAGGCCGGCCCAGCCGGTTGTCTGGTCCTGGCACGGACGTCGACCGGTCGTCGCCGTGTCGTGCGCGGCTGCCCTTCCCGCCCCTCTCCCGGTGCGGAGGGGCAGCCGTTGCGCACGTCAGGGCGCGAACCACGGGCCCGGTCCTCAGGTGGTCCCTTCGGCCCGCAGCGCGGACTCGACCCGCTCGACCTTGGCCGTCAGCTGACCGTCGTCGTAGCCCCGGCGGAGGTCCGCCTTCAGCACCAGCCCGACCCGGGGCGAGGTCTCAGCGACCGCGAACACCGCGCGCTTGACGACCGCCATCACCTCGTCCCACTCCCCCTCGATGTTGGTGAACATCGCATTGGTCTCGTTCGGCAGACCCGACTCTCGGATGAGCCGGACGGCCTCGGCGACGGACGCGCTGACGCCGCCGCTCGCGTCGGTGGACCCGCCGGACGGACTGATGCTGATGGCAACGAGCATGGAGCCACCGTAGCCGTGAGGCGTGCGTCCCGGCGGCGGGACCCCGAGGTCGTCGGGGCCGGCCCCTAGGGGTCGCCGGACGCCGAGGCAGGGCCCGGATCAGCGCCCTCCCCGATGTGCGCACCGGGGCGCACGGGCGAGAGTCCTGGCCATGATCATCGTCGACTCACTGAGCAAGAAGTACGGCGGCTTCACCGCCGTCGACCACGTGACCTTCCGCGCCGAGCCAGGACGGGTGACCGGCTTCCTCGGCCCCAACGGCGCCGGGAAGTCCACGACCATGCGGATCCTGGTCGGCCTCACCCCGGCGACCTCGGGCTCCGTCACGGTGCTCGGCCGCCGGTACGCCGACCTGCCGAACCCCGGTCGGGAGATCGGCGTACTCCTCGACGCGTCGGCGCAGCACGCCGGCCGCACGGGGCGCGAGATCCTGACCCTGGCCCAGCACACGATGCGGGTGCCGGCGTCGCGGGTGGACCAGATGCTCGACCTGGTGAGCCTCACCGACGACGAGTCGGCACGCCGAGTGCGCGACTACTCACTCGGCATGCGCCAGCGGCTCGGTATCGCGACCGCGCTGATCGGAGACCCGGAGGTCCTCGTGCTCGACGAGCCGGCCAACGGCCTGGACCCGGCCGGCATCCGCTGGATGCGCGACCTGCTCCGCGGCTTCGCCAACCAGGGCGGCACCGTGCTGCTCTCCTCCCACCTCCTGCACGAGATCGAGGTCGTCGCTGACGACCTCGTGGTCATCGGGAACGGGCGCATCGTCGCGGCCGGCACCAAGAGCGAGCTGCTCGAGGCCGCCGGCACGTTCGCCAGCGCCGCCGACGTGGCCTGCCTGGCCACCGCGCTCACCCACGCCGGGCACACCGCCGAGACATCGCTGGGCGGCCTGCGCACCGACGCCGACACCGCCCAGGTCGGACGGGTGGCGCTGGCCGCCGGCGTCGCCCTGACCGAGCTCCGTCCGGCCGACGGAGCAGGCCTGGAGGAGATGTTCCTCGAGCTCACCAAGGACAACGCACGAGAGGACGTGGCGGCATGAGCACCACCACTACCAGCACCAGCACGTCGACCAGCCCAGGGACGAGTAGCCAGATGAGCACCGCAGTCATGGAGAACACCCACATCAGGGAGCGCGAACGACCGCGCACCCCCCACGAGCGAGTCCCGTTCCGCACCGTCGCCGGGGTCGAGCTGCGCAAGGCGCTCGACACCCGGTCGGGGTTCTGGCTCCTGGTCTCGATCGCCGCCGCCGGCGTGCTGGCCACGGGCGCCGTCCTGGCCTTCGCGTCGGACAGCGACATGACCTACGACAACTTCGCCGGGGCGATCGGCGTCCCGATGACGATCCTGCTGCCTGTCGTCTCGATCCTGCTGGTGACCGGCGAGTGGAGCCAGCGAGCGGGCCTCACGACGTTCACCCTGGTGCCGCACCGGGGCCGGGTGATCCGCGCCAAGCTCGCGGTCACGATGGCGATCGGGGTCGCCTCGATGGCCACGGCGCTCGCGATCGGCGCGGTCGGCAACATCGTCGCGTCGCAGCTCATGGGCCTCCACACCACCTGGGACCTCTCTCCGGTCGCCATCGCCTACATCGTCGGCGCGGACCTGATCGGGATGCTGGTCGGCTTCATGCTCGGAGTCCTCACCCGCAACTCCGCGGGCGCGATCGTCGGGTACTTCACCTACTGGTTCGTCGTGCCGACCCTGTCGATGGTGCTGGCCGCCAACCAGCACTGGTTCGAGAAGGCCCAGCCGTGGGTCGACTTCAACTTCGACCAGGGCAAGCTCTACGACGGCGGGTTCTCCGGGCAGGACTGGGCCCAGCTCGCGGTCACCGGGACGGTCTGGCTGCTCCTGCCCCTGGCCTTCGGCCTCTGGCGGGTCATGCGGGCCGAGGTCAAGTAACCGCCGCAGCACCGCGACGTCATACGTTCCGTGGGCTATAGCCCTCGGAACGTATGACGTTGTGCTCGTCGAGGTCGGGGACCACGGCTCGAAGACGGGCCAGGGCGTCCCTGCTCTGCGACTTCACCGTTCCGACCGAGATGCCGAGGGCCTCGCCGGTCTGCACCTCCGTCAGGTCCTCGAAGTAGCGCAGCACGATGACCGCGCGCTGGCGCGGCGCCCAGCCGCCCCAGCGCCTGCCGGAGCACGAGCCGACCAGTCGAGGTCCACGGGCTCGGTCTGTAGAGCCGGTCCGGGATCTGAAGGGCTGCTCCCCCGGCGTCGCCAGCCGACGCCGTTGGCGCCGCCGTCCCTCGCGCCAGGGGCCGTCCGACGAGATCGTCCCCGGGGCGTCCTCGGCCAGCTCGCGAAGCCGCTCGGCAAGCTGCCTGGTCACCAGAACCTCCGGTCGTATGCATCCATCACACACGCTTCACGCCACGAGCGCCGGATTCGGAGGGGTCCCCCGCCACTCAACGGGTCAGAACTCGCCACTCAACGGGTCAGGAGGCTGCGCAGCACATACGGCATGATCCCGCCGTTGCGGTAGTAGTGCGCCTCGCCCGGCGTGTCGATGCGCAGGGCCGCCTCGAACTCGTCGGTGCGGCCGTCCTTCTCCACCGAGACCGTGACAGTGCGCGGGATGCCACCGTCGTTCAGCTCGGTGACACCGGAGATCGAGATGGTCTCCTCGCCGGTCAGGCCCATGTCGTCGGCGGTCTTGCCGGCCGGGAACTGAAGCGGCAGCACCCCCATCCCGATCAGGTTCGAGCGGTGGATGCGCTCGTAGGACTCCGCGATCACCGCTCGGACCCCCAGCAGAGCGGTGCCCTTGGCCGCCCAGTCGCGCGAGGAGCCGGAGCCGTACTCCTTGCCGGCGAGCACGACCAGCGGGATGCCCTCGCGCTGGTAGCCCTCCGAGGCCTCGAAGACGGTCTTCACCTCGCCGTCGTCGGTGAAGTCCCGGGTGAGGCCGCCCTCGGTCCCGGGAGCGATCTGGTTGCGGAGCCGGATGTTGGCGAAGGTCCCCCGGATCATCACCTCGTGGTTGCCGCGCCGGGACCCGTAGGAGTTGAAGTCGCGCTGCTCCACGCCGTGCTCGGCTAGGTACCGCCCGGCCGGGCTGTCCTTCTTGATCGCCCCGGCCGGGCTGATGTGGTCGGTGGTCACCGAGTCGCCGAGCTTCAGCAGCACCCGGGCCCCCTCGATGTCGGTCACCGGCTCCGGCTCGGACGGCATGCCGTCGAAGTACGGCGCCTTGCGCACGTACGTCGAGTCCTCGTCCCAGGCGAAGGTGTCGCCCTCGGGTGTCGGCAGCTCCTGCCAGCGCTGGTCGCCCGCGAACACGTCGGCGTAGTCGTCGGTGAACATGTCGGCGGTGATCGCCTCGCCGATCACCCGCTCGACGTCGGCCGGTGCCGGCCAGATGTCGGCGAGGAACACGTCGTTGCCCTCGGAGTCCTGCCCGAGCGGGTCCTCGAAGAGGTCGACCTTCATCGAGCCGGCGAGCGCGTAGGCGACGACCAGCGGCGGTGAGGCGAGGTAGTTCATCTTCACGTCCGGGTTGATCCGGCCCTCGAAGTTGCGGTTGCCGCTGAGCACGCTGACCACCGCGAGGTCCTTCTCGACCACGGCCGCGCTGATCTCCGGGATGAGGGGCCCGGAGTTGCCGATGCAGGTGGTGCAGCCGTAGCCGACGAGGTTGAAGCCGAGCTTGTCGAGGTACGGCGTGAGCCCGGCCCGCTCGTAGTAGTCGCTGACGACCTTCGAGCCGGGGGCCAGGGTCGTCTTGACCCACGGCTTGCGCTCCAGCCCCTTCTCGACGGCGTTCTTGGCCAGCAGGGCGGCGGCGATCATCACACTCGGGTTGGAGGTGTTGGTGCAGGAGGTGATCGCGGCGATCGAGACCGCGCCGTGGCCGATCTCGAAGCTCTCCCCGTCGAGGGTCACCTCGGCCGTCGCCTGCTCGTCGTCGGTGTAGTCGGCCAGCGCCTTCGCGAAGAGCTCGACCGCCTTGGTCACCTCGACCCGGTCCTGCGGTCGCTTCGGCCCCGCCAGGGACGGTACGACGGTCGACAGGTCGAGCTGGAGCCGCTCGCTGTAGCGGGGCTCGACGTAGTCGGCCGCTGACGGGTCGTGCCAGAGGCCCTGCTCCTTGGCGTAGGCCTCGACCAGGGCTAGCTGCTCATCGGGGCGGCCGGTGAGCCGGAGGTACTCGATGGTCTGTCGGTCGATCGGGAACACGGCGATGGTCGAGCCGAACTCCGGGCTCATGTTGCCGATCGTGGCCCGGTTGGCGACCGGCAGGGCCCCGACGCCCTCGCCGTAGAACTCCACGAACTTCCCGACCACGCCGTGCTCGCGCAGCATCTCGGTGATCGTGAGGACGAGGTCGGTGGCCGTCGAGCCCTCGGGCAGCTCACCGGCGAGCTCGAAGCCGACGACCCGCGGGATCAGCATGCTCACGGGCTGGCCCAGCATCGCCGCCTCGGCCTCGATCCCACCGACCCCCCAGCCGACGACGCCGATGCCGTTGACCATCGTCGTGTGGGAGTCGGTGCCGACGCAGGTGTCGGGGTAGGCGAGGGTCTCGCCGTCGTCGTCGCGGGTGAACACGACCCGCGCGAGGTGCTCGATGTTGACCTGGTGGACGATGCCGGTGCCGGGCGGCACGACCTTGAAGTCGGTGAAGGCGCCCTGGCCCCAGCGCAGGAACTGGTAGCGCTCCTTGTTGCGCTCGTACTCGATCTCGACGTTCCGCTCGAAGGCCTCGGGCGTGCCGAAGACGTCGGCGATCACCGAGTGGTCGATCACCAGCTCGGCCGGCGCCAGCGGGTTGATCCTGGTGGCGTCGCCGCCGAGGTCGGCCATCGCCTCGCGCATCGTCGCCAGGTCGACGACGCAGGGCACCCCGGTGAAGTCCTGCATGATCACCCGCGCCGGCGTGAACTGGATCTCCTTGTCCGGCTCGGCCGCAGGGTCCCAGCCGGCCAGCGCCCGGATGTCGTCGGCGGTGATGTCCTCGCCGTCCTCGGTGCGCAGGAGGTTCTCCAGGAGGACCTTCAGGGAGTACGGCAGGCTGGCGACGGAGGCCTCGAGACCGGCACCGGTGACGGCCGACAGCCGATAGACCTGGTAGGTGCGATCACCGGCCTCTAGCTCGCCCAACGCCCCGAAGCTGTCCTTGCTGGCCATCGTCCATCTCCTCGTGCCGTTCGCTGTCTGAGCCCATCTTCGTCCGCCCGGGTAGGCGGGTCGACAGCGGGGTTATCTTGATGTCAAGATACCTCGGGACCGCGCGAACGTCGAACCGGCCGCGCCGATCGCCGTTCAGACCGGCAGCCGCTCGCCCCGGCTCTCCAGGAGCTCGGCGGAGGCGGTCAGTCGCCAGGCCTCGAAGACCAGCTCGGCCAGCTCGTCGCGCTCGACGCCCTCGAGATGGGCGACCACCCAGCCGTAGCCGTACGCCGTGAACTGGACCTCGAACACCTCGGGGCGCTCGGCGACCAGCGCCTGCTGCTCGGCGATGGTCTGCCGCAGCCCGATCGTGCACGTCGGCTCCCAGAGGTACCCGAACGTGCGGCCCGCCACCTCCAGCTTGGTGTAGTGGAGGAGCTCGACCATCGCTGCGCCGTCGAGCTGTCCGGCGAGCTCGCGGGCGTCGGCGATGTCGCAGGGCATGCCGCCGATGCTGGCACAGACCTCCGACGGGCGGTCGCGCGACCACGCTGTGCTGGATGGAAGCGACGAGCACGTCCACCTCGCCGGGCATGCCTTCCCGGACAGCTGTGCCTCGGGCACCATCGGGCCGGCCTCCCCGGACCTGGGAGGCACCGCCGGGCCCCGATGAGCTCGCGGCCGTCGGCGACGCCGCAGGGCATGGCGTCCCCTCGACACGACCAGTGGTGGGCGAGTCAGCGCCGGGAGGGTGTCTACGGTGTCCGCGCCAGCGGGGCCTGGGCGCGAGCCCTGCGATGCCAGCGAAGCAGCAGCACGAAGGGAACGGCGAGCAGGGCGCCGATGGCCGCGCCGATGCCGTTGTGCAGCACGTCATGCAGGTCGAAGACGCGCCAGGGGAGGTAGTGCAGCTGGTACCACTCGATCGCCGAAGACCCGAGGACCCCGAGGGCGACGGCCACCAGGGGGTTGAGCAGGACGAGGGCGAGCAGGAAGCCCGCCGGGATGAAGAGCGCGACGTTCGCCTGGCCCTCGCTCATCGGGTAGAAGCGGTCGGTCACATCGAACGCCCGGCCCACCGCGGCGTTGCTGCCAAGGGTGAGCGTGCCGATGACGTAGCAGTAGAGACCGAGGAGAACGGCAGCAATCCAGCGCATGCCGTCCACCGTAGGCAGGCCACCGTGCGGCGCCCCTCCCCCTCAGGTGCCTTGTCCCGGTACCTCAGGACGAACGTTCCCGCGGGGTCACCAGGGCGACGCACTCGACGTGGTGGGTCATCGGGAAGACGCACATTGGTGCTGAGCGTGAGCGCGACCGCTTGCCAACAGCCGCGCTCGTCAGACGAAATGGCCTCCGCCCTGCGGAGATACCGCCTGAACCGCTCACCGCATCGGTATCTCACCCCTTCGCAAGCACTGACTCGCTCCGCGAGCGATCGCCTGCTGACGCGCTCGGGCTCACAGGGGACCCCTCGCGGCCGCTCAGGTGGTTCACCGTCTGCTGCGCGGCTCGGGGTGGGGTCGTGCTCAGCGCTGCCCGAGGGCGCGGGCGAGTTCGTCTCGTCCCATCTTCGACCGGCCCCGGAGGTCGCGGCGCTTCGCCTCCTCGTAGAGCTCCTGCCGCGTCTTGGGCTCGGCCGAGCCGGTGCGTTTGCGCGC
>NZ_DATAVI010000059.1:0-75467 GCF_036267815.1 Nocardioides sp. | reverse complement strand
TGCTTCTGGGGCGCCGAGCGCCTCTTCTGGCAGCTTCCCGGCGTCTACACGACGGCCGTCGGCTACGCGGGCGGCAGCACGCCGAACCCGACGTACCGCGAGGTCTGCAGCGGCCGCACCGGCCAGACCGAGGTCGTCCTCGTCGCCTACCGGCCGTCCGAGCTCCCGCTCGCCGAGCTGCTGCGCACCTTCTGGGAGGAGCACGACCCCACCCAGGGCATGCGCCAGGGCAACGACGTCGGCACGCAGTACCGCTCGGCGATCTACTGGACGACACCCGAGCAGGAGCAGACCGCCCGCGAGCTGACCAAGGTCTACGGCGACGAGCTGCACCGGCAGCGGATCGGCGACATCACGACCGAGATCCGCCCGGCATCGGAGGTCACCTACTACTACGCCGAGGACCATCACCAGCAGTATCTAGCAAAGCACGTAGGTGGGTACCGCTGCCACGCGAACACGGGTGTGAAGTTTCCGGAGTAGCCGCGCACGGACAGCGGCATGAGCGTGCGGTTCTCCGGTGCCGGTTACCACCAGCAGAGAATGCCCATAAGAAGTGCCGCGCCTGCGCATACAAAGGTGGCGGCGCGCCGGCCGTGACTCCGGTATCTCCAGGTCAGGACGATCAGAACAACCCCGGCGATAATCGGCGCTGCAAAGCGGATGAAGTTCCTAACCCTTTCCGCCCCCGACGGCGGGATGTAGATGGTGCCAGGTTGCTGCCACAACCCAGGATGAGCCTGAAGAACCACGATGAGGGTGAGGTTCAGGACGAGGGAGGTCGCGATCAGGAATCCACCGATGAGAGTGGCGAGGATGGTCGGGACCAACAGCGCGTTGCGCCGCGCCTCCAATGAGGTCCCATCGCTCGCCTGGGCAACGACTTCGTGGTTCACGCTGACGAGTATCACACGCCGCCACCCCGGCAGTCGGGTACTTCGGGACGTCCCCTCATCGGCAGATGAGTGCACTCTCTGTGCCCTGCTACTACGCCGACCACCACCAGCAGTACCTCGCCAAGAACCCCTTCGGCTACCGCTGCCACGCCAACACCGGCATCCGGTTCCCGGCGACCGCCTGAACTGGGCAGATGGCCCCGCCCGTCGCGGCGTGCGGGGCCATGGTCGACACGGTTCGGACACCCGCCCACGGAACGCCGGGACCCGTTCGTGCGGGATCGAGGTCGACGGGCCTGAGCGGCCAGAGCGTGGACCCCACGCGCAACCGGCTGGCCGCAGCCAGCATCACTTGAGGCAGCTGCCTGACTCCCGACCCCGGCGCACGATCGACCTCGACCGTCGTGGTCCTGAGCCCGCGCACCGACCACAGACGCGCGCTGAGGACCATCACCAGCCCCGACACCCGACCCCCAGGCTCGCTCCTGCCGGTCACCGGCCATCTCCCATGGTCGCCGCACGGCTCGATCATCGCCTTCACCCGATACGTCCGTGCCCGCAACCGATCAGCTCTGTGGACGCGGGTCGTGGAGACCGTGGCCACGGCTCCGCACCGGAGCCACGCGGGGCACGTCGTCACCCCGCGACTTCGGACGTAGTACGCCCACGATGTCGCCGGCTCTCCCTGCGTCATCCGGCGCCGACAGCGGGCGCTGACCTCAGCGCTGCGGTGACCCGCTCCTGGAGCAGCTGGAGCGGCTTCTCGCCCGCACTGGAGGTGTTCCGCCCTCTGGCGACCATGCGGTGGTTGACCAGCGACTCAGCAGGAGTGAACTGGTCCCGGGTCAGGTCGAGCTCGACTCCGCCGGGCATCACGTTCCAGTAGTGCACCCCCACCACCCGACCCTCGAACTCGACGTCGGCCACCATCAGGTCGCCACCGAGCAGGTGCTGGACGACGAGGGCGGTCGTCCCGCATTGGCCTCGCGACGGCTGTCCGCTCCCCCGGGCCAGGTAGTCAGCCGAGGCGAACAAGGTGTCGGGCCCCCAGGACGAACGCACCGCTGCTTCGAGCTCGCTCAAGGTCCATGTCGGCATGGAGGGCATTGTGCCGCGAGGGTAGGACGAACCTGGGAGTCTCGGCTGTGGACCGTCGTCATCCGAGGTGGACGTCGGCACGGTAGGCGGCGAGACCGTCGTGGAAGCCGACCTCCTTGGCCCGGCGCATCGCAGGCTCCGAGCTCTGTACCCAGTCGGCGGCCCCGTCGACCGCTGCGTCGAGCAGGAGGGCGCGGCGGGCGACCTGGTGGCGCGGTTCTGTCGGCCAAGCCGCCCGCTGAGCGCCGTGCACGTCCATCAGCAGGATCGCCCGGTCGATGACGGGGTCCCCGACCGCGATGCTCTCCCAGTCGATCAGCCACACTCGATCCCAGCCGAGCAGGACGTTCTCATGCCACGGGTCCCCGTGGATGGCGTGGTGGACCGGCAGGTCGAGGCCATCGACCAGGGCCGCCAACGTCTCGACCTCGGCCGCCAGGTAGTCGTAGACATCAGGTGCGACGTGCCCGGCGATGATCCGGAGGTCTGCCTCGAAGCGCGAGACCCAGACGTCTCGAAAGCTCTCCCGGCCGGTCACCGGCCCGCCGAGGCGGCCCGCGAGGTCGTGGTCTGCATGGAGACCGTCGAGCACGGCCCCCACCTCGGCGTACCTGTCGAGAAGGGTGCTGCGCGTTGCCACGGGGTGATCCAGAAACGGGAAGAGCAGGGCCGTGCGATCGAGGACGTCGAGGACCTCCAGGACGGGTGGGGCGCCATGGCGCTCAGCCAGGATCGTGGCGACGGATGCCCACCGGGTCAGCCGGCGCCCCTCCTCGTCGCTCGCAGCGACCTTCACCCACCAGCGCTCACCACGAGCGCGCACCTCGTAGGACAGCTTGCCGGCCCCGGTGTGGTTGGGGCAGTGGGTGGCCACCGCGCCCGGACCGAGCAACGCCTCGATCGCCTCTCGCACGGCCGTCACCATGCCGAGGATCCTGCACGTCCCCCGCCCTCCCCATCGCCGTGAGCTGTCGGTTCACCGCTTTGGGTCTGGAGAGGGCCTTGGGAAGCGCTGATCAATCCCGCCTGCTGCGCGCACGCCGGCTGCGTTGCAGCCGCTCGACGTGCGCCCAGCATGCCGTCGCGACCGCGCCTTGCCATCGCACACGCGTCGCGGCGCTCGCGACGGCGCCATTGATCAGCTGGAGCCCAGCAGCGAAGCCAGGATCTCGCCCATCTCGTCGAGGCTGTCCTGCTGGCCGTCGAACTCGGTCATCCGGTCGCGCCCGGCCTGGTCGCTGAACGCCAGTCGCCAGGTGAACGTCGTCACTGCGTCGCGTTCGTGCAGCTCCATCGTCTCCACTGCCTCGACGTCCGGCCAGCAGTTGAAGTGCCATGTCTCCACCGTCCGCACCGGCGGCTCCACCTCCAGGTAGGTCCCGCTGATCGAGAACACCGTCCCGTCGGACACGACGAACGACGAGCGGTAGCTCCCACCGACCCGCAGGTCGATCGAGCACTCCGTCATCCGGTCCGGAGCCGTCGCGCCCCACCTGGTCACGTGCTCGGGCTTCGTGAGCACGTCGAACACGAGGGCGATCGGGGCGTCGAACTTCCGGCTGATGACGACCTCGAGCTCGTTCGGGAACGTGATGACCGCGGAACCATGCCGGTCAGGTGTCACTGTGGCCTCCTTGTCGCTGAAGCTCCACGAGATAGTCCTCCATCCGATCCAGCCGGTCGTTGATCGCCCGCTCGTACGAGGACACCCAGTCGCGCAGGGGTCGGAGCTGCTCTGGCGCCAGGCAGTAGAGCCGGCGCCGGCCCTCCGCACGGCTCCTCACGAGTCCCACGTCGCCCAGCACCCGGAGGTGGGTGGAGACCTGGGGCTGAGGCAGTGAGATCTGGCCCACGATCGCCCCCACCGCCTTCTCGCCGGTCAGCAGCAGATCGAGGATGGCACGTCGGTTGGCGTCACCGACGGCGTTGAAGACATCCGACGTCGTCGAGGCTCGAGCCATCCATCTAACATATCTTTATAAAGAGATATGTCAAGGCGACGGCGCGCGTGCTCGGCTCCGGACTACTCGACGCCGGGTCCCCGACCAGACGAAGGTCGACGTGCTGGCGCTTCTTCGCGGCCCCGATGAGCGCCCTGGCCCCCGCCGCTCAGACCTCCCAGTAGCCGACGTTCCTCGACGCCTCACCTGCGGGGTTGGCGCCGTAGATCGCGAGCATCCGGGCGTGCACCGGTGCCCAGTAGCGGCCGACCTGACCCGCCGGCACCGTCACCGTGTCACCCGTCCTGGCCACCACCGTCACGCCTCCGGACTCCACGTGCAGCTCGCCCTCCAGCACGTAGTTGGTCTCGGAGTGCGGGTGCTGGTCAGACCACCCGGCGGCCGTCAGCTCCCACTCGGAGAGCGCGAAGCCGGTCCACGCCTGGCCGGACGGCTCGATCACCCACCGGTCGCTCGAGCGCGGCATCCCCTCGGGCACGGCCATCGCCGGCGACGACGACGTCACCACCGTCGGCGCCGTCGACGCGTCGCCCTGCTCGCTGCTCACGCCCCGAGCGTAGGGGTGCAGCCATGGCTGATGCAGCCAGGAGAAGTTTCCTTCCCGGACCTGTCGTATCGCGGGACCGCCGTTCGTAGCCTGGGTACCAGCGGACGCCGGGTCCGCTCCAGCCGAGGAGAGCGCATGCCCGAGTACCTCATCTACTTCAACCAGCAGTGGGTGGGCGACCACACCGAGGAGTGGTTCCGCGGTCGTGGCCCGCTCGCGATGGCGGTGGTGGACGAGATCAAGGCGGCCGGGGCGTTCGTCTTCGCCGGTGGCCTCGAGGAGGAGGATGGCCCGGTCTTCAGCGCCGACGCCACCAGCGGCTCCCTGGAGTTCACCGATGGGCCCTACGTCGAGACCAAGGAGTTCCTGGGCGGGCTCACGGTCGTGGACGTGGCCGACGAGGACGCCGCCCGGACGTGGGCCGGCAAGATCGCCGAGGCGTGCGGCTGGCCGCAGGAGGTACGCCGCTTCAAGCCCCAGCCCGCGAGGTAGTCCAGGAGCAGGAGCCGGACACGGCGCTCATGCGACGCCGTGCCCGACGCCGTGCTCGCACGCGGTCCGCTCTCGGGTGCGGCCGACGAGCACGGTCGCCGACGCCTCGGGCCCGACGTCGCGCAGCGCGTCGCCGATGCTGCGCGACGCGATGCCCAAGACGTCTCTGGTGACCCCCAGCGGCAGTAGCGACCGGGTCTCGGCGATCGCCTCCTGCTCCCCCGCGCGCATCACGACCCGCCTGGTCGGCGCGATCGCGTTCGCGGCGATGGCGACGGCGATGTTGTCGTACTCGTCCGAGCCCACCGCGGCCAGCGCCAGGGCTCGGCGCAGACCTAGTCGTTCGAGGACCTGTCGGTCGGCACCGTGCCCGACGACGACCGGGATCCGCAGCGCCCGCGCGACGTGGAGCTGAGCCGCGGACTCGTCGCGCTCGACGCCCACGACCGGCACCTTCAGCCGCCGTAGCTCGGTGCACAGTCGGATCCCGACCTGGCCCATGCCCACGACGATGACGTGGTCGCGCCGGGGGGCGCGCCTGGCTCCGAAGAGGGTGACCAGCCGCGGCTCGAGCATGCGATCGACGAGGCCAGCGGTGAAGAGCGCCGTGAAGCCGACGGTGGCCAGCATCGCCAGGGCGGTGAACACGGCGTACGCGGCGGAGCCCGCGGACGGCCCGGGCCCGACCGTCGCGACCACGCGCGCGGACTCCAGCAGTGACACGAGTACGCCGTGTCCGCCCGCCAGCGTCAGCCAGGCGAAGTCGGTGACGAGCACGGCCAGGAGGCCGAGGAAGCCGCCGAGGAGCAGCCGGGCGCCCAGGTCGTGGAGGAGCGGCACCGCCAGCGTCGGTGGCCATCCGCGCAGGCCGGGAGAGCGGAGCGGCGTCGTCCGGTGGACGCGCCCCGATCCCGCGCTGAGGACCTGGTGCTCCTGGCCCCCGGCCTCCCACGCGGCCATGACGTCGGCGCCGAGGCACGGACCCGCCAGGCTTGCCGCGGCGATGTCGGCGGCCGAGGTGACCACCGCCTGGGGCAGCAGCGCGCGCACGCGGTCGGCGATGGTGCGGTCGAAGATCGTCACCACGATCCGGAGCTCGGGATCGAGGTGGGCCAGGGCCAGGGCGTAGCGCAGCGCCTGGACGTCGTCGTGCACCACGACGGCGACCGCGTCCGGGCTGCGGCCGATCGCCGCCATCAGCTCCTGGTCGCCGGGTTCGACGAGGTGGTCGACCTCGTCACCTCGCGCGGCGATCTCGTGGCAGAGGCGCCGCGACAGCGGTGTCTGGCCGATAACCAGGATGGACATGGCGCATTGTTGCAGCGGCGGGGGCCAGGGACGGCGCGACGACAGTCCCTGGACACCCCGCCTCTGTCAGACGTCAGTGGTTCATGATCTGACGCCAGGCGTTCCGCGACGGCGCGTCGGAGAGCCGGAAGTCGTTGACCAGGCCCCTCGAGCTGAAGTACGTCACGAACGACGCGTCGTGCTTGCGGCTGTACTTAGCGACCCGGTGCAACCAGGCTGCTCGCCCAGATCCCTGGTCGCCGGAGACGAGAGCACTTCCGATCTCCGCGACCGCCCAGGGCTTGCCGACCTGACGGGCGTCCGCCACGCAGTAGCGGAACAGCTCGCCCGGCGTCTTGTACTTCGGCGGCCTCACCGTGGCGTAGTTGTAGGGATCCCAGGCCACGACCGACACGTAGTGCTTGCCGGGGTAGAAGTCCCGCCAGGAGTTCCACAGGTACTTCACGCTCTTGCCCGAGTCGGGATCCGCGGTCCAGCCCATCAGGACCAGCGTCGGGACGAGGTTGGGCCGGCAGTACCTCGCCGCGATCCGGTCGATGTGTCGGAAGGCCCGCTTGAACTGGGTGGGGGTGAACTGCTTCGCCTTCACCCCGGTCTCGGGCTCGTGGTAGTAGTTCCAGAAGATCAGCCGCTTCTTCGGCGCGTGCTTGAAGAACGCGTTCAGCTGCGAGTCCCAGGCACCGGCGACGACTGACTGCGGCGAGTGCTGGATCGAGACCACCATCGCGGTCTTGCGGGACGTGGAGCGGGTCAGGTTCTTCCAAGCGCCCGCGATCGTGTCACTGTTGTCCCAGGTGCGCAGGGCAGGGACTTTGCCCCAGCTGCTTCCCATCAGCCCGCCGGTATTGATCCCGAACAGGGTCTTCTTGGCCCTGTACTTCGGGGCGCAGCGGCCCGAGCCAGCCGCGGAAGCGGCTCGCGAGACCGCGGTCGCGGCCTCGGGCGACGCCGGCCTGGCGTCGACGGAGTAGTAGGCGGAACCCACCCCGAGGGTGAGCGTCACGAGCACGGACGCCGCCAGGGCGACGTTCGGTTTACGGGGCATCTTCGTTTCCTCCACGCCGAGGCTCGGGGTGCCAGCGGCGATTGGCCGACTTGTCTAGCATGATCTGCCGGACGACGCGAACCGAGCGGGCCAGGTCTGCTCAGGACGAAAGGCGGGTGCGAAGGCTCTCGAGGCGGGCCAGCATGTCGCTCGCGGCAGCCTCCACGCGGTCGAGCTCGCCGGGCTCGAGCCGGGCCCGCCACGAGTGTGCGGCCTGGGCCGGCGACCTGTTGAAGTCGTGCAACGCCGGTCGGCCGGCCGCTGCGGAGGGCTCGGTCGCGGCCGTGGGCTGCTCGTGCTCCATCTCGGCCACGGTGTCGCGCGTGGTGGTCAGCCCCAGCGTCGTGAAGAGGGACTCGGCCGCGGGCATCCCGCCGGCGGAGAGCTCCTCGTGGGAGACGACGACCAGGCCGTCGATGTCGGCCGCCCGGTCGACGGCGATCTCGTAGAGGACGCTCCAGAACACCGCCATCGCGGTCGCGTCGTCCGCCTCGCCGGGCAGCGGCAGCTCGGGAAGCCCGCCGTCGGTGGTGCCCTGCTCGCGGCGGTGCTCGCGCAGGATCGGGCGCAGCTCGGTCAGGTCGGGCTGCCAGCCCATCCGCCGGTAGCTGACCAGCATCGCCCCGGGGTGCCGGTACACCACCAGAGGCTCCGCGCCGGTCAGCTCGCAGATCGGGGGCAGGGACAGCATCGCGAACGGGTCCTTGACCACGACCCGGGTCGAGGGCAAGGACGCTCGCAGCTGCCGGCGCCCGTACCGCCCGAAGGTGAACGGGTTCAGGCCGACGTAGGACAGGCGCATCAGCCGACGCTGGCGGGCGGTCAGGCCGCGCAGGGCCACCCACCCGTCCACGGTGTGGTGCAGGGCGTATCCCTCGGGCGTCATCAGCTCGCGCCCCGGCATCGAGGTGCCGGGCGCCGTGGCGCACAGGCGGGCCAGCCAGGTCGTGCCGGAGCGCGGCATCCCGGTGACCAGGAGCGGATGGCGCCTGCGGCCAGCCGGGGTCGGCGTACTCACCACACGGGACTCCTCCGTCGACAGCACCGGGCCATGATGGGAGGCCACCACGGCCGGGCACATCGTCGCATGTAGGGAAGGCGCGCTGGTGCCAAATCCCCCGGCAGGGGCAGGGATGGGGGGCGTCAAATCCCCCGCTGAAGCGGGGGATTTGGCACTTCTTGGGGGTTGCAGCGGCCAAGAAGTGCCAAGAGAGGCCAGGAAGTCCGCGGACGACTCTCCCTGCGCCGGGACCGACGCTACGCCGGGAACCTCGCCCAGTTGTGAGCCCAGACGCCCGAGAGCTTGGTGAACTGTCCGCCGATGACGAGCCCCCACGGTCCCGCACTGATCGAGCGCACGCCGAAGAACTCGTTGAACGTCGGCCGGAAGGTCGGGTCGACGGCACCGGTCTGCGCATCAGCGACGACAAGCTTCTGATGGGTGTCGCCCTGGAAGTTGTCGTGGAAGCCGATGTAGACCTCCCCGTCGAAGTAGTCGATCGCCTGGATGTCTCCGCCGGCCGTGACGTGCCAGCTGCGCGCGCCGGTCGTGGGGTTCCAGTGGGCCGCCACGTTGTTGAAGTTGCCCGAACCGCCGAAGAGCGCCGTCCCGTCGTCGCTCCAGGAGAGGCTGAGCATCGGGTTCACCGAGAAGGCGAACGCCGGACCGACCACGGCGCCGGTGCCGGGGTCGACCAGGCCCATCCCGAGGCGCGCGGTCCCCGACAGCGTCGTGAAGTTCCCGCCCACCGCCAGCCGCGTGCCGTCCGGGCTGAGCGCGAGCGCGTTGACCTGACCGTTCGTGGCTGCGGTGTACGCCGTGGACTTGGCGCCGGTCGCGGCGTTGAACTTCGCCAGGAAGTGCTGGGACACACCCCCCGCGAACGAGAAGTCACCGCCCGCGTAGACCGCGCCACCGCCGACCTGCAAGGCCAGGACGCCGCCGTTGAGCCGCGGGCGGAAGCCCGCGTCGACGGCACCGGTGGTGAGGCTGACCCGGGCGAGGTCGGCCTGGGCGAGACCACCGACCGTCCCGAAGGTGCCACCGACGTAGAGGAAGCTGCCGTCGCTGGCCAGGCTCCGCACGGTGCCGTTGGTGTTGGCGCTCCAGGTGGCCACCAGGGCGCCGGTGCTGACGTTGAACGCCGCGAGGTCGGTCCGTTTGACCGAGGCACCGGCCCGCGTCTGCGCGTGGGCGAAGCTGCCGCCGACGTAGACGGTGTTGCCGACCACGAGCGTGGCGTAGACCTGGCCGTCGACACCTCCGCTCAGTGCCGGCGGACCCTGCGGCACCGCCGCGGCTGCCGCTCCCCCGGTGGCCACGACGAGTGCGACGACCGCACCCACCGCGACCACCATCGGGCTGAAGATCCGGAACGCTCGATGCTGTCGACGACTCATGTCCGACCCCTCCCCTTCGGATGTACGACGCGCACCCGAAGGTGGTTCACCTCAGCGGCGAAACGGGCGCATCACTGGCTCACCGTCATCGTGGCCTTCAGGTCGAAGCTCGAGTCCGGCGTCTTGCGGTAGTTGAGGTGGGTCTCGGCCGAGATCACGTTCGTCCCGTTGACCAGCAGGCTGGTCGGCACGGTGATGGTGACCTGTTGGGCGTTGGCCGTCTTGACCGCGGACGACGCGTAGCTGGTGGGCGTGATCGTGCCCGCGGGCATGTTCGTCCGTCCGACCTCCGTGCCGTTGACGTAGACCACGATCCCGTCGTCGGCCCTGGTGTTCAGGACCAGCTGGGTGACCTTCGAGGCATCGCTCACCTGGAACTGCTTGGTGAAGTACGCCGCGATCGGTCGCGTCGTCGGGTCGGCGAACGTGTCGATGTTGGTGACCACGGTGCTGCCGCCGAAGCCCAGGACCCCCGCCCCGCTGTTCCACACGGAGGCGTCGAAGGACGGCGAGTTCCAGTTGCTCGGCAGCGCCGTGTTGTCGTACTTCCAGGACCAGATGGATCCGTTCGGCACGATCACCGAGGTCGGCGACGTCGCGTTCACGACCTGCGACAGGGCGGTGGAGCTGCCCTCGTCGTCGGTCACGGTGAGCGTCACGGTGTAGGCGCCCGGGTTGGCGTAGGTGTGGTTGACCGAGATGGCCGTGCCGTGGGTGCTCCCGTCGCCGAAGTCCCAGTCGTAGGACTCGATCGTGCCGTCGGGGTCGGTGGACGCAGACCCGTTGAAGGAACCGGACAGCCCGGTCATGGTCGGCGTGAACGCCGCCACCGGGGGCTGGTCGGAGTCGCCCGTGGCCTGGGTGGTCAGGGTCGCCTTCAGGTGGAAGGACATGTCGGCCGTTCCCCTGTAGTTGAGGTGCGTCTCCGCCGCGATCTCGTTGGTGCCGTTGACCAGGAGGTTCTTGGGCACCGTGATCGTCAGCTGCTGGGCGTTGGCCGTCTTCACCGAGCTCGAGGCATACGACGAGCTGGTCACCGTGCCGGCCGGCATGTTGCCGCGCGCGACCTCGGTCCCGTTGACGTAGACCACGACGCCGTCGTCGGCCACCGTGTTCAGCACGAGCGAGGTCACCTGCGTCTTGTCGGTGATCTGGAAGCTCTTGCGGTAGTACGACGTGATCGGCCGGTTGGACGTCGCCCCGAAGGTGTCGAGGTTGGTCGCGATGGTCGTGCCGCCGAAGCCGAGCGGCGCAGCGCCGGACTTCCAGGCCGAGTCGTTGAAGCCGACGCCGTTCCACCCGCTCGGGGTGGCCGTGGAGTCGTACTTGTAGAGCCAGCTGGCGTTGTCCGCGACCACGACCGTGCTCACCGGCGCCGCCAGTGCCTGCACCTGCTGCTGGGTGGTGCCCAGTGCCCCGTCGTCGTCGGTCACCGTGAGGGTCACCGAGTAGTTGCCGGGGTTGGCGTAGGCGTGGTCGACGATCTGCCCGTTGCCGGTCGTGCCGTCACCGAAGTCCCAGGCGTACTTGACGATGGTGCCGTCGGAGTCCGACGAGGCGCCCGCGTCGAAGTGCCCGCTCGCGTTGGTCATCGTCGAGGTGAACGACGCCGTCGGCGGGTTGTTCTGCGGGGTGCCGATCAGCGTCGCGCCGTCGGTGTACTCGGTCGAGATCTGCGCCGGGGTCAACACCTGGTTGAACACCGCGGCCTCGTCCAGGCTGCCGGCGAGCGCCTTGCTCGTCGCACCCTCCCAGACGCTGTCCGCACCGACTCGCCAGTAGCCGACGTAGTTCTGTGCGACGCCGTTCGGGTTGGTGCCGACCAGGGCGCCGTCGACGTAGAGCTGCATGCCGCCGGTCGGCGACATCGTCGCCACGGCCATGTGCCACTTGCCGTCGTTGTACGGCGTGCTGGCCGACGTCTGCACCTCGGCCTCGGCGCCGGTGTAGGCGCCGAAGATCAGCTGGCCGGTGTTCTGCATGTAGATCATCCGGTCGTAGTTGGTCGACCCGGACGACGTGTTCGAGGAGCTGTAGCCGATCAGGCGGCCGCCCCGGGTCGTCGTGGTCTTGAACCACACCTCCTCGCTGAACGTGCTCGGCGCGGTGGCGGTGACCGGTGAGGTGACGAACCCGGCCGAGCCGTTGCCGGTGACCGAGGTGTTCGTCGAGTTCAGCAGGGCACCGGCGGTACCGAACGTGAGCGAGGTGTTGCTGTTGTAGGTGCCGGTCCGGTTGTCGGGACCGGAGTCCGCGGCGGTGGTGGTCCGCGTCGCCTCTCCGAGGCGGTAGTAGATCCACGGGTTGTCCTGGTAGATCTGCCTGCCGTAGACGTCGGTCGGGGCGGAGTTCACCGCCGGAGTGCTCACCGTGACCGACTGCGACACGCTGTTGGTCGCGCCGGCACCGGAGGTCACCGTCAGCTTCACGATGTAGGTGCCGGCCGCGGTGTAGGTGTGGCTGAAGGTCGCGCCGTGCGCACCCGAGCCGTCGCCGAAGTCCCACAGGTAGTCGCTGACCGTGCCGTCGGGGCTGGTCGAGCCGGTCCCGTCGACGTTGACCGTCGAGTGGTTCGAGGTCCAGGTGAACGAGGCGGCCGGCGGCAGCGCGCCGCTGCCCGCGACCAGCACCGACGTGCTCGCACCGACGTTCCCGGCGCCGTCTGCGGCCCGGACGAAGAAGCGTCCGGTCGCGCTCGTGGGCACCGTGATCGAGGTC
The DNA here is from genome assembly GCF_036267815.1 of Nocardioides sp. GTDB lineage: Bacteria > Actinomycetota > Actinomycetes > Propionibacteriales > Nocardioidaceae > Nocardioides. The sequence continues at coordinate 63,002 of NZ_DATAVI010000059.1, read as the reverse complement.
GACGTCGTGCTGGCGATCGGACGGTCGTCACGCAGGATCTGGTAGGTCACGCCGCTCGGGTCGGACACGGCGTTCCAGCCCAGGGTGACCGTGGAGCCGGTCTGCGACTGGATCGAGAAGCCCCCCGGCGTGCCCGGCGCGGTCGAGTCGTCGAGCGGGTAGCGGGCGAAGCCGCCGGACCAGGAGTTCTTCTTGGTCTGCGAGGTGACCTGGGTGACGTCGCCACCGACCCACAGCGTGCCGTTGCTGTCGTTCTGGAGGGCCCACACGCCCGCACCGGAGCGCAGCTGCATGTGCGGCGCGAACTGGGTGATCCGGTTGCCGGTGGTCGCGTCCCATGCACCGAACCACTGCATGCCGTCGGCACGGGTCCAGTTGTTGGGCAGCGTCGGCCAGGTGTAGGCGTTGGCGTAGTCGAAGTAGTTGCAGTGGCAGCCGGCGTACAGCGCGCCGTTGTACGACGTGATCGCCTGGACGTCACCCTTGTCGTACATGATGTCGCCCCACGTGCGCTGGAACGTCCCGGGGTCGAACTGGAAGAGGCTGTGCTCCGAGCCGCCCACCCAGACCTTGCTGCCGACGGCCTCGACGGCGCGCTGGTAGTCGTTCTTGGAGTTGCTCCAGGTCGAGCTGGTCGGGTTCCAGTTGGGCGTGGCCAGCGGAGCTCCGGCGGCCGTCTGAAGCGCCACGGCGCTCTCGGTCGGGACCGGGGTGTCGGTGGCCTTGGTGCCGTAGGCACCGAAGTAGCCCACGGCGTAGATGCGGTCCTGCCCGGCCTGGTTGGCGCCGGAGATGTCGTTGACCGTGCCGTTCAGGTTGCCCTGCCAGGTGCTGTCGGGCGTGCCGTCGGCGACGGCGACCCGGCCCAGGTTGGAGGCGTAGACCTGCTTGTTGGGGTGCGAGCCACCGAGCATGTGCGTGAACGAGCCACCGATGTAGAGGTTGTTCTCGTAGGTGTACAGCGCGTTGATCTGCACGACGCCCGCGGTCTTGAGGTTGAGGATCGTGAGGTTCCAGGTGGGGTCGGTCGCACCCGTGGTCGGGTTCAGCGCGACGATCTCCGTGGCCGGAGCGCCGTTGGCCTGGGTGAACTGGCCACCGGCGACGACGTCACCGTTGGGCAGCGTCGCCAGCGACATCACGTTGTTGTTCAGCTGTGGTCGGAACGACGAGACCCACTGGCCGGTGTTGATGTCGAAGGCGGCGAGGAACGGCTGGTTCACCGCGCCGGTGCCGCTGGCGTCCTGCTGGACCGTGGCGAAGTTGCCGCCGACGTACATGTAGTTGCCGGACTGGGTGAACGCCTGCACCTCGACGTCGCCCTCGAGGTCGGTCGAGCCGGCCAGACCCGCCACGCCCCACGACGCGTCGAGCGCCTCGGACTGCGCGACGCTCGGGATCGTCTGCGCGGCGGTGCCGCTGTCGGGGATCGCGGCGAAGCCGGCGTCGGTGCTGGTCACCTGCGGGCGGATGTAGACCTGGGCGTAGGGGATCGCGCCGCCGGCGCCGTTCGTCGACGACCAGAGGTACGACGTGTCGGCGCTCGAGCCGGTCACCGAGCTGCCGTAGGCGAAGCCGTAGCTCCAGTCGTTCGCGGTGCCGGGCAGGTCGCTGATCTTGCTGTACGACGTGCCGGTGCCGAAGCTCTGCGAGGTGCCGCCGGTGCCGGAGGCGGTCGCGCTGCCACCCGGAGTGGTCGGCGTCACCGACCAGCTCGTCAGCGGGTTCAGCGCGCCGAACGCCCAGGCCCAGTGCCCGAACCGGGAGAACTTCATCGAGACGTCCTGCCAGTTGGTCCCGGTGCCGTCCATGGCGCGGTGGACCCGGACGCCGTCGGGCAGGGCGTCGACGCGGCCGTTGTTGAGCAGGCCGTCGACCGTCTGGCCGGAGTACTGGGTCGTCGTGCCGGTCATCGGCGAGAGGTCAGGCGAGAGCAGAGCCGCGGCCTTGCCCTGCGCGGTGTTGTTCTTGTCCCACTGGTCGCGGCCCTTGCCGATCAGCACCCAGCCGCCGCCGCTGGTGGTCTGGTCGCAGTAGAACTGCTGCGGCGCGGCCATCGCCGGGGTGAGCAGCCAGTAGTCGCCGGAAGGGTCCGACGGGTTCTGCTGCTTGATCTCCCAGCACGACCCGGCGGCCGTGTCAGCCGTGGTCCCGATGTTCGCCGGCGTGATCGCCGTGAGGGCGGCCTGCGCGCGGGTGGTCGCCGCCGTGGCCGGCTGGACGGTCGCCATGGCGACAGTCCCGATCAGGGTGGCGACGGCCACGAACGCTCTGACGAAACGCATGGGTGACTCCTTGACGGGTCCAAGACATACACAGCCCGAGACTCCTCGGACAAGCGCGAGGCTAACTGGGCGTTCAGTGCCCCCACACGCCCGAAATTGGGGAGTGCGGAGACCTGTGCGGAGGCTGTGCGCGGGGCCCTGGTGGACCCTCCCGCATATGGGGGACAGCCCTCCTCGGACGCGGATGAGACGATCGGTCCTCGACTACCGACGTCAACGCAGGACGGAGCTCTCGTGGATCCCCTCGACAGCCTGGTTGAGCAGCTGTGGTCGCCTCTCCTGGACACCGGCGGGGTGCGCGTGGACGTCGACGGGGCGGCCGACCCGGACTGGGTCGACCACGAGTCCTACTGGGCGGTTCCCGACCTGCGCCGGGCCAAGCTGCTCGTGCCCCGGGGTGACAGCGCCGTCACGGCCGCGGCGATCGAGAACTACCGGGGACTTCGCCTGCGACGCAAGAACCTCATGCGCGCCGTGGTCGGGCCGCTCGCCCGACACCGGGTGCCGGTGCTGCGGCACGCGGTCACCGTCCAGGTACGGCGAGACCGCCCGGAGCTCGCCGAGCAGCTGCCGCTGGCGGTGCTCGCCCGGGCCCTGGACACCGGGGCGCTCTCCGCCTCGATCGGGATCCGCACCGGCGACAACCGGAAGGCGAGCCTGGCCCTGGTCGACGGGACCGGCCGCCCCGTCGGCCACGCCAAGGTGGGGTGGGACCGGGTCTCCGACGGCTACGTGAGCACGGAGACGCGCGTGCTCCGCGAGGTCGGCGGCCGGGCGGGACCCATGCGCGCCCCCGCGGTGCTCGCGGAGACGACGTACCACGGCCATCCGGTGCTCGTCATGGAGCCGCTGCCCGGGGACGTGCGCGGGTCCCGCGGCCGCATCCCGCCGCCCAGCTCGGCCGAGCTGTACTCGCTGATGCCGGTGACCCGGCGGAGCCCGCCTCGAGACACCGGCCACCTGTCCGCCCTGTCGACCCGGCTGCGACAGCAGCAGGGCGATCCGGTCGCCGGTGGCATCGCGACGTCGGCCGGGCGTCTGCTCGGCCTCGTCGAGGCCCGCGCCGACGCCTTCCCGGTCACCGCCCGGTGGCACGGTGACCTGACCGTGTGGAACCGCGCGCGAGACGCGTCCGGGCAGCTCTGGGTCTGGGACTGGGAGAACAGCGAGGAGGACGCCCTTGCGGGGCTGGACGCCATGCACTGGGCGTTCAGCGCTCGGCGCAGCCCGTCGGCGCAGCTCCTCGAGCTCGACCTGGGCGGCTGCCTCGACGACTCGCGCCCGCACCTCGTCGCGGCGGGGGTCTCCCGCGAGCAGGGCTCGGTGGTGGCCGCCGTCTACGCCTTGGTCGTGGTCGAGCGCGCGTGCGGCCTCGCCGCCCACCACGGCGACTGGGCCCAGGTGTGGATCTCCCCCGAGGACCTCACCGCCCTGCTGACCCAGGCCGACGCCCTGCTCACCCGTTGAGGGGCGGGCTACCAGCTGAGCGGGCGGTCGAGGTGGTCGCCGAGGGCGCGGATGTGCGGCGCATAGAAAGACGTGAGCTCGGCCCGGGCCCCCTCCGGCATCGGCAGCCGCTGGCTCGCGTTGAAGGTCTTGGTGGTGGGCAGCCGATGCGCGGGTAGGCCGAGGAAGGCGCTGACGCGGTCGACGGTGCCCTGCACGTCGGCGTACATGTCCTCGCTGCAGATCACCAGCAGCTGCTCGGCCGGGAAGACCGCCGTCCAGCTCTGGAGCTGCGGCAGGTAGACCCCGCGCGAGCGGTAGGTGTACCAGTCGTGGGCCTCGCTGTAGTAGAGCGGATCGTCCAGCATCCGTTCGAGCTCGCCCCTGGTGCGCGCCTCCTCCGCGTCCAGCGCCTGCTCGAAGCTCAGCGGCTCCACGCCGTTGTGCACGCGCTCCTGCCAGTGCGAGAACGCCCGCTCGACGGGGCTCCGGACCAGCATGACGGCCTTCAGCGCGGGGTTGACGTCGTAGGCGCGTTGGGCCACCCGAGGGTCCCAGGCGTAGTAGGGCGATGCCTCACCACTGCGCGGCGCGTAGCCCAGTTGGGACGCCAGCCGGTCACGGAAGGCCTGCGTGTGGAAGTTGGAGCGATACCACTGCTCGCCCCGGTCGTAGCCCTTGAAGAAGTAGTCCGTGCTCTTCTGGAGCCGCGGGCGCGGGTACAGCCCGAGCACACCGGGATGCATCATCAGGTAGTTGAAGAGCGACGTCGTGCCACCTCGCTTGGTCCCGATCACCAGGAAGTCCGGCACCTGACGGGTGCGCGAGGTCGCTCGCCCGAAGCCGCGAGTGGCGACGATGGCGGCGTCTCGCGCCCAGCGCGGCGAGCGGTCCTTGATCGAGATGAACGACGTCACCCGGCGAGGTTACGTGCCGTCGCCGGGGCCCGCAGGCGGACGGGGAGAGTTCATCAATCTTGTCGAGAACCGCGTCGCAGCATGGCCAGGTCGACCAGCTCGAGGCGGTGCCGGTCGACCGCGCAGTAGGCCAGCAGCAGCACGCCGGACACGATTATCGCGAGCAGGAGCTGCACGTTGCCCTGCCCCAGCGTCAGCAGCACGGCGCCGGAGGGGACGAGGACGCACAGGCACACCGCGGCCAGCGAGTGGGCGGTCGCCCCGGGAGCCAGGGTGAGGCCGGTCGCGCGGCGTACCTGGATCGCGGCCAGGGCGGTGTCGAGGACCATGCTCAGCGCCCAGCTCACCGCCGCCCCGGTGATGCCGACCCGCGGGATCAGCCAGAGGTTGAGGCCGAGGTTGAACACCAGCACGACGAGCTTGTTGGTGACGCCCCAGCCGATCCGGCCGCTCATGAGCAGCAGCGACTGGACGTTGCCGGCTGCCAGGGTGGCGACCGAGCCCAGGCAGAGGATGGTCATGGAGTGCGCGCCGCGCCCGAACCCCGGCCCGAACCACGCGAGCACCGTCGGCGAGAAGAGCGCGAGGGTGAGGTAGACCGGGCTGCCGAACAGCACGATCCAGCGGGTCGTGACGAGGTAGAGATGGGACAGGGCGTCCAGGTCGCGCTCGGCCAGCATCGCGCTGAACCTGGGGGCGACGACGATCCGCAACGCCGTCAGGACGATCATGCCGGCGCTGACGAACCGCGCCGCGGACCCGTAGATGCCGGACTGGGTCGCGCCGAGGATCGAGCCGACCAGGATCACGTCGAGCCACAAGATGGCCTGTTCCAGGCCCGCCATCACCGAGCGCGGCAGCGAGTAGCGGAAGATCTCGCGGTCGACCGCGCGGTCGCGCCGCCACGGCAGGGCCTGGAGATCCTCCCTGCGGGTCACCTGCCGGATCACCACGACCATCGCGGCCACCGCGCCGAACAGCCAGGGCAGCGCCCACGAGAACGTCGCGGCCGTCGCGGCTCCGCCCATGGCCACCACCACGAGCAGACCCAGCGGCCGCACGACGGGCACCAGGATGTTGCCGATCAGGTTGAACGGCACCACCCCGCCGAAGGCCCGGGTGGAGGCCAGCGCCACCGTCATCACGACGGCGGCCGGCAGGAAGATCGCCGACAGCAGCAGGGCGTCGTGCATCTCGTGGGAGAAGATGTGGACGCCGGGCAGCGCCACGAGCCCGAACCAGACCAGGTCCACCAGGAGACTGGTGAGCACCGCGGGAACGAGCAGTCCGATGATCGCCGGCTTGACCTTCGCCCGGTCACCGAGCAGGAAGCGCGGCAGACACCACACGGCGGTGGTGTCGAGGCCGAGCTTGCCGAAGCTCAGCGCGATGGTGAAGACCGCGATGGACTGGAGCACGATCCCCGCGCCGTGCGCCCCGAGCTCGCGGGCGAACATCAGGTTCAGGACGAAGCCCAGCACCGCGCTCAGGCCCGAGCCCGCCAGGGTGACGACCCCGCCCTGGGCGGCGCTGCGCACCTCGGACTGGCGCCCGGGTGGGGCGCTCGTGGGACTCACCGACGCTGTGATGACTGCTCCCGAATTTTCTGGATCCCCAGTTTCAGGGCCGCGACTAGGGTCTTCTGGTCAGGTGAAGGCGCGCGAACGTGCCCCCGTCGTCTCGAAAATACTAGGAAAGCTACGTGGTCTGGATGCCCCAAATGCGTGAAGCGGTCGGCGCGATGGCGACGGCAACGCTGCTGCTCAGCCTCACCGCGTGCGGAGGGCACGACAGCTCGGACGCCTCGAGACGCCATTCGCACTCGACTCCGCCCTCGGCTCCGCCCGTGACCACACCGACCTTCAAGCCGTCGCACTACCACGGCGTGCATGTCGACGCGACGACCCGTCGGGCTGCCCACACGACCACGCAGTCCTACCTCGCGGGCTTCAACCGGCTCCTCGCCAGGCCCACCCACAAGCGGCCGCACCAGCAGGTCATCGCCGGTCCGGCCCTCGCCAACCTCCTGGAGATGCGGAAGGAGTACGCCGGCAAGCACTACCGGGTGGTCGGCGAGCCGAAGATCGTCAGCCAGAAGGTGATCAAGCGACGCGCCCATCCCCCGCTGCTCGTCGTGGCCACCTGCCTCGACAACACCGCGGTCAAGGTCCTGGACAAGCACGGCCAGCAGGTCACGACCTCGGCCGGGCCGGCGCGGGTGATGAACCTGCTGACGCTGGTGTTCCGCGACGGTCACTGGCTGGTCACCCACTCGAGCCTGCCCACCAACCCGGCCTGCTGATCCGCGCCGGTCAGGACCGGGCAGAGTCGGTACGGCTCTCGGACGCCGAGACGACCTGCGCCGCGGCGGTTGCCGACCCGGCTCGCAGGTCGTCGAGGTCCTCGCGGTCGTACTCCAGCTCGGGCTCCTCCTCGTACTCGTCCTCGACGTAGCGGTCCGCGTCGCGGAGGGCAGCCGGCCCGGCCTTCGCGGGCACCTTGGTCACCGTGATGCGGGTCTGCTGCTCGGGCGCACCCTTGCGCGACGAGCGCTTCGCAGGCTTCATGTCGACCGAGCGCCTGCGCGGCACCAGCACCGAGCCGTGGATCACGGCGCCTACCGCCTGGAGCTCCTCGACCAGCTGGCGCACTGCTCGCGTGCGGGTCTCCCGCCGCGCCGCGACCAGGATGATCGAGTGACCGAGGCGTCCTGCCGTCAGCCACAGCGAGCGAGGCGCGGTCGGCGGCATGGCGACGATCGTGGTGAGGCCGGGCTGGTGGGCCGTGGTCAAGATGTTGCCCAGGCGCGCACCGGGCGCGCCCAGTGCCTGGTCCTCGTGGGTCGCGATGACAGCCAGGCCCGGCGAGAGCCGCGAGACGTATCTCGAGGCGTCCGTGGAGCTGCCCGACTTCTCGAGGTCGAGCACCCTCACCAGAAGGCGTAGGTGGGCGTCGGTGTAGTCGGGCAGCACGAGCTGGACCGGGTCGCCGCGCTCGACCATCGACAGGGCGAGGTTCATGGCGATGTCGGAGGGTCGGTCGCGCACGACGAGGTCCATCACGACCAGGTTGCCGCCAGGCTCGACGGTGGCCAGCAGGCGCTCGCGCAGGCTCCGGATCTGGTCGAGGTCGTCGCCCACGGCGGGGACGGCCGCACGCCGCGACGTCAGCTCGGAGAGCACCGCTCCGCCGCCGATGCCGGTCAGCGACTCGCCGTCCGGGATGCGGCGGTCGAGCACGTTGACCAGGAACGCGAGGAGCAGGCCGAAGATCAGGCCGAGCAGCGCGCCTCCGGCGTAGACGAGCTTGCTGCTCGGGTTGAGCTTCACGGGGTTGGCGTCGGCACTGCTGATCAGTGACCCGCCGCTGGTGTCGATGCTGTCGAACTCGTTGATCGAGTTGACGACACCGGTGAGCTCGAGGTCGACCAGCTGCCGCTCAGCGTCGGCCTGGGTGGCCTGCGGGCTGTTGGGCGTGGCGTTGTCGAAGTGACCGGTGGCCACCTTGAGCTGCTGGCTCAGCCGGTTGCGCTGGCTGGTGAACTTGTCGAGCGACGCCTTCACCTTCGTCGACGCGACCGAGGAGCGGTAGTCGAGATAGTCGTTGGCGATGGCATCCGCGCCGGCGTAGGCCTTGCTCTTGGACGACGCGGTGAAGCTGACCTTGACGATGGTCGCGCCGGCGACCGGGAGGACGGCCGTGCGGGACCGCATCTGCGTAGGTGTCTGGCCGTTGCCGAGCTCGGTGGCGGCCCGGCCGAGCACCTCCGCGGACGTCGCGAGCGCCTGCTCGGTGGTGGCGTCGAAGAGCTGCGACGGCGGCTTCTGGTTGTCGAACGGGGTCGAGGAGAAGACGTTGATGTTGACCGTCGCGGTCGCCGTCACCGACTTGTTGGCGACGTGCAGGAAGCCGAACCCTCCCAGGACACCGGCCATGAGACCGGCCACCACGACGTACCACCGGCGGCGGATGACGGCGAGGTACTGCCGGAGCTCGAGCGATCTGCCCTCGTCCAGGTCATGCGCCACGGCCTTACACCTTCCATTCTCAGCGCCTTGCTCACCACCACCGTCGGTGTTCCCATGAGGCGCTCCCCCGGACACGGTAACCCTCCCATGTCTGCGATTTGGCGTCTTGGACTTGGGTGAGGTGACGGCATTCCCCGAATTCGGGGAACGAACCCGATCCGACCACCGGATCCGGGCGTTTGGCTGGGGAACCCGGCCCTCGCGGCGCACCATGGACCCACCATGGACACGACGACGCCGCGAGCCCGCCGGGGCCTGCTCGCCGTGGTCTTCGGCTGGGTCCTCGCCGGCGCCCTCGCCGTCGTCCTGTCGGGCTGCGGGGGCGGTGCCTCGTCGGACGCCGCCACCCGACCGCCGACGTCGACCGGCGCGCCGTCCCAGCCGGCCGAGCCGCCCAGTGCTCTGCCGGCACACGCGGCGATGCTGCTCCAGCCAGCGGCCGGCGCGACGGGCGCCGACCAGCTCGGCACCGCGCCCGTCCGCGCCTTGTGGTCGCGGATCGACGGCGGACGGGCCACCAGCACGACAGGACCCGACGGCACCGGGGCCTGGGACATGCCGGAGTTCACGACCCAGAGCCGCTATCCGCGGGCCGCGCTCGTCGTCCGCAACGCACCCGGCCACGACGGCCTCGACCCCGGCACCAGGGACTTCTCGTGGGGCGGAGACTTCCAGCTCGACGCCGTCTCGACCGGCTCAACCGGCCCCGACAACGGTGATAACCTCATCCAGCGCGGGCTCTGGGGTGAGTCCGCCGAGTTCAAGGCCGAGGCCGACCTGCGCCGGGCCAGCTGCGCGGTGCACGGGACCGACGGCACGCTGCTCGTTCGCGCACAGATGCAGGCTCTGCCAGGGAAGTGGTACCGGATGCGCTGCTACCGAGAAGGCGACAGCCTCACGGTGTCCGTCCGCGAGCTCGGCCCGGTCGGCTGGGGCCCCACGACCTCCGAGAAGGTCAGCGGACCGGTCGGCGCCGTGACGTTCCCGCCGGACATGCCCATCTCCATCGGCGGCAAGATCGCCGAGAACGGCGAGCTGATCCGGAGCGCGACCGACCAGTTCAACGGCTGGATCACCAACCTCGTCGTCGAGGTCGAGGCGTCCCGATGAGCCTGGACACCTCGCCGTCACCGGCCTCGGCGGCTCGGCCGGCGACCGCCCGGCGCGCCGGCCGGTCCGACGGGGAGCTCGACCGACGCCGGCCCCTGCCTGCCTGGCCGTTGGCCTGGCTGCTCGTGGCGACACCCCTGTGGTGGCTGCTGGGCACGATCGACTTCGTCATCGTGCCGATCGCCGTCGTCATGGTCTACTACCTGCGCCGCAGCACCCACGTGCGCGTGCCGCGGGGCTTCGCGATCTGGCTGATCTTCCTGCTCTTCATGCTCGCGTCGGGCATCGAGATCACGAAGTTCAACTCCTACTTCACCTTCGCCTACCGCGCGGGCATCTACCTCGGCTCGACCGTGGTGTTCGTCTACGTCTACAACTCCCGGCGGTGGATCCCCGACCGCAAGGTCCTCCAGTACCTCGTCTGGTACCTCGTGACCATGACCGTCGGGGGCTTCCTCGGCGCCGTCAAGCCGATCGGCCAGTTCCGGACACCGACGTACTACGTGCTCGCGAAGGTCTCGCCGTTCCTGGTCTCCAACGACCTGGTGAAGGTGATGGTGGTCCGGCCGTTCTCGCAGTACGACCCCACCAACTACTTCCAGATCCCGCCGCGCCCGACCGCGCCGTTCATCTTCACCAACAACTGGGGCAACGCCTACTCCATGGTGCTGCCGCTGGTCCTGATCTACTTCCTGGAGTCGCCCAAGCGGAGCTGGCAGCGTCGGCTGTCCGGCCTGCTGCTGCCGGTCTCCGCGGTGCCGGCGATGCTGACGCTGAACCGCGGGATGTTCATCGGCCTCGGGATCGTCGCGGTGTACGTCGGCCTCCGGCTCGCCGCCCGCGGCTACCTCGGCCGGGTCGTGCTGTCGGCGGCGGTGGCCGGCGGCATCGGCCTGGTGCTCTGGAAGGCGCTGAACGTCTCCGCGGGCCTGCACACGCGCGTCGAGGCGAGCACCGACACCCGTGCCTCGCTCTACGACCAGGCGCTGCACTCGGTCCAGTCCTCGCCGCTGTTCGGCTACGGCGTGACGATCCAGTCCACCTCCACCAACCCCTGGGACCCCAAGGTCGGGACCCAGGGCCAGTTCTGGATGGTGCTGATCTCGCACGGCGTCATCGCGACCGCCTGCTTCGTCGGCTTCTTCCTGGTGGCGGTCGTCCTGACGTTCCGCCGCCGTGACTTCGCCGGCATGGTGTGCAACGCCGTCGTGCTGGCCGGGGTGATCGAGACGATCTACTACGGGCTCGTGCCCTACGGGCTCCCGCTCCTGATGATCGCCGCCGCCCTCGCCTGGCGCCCGGCCCCGGTCGCGCGAAGCCGTCTCAGCGAGGCTGAGCCTGGAGTCCCGCGGCCCTGACCAGGTCGTCGTAGGTGAGGGCGTCGGGGTCGACCGAGACCACCAGCGAGCGGCGGTCGAGCATCGCCGCGACCTCGACCTGATGGTCGTCGACGTGCTCGCGCTGCGCCTCCAGCCGAGGCAGGACGACGGGCACCTTGCCCTCGCCCAACGCTGCCAGCACGGTGCCGACACCGGCGTGGGCGATCACGACGTCCGCGTCGTGCATCGCCTCGCGGAGTCCCGCGGGCGGCAGCCAGCGCTGGAGCTGCTCCCCCTCGTGGACGTAGTCGGTGACGCCCGTCTGCCAGGTGATCTCGGCGTCCGGCAGTAGCTCCAGGATGCGGTCGACCGCGCGGGTGAACGGCCAGACCTCGGTGCCGAGAGCGACCACGGCCCTGGTGATCCGGGGCGGAGTCGACGGTGCGGGTCGCACCTCGAAGGAGTCGAAGACGCCCGGCACCGGCGTCCAGCGCGGGTCACCCCAGCCGTCGCCCTGGACGTGCAGCTTGGCGCGGGTGAAGCGGCTGACGAACTTGCCGGTCGACGACGGTGCCGCCACGCGGGTGGCGCTGTCGATGAACCAGGTGGGCGTGCCGGCCAGGGACGCCGCCATCAGGTGTGGCGTCGAGAACAGCGCGCCGGTCGTGATCACTCGGTCGGGCCTGATCCGCCGGTGGACTCGCATCGCCATCGGGAGCCGCGACGCGGCCCGGAGCCGCCGGCCCGAGCCCACGGGAGGGACCCACTCGACGACGTCGTCGGCGAGGAGCGCCTCGGTCTGGGCATTGCGACTCGTCACCCAGACGGCGTCGCGCACGTCGATGTCGAGCGCGTGGACCAGCAGCTTCAGCTCGTCGAGGTGCCCGCCCGCCGTGGCCACGAGCAGCGTGCGTGGCGCCGGGCGCGACCGGTCGGCCGGCCAGGCCGGCTCGTCGACGGTGACTGCGTTGGGGCGCGCCGCCCTGGGAAGCAAGAGCACTAGGGCGTGTCTCCCACTTCGGCGCCGTAGCGAGGGGGACCTGGCGTCGATCTGGCAGGGCGGAGGCGCGAAGGCGGGCTGGTAGCCCCTCGAGTGCCGACAGCGCAGCCAGATCGGAGGCGAAAGCCCGCACAGCAGGCGGCCGAATGGGGAGACACGGCCTAGATCCCCTTGCCACGCTTCTGGACCTCGCGCACGACCCACGGCGCCGACAGCAGTCGCAGCGCGATGCCGGCGGCCAGCCACGCGCGCATCTGGCGCACGTCGTTGCGCAGCGAACGAGCGATCCACGGCCAGGCGGCGCGGCGCTGGCCGGCGGCCGCGCGCGAGAAGGCGACCTGGCCGCACAGCCGGCCCAGCGAGGCCCGGTCGGTGGCGAACTCCGGATGACGCTTCAGGAGGTAGGTGAGGCCGTCGGCGTACAGGCTCCAGCGACCGAAGAAGTACGACTGGCCGGCCCAGGTCACGCTGACGAGGGGACGGTTCACCACCCGGATCTGGCCCACCTTGGCGGAGCGCAGGAGGAGGTCGTAGTCCTCGCCGTACCCACCGGGGAGATCCTCGTCGACACCCCCGACGGGACCGGTCAAGGCGGCTCGGTCGAAGACGAAGGTGCTGGAGTGCAGCCCGGCCATCCGGTCACGCAGCAGGTCGGCGTGGGTGACCCGCTCCACCGGGACGAGCCGGTCGAAGGTGCGCTGCCCGTCGTCGACCATCATCGCGGTCCCGACCAGCACCGGCGGCTCGGGCTCGAGGAAGGCGGGCATCTGCGCGGCCAGCTTGCCCGGCAGCCAGTAGTCGTCGTCGTCGAGGAAGGCGACGTAGCCGTACGCCGCGGCGTCGATGCCGGTGTTGCGTGCGCCGGCAAGACCGCGGCTGTGGGAGTTCACGACCGTGCGCACCTTGCGTCGCGCGGGGACCTCGACCGGAGGGTCGAAGGGGTCGCAGGCATCGAAGACGACGATCACCTCGACGTCTGCGTCGTACTCCTGGTCCAGGATGCTCTGAACGGCTCGCCGCATCATCTCCGGTCGGTTGTGCGTCGGCACCACCGCCGTGACGGCTGGCAGGTCTGTCACGTTCATCGTCCCCATTGTCCGGTATTCCCCCGTGTCCCCGAGCAGGCATCAGACCACAAGGACTCAGGGTCCGCGACGGGCGTGTCGACGAGACCGTCAATATTGGTGATATTGGGCCGCCCGGCTCGGCACCATCGGGGTCTCCACCTTAGGTTGGAGTCCGCGAGGGGTCTCTGCCCCTTGGTTGGAATGGGGATTCTCAACGCTTGGGGGGCGTTTTCGCATGATGCGCGTAGCAGTGGTCGGCGTCGGCAAGATGGGTCTGTCCCATCTGTCCCTGCTGGGGGCGCACCCCGACGTGGAGGTGGCGGCGATCTGCGACTCGAGCGGATACCTGCTCGACGTCCTGAGCAAGAACATCGGGATCGCCGGCGTCAAGGACTACGACGAGCTGCTGGAGCGCACCGATCTCGACGCGGTCGTCATCGCGACTCCGACGCACGCGCACTTCCCGATGGTGAAGGCAGCCCTGGAGCGCGGGCTCCACGTCTTCTGCGAGAAGCCGCTCACCCTCGACGCCAGCCAGTCGATCGAGCTCGCCGCGCTGGCCCGCGAGAAGGGGCTGCACGCCCAGGTCGGGTACCACAACCGCTTCGTGGCGGCGTTCGCCGAGGCCAAGCGGCTCGTGGACGCGGGTGCGATCGGCGAGATCCGGCACGCCCAGGCCGAGGCCTACGGCCCCGTGGTCCTGCGCGCCAAGGGCGGCACCTGGCGGTCTCGCCGGGCCGATGGCGGCGGCTGCCTCTACGACTACGCCGCGCACCCGCTCGACCTGCTCACCTGGTACCTCGGCGAGCCGACCTCGGTGGGTGGCACGGTCCTGGGCAGCATCTTCTCGGCGTCGACCGAGGACGAGGTGTACGCCACGATCTACTACGGCGGAGCGGTGTCGGCCCAGCTCTCGGTGAACTGGTCCGACGAGTCCTACCGCAAGATGTCGACCAAGATCACGCTCAGTGGCACCGCCGGCCGGATCACCGTCGACCGGCAGGAGTGCCAGGTCTACCTCCGCGACACCGCCGTCGTGCCCGAGGGCTACGAGGTCGGCTGGAACGTCCGCTACACCACCGACCTCACCCCGCCGGTGTGGTTCTACGTGCGCGGCGAGGAGTACAGCGCCGAGCTCGACCACTTCGTGCGTGCCATCGAGGACACCCTGCCCGAGGGCCAGCCCGCGGACCTGAACTCCTTCGCCTCCGCGGCCGTGACCGACAGCGTCATCGACTCGCTGCTGCGTGACGCCGAGGACGCCGTCGCGCACACCATGGTGCCGAGCGCCTCCACGGGTGGGCACCGGACGCAGACCTCCGCCCCGACCGCGGCACCTCGACGCCGCGGACGCTGGGGCGCCCGTCGACGCCGCCGCGCGGCCTGAGCCACCACGACCTACGGACCAAAGGGATACAGGGAAACCGTCATGGACCGACTGCTGTTCGGAGACAACCAGTTCTTCGGCGTCAACCACATGTCCGAGGAGAAGGCTCGCGCTCAGGCGATGCGCTTCCACGACCTCGACTCGATCATGGCCGTGCTCGACATCGCCTACGACTCGGGCATCCGCACCTTCATGTGCACCACTCACGAGCTGGTCGGCAGCATCGCCGACATCGTGCGCAACAACCCGGGGCGCTACCCCGACTTCATCTTCTACCCGGGCATGCCCTACGCCCACAAGTACGCCAACGCGGTGACCGATCTCGGGATGCTCGGGGCGATGCGCAAGTTCGCCGCCGACGACAGCCTGTTCGGCACCGCGGTGCGCGGCGGGAAGGCGGTGGCGTCCAAGGACGTCGAGAGCCTGATGAAGATGCTGGTGGACGCCGAGATGTCGATGTTCGTCGGCCTCAAGACGCCGGTCGTGTTCCTCCAGAACGTCGTGACCGACCTCCTGCTGGGACTGGGCTTCAAGGAGGCGTTCGCGATGTTCGCCCGTCACGTCACGCAGGAGTACCACGCCGAAGCCGGCTTCATCACGATGAACATGCCGCGCCTGCTCGACGCGCTGGACGAGGTCGGCGTCGAGAACCCGATCGTCTGCGCCAACATGAACAAGATCGGCTTCCGGATGAGCGGCGGCATGGAGGAGTACGACCGGGCGCTGGAGGAGCGCGAGTTCCGCGCGATCGCCATGTCGGTGCTCGCCTCGGGCGCGATCGGCCCACGCGAGGCGCTGGAGTGGGTCGCCGAGCGTCCCAAGATCCAGTCGGTCGTCTTCGGTGCCTCGAGCGCCGCGAACATCCGCGGCACCAAGGAGATCGCTGACTCGATCTGGACCCCGGCGACCGCAGAGGCACCTGCCCTCACCCGTTGAAATGCGCGTTCCACCCCGTTGAGATGCGCCTTCCAACCCGTTGAGATGCGCCTTCCAACCCGTTGAGATGCGCCTTCCTGCCGGTGCCGCGGGTGCGGACCGGCGGGCACGTCCACGGCCTGAAGGTCGCAGGAGACCGAGCCCGCCGCGGAGCCACCGAGCCCCGCCGGGCAGGAAGGCGCATCTCAACGGGTTGGAACGCGCATCTCAACGGGGTGGAAGGCGCGTCTCAACGGGTTGGAAGGCGCATCTCAACGGGGTGGTCGGAGAGGCGCTCGCCGGTGTGGGTGTCGAAGACGTGGACGTTCTGCGGGTCGGTGGTGACGTGCAGGACGTCGCCCTTGCGGATCTTGTCCCGTGCGCCGACACGGACCACGACGGTGCTGGGCGTGCCCGCGACGTCGGAGCTGCCGTAGACGTAGCTGTCGGCACCGAGCTCCTCGACCACCGTCACGTCGATCGGCAGGCCGCCGGCGTCCGCGGACACCAGCTGCCAGGCCTCCGGGCGCACCCCGATGGTCACCTCACCCTCCATCCGGCGCTGGGACGCGGGGTCGACGGGGACGACGTACTTCCCGATCTGGGCCTGGCCGTCGACGGCCCTGGCCTCGATGAGGTTCATCTGCGGTGAGCCGATGAACCCGGCCACGAAGAGGTTGACGGGGTTGTCGTAGAGCTTCAGCGGGGTGTCGACCTGCTGGAGGACGCCGAGCTTCATGACAGCGACCCGGTCGCCCATCGTCATCGCCTCGACCTGGTCGTGGGTGACGTAGACGGTCGTGACGCCGAGATCGGACTGGAGCTTGGCGATGTCGGTGCGGGTCTGCACGCGCATCTTGGCGTCGAGGTTGGACAGCGGCTCGTCCATGCAGAACACCTGCGGACTGCGGACGATCGCACGCCCCATCGCCACCCGCTGGCGCTGGCCTCCCGACAGCGCCTTCGGCTTGCGCTCGAGGTAGTCGGTCAGCCCCAGCAGCTTCGCGGCGTCCTCGACTCGCTGACGCCGCTGGTTCGCCGAGACCTTGGCCATCTTGAGCGCGAAGCCCATGTTCTCGGCGACGGTCATGTGCGGGTACAGCGCGTAGTTCTGGAAGACCATCGCGATGTCGCGGTCCTTGGGCGGCAGGTGGGTGATGTCGCGGTCACCGATCCTGATGGTGCCCTCGTCGACCTCCTCCAGCCCCGCGAGCATCCGCAAGGTCGTGGACTTGCCGCACCCGGAGGGTCCGACCAGGACCATGAACTCGCCGTCGCCGATCTCGAGGTCGATCCCGGCGACCGCGGGGGCATCGGTGCCGGCGTACCAGCGCTGCGCCTTCTCGAAGGTGATAGTGGCCATGCTGAACTGCTCCCTCCACCGGCAGGAACGTGCCGGACGATCCGTTGTGAAGTGGCGTACCGGCTCGAGACCGGTGGCGTCACCGTACACGCTCGTCGACGCCAACGGCTCGGACGCCGAACCGTCATCTGCGAGACGGAGCCGGGGCCGCGCCAAAGCCAGACTCGCCCATGTTCGAACCGCAAGTAACCGCGGGAGCCGCAGCTGACGGAGCCGACGGTCCCACTATCAACAAGGAGCAGTCATGAACAAGAAGCGCACTCGCATCGCCACCGCAGTGATCGGCTCGCTCGCCGCCGCCGGAGCCGGGCTCGCCCTCGCCCCGGCCGAGGCCAGCGCACCCGTTGCCAGCCATGTCACCGCCAAGGCCACCGACAGCACGCCCGCCGCCGGGGCGACGTTCCGAGTCAGCGGGACCGTGTCGGCGTCGGGACACGGCGTGCCCGCCACGATCGCCGTCCAGTCCCTCAAGGACGGCACCTGGGTCCAGTTGACCGGAGCGTCCATGCACACCACCAGTGCCGGGAAGTACACGATCCGCGTCATTCTCAGCGCCAAGGGCGCGCGTCACCTCCGCGTGGTGGCCGACCCTGACGGCTCGGCCGTGCGCACGTCGAAGGCGAACTTCACGGTCACCGTGGGTTGAGCGGATCGAGAGGGCCGGTCGGCACCCGGCGTCACCTTCGCTGTCGTCGCCGGTGTCGTCGCCGGCCGGCCCTCGAGCTCCCAGCCCGCGCAGAACCGTCTTTCCCTGTCAGGGACAATGGGGTCATGCCGGACCTCCCCCGCAAGGCCGTCGCGCGCACCGCGCGGCTGGCGGCGTTGCCGCTGGGCTACGCCGGCCGAAACGCGCTCGGCCTCGGCAAGCGCCTCGGCGGCCGACCGGCTGACGCCGTGGTGAGCGAGATCCAGCAGCGCACCGCCGAACAGCTGTTCCGCACCCTCGGGGAGCTCAAGGGCGGGGCGATGAAGTTCGGTCAGGCGATGTCGGTCCTGGAGGCCGCCCTGCCCGACGAGCTGGTCGCGCCGTACCGCACCGAGCTCACCAAGCTCCAGGACTCCGCCCCGCCGATGCCCACCCAGACCGTCCGCGACCAGATCGCCGCGGACCTCGGTGCCGACTGGCGCGACGACCTGGTCTGGCTGGACGGCGGCCCGACCGCGGCCGCGAGCATCGGACAGGTCCACCGCGGCCGGTGGCGCGACGGCCGCGATGTCGCTGTCAAGGTGCAGTACCCGGGAGCGGGCGACGCCCTGCGCTCCGACCTGCGCCAGCTCGCCCGGCTCGCGCGCACGATCGGGCCGATGGTTCCCGGCATCGAGATCAAGCCGCTCGTCGAGGAGCTCCAGGCGCGGGCGACCGACGAGCTCGACTACTCCCTCGAGGCGCAGGCCCAGCAGGCGTTCGCCGATGCGTTCCGCGCCGACGCGGACATCGTGGTCCCCGATGTCGTCGCGGTGGGCCACCAGGTCCTGGTGACCGAGTGGCTCGAGAGTCCGGCGTCGCTGGCGGCGGTGATCGCCGACGGGACCCAGGAGGAGCGCGACCACTACGGCGAGCTGTTCGTGCGCTTCCTCTTCGCAGGTCCCGCACGCACCGGCATGCTGCACGCGGACCCGCACCCGGGGAACTTCCGCGTCCTGCCGAACGACGACGGCACGCCGGGCCGGCTCGGAGTCCTCGACTACGGCGCCGTCGCGCGCCTGCCCGACGCCGGGCTCCCCGCGTCGATGGGACGGCTGATCCGCATCGCCGGCGACCGCGAGCCCGACGAGCTCGTCGCCGGGCTACGCGACGAGGGCTTCATCAAGCCGGGCGTGAACCTCGACCCCGCGCTCGTCCTGGACTACCTCTCGCCGTTCGTCGAGCCGACCCTGGTCGAGCGGTTCAGGTTCTCCAGGGAGTGGATGCAGGGTCAGTTCCAGCGCCTGCACAACCCCCGGGAGCCGACGTACACCGTGGCGCTGAAGCTCAACCTGCCCCCGGCCTACCTGCTCATCCACCGCACCTGGCTCGGCGGCGTCGGCGTGCTGAGCCAGCTCGGCGCCGAGGCGCCGTTCAGGGCGATCCTCGAGGAGAACCTCCCCGGCTTCGCTGACTGATCAGTCGAGCCCGAGATACATCACGTGGAGCCCCACCCGGCCCTCGGTCGCCGAGCGGAAGGCGCCCGGGACGGTGCCGACGATCTCGAAGCCGAGCGACTGCCACAGCCCGACGGCGGCGAGGTTGGTCTCGACGACCGCGTTGAACTGGATGCCGGCATAGCCGTGCTCGCGGTGCCAGTCGACGACGTACGACGCGAGGGCCCGGCCCAGGCCACGCCCCGACTCCGCCGGTGCGACCATGAACGAGGCGGTGCCGACGTGGTCGCCGCGGCCCGGCCGGTTGGGACCCATCTTGGCGGTGCCGAGGACGCGGCCGCCGTCCTCGAGCACGACGGTCAGCCCCGGTGGTCGCTCCAGCCAGAGGTCGCGGCCCTCCTCGGCGGTGAGCTCGTCGGGGTAGGCGTAGGTCTCGCCGTCGGCGACGATGGCGGCGAAGAACGGCCAGATCCTCGGCCAGTCGTCGTCGGTCGCCGGCCGGATCCGCCGATCGGTCGGCTCGCTCACCGCCTCACTCGCCCGTCACGCCGTCGACCGACTGACGGATCAGGTCGGCGTGGCCGTTGTGCCGGGAGTACTCCTCGACCATGTGCACCAGGATCCACCGCAGCGTGAACGTCTCCCCGGTCCGGGGGCTCACTCGCGCGGACTCCGCGTCGAGCCCTCGCCCCGCGAGCGCGTCGTCGACCACGGCGTCGGAGCGGCACACGGCATCGTCGAAGAGCGCCCGGAGCTCGGCCGGGGTGTCGTGCTGGGCCGAGTCGAGCTCCCAGTCGGGCTCGGCCCCCCAGTCCATCGCGTCGAACGGAGCGGCGAGGGGGAGGGCGCGGAAGAAGTAGTCGAACCACTGTGACTCGACGAGCGCGAGATGCTTCATCAGCCCGCCCAGACTCAGGTCGGAGGGCGGAAGCCGCTGCGCCAGCTGCTCCTGGCTGAGCCCGCCGCACTTTCGGCGCAGGGTCTCCCGCTGGTAGGTCAGGAAGGACCGCAGCGTTGCCGCCTCGTCGCCGTGCAACGGCGGGTCGACCCGGGTGTCGGCACCCGCCGCGGCCTCCAGGTCACTCACCGGTCACGCCGTCGATCGACTCACGGATCAGGTCGGCGTGACCGTTGTGTCGCGCGTACTCCTCGATCATGTGCAGCAGGATCCAGCGCAGGCTGAACGCGCCGTCCTTCGAGCTCTCACGCACCGAGGTCGCGTCGAGGCCGGCTCGGGCCAGCGCGTCGTCGATGCCGGCGTCGGCACGGCGGCAGCAGTCGTCGAACAGGTCACGCAGCGCCTGCGGTGAGTCGTCGGCGGCGGTACGCCACTCCCAGTCGGGGTCGGCGTCCCAGTCGACCGCGTCGAACGGCTCGGGATAGGGAACGCCGGCGAGGGTCCGCCCGAACCAGCCGACCTCGTTGAGCGCGAGGTGCTTCATCATGCCGCCGAGGGTCACCGTCGACGGCGGGTGCGTCTGGGCGAGCTGCTCCTGGGTGAGCCCGCTGCACTTCCAGCGCAGGGTGTCGCGGTGGTAGTCGAGGAAGGCCCGAAGCGCCGCGGTCTCGTCGGCGCGGAGGGCGGACTCGATCCGCGTGCTCTCGTCGAAGGTCTGGGTCATGCCAGCACGCTATTGCGAGCCGACGACCTCCCGCACCCGCGTTTGCCCGAGGTCACCACAGGCCCAGCAGGTCACCGGCGATGCGGACCGCGAAGCCCGCCACGACGACGATGAAGAAGACCCGCACGAAGCCGGTGCCACGGGCGACCGCCGTCCGCGCTCCGAGGTAGCCGCCGACCAGGTTGCACACCCCCATCACGAGCCCGACCTTCCACAGCACCGCGTCCTCGGGGACGAACACGCACAGGGCGGCCAGGTTGGTCGCCCAGTTCGCGATCCGCGCCTTGGCCGACGCCTCCAGGAAGCTGTAGCCGAGCACGCTCACCAGGGTGATCACGAAGAAGCTGCCGGTGCCGGGCCCGAGCGCGCCGTCGTAGCAGCCGATCGCCAGCCCGGTGAGCATCGCGATCCCGAGGTGCCGGCCGCCACTGTGCCGCAGCTCGGTGGCCTGCCCCAGGTCCGGTCGGAACAGGACATAGGCGCCGACCACGACCAGCACCGCGAGCACGATCGGGTCGAACGCGCCGCTGGAGATGTGGGACCCGATCACGGCGCCGCCGACCGACCCGACGAACGCGCAGGCCATCAGCGGGCCGAAGGTGCGGGGGTCCGGCCTGACCCTGCGGTAGTACGTCGCGCTGCTGACGGAGGTGCCGCAGATCCCGCTGAGCTTGTTGGTGCCCAGGATCTGCACGGGGGAGGCGTGCGGGAGTCCGACCAGGAGTGCGGGAAGCTGCACGAGTCCCCCGCCGCCGACGACCGCGTCGACGAACCCAGCGGCGAGTCCCGCCAGCGCGAGGAGCAGGAGCGTGGCTGTCGACGGGTCGCTCATCAGTAGAAGCCGTGCCGGGCCAGCGGGCCGCGCAGCTCGCGCTCCTCGTAGGCGAGATGGCTGAGCAGCTTCTCGCCCAGTGCCCGCAGCGCTCGCTCGACCTCGTCCAGGGCGCCCTCGTCGGCCTCGCGCACCAGCGCCACCAGGACGCGGTCGACGTCGTCGAGCAGCTCGTGGATGACCACGTGCTCCTGGGCGAGCCGGTCCAGCACCGGCGCGGCCGCGGGCTCCGCGCGACGCAGGTGGGGGAAGACGCTGGTGTCCTCGAGCGTGTGGTGGCCGTTGACGAAGCCACAGTAGGACTGGCAGTAGGCGCCGAGGGTCCAGTTGTTCTGGCGCAGCGACATGGCGTGGACCGCCGCTCGCGCGTCGCCCGCGGTCAGCACACCGCGCCGTACCTCCTCGACCAGGTCGTGGAGGCGCGTCAGCTCCGCCCGCAGATGGTCGTGGATCTGGACCAGGTGGCCGTGGAAGGCCTCCTGGTCGGGCGGGTACGCCGTGTCGGCGGCCTCGGCCAGGGAGGGGCGCGTGCTCTCGTCCCAGGCGAGCGGGTGTTCGTCGTTCATCGCGTCCTGACCCTAGCCAGCCCACGGACCTAGAATGGGGCGGGTGCGGATCGTGTCTCTCCTGCCGTCGGCCACGGAGATCCTCTTCGCGATCGGGGCCGGGGACGACGTGGTCGGCGTGACGTTCGAGTGCGACTACCCGCCCGAGGCACGGGAGCGCCGGATCGTGTCGACCTCGGCCATGCCGCAGGGGCTGGGCGCCGCCGAGATCGACGAGTTCGTCGTCGCCGCGATGGCTCGTGGTGATGACCTCTACCACCTCGACGAGGGCGCCCTGGCCGATCTGGACGCCGATCTCGTGGTCACCCAGGACCTCTGCGCCGTCTGCGCCGTCGACGTCTCGGTGGTCGACGAGGCCCTCGGTCATCTCGGATGTCGCGCCGAGGTGCTCACCGTCGATCCCCACACCCTGGAGGACGTCCTCGCGTCGATCGTGACGATCGGACAAGCCATCGGCCGTGAGGACGCCGCCACCAGGCTCGTGGCCGACCAGAGGGCCCGGCTGGGTGCGGCGTGGCGCCGCAGCCTGGGGCGTCCCCGACCTCGGGTGATGTTCCTGGAGTGGACCGACCCGCCCTTCGCCCCCGGGCACTGGATCCCCGACATGATCGAGATCGCCGGCGGCGAGCCCTTGCTCGGCACCCCTGGCGAGAAGTCGCGGCGCATCTCCTGGGAGCAGGTGCACCACGCCGAGCCGGACGTCGTGGTGGTCGCGCCCTGCGGCTACGACCGGGCCGGGTCGCAGCGCCTCGCCGACGAGCTCGTCACGTCCGGGGTGCTGTCCCTGGACGTTCCCGTGCTGGCGGTCGACGCCAACGCCTCCTGGGCCAGGCCGGGCACCCGCCTTCCCGACGGCATCGACGAGCTCGGCGAGCTCCTGGCTCCGGCACGGCGGGTCATCTCACAGACCGTCGGGGAAGACCACCTCGGCGAGGAGGCCCCCTGACGACGACTCGCCGAGCCGGAGCTCGCCGCCACGACGCCGCACGAGCTCGCGGCTGATCGCCAGCCCCAGCCCGCTCCCGCCGGTGTCGCGTGCCCGCGCATCGTCGAGCCGGGCGAAGCGGTCGAAGACGCGCTCCCGCTCGCTCGCAGGCACTCCCGGGCCGTCGTCCTCGACCCGCAGGCACGCCTCGCCACCACTGCGCACGAAGCAGAGCCCGACCTGTGTCTCGGCGTGGCGGCGGGCGTTGTCGAGCAGGTTGCGCACGACCCGCTCGAGCTCGAGCCGGGTCAGCGGCAGCGCCCCGGAGTCGACCTGCCCGACGGCCACGGCGGGTGTCGGCGAGCGCCTCTCGTCGACCAGGGCGGCGAGCACCACGCTCGGCTCGGCCGCCGGGTCCGGAGGCGGCAGCGGCTCGCCGGCGTCCAGCCGGGCCAGGACGAGCAGGTCCTCGACGAGGACCGACATGCGGTCCAGCTCGTCGGCGAGGTCCGCGTGGTCCTCCTCGGAGGCGCCGTGGCGCCGGCTCACGTCGACCTGCACCCGCAGCGAAGCCAGCGGGCTGCGCAGCTCGTGGGCGACGTTCGCGACGAAGCTGCGCTCGCGGTTGCGGGCCTCGGTCAACCGGCCGAGCATCGAGTTCAGCGTGAGGGCGAGAGCATGGATCTCGTCCTGGGACGCCGGCACGGGCAGCCGATCGTGATGCTCCGCGCCCGAGACGCGCTCCGCCGCGGCGCGCAGCTCCTCCACGGGTCGCAGCGTGGCACCGATCACCCGGTAGGCGATGAGCCCGAGCACGAGCAGCAGCAGCGGGGAGGAGATCAGCAGCGTCACCCCCAGCAGGTGCTGGCTCCGGGCGAGATCCGCGACCGGCTCCGCCACCACGACCTCGGGTGCTCCGGACTCGGCAGAGGCGGGTCTCGCGGTCACGCGCAGGGTCGAGCTGAGCCCCAGCCGCGAGCCCGGGACGCTCACGGCTCCCCCCTCGGCACGACGGAGCTCGGCCGCCGTGAGCAGGGGCGTGAGCCGGTCGCCGTTCGCGGAGGCGCTGATCACCCGGCCGTGGGCGTCGACCACCTGGACGGACTCGTCCCCCGTCACCGGGATCGGGTCGGGCAGGCGACCCGACACGACCAGGTCCGCCACCTGCTCGGCCGTGGCGTCGGCCCGCCGGTCGAGGTCGTGGCGGCTCGCGACCGACAGCGCGACGTACAGCGCCACCGACCCGACCGCCTGGGCGACGGCCAGCCCGAGCAGGCCGATCGTCATGAGGCGGCGACGCAGCGACCATCCCCGCGGCCCGCGGTGTGCCATGCCGGTCACCGGACGGACGCGAGCCGGTACCCCGACCCGCGCACCGTCACGATCACCTGACTGCCGAGCTTGCGGCGGAGGTAGCCGACGTAGACCTCGACGGTGTTGGGCTCGTAGCCGTCGACGGCGTCCCAGACCCGGTCGAGCAGCTCGGTCCTGGTGATCACACGGTCGGGGTGGCGCAGGAAGAACTCGAGCAGGTCGTGCTCGCGCCTGCTCAGCGAGACCGGCTCACCGCCCACGGTGACCTCACGGGTGGCCGGGTCCAGCTGCACACCCCCGTGCTGGAGGACGGGCGGCCTCGGGTCACTCGGTCGCCGCAGCAGCGCGCGCAGGCGCGCGAGCAGCACGACGTAGTCGAACGGCTTGGTGAGGTAGTCGTCGGCGCCGTAGTCCAGCCCGTCGGCCTGGTCGTGCGGACCGTCCTTGGCCGAGACCATCATCACCGGCACCCAGTTGTCCTCGGCCCGCAGCCTCTTGACGACCTCGTAGCCGGAGATCTCGGGGATCATGACGTCGAGCAGCACGGCGTCGAAGCGGCCGGTGCGCGCGAGCTCCAGGCCCCGCGCCCCGTCGCGGGCCACGTCGACGGTGAACCCGTCCGCCGTCAGGCCGCGCTCCAGGGCACGCGCCAGGCGCACTTCGTCCTCGACGACGAGCAGCCGCATGCGTCCACGATGTCATGCGCTCCCACCGGCGCGAGGCTGATCCGGGTCACAGCCTCTCAGCGATCTCACAGCGACCGCGAGCCATGATGGGGGCATGTCGAGCAGCCATGTCCCAGTCCTGCGGTCGCGTCGCGTGCGCTACGGCGCCCCCGCCGCAGCGGTCGTCGTCCTCGTGGGGGCCGGTCCGGTCCTGCACTCGGTCACCGCCGACGCCCACGGCACCCTGCCGCCGCGAACGGCCGCGCAGCTGCTCGCCGACGTCGCCGGCGCCAAGGTGAAGGCCGTCTCGGGCACCGTCGTCGAGACCACCGATCTCGGGCTCCCCGCCGTGCCCAGCCTGGGCGGAACGAGCGGCTCCAGGGGTGGCAGCGCCGACTTCTCCTCGCTGGTGTCCGGCTCGCACACCCTGCGCGTGTGGTACGCCGGTCCCGACAAGGTGAGGCTCTCCCTGCTCGGCCAGCTCGGCGAGTCCGACCTGGTCCGCAACGGCCGAGACGTCTGGGCATGGTCGAGCCATGGCAACACGGCGACCCACTGGACGGTGCCGGCCGGCGGCTCCGACCGGGGTCTCATGAGCGGTCCGACGCACACCCCGGTTGCTACTCCCGAGCAGGCCGCCCAGGCGGCCCTGCGCGCGATCGGCCCGACGACCCGCGTCTCCACCGACCCCACCGCCCAGGTGGCCGGCCGCCCCGCCTACGAGCTCGACCTGACCCCGCGCGACCCGCGGTCGCTGGTGGGCTCGGTGCGCATCGCCATCGACGGCGCGACCCACGTGCCGACGCGGGTCCAGGTGTTCGCGCGCGGCGCGACCAGCCCGGCGTTCCAGGTCGGCTTCACGTCGTTCTCCACGGCGACACCGCAAAGCTCCGTGTTCGGCTTCACGCCGCCACCGGGAGCGACGGTCAAGCAGGGCACTCCGGAGACCGGCCACGCACCGAAGGCGCGCTCGACCGCCGGGCAGGCCCCCTCCGTGGTGGGCAAGGGCTGGACGACCGTGCTGGTCGCGCATCTCCCGGCGGGTGCGACGGGGGGCGCCACCGGATCCGGCGCTGCCCTGCCCCAGGCCCTGCTCCGGTCGCTCCCGAGCGTGTCGGGGTCGTGGGGCTCGGGCCGAGTGCTGCGCAGCGCCCTGTTCTCGGTCGTGCTGACCGACGACGGCCGGGTCGCCGTGGGTGCGGTCCCCCCGTCGCTGCTGTACGACGCGCTGTCGCGCAGGTGACGGGCCTCGCCGTCCGCACTCGCGGGCTGACCAAGCGCTTCGGCGCACAGACCGTCGTCGACACGATCGACCTGGAGGTGCCGACGGGCACGGTCTACGGATTCCTGGGGCCCAACGGCTCGGGCAAGACGACCACGATCCGGATGCTGCTCAGCCTGGTGGCCCCCACCGCCGGGGAGGTGGAGCTGTTCGGAGCGGCGGTCCCGAGGCATGCCGCACGCGTGCTTCCCAGGGTCGGGTCCCTGGTCGAGGGGCCGGCCTTTCATCCCTACCTGTCCGGCCGCCGCAACCTGCACCGCCTCGACGCGGCCGACCGCACCTGCGACCCCCGCTCCGCCGGGGCGCGCGTCGACGCGGCCCTCGACCGCGTGGGGCTGCTCGCGGCGGCCGACAAGCGGTACCGCGCGTACTCCCTCGGCATGCGACAGCGCCTCGCGATCGCCGGCGCCCTGCTGACTCCCAAGGACCTTCTCGTGCTCGACGAGCCCACCAACGGGCTCGACCCCCAGGGCACCAGAGAGGTCCGCCAGCTGGTCGGCTCGCTCGCCGGCGACGGGACCACCGTGCTCGTGTCGAGCCACCTGCTCGCCGAGGTGGAGCAGATGTGCACCCACCTCGGCGTCATGCACGTGGGCCGGCTGGTCGCCCAGGGAACGAGCGCCGAGCTGCGCGATCGCGGCGACGCCGAGGCGACGGTGGAGACCGATCAGCCGCAGGACGCGGCGCGCGTCATGACCGAGCTCGGCGTGAGCGGCGTGCACGTCGCGCGCGCCTCCGCGACCGGCACCCTCGGCGGGGTCGCGCCGGAGAAGGTCGTGGCCGCCTGCGTGCACGCCGGCGTCCCCGTCCTGGGCTTCCGGGTCGGACGGCCGACGCTGGAGGATCTCTTCGTCTCGCTCACCGGGGAGGGCTTCGATGTCAGCGGCTGACGCCGCAGGGACGGTCGGTGACGCGGTCGGGACCCGTCCGCCGCAGAAGACCGTGTCGCCGAGGTTCCTGCTCTCCGAGCTTCGACTGATGCTCGGGCGCCGTCGCAACCAGGCCGGGCTCGTGGTGCTGGCCGCGGTGCCGGCGTTCATCGCGATCGCGGTCAAGACGACGCTGTCGCAGCCCGGCGCCGACGCACCGGACTTCTTCCGCTCGATCACGCAGAACGGCCTGTTCGTCTCGCTGGCGGCCATGACCATCGAGCTCGGGCTCTTCCTGCCACTGGCGGTGTCGGTCGTGGCGGGCGACAGCGTCGCGGGCGAGGCGAACCTCGGCACCCTGCGATACCTCCTCACGGTGCCTGTCACACGCACGCGGCTGCTCGTCGTGAAGTACGCCGGCATCGTGGTCGCCGCCTTCGTGGCGACCTTCGTGGTCACCCTCACCGGGATGGCGTTCGGTCTGGTGCTGTTCGGCGGCGGCTCGCTGACCACGCTGTCGGGAAGCCAGATCTCCTTCGCCGCGGGCCTGGGCCGCGTGCTGCTGGCGGCGGTCTACCTCGCCTGCGGCCTCGCCGCCCTGGGCGCCGTGGGGCTGTTCTTCTCGACGCTGACCGAGCAGCCGATCGGGGCGATGGTGACGACCGTGGTGTTCAGCACCACGTCGTACATCCTCGACGCGATCCCGCAGGTGTCGTGGCTGCACCCCTACCTGATCACCCATCACTGGCTGGACTTCGGCGACCTGCTCCGAGACCCCGTGGCCTGGAACAACATCGCCGCCGGGACGTACCTCGCCGTGGGCTACGCCGTGGTCTTCTTCGCGGCGGCGTGGGCGAGGTTCTCGGTCAAGGACGTCACGAGCTGAGGTCGGGCCGGTCAGCTCGCGTGGGGGTCGGCGAGCGGCCGGCCGCCCACCGGGAGCCGGGCGGAGACCCGGGCCACGTCGGAGTCGCTGGCCTTCCGGAGGAGCGTCTCCTGCAGCATCGCCTCGATGTGGGCGCGGGTGATCGGCTCATCGCTGCCCACGGTCTGCCCCCGAGCCCGTCGGCGATCGAGTCGATCTCCTCGTGGGGGGTCCGGGTTGGATGACCTCCAGGATCGGGACGTAGTCCTGGGACGGGATGCCGTCGGGGTAGCCGCTTGAGCCACAGCCCGGAGCACCAGGTGGCTCGCTCACACCTCGGCGTACCCTGCCCCAGGGCCGGTGGGTGACGGCAGCGTCATCCGGCGTACCAGTCTCCGCGCCCGCCGAACCAGTCGCGGTAGCCGTCGCCGGGGCCGGCCGGGCCGCGGGATCCGAGGTAGGACCCGACGACCGCGGCGCCGAGGTCGTCGAGCTCCGGCGCGACGACCCGACCGTCGACCCGTCGGGCCATCGACTCCACGAACCGGGCCAGACCCGGGTCGGTGCCGAGCCGGAAGAACGTCGTCTGGGCGCCCAGCCGCCCCGAGGTGTCGAGCTCACGGACGGCGTAGGCGACGGTCAGGGGGTGCGGGGGGTACTCGAAGTAGACCTCGCCGTTCGGCTCGAGGTGGGAGGTCGGCTCCCCGTCTGTGACGACGAGGAGCACCGGCTGCGCGCTGGGATGCCTGCGGAAGAAGCGGTTGGCCAGGAGCAGCGCGTGGTGGAGGTTGGTGCCCTTGTCCCACATCGCGTCGAGCCCGGTCAGCTCCTCGATGTCCATCACCTGCGCGTGCCGGCCGAAGCCGATCAGCTGGAGCGCGTCGCCCCGGAAGCGCGAGCGGATCAGGGTGTGCAGCGCCAGCGCGGTCCGCTTCATCGGCACCCAGCGGCCGTCCATCGCCATCGAGAACGACGTGTCGACGAGCAGCGCGACCGCGGCCTGCGTGCGCGCCTCGGTCTCGGACACCTCGAGGTCGCCGACCTGGACTCTGATGGGATGTGCGGACTCCTGTGGTGTCGCACCGATCGGCGGGGGACCCGTGCGATCACGCGACGTCTGTCGCCCGACGGCACCGTGGGCCACCTCGCGGCGGACGGCGTTGGTGATCGTGCGGGTGACGTCCCACGGCTCGGTGTCGCCGAACTGCCACTTGCGCGTGGCGCCGGAGAGCTCGCCGGCGGCGCCGGCCTGCCGCAGGTCGCGCTGTCCCTGCCGGCCGCTCATCTTGGTGGCGGCGTCGGCGAGCAGCGCCTTCCCGAGCTGACGCATGGCCTTGGGCGACAGCTTGAGCTGGCCGTCGGAGGTGCGCTTGAGGTATCCCGAGTCGCGTAGCGCCTGCTCGAGACGCTGGAGGGTGCGCGCGTCGACGGCCGCGTCGTTGCCGAGCTGCTCGGCGAGCTTGTCGAGGTCGATGTCGTCCAGACGCGCGCCGTCGTAGGACTGGGACAGCTGCTCGGCCAGGTCGTCGAGGTCGGCGAGGTCGGCGAGCGCACCGGTGCCGTCGCCGAGGCCCAGCCCCTGCTCGCCGTCGAAGCGCTCCGAGCCGCCCCAGTCCTCACCCGGCCGCAGAGCCTGGAGGGTGGCGTCGAGGCTCGCGAGCTGCTCCATCAGGGCCGGCGAGCCGAAGGCCTGTTGCGCCAGCGACATCAGCTCGGCCCGCTGCTCGGCGGTCATCGAGTTCATCATCCGCTGGGCCGCCGCTGCTCGCTGGGCCATGGCGTCGATGAGCTCCTCGACGTTCTGCGGGCTCTCCGGGAAGAAGTCGCCGTGCTTGTCCATGAAGTCGGCGAAGTCCCGGTCTGTGTCCTCCCCGCGCTGGTGCTTGCCGAGCAGCTCGTTGAGGTCGGTGAGCATCTCGCCGACCGCCGCACGGTCGGCATCGGTGGCGTTCTCCAGCGCCTCCTTCATGCCGGCGAACCTCTGGTCGAGCAGCTCCCGCCCGAGCAGGTCCTTGATCCGCTCGTAGTCCTCGCGCGCCTCGCGGCTGCGCCAGTCGTACGACGCGAGCTCGCTGACCGCGGCGGCCGTCGAGGTCGGCAGGTTGTCGAGGGTGAGCTCGCGCAGCGCGCGGTCGCCGTCGTCCATGCCGATGTCGCGGGCCAGCTGGCCGCGCTCGCTGAGGACGGCGTGGTCGAGCAGCTCCTTGACCTCGCGAAGGGTGCCGTCGAGGTTGTGACGCTGGGTCAGCTCCGCGCGCTTCTCGGCGATCCGGCGAGCGAGGTCGTCGAGCCCCCGGCGGCCCTGACCACCGCGGCGCAGGAACTCCCGCATGGCGCGCTCCGGGCTGTAGCCCGCCATCACGTCCTCGCCGATGGCGTCGAGGGCCTCGGCGACGTCGACGGGCGGGGCCAGCGGGTCCGGCCCGCCGTCGTACGCCGTGTAGCGGGAGCGAGGCTGGTGCCGGCTAGCCATCGGCGCGCTCCACGGGAGTGCCGCCGCGCAGGGTCCGCGGGATCTCCGCCACCGCGTCGACGTGGCGAAGGAGCGTGGTCACCTCCTCGGCCGACGCCGGCGAGTCGACCTGCACCTCGTAGGTGATCCCGGTCGACTGCCACGTCTCCTCGTCGAGCTCGCCCCTCGCGGCCGCCCGCGCCCCCGAGACGGAGGGCCCCTGCTGCCGGGCCTCGCGGAAGAGGTCGTTGAGGACGCACAGCGCGACCGACACCTGCAGGGGGCCGGCGCCGTGGGGCGCCGCCGTGACCACGACGCCCTCCTCGGTCCACACAGGGGGCGGCACCCAGCCGTCGGCCGCCTCGGCCCGCAGAGAGCCGGCCGAGAGCACGACGGGGAAGTCCTCAGCCATACACCGTCTCCCCGCCGCCGGACTCCTTGCTGATCTTGCGGGCGAGGTAGAGCCCCTCGAGGGCCAGCTCTATCGCGCCGGCGCGCTCGCCGTCGTTGCCGGCGCCGAGCCGGTCGCAGACCTGGTCGTAGAGCTCCGACTCGCCGAGCACCGGCAGCCCCATCAGGAAGTCGCGGGCCGTGACCTGCTCCCCCGTCGTGACCATCTGGCCCGCCTCGATGCGATCGACCAGGACGGCGAAGTCGAGGCCCCGGAAGTGGTGGCGCACAGCCTCGGCCGTGGCCGTGCGGAGCAGGTGGGTGAGGATCTCGCCCTCGCGGCCCTCCTCGCCGGTCTCGAACTCGATCTTGCCGCCGAGGACCTCGACCGCCGTCTCGAGGTCGACCACCCGGGCCACCGCGAGCTCCTCGCCCTGCCGGGTCGCGCGGTGCAAGGCGGAGGCCGCGACCGTCTCCGCCCCGGCGATCGCGAAGCGCGCGCTGACCCCGGAGCGCTGGTCGACGGAGTTGCTCTCGCGCAGGTTGCGGGTGAACCTGGCCAGGATCTCGACGAGGTAGTCCGGCACCTCGGCGACCAGCTCGGCCTCCTGGCGGATCACCGCGATCTCGTCCTCGAGCTCGGTCGGGTAGTGGGTGCGGATCTCGGCGCCGAAGCGGTCCTTGAGAGGGGTGATGATGCGGCCGCGGTTGGTGTAGTCCTCGGGGTTGGCACTGGCCACGACGAGGGTGTCGAGCGGCAGGCGGAGCACGTAGCCGCGGATCTGGATGTCGCGCTCCTCCATCACGTTGAGCATCGCCACCTGGATCCGCTCGGCCAGGTCGGGCAGCTCGTTGATCGCGACGATCCCGCGGTGGCTGCGCGGGATCAGCCCGAAGTGGATCGTCTCCGGGTCGCCGAGGTGCCGGCCCTCGGCGACCTTCATCGGGTCGACGTCGCCGATCAGGTCGGCCACCGAGGTGTCCGGGGTGGCGAGCTTCTCGGAGTAGCGCTCGCTGCGGTGCCGCCACTCGACGGGCAGCTCGTCGCCGAGCTCCTCGGCACGGCGTCGCGACTCCGGGGTGATCGGCTCGAAGGGGTGCTCGCCGAGCTCCGCGCCGGCGATCACCGGCGTCCACTCGTCGAGGAGCCCCACCAGCGACCGGAGGAGCCGGGTCTTGCCCTGCCCGCGCTCACCGAGGAGGACGACGTCGTGTCCCGCGAGGAGCGCGCGCTCCAGCTGGGGCACGACCGTCTCCTCGAAGCCGTGTATCCCGGGCCACGGGTCCTCGCCCACGGCGAGCTTGGCCAGGAGGTTGTCGCGCAGCTCGGTGCGCAGGGGCTTCTGGACGTGCCCGGACTCTCGGAGCTGCCCGAGCGTGCGCGGCGTGGGGGCTTCTGTCACGGGTTCCACGCTAGTCCGGGGCACAATGCCGGCCGTGACCTCCTCCTCGCCCTCGGCCCCGCGACGGCGGCTCGTCGGGATCGCAGGCCCGCCGGGCGCGGGCAAGTCGACGTACGCCGAGCACCTCGTGGCCAGCTCGTCGGTCCCCGCCGGGCTGGTGCCGATGGACGGCTTCCATCTCGCCGACCGGGCCCTGACCGAACTGGGGCTCCTGGACCGCAAGGGGGCGCCGGAGACCTTCGACGCGTGGGGGTACGCCGCGCTGTTGCGGCGCGTGCGCGAGGCGCGGCACACGGTCTGGGCGCCGGCGTTCGAGCGCGACCTCGAGCAGCCACTGGCCGGCGCCGTGGCCGTGTACCCGGACGCCGAGCTGGTCGTGACCGAGGGGAACTATCTGCTGCTCGACCGTGCGGAGTGGCGCGCGGTGCGTGCCGAGCTCGACGAGGTCTGGTTCCTCGAGTGCCCCGACGACACTCGACGTCCCCGGCTGGTGGCGCGTCATGTGGAGTTCGGCAAGTCACCCGCCGAGGCGGAGGCCTGGGTCGCCCGGGTCGACGACGCGAACGCCGCGCTGGTGACGGCGACCCGAAGCCGGGCCGACCGCGTCGTCACGGCGTGATCAGGTGAGCTGGCACAGGCCCGGAAAGGCGAAGGACCCCGACCCCGACCGAGAGGTCGGGGTCCGGGGTCTCTCCCGGGGGGAAGGCCGTTCGCGGGGGGAGCGAACGGGCCTTTGTCACGCTCTGTTATGAGTATGTCATTCACCCGCGTGCATGATCATGCTTTCGCGCAACGCGTCCCAAGGTTTTGCCAAACGGCCCGGGCGTGGCCCTGGGGTGGGCCCAGGGATGCGGCTCCCAGCTCGGGGCGACACCCTAGTCGCCGCTGGCACCGAGCAGCTTCGAGGCGAGCACCGCCGCCTGGGTCCGGCGCTCCAGGCCCAGCTTGGACAGGATGCTCGAGACGTAGTTCTTCACCGTCTTCTCCGCCAAGAACATCCGCTCACCGATCTGGCGGTTGGTCAGCCCCTCGGCGATCAGGCCCAGCAGCTTGAGCTCCTGCTCAGTGAGCTCGGCGAGCTCGGGCACGGTCGCGGGGCCGTTGCGCACGCGGTCCAGCACCCGGGCGGTCAGCGACGGGTCGATCAGGGAGTTGCCCCCGGCGACCTGCCGGACGGCCCCCACCAGGTCGTGGCCGGCGATCTCCTTCAGGACATAGCCCGACGCCCCGGCCATGATCGCGGCGAAGAGCGCCTCGTCGTCGTCGTACGACGTCAGGATGAGGGCGCGGACGTGGGGGTCGACGGCTCGCACGGCTCGACAGACCTCGATGCCCGAGCCGTCAGGCAGCCGCGCGTCGAGCACCGCGACGTCGACGTGGCTGGCCGGAATCCGCGCCGTCGCCTCGGCGGCGGTGCCCGACTCGCCGACCACGACGATGTCTCCGGCCGACTCCAGGAGCGCGCGCAGACCGTGCCGGACGACCTCGTGGTCGTCGAGCAGGAAGACGCGGATCACCCCAGCCATGGCACTAGTTCTAGCAAGGTCTGGGCCGAAGCGCAGTCGCCGGCCCCGCCAAGGGCGCCCACCGCCTCGGATAGTGACCGCCGTTCTCGCCCCGAGTCGTCGCTGGAGCGGCGCCCTGGGGGCGAACACGGGACGGACCATCCCCGATGCGCCCTGGGGCAGATGCGGGGCTAGGCGCCGGCCAGGAACGCCAGCAGGTCCTGGCGCGTCAGCACGCCGACGGGCTTGCCGTCCTCGTGCACGAGCAAGGCGTCGGCGTCCTCCAGGATCGCCACCGCGGCGCGCGCCGACTCCGACGAGCCGATCGTGGGCAGGGACGGCGACATGTGGTCCTCGACCCGGTCGGTCAGGTGGGCAGCCCCGGTGAAGAGCGCCTCGAGCAGCGTCCGCTCCGAGACCGAGCCCGCGACCTCGGCGGCCACGATCGGCGGCTCGGCGCGGACGACGGGCATCTGCGAGACGCTGTACTCCTGGAGGATCGCCACCGCCTCGGCGATGGTCTCGCCCGGGTGGGTGTGCACCAGGTCGGGCAGCCGCCCGGACTTCCCGCGCAGCACCTCCCCCACGGTCTGGTCGGTGGTCGCGGCGTCGGTCGCGAAGCCGTACTGCGCGAGCCAGGCGTCGTTGAAGACCTTCGTGAGGTAGCCGCGCCCCGAGTCCGGCAGCAGGACGACGACCACGGCTCTCTCGCCGCCGGGCGTGCCGGCCAGCTCGCGGGCCACCTGGCGGGCGGCGTACGCCGCCATCCCGGCCGAGCCGCCGACCAGCATCGCCTCCTCGCGGGCCAGCCTGCGGGTGAAGGCGAAGGAGTCGGCATCGGAGACCTCGATGACCCGGTCGGCCACGGAGCGGTCGTAGGTCTCGGGCCAGAAGTCCTCGCCGACGCCCTCGACGAGGTAGGGCCGGCCGGTGCCTCCGGAGTAGACCGAGCCGGCCGGGTCGGCGCCGATCACCTGGATCTCCGGCCGCTGCTCCTTGAGGTAGCGCCCGACGCCGCTGATGGTGCCGCCCGTCCCCATCCCGCACACGAAGTGGGTGATGCGCCCGTCGGTCTGCCGCCAGATCTCGGGGCCGGTGGTCTCGTAGTGCGACCGGGGGTTCTGCGGGTTGGAGTACTGGTCCGGCTTCCAGGCACCGGGCTGCGCCGCGAGCCGGTCGCTGACGTTGTAGTAGGAGTCGGGGTGCTCCGGCGCCACCGCGGTCGGGCACACCACGACCTCGGCGCCGTAGGCCTTGAGCACGTTGCGCTTGTCCTCGCTGACCTTGTCGGGGCAGACGAACACGCAGCGGTAGCCCTTGGCCTGCGCGACCATCGCCAGCCCGACGCCGGTGTTGCCCGAGGTGGGCTCGACGATCGTGCCTCCCGGCTGGAGCTCGCCGGAGGCCTCTGCCGCCTCGACCATCCGCGCGGCGATCCGGTCCTTCACCGAGCCGCCGGGGTTGAAGTACTCCACCTTGGCCAGCACCAGCGGTGCGCCCGAGGTCTGCGAGGTGCCGGCGTCGAGGTCGAGGGTCTTCGACAGCCGCACCAGCGGGGTGTTGCCGACCAGGTCGAGCAGCGACTCCACGTACTCCATGGCGGTCAAGATAGCCGCGGCCGATGTCCTTGCCCGCATCCGCAAGGATGGCCCCATGGAGGCCGACAGCCCCGCCAGCCGGACGGCGTACGGCGCGGCGAGACACCGCGCCGTGCACCAGGTCGTGGAGGACGGACGGATCTTCCGAGACCCGCTCGCCGTCCCGCTCCTCGGCGAGAGCCCCGAGGACCTCCGGGAGCGGGGACGCGCCCAGGCCTCGGACCGGCCCATGCGCTGGTTCGTGTGCGCTCGCGCGCGTTACGCCGACGTGGTCCTGGACGCCGCGGCGGCGGCGGGTCTGGACCAGCTGGTCGTGCTCGGCGCAGGGCTGGACACCTTCGCCTACCGCAACCCGTACCCGGGTCTGCGGGTCGTCGAGCTCGACCACCCGGCCACCCAGGACTGGAAGCTCGGACGGCTGCGCAGCGCCGGCATCGCGGTGCCCGAGTCGGTGACCCATGCGCCGGTCGACTTCGAGCGCGACGACCTTCGCGAGGTCCTGCGCGCACACCTGGACACCGGGCGGCCGGTGCTGTTCTGGTGGCTCGGGGTCACGCCGTACCTCACGGTCGAGGCGGTCTCGCAGACGCTCGGGATCCTCGGCGCGCTGCCGCATGCCGCCGTCGTCCTCGACCACGCGTCCCCACCGGCCGCGCACGAGTCGCCGGAGAGGCGCGCCTGGCTGGAGGCGAGACGACAGCGGGTGGCGGAGCTCGGCGAGCCCTGGGTCTCGGAGTTCGAGCCGGACCAGCTGCGCGGGCTCTTGATGGACCGCGGCTTCGACGACGTCCACCTCGAGGACGCCGCAGCCACGATCAGGCGGCTCCTGGGACTGCCGCCCTCACCCGACCCGCCGCGGACCCGGCTCGCGCTCGGGGCCCGCGGCTGGCCGGTGCCGGCTGGCGGCTGAGGGTTGACGGCTGCGGGCCGGTGGCCGAGTCGAAGCCGTCGTGTCGCAGCTCAGGCCGCGCGGTCGTGGCGGCTGCTGAGCTCACGCTGCGGGTTGAAGGCCCACAGCGTGTAGTCGCCGACGCGGCGGCGCAGGGTCCGGCGGTCGGAGCGCCGGTCGAGGCGGGGGGTGCGGCCGCGACGGGCGGCGACACTGGCGAGGGCGGACGGGTTGGCGATGCGCATGGTCATCTCCTCTCGGGTGGGCGTACATCTGGTGCAATGCCCACGGTGCTTGGATCGTTCCAAGAACGCTCCGTGAGCCGAGTCACGTTGCTCCCCGCCGGGCGCCGACGACGCGACCACGGGGCCCCGGCGAGGCGGCGGGGCGGCGGCGATAGGTTCGCCTCATGGGGAAGGCCGCTGCGGCACGCAGACTGGCCTCCGCCGCGGCGTTCGGGGGCGGGGGCCTGTCCGTCCTGGGCATGGGCCTGTACGCCGTGCTGCGAGGCGAGGCGGCCATGGCACGGCGGATGATCGGCAACGCCGACGACCCGACGTTCCCCGACTCGACGGGGTGGTACGGCCGCGGCCGGCCCGGGCCGGCGATCAAGGTGGCCCTCCTCGGGGACTCCAGCGCGGCGGGGTACGGCGTGGAGCGGATCGTGGAGACCCCGGGTGCCTTCTTCGCCAGCAGCCTGGCCTCCGAGGCCGACCGACGGGTGCACCTGCGCACCTACGCCAAGGTGGGGGCGCAGTCCTGCGACCTCGCCGACCAGCTCGACCGTGCCATGGCGACCCGCCCCGACCTCGCCGTCATCCTGATCGGCGCCAACGACGTCACCCATCGGGTGCGCCCGTCGCAGTCGGTGCGCTACCTGGCCGAGGCCTGCCGCCGCCTGGTCGCGGCCGACGTGACGGTGCTGGTCGGCACCTGCCCCGACCTCGGCTCGGTCAAGCCGATCCCCCCGCCGCTGAAGCAGGTGGCCCGGTCGATGTCGCGCCGCCTGGCCGCGGCCCAGGCGATCGTGGTCGTCGAGGAGGGAGGGGTCGCGGTCTCGCTGGGCTCGATCCTGGGTCCGGACTTCGCAGCGGCCCCGGCCGTGCTGTTCGGCCCCGACCACTTCCACCCCTCGGCGGAGGGCTATCGCGCGGTCGCGGAGGTGCTCGTCCCGAGCGCCCTGAACTCGCTGGGCCTGGCCGCCGACGAGCCGCGACGGCGTACCCGCGGCGAAGGCACGATGCCGGTCGCGACCGCAGCGGTGCGCGCGGCCCGCACCCCCGGCACCGAGCTGGGAGACAAGAAGGGCCTCTGGGTGGAGCTGCGCCGACGTGCACGGCTTCGCTCCGACCCGGAGGCCCCCGCCGAGCTGGAGGAGGACGACGCGGTCAGCGACGCATGATCGCCAGGATGCGCAGCAGGTTGGTGTAGATCCAGACCAGGCTCACGGTCAGGGCGAACGCCGCGCGCCAGGACTCGCGCTCGGGAAGGCCCGCGCGGATGCCGTTCTCGACGTAGTCGAAGTCGAGCACCAGCATGAAGATGCCGACGACCAGGCCGAGCAGCGAGAACAGGAAGCCGACGAAGCCGAAGCCGTAGATGCCCAGGCCGGTCCCGAAGAGGCCGAGCACGATCTCGAGCACGCCCAGGCCGACCAGGCCGAACATCGCGGCGATGACGCCGATCCGGAACTTGTTGCTCACCTGGATGTCGAAGAACTTGTAGGCGGCCAGAGTGCCGGCGAAGGCGGCGAAGGTGCCGATCACCGCCTGGATGACGATGCCGTGGCCGTACTGGTAGTCGAAGAACTTGCTGAACGCACCGAGGGCCACGCCCTCGGCGACGCAGAACGCGAGCACCAGGGCCGGGCTGATGCTCCGCTTGAAGGAGTTGGCCATCGACAGCCCGAACGCGGCGAGTCCGCCGATCATCATCGCGCCGTAGAGATGACTCACGGCGGTGTCGGTCAGGAGCGAGCCACGGTCGCCCAGCGCCGGCGTCAGCACCCAGGTGGCGAACGCGGCGACCAGCACCACCAGGAGCGAGATGCCGGTCTTCTGCACGACGCTGTCGATCGTCATCGGGCCGGTGGCGGCCTGGGTGGACCCCGGTGTGCCCACGCCCCAGGTCGAGGGGTCGGTGGTGCCGTAGCCGGCGTGCGCCGTGCCACTGCCGCCGTAGACCTGGTTGCCGTAGGCGTTGCTCGTCCGGCCGTTGAACTCGTCGGAGTTGCGGAAAACCGGGTTGTTGCTCTGCATGGTCTCCTCCTAGGAGGCCACGGCCGTCGACCTGACGACCGGCTCGCTGTGAATCGTAGCCAGTCGGCCCGGCGGATCGGAGCGGACGGCGACGAAGCACAGCCTCTCCTCAGGTGCGCAGCCGGCCGGCCGTGGGCGCTGTTAGCGTCGCCGGATGCGCTTCGCCCTGAGTGTGCCGCCGTTCACCGACCCCGCCGTCGTCCTCGGGTGGGCGTGCTCGGCGGAGGCCAACGGCTGGGACGGGTTCTTCCTGTGGGACCACCTCCGCTGGGACGACCAGGTCGAGGTGCACGACCCGTGGGTGCTCCTGGGGGCGGTCGCCACTGCCACCACGCGGCTGCGGATCGGCACGATGGTGACGCCGCTGTCGCGGCGGCGCCCGGCCGTCGTGGCCAAGCACCTGGTGACCCTGGACCACCTCAGCGGTGGCCGGGTGACGCTCGGCGTGGGGCTGGGCGACCCGCCGGGGCTCGACTTCTCCGACTTCGGCGACGAGCCGTCGTACCAGGTCCGTGCGGCGATCACCGACGAGGCGCTCGACGTGCTCTCGGGACTGCTGGGCGGCTCGGTCGCCCATCGGGGTGAGCACCTCCAGGTGACCGCGACCATGCGGCCTGCGCCCCGGCAGCCGCGGATCCCGATCTGGGTGGCCGGCCGCGCGCCCAACACCCGACCTCTGGAGCGGGCCCGCCGCTGGGACGGCTACGTCCCGATCGCCTCGCCGTTCCTGACCCCCGAGCAGCTGGCGGCCTACGTCGGACCGCACCCGCACGACGCGTGGGACCTTGTCGCGCAGTGGCCTCACGGCACCTCGCCCGATGCGTGGGCCGCGGCCGGGGCGACGTGGCTGGTGCGCTCGGTCTGGCCGCACGAGGCGGGGTGGCGCGAGGAGCTCGAGGCCCTCGTCTCCGCTCCGCCGGCCTGATCACCGGTCGGCGCGGGCGCCCGGAGCAGACCGCTTGCCGACCGAGGGCAGACTTGCAGCACTGCTGTCTCGTGACGTGGGAGGAGAGCCGACGTGAAGATGGTGTGGGTCTGGGTGGTCGGCGGAGTTCTGGCGCTTGCCATCGGAGTCCTCTGGGTCCTCCAGGGCTCCGGCGCGATGGGCGACAACGGCGGCATGGACGGCGAGTCGCAGTGGACCGTCATCGGAGCCGTGGTGGCCCTGGTCGGTCTCGTCCTCCTCGTCGCGGGCCTCAGGAGGCTGCGGGTCGGGGACGGCGGCTGAGCAACCAGCCGGTGCCCCTACTGGGAGTCGAACCCAGACTGGGGCCGCTTTTAAGGCGGCTTCCTCTACCGGTTGGGATACAGGGGCGGTCCGGGGATTATCCCAGCCAGATCGCGGGCCGCGACGAAGACCTCGTCGAGCATCGTCGGGGTGAGGCGGCCGGTGAAGGTGTTGTGCTGGGAGGGGTGGTAGCAGCCCAGGAGCCGGACCCCGACGGCGTCGGCGTGCTCGCCCCGAGCCAACAGCACCTGCGTGCCGTGCCCGAAGCGCGGGCGCGGCCTCGGCACGTCGTACCCCGCGCCGGCCAGGGCGCGCAGGGCGCCGGCCCACCCGTAGGCACCCAGCGCGACCACGACCCGCAGCCTCGGCGCCAGCAGCGACAGCTCACGGTCGATCCAGGGGGCACAGCTGTCGCGCTCGACCACCGTCGGCTTGTTCGCCGGCGGCGCGCAGCGCACCGTCGCCACCATCCGGGTCTCGACCAGGCGCTGACCGTCGCCCGCGTGGACACTCGTCGCGCGGGTCGCCAGGCCGACGCGGTGCAGGCTCGCGAACAGCCAGTCACCCGACGAGTCGCCGGTGAAGACCCGGCCGGTGCGGTTCCCGCCGTTGGCCGCGGGCGCGAGCCCGACGATGACCAGCCGGGCCGCGGGGTCACCCCAGCCGGCGATCGGACGACCCCAGTAGGGCTGGTCGGCGAACGACGCCCGCTTCTCGGCCGCGACGTCCTCGCGCCAGCGCACGAGCCGCGGGCAAGCCGCGCAGACGCTGATCCGGGCATCGAGCTCGCCGAGGCTCTCGGTGGCGGCGAGACGGCGTACCCCGGCGGGTGTGCGCGCCACGGGCGTGTCTGCTTCCGCCGGGTCGTCGGGCCACCCGGTGCCCGGAGGGACCGGGCTGGGGTACGGCGTGCCCGTCACCGGGTGGGGCAGCTGGCTCACGGTGACACCAGCGAAGCGGCGATGCCGTAGAGGATGTCGGCCTCGGACACCCGATAGGTGGACACGCCGGCCTGAGCCAGGATGCGAGACCAGATCAGGGCGCCGGCCCCGATCACGTCGGCCCGGCCCGGGTGCATCGACCCGATGGCGCGTCGTTCGGCGACGGTCATCGCCAGCAGGCGGTCGACGTAGTCCAGCGTGTCGGCCACGCCGAGCTCGGCGCCGTCGATCGCGTCGCGGTCGTAGACCTCGAGGTCGAGCATCGCCGCGGCCAGGGTCTTGATCGTCCCCGAGGTCCCGATCACCGAGGCGGCGTCGACCACCGGCACCGGACAGGTGGCGAGATGGCGGTCGATGTCGGATCGGCACGCCGCGATCTCGGCCGCCGTCGGCGGGTCCGTGTCCAGGTGACGCTCGTGCAGACGCACGGAGCCGATGTCCATCGACACCGCGACGTCGGGCCGGTCATGCCCGAGCACGAGCTCGGTGGAGCCGCCTCCGATGTCGACGACGAGCACGGGCCCGGCGGCCGCTCGCCGCAGGTGCCCGACCGCGCCCCGGAAGACCAGCGCGGCCTCCTCGTCTCCGGAGAGCACCTCGGGCACGACGCCCAGCCGGGCTCGCACGCCCTCGACGAAGAGGTCGGCGTTGCCGGCGTCGCGAGTCGCGGACGTGGCACAGAAGCGGAGGCGGGTCACGCCGTACCTCGCGAGCAGGGCGGCGTACTCGTCGATGGCGGCAAAGGTGCGCGTCAGGGCGTCGTCGGCGAGGAGACCGGTGGTGTCGACCCCCTGACCGAGTCGCACCATCCGCGACTCGCGGACCAGGATCTCGGGGTAGGCGCCGATCAGGATCTTGATCGAGTTGGTCCCGCAGTCGATCGCGGCGATGCGCTCAGCCAACGCAGGGTCCTCCCGACCACCAGGACCCCAGCCGGTCGACGACCTCGTCGCCCAGGGGGTTGACCCCCGGCCCGGCCACCAGCGCCTGGGCCGCCAGGACGTGCAGGCACTTGACGCGGTCGGGCATGCCGCCGGCGGACACCCCGGCGATCTCGGGGACGTCGCCCAGCCGCTCACGGTCGGCGAGGTAGGCCTCGTGGGCCGCCCGGTAGGCCGTCGCGAGCTGCGGGTCGTCGGCGAGGCGGACCTCCATCTCACGCATCAGGCCGGAGCCCTCGAGGGTCCCGACCAGCGACGTCGCGCGCGGACAGGTGAGGTAGTACATCGTCGGGAAGGGCGTGCCGTCCGGCAGCCGAGGCTCGGTGACGACAGCATCCGGCAGCGAGCACGCGCAGCGGTGACCGACGGCCCGCAGGCCGCGCGGCGTACGCCCGAGCTGGGCCTCGACCGCGGCCTGGTCGCCGGGCGAGACCGCGTCGCTCACCGCCGGCCGCCGCCGAGGAACTTCAGGGGCCGGCTCCTGACGCCCGTGGGCGGCGGGTTGCCGGCGAGCTGGACCGACTTCCACTCGCTGGTCCACCACGCGGTCGGCGTGGTGGTACGCGACGTGCGCGGGTCGGACAGGGTGGCCTGGGCGGCGATCGGCTTGCCGTCCTCGCCGATCACGACGTACGACGTCTGGCCGGGCATGAGGTAGCCGAACCTCGCACGCGCCTGCTCGCGGACGTACGCCGGATCCTGCCACCGGGCCTTCTCGTCCTCGAGGCGGGAGATGCTGCTCTGACTGGTCGCGATCTGCCCGCGCAGCTGCTGGATCTGGCTGTGCTGCTGGAAGTAGGCCTT
The DNA here is from genome assembly GCF_036267815.1 of Nocardioides sp. Lineage (GTDB taxonomy): Bacteria > Actinomycetota > Actinomycetes > Propionibacteriales > Nocardioidaceae > Nocardioides. The sequence goes on along the minus strand of NZ_DATAVI010000059.1, from coordinate 20,734 downwards.
CAGCGAGGACGCGTAGGAGATGGTCAGGACCGACAGCACGAGCACCAGCACCATCGCGCGCCCGGTGACCCGGGAGTGGCGCGGCTCGGCGGCCGGCCGGGTCGCGGGAGCGGGAGCGGCGGAGCGTGGGGCGTCCGCCGTCCTGGAGCGGGGTCGCCGACGTGGCCCGCCCGGGCGAGAGCCCGGGCGGCCGGTGGGCGCGCGACGCGGCTGGACCATCGGCGTCAGGCCCCGAACCGCGGGAAGGCGCGGGCGCCGGCGTAGCGCGCGGCGTCCCCCAGCTCCTCCTCGATCCGCAGCAGCTGGTTGTACTTCGCCGTCCGGTCGGTGCGAGCCGGGGCGCCGGACTTGATCTGTCCGCAGTTCGTCGCCACCGCGAGGTCGGCGATCGTGGTGTCCTCGGTCTCGCCGGAGCGGTGGCTCATCATGCAGCGGTAGCGGTTGCGGTGGGCCAGGTCGACCGCGTCGAGGGTCTCGGTGAGCGAGCCGATCTGGTTGACCTTGACCAGCAGGGCGTTGGCCTGGCCGCCGTCGATGCCGCGCTGGAGCCGCTCGACGTTGGTCACGAAGAGGTCGTCGCCGACGATCTGGATGCGCTCGCCGAGCTCGTCGGTCAGCGTCTTCCAGCCGTCCCAGTCGTCCTCGTGGAGAGGGTCCTCGATCGACACGATCGGGTACGCCGTCACCAGGTCGGCGTAGTAGGCGGTCATCTCGGCCGCGGACTTCGCGCCGCCCTCGAAGGAGTAGCCCCCGTCGTCGAAGAACTCGCTGGCCGCGACGTCCATCGCCAGGGCGATGTCGGTGCCGAGCCGCAGCCCGGCAGCCTCGACCGCCTCGGCGATCAGGTCGAGCGCCGCACGGTTGCTCTCCAGATCGGGCGCGAAGCCACCCTCGTCGCCCAGCCCCGTCGACAGGCCCTTCTTCTTCAGGACGGCCTTGAGCGCGTGGTAGACCTCCGCACCGGACTGGAGCGCCTCGCGGAAGGTGGCCGCGCCCACCGGGGCGATCATGAACTCCTGGATGTCGACGTTGGAGTCGGCGTGGGATCCGCCGTTGACGATGTTCATCAGCGGGACGGGCAGCAGGTGCGCGTTGGGACCCCCGACGTAGCGGTACAACGGCAGCGCCGCGGAGTCGGCCGCGGCCTTCGCGACCGCGAGTGAGGCGCCGAGGATGGCGTTGGCACCGAGGCTGGCCTTGTTGGGGGTGCCGTCGAGGTCGGCCATCGTCTGGTCGACGACCCGCTGGTCGTCGGCGTCGAGACCCTCGAGCGCCGGGCCGATCTGCTGCACCACGGCGGCAACGGCCTTCTGCACGCCCTTGCCGGCGTACGCCTTCTCGCCGTCGCGCAGCTCGACCGCCTCGAACGCACCCGTGGACGCCCCGCTCGGCACGGCCGCGCGGGAGTAGGTGCCGTCGTCGAGCAGCACCTCGACCTCGACGGTGGGGTTGCCCCGGGAGTCCAGGATCTCGCGAGCCCCGACAGCCTCGATGATCGCCATGCGGTCACCCTAACGTCGCACTCCGCGCGAACCCGGCAGCACCCGCGGCTGTTGAGATGCGCCTTCCGACCGGTCGAGATGCGCAGTTCGACCGGTCGAGATGCGCAGTTCGACGAGTTGGCAAAACGCCCGCGCGGATCGCCGACCCGCCTCACACTGGCCTCAGACCACGCGAGGAACTCTCGGAGCAGACATGACCACACCGACCTACGGCCCGTCGTACGGCGAGCCGACCGGCGCCCCGTCGTACGGCACGCCGTACCCCGTCCAGCCGGGGCAGCCCGGCCAGCCCGAGCAGCCGGTCGGTCCGCCGCCGAGCAGGGCCACGGCGTACTGGGCCCTGGGCCTCGGCTGGTTCCCGTTCTTCCTGGGCTGGGTGGTCGCGGTCGTGCTCGCGTGCGTGGTCATCACCCGCTCGGGCGACGGGCGCAACCACGGCAAGCGGGTCGCGATCGCCGGGCTGGTCGGGGTCGGCTTCTGGGTGGCCGTGATCGTCGCCGTGTTCGTCTTCCGGCCCTTGGCCGCACGTCGGGACTCGGCCGGCGACGTCACCAAGGCGGGCTCGATGTCGGTGCTGGCGTTGCGCGTCGGCGACTGCGGCCAGCAGCCCCCCACCGGACCCACCAGCGTCGTCCAGGTCGTGCCGTGCACCCAGCCGCACGCGATCCAGGTGCTCGCGACGTTCGAGCTCAGCGGCGACTACCCCGGCGACGGCGCGGTGTCGCAGGAGTCCGAGAACGGGTGTACGCAGCGGCTCAGCGGAATGTCGGAGCTGCGCGGACGGAGCGACCTGCGTCTCACCTTGCTCCACCCGCTCGCCTCGCGGTGGCAGCAGAACAAGACCGTCGTGTGCATGGCCACCAGCGACGAGCCGATGACAGGCTCGCTGCTGGCCGGCGCCGGCGTCGCGTCCTAGCGACCGTCCGGGACCTGTCGGCGGACGGCGTCGCGAAGGGCCTGCTCGGGGTCGACGCCGGCCGCCCTCGCCTCGGCCACGAGCAGCAGCAGCCGGTCGCCCAGGTCGCGCGACTCGGTCGGCAGCGGCGCATCCGGCTCACGCTCGAGCACCTTGAGGGCGAGGAGCAGCGCCGGCAGGCCGGGGGCGATGCCGTCGTAGGCCGAACGGCGCGGCCTCTCGGCCTGCTTGATCTGCTGCCAGCGGGCGTCGACCTCGGCCGCCGTCAGCTCGGAGGCTCCGCCGACCTCGGCGTCGGGACCGAAGACGTGGGGGTTGCGCCGGCGCATCTTCTCCGCGATCCCGCGAGCGACGTCGTCGAGGGTGAACGACCCGGACTCCTCCGCGACGACCGCATGGAAGTACACCTGGAGCAGCAGGTCTCCCAGCTCCTCGCCCAGGTGGGCGTCGTCACCCGCGTCGATCGCCTCCAGCGCCTCGGCGGCCTCCTCCTGGAGGTAGCGTGCCAGCGACCGGTGGGTCTGCTGACGCGTCCAGGGGCACTCGCGCCGCAGCCGGCGCATGTCGTCGGCGAGGTCCAGCAGGGGCGCTCCCTCGGACACGCCTCACTCGCCCGTCACTGACACAGCTGCGACGAGGACAGCTGCGAGGTGTAGGCGTCGCCCGGAGCCGCCGTGGTCTGCGCTCCGGCCGAGGCCAGCGCGCTCAGGGGGTACGACGTCTGGTCCTTGACCGTGGAGAACTTGCCGCCGTCGACCGCCACCCCGAAGACCGGGTCGATGAAGGCCGAGTGGTGGGTGAGCCAGTCCTGGGTGGCGACCTGCCCGCCCTGGAGCGCCGCCTTGAGCTCGGCGTTGCTGGAGCCGGTCTTGCCGGAGAGCTTCTGGCCGATCGCGACCTGGACGTTCTCGAGGTAGGCGTCGGCGCCGGCGACCTCGATCGCGGCGTCGCGCTGGTCGGCGGGCGAGGAGGCGAGCGCCGACTGGTACTGGCTGATGGCCTGCTGGTAGCCCGAGGCCGGTGTCACGGCGTACTGCGCGGCGAGCTGCTCACCCAGGGCGCGCTTGGCCAGGCTGGAGGCGGCGTAGTTGCGGACCAGGCCCATCGGGATCGGCCCCGACTGCTGCGAGCTGGCCTGAGCCTGCGACTGGGTGACGTAGACCTTGCAGAACAGGGTGGCGGCCGTGTCGATCCTGGCCATCCCGACCGACTGGTCACCGATCACGACGGCCGAGCCCGGGTGGATGCCCAGGGAGCTGCCACAACCGGTCAGCAGCAGCCCGGCTGCGGCGAGTCCGGCGAGCGCCACGCGCTGTCGGGTGAGGTTCACGATGACTCCCTGGTGGTGCTGGCGGTGCTTCTCTCCGGTCGCGGGTCGATCACCGAGTCGATGACCGCGCGGGCCCATTCAAGCAGGGCCACCCCGTCGATCGGACGGCCCCCGATGACCTGCGTCTGCGGCCGTGGTACCAGGAGGGTCCCCAGCTGGCTCTTCACGATGCTGCGGGGGTAGAGCCGGTTGAGCCGGAGCACCCGCGACTCGGGCAGCTCGGCGACCGGTGCGAACCTGACGTTGCGCCCGGCGATGGTGACCTCGGTGATGCCCGCCTGCCGGGCCCGGGCACGGAACCTCGCCACCAGCAGCAGCGAGGCCACCTCGACGGGGGGCTCGCCGTACCGGTCGTCGAGCTCGTCGCGGATGGCGTCGACATCCGCGTCGGCGCGGACCTCCGCCAGCCGGCGGTACATCTCCAGGCGCAGGCGCTCGCTGGGGATGTAGGTGTGCGGAAGATGGGCGTCGACCGGCAGCTCGATCCGCACCTCCCCCAGGTCGTCGGCACCGGACCCGTCGGCGCGGAACTCCTGCACCGCCTCGCCGACCAGGCGCACGTAGAGGTCGAAGCCGACGTCGGCGATGTGTCCCGACTGCTCGCCGCCCAGGAGGTTGCCCGCGCCCCGGATCTCGAGGTCCTTCATGGCGATCGCCATCCCGCCCCCGAGGTCGGAGTGCTGGGCGAGGGTCGCGAGCCGCTCGTGGGCGGTCTCGGTCAAGGGCTTCTCGGCGGGATAGAGGAAGTAGGCGTAGGCCCGCTCGCTGGAGCGGCCCACCCGGCCACGCAGCTGGTGCAGCTGGGAGAGGCCGAGCGCGTCGGCGCGCTCGATGATCATCGTGTTGGCGTTGGAGACGTCGAGACCCGACTCGACGATCGTGGTGCACACCAGGACGTCGAAGCGCTTCTCCCAGAAGTCCAGCATGACCTGCTCGAGCTGGTGCTCCCCCATCTGCCCGTGAGCCGTGGCGACGCGGGCCTCCGGCACGAGCTCGCGGATCCGCGCCGCGGCCTTCTCGATGGACTGCACGCGGTTGTGGATGAAGAAGACCTGCCCCTCGCGGAGCAGCTCGCGCCGGATCGCGGCCGTGACGGTGCGGTCCTCGTAGCCGCCGACGTAGGTCAGCACCGGATGCCGCTCCTCCGGCGGGGTCGTGATCGTCGACATCTCGCGGATGCCGGTGATCGCCATCTCCAGGGTCCGCGGGATCGGAGTCGCACTCATCGACAGCACGTCGACGCTGGTGCGCAGGCGCTTCATCTGCTCCTTGTGCTCGACGCCGAACCGCTGCTCCTCGTCGACGATGATCAGCCCGAGGTCCTTGACCTTGACGTCGGGGTTGAGCAGGCGATGGGTGCCGATCACGATGTCGACCGAGCCCTCGCGAAGCCCCTCGCCGACCTCGCGTGCCTCCCGCTCGGTCTGGAACCGGCTCAGCGCCCGGATCGTGACGGGGAACGACCCCATCCGCTCGGCGAACGTCGTGTAGTGCTGCTGCACCAGCAGAGTCGTCGGGACCAGGACGGCGACCTGCTTGCCGTCCTGCACCGCCTTGAACGCCGCGCGCACCGCGATCTCGGTCTTGCCGTATCCGACGTCGCCGCAGACGAGCCGGTCCATCGGCACGGTCTGGCGCATGTCGGCCTTCACCTCGTCGACGGTCGTCAGCTGGTCGGGCGTCTCGTGGAACGGGAACGCGTCTTCGAGCTCGCGCTGCCACGGGGTGTCCGGCCCGAAGGCGAAGCCCTGGGTGGCCTGCCGCGCGGCGTACAGCTTGATCAGCTCGGCCGCGATCTCGCGCACCGCCCGGCGGGCGCGGTTCTTCCGCTTGGACCAGTCAGACCCGCCGAGCCGGTCGAGATGGGGCTGCTCGCCACCGACGTAGCGGGTGACCTGGTCGAGGGAGTCGGCGGGGACGAAGAGCATGTCGGCCGGTCCGCCGCCCCCTCCCGGTGTACGCCGACTTGCGCCGTACTCGAGGACGAGGTACTCGCGGGTGGCGCCCTGCACTTCGCGCTGCCGCATCTGCACGAACCGGCCGACGCCGTGCTGCTCGTGGACGACGTAGTCGCCCTTGGTCAGCTCCAGGGGGTCGATCTGGCGCTTGCGGCGGGTCGGCATCCGGCTCTGGTCGCGGGTGGCGCCGCGCTGTCCGGACAGGTCGTCGCCGGTCAGCACCACCAGCCCCACGCCCGCAGCGACGAAGCCGTGGGCCAGAGCGCCGCAGGTCACGGTCACCACCGCGGGGTCGAGGGTGAGGTCGTCGGGCTCGACCAGACGCGCCGCGACGTCGTGCTCGGCGAGCACCTCGACCATGCGCTGGGCCGGACCGTGCGCCGGGTGCACCACCACGACGCGACGACCCTCCGCGAGCCAGCCGCGCACGTCGCTGACGGCCCGCTCGACGTCACCGCGGTACCCCTCGACCGGCACCGCCCCCACCGTGCGCCCCGCGCCGTCCAGCAGCTCCTCGTCGAGACCGAAGGGGCTGACCGTCCACCACGGGATGCCCAGCTCGCGCGCGTGTGCGAGGACGTCGTCGAGCTCGCGGTACGACGCGGCGCCCAGGTCGATCGGGGCGACACCGCCCCCTGCCGCGGCGGCCCACGAGGCACCCAGGAACTCCTCGCTGGTGGCCACCAGGTCGTGCGCCCGGCTGCGCACCCGCTCGGGATCGACGACCACGACCAGCGTGTCGTCGGGCATCGTGTCGACGAGCAGCTCCAGCTCGTCGACGAGGACGGGCGCCAGCGACTCCATGCCCTCCACGGCGATGCCAGCCGCGATCTTGTCGGTCATCTCGACCAGCTGGGGGTGCGCCCGGCCCAGCTCGGCGGCGCGCCGGCGTACGTCGTCGGTCAGCAGGAGCTCGCGACAGGGAGGAGCCCACAGCCGGTCGACCTTCTCGATCGTGCGCTGGTCGGCCACCGCGAAGGACCGGATCTCCTCCACCTCGTCGCCCCAGAACTCCACCCGCACGGGATGCTGCTCGGTCGGCGGGAACACGTCGACGAGCCCGCCACGGACCGCGAACTCACCGCGCCTCTCGACCAGGTCGACTCTGGTGTATGCCGCGTCGGCCAGGCGGCGGGTGACCTCGTCGAGCTCGGCGGTCGAGCCGGGCTCCAGCTCGACGGGCTCGAGGTCGCCGAGCCCGCGCACCTGCGGCTGGAGGATCGACCGGACCGGCGCGACGACCACCCGGAGGGATCCGGTCTCCGGCCCGGCGCCCGAGGCACCGGAGTCTCGCAAGCCGGCTGCGGCGCCGGGGTGCCGGAGCCGCCGGAGCACCGCGAGCCGTCGCCCCACGGTGTCGCTGCGGGGGCTGAGCCGCTCGTGGGGAAGCGTCTCCCAGCTCGGGAAGAGGGCCACCGCCGCGGGGTCGACCAGCGAGGAGACCTCCTCGGTGAGCTCCTCGGCCTCACGCCCGGTGGCCGTGACCAGCAGCACGGTGCGGTCGGCGCGGACCAGGCCGTCGACGAGGAACGGCCGGACGCCGGCCGGGGCCGTCAGGTCGAGCCGCCCCAGCTGTGCGTCGACGGTCAGCGCTGCTGCCAGCGCGGGCTCCGCGAGCACGGCATCGGTGAGCTGGGAGGAGAGCACGCGGGCCTTTCGACGAGGGTGGGCAGAGGGCGGACAGCACCAACGCCCCCAGTCCGGCAGGCGGAGGGGGTGCAGGCTCCGAGGATAGTCCGCGCCGCCGACAGGCCGCCGACAGGCAGACTGGCCGCATGTCCAGAGTCCGCTTCGACCACATCGGCATCACCGTCTCGGACCTCGACACCGTGGCGGCGTTCTTCCTGGGGCTGGGCCTGGAGGTCGAGGGACGCACGTTCGTCGAGGGCGAGTTCATCGACACGGTCATCGGCATCCCCGGCTCGCGCACCGAGATCCTGATGCTGCGGCTGCCCGGCGGCGGCACGACCCTCGAGCTGTCGAGCTTCGTCAGGCCGGACCCGCTTCCCGGCTCACCCGACGCCGCCGCCAACGAGCTGGGCCTGCGCAGCGTGGCCTTCGAGGTCGACGACCTCCGGGCCACCGTCGAGGCCGCCGCAGCCGCCGGCTACGCCCTGGTCGGTGGCATCGGGGAGTACGAGGGCGTCTGGCGGATGGCCTACGTCCGCGGACCCGAGGGCATCCTGGTCGCCCTGGCCCAGCGGCTGGGCTAGGAGCTGCGGTCGGCGTGGGCCCGGGCCGCGTCGTAGACGGCCCGGACGTAGCTGGCGGCGTGGTTGTTGGAGAGGATCGCCGCCGACCAGCCTGCCGCCGTCACCGGAGTCGCCCCCCGGGTCGCCCCCGGAGTCGCACAGGGAGTCGCACAGGCAGTCGCACAGGCAGTCGCACAGGGAGTCGCACACGGGAGCGCGCGGCGCCGAACCCGACTGGCACGGCGACGCACAGCGCGAAGAGGCCGACCCACCACCCTGCGCCGCAGCAGGGCCGCGACCCCGAAGCGGCGCGTCTCCGGCAGCCACTGGCGGGTCGCGGGTTGGGCCAAGTCCGCCCGATCCGACCAGGCGTCCCCAGTCCCCAACCTGGGGTTCGCGGGATGCCAAATCCCCCGCTTCAGCGGGGGACTTGACACTTATTGGGGGTTGCAGCGGCCAAGAAGTGTCAACTCCCCCGCTGAAGCGGGGGATTTGGCAGCGCCAGCGCAGTCAGCTCGGGGGGTGGGGCGCTAGGCGGACCCGGGGTCCGCGACGCGGCCGACGAACAGCGGGGTGCCGTGCTGGGTGTCGTGGATCACGTACAGGAACGGGCGGTCGAGGACCAGCGGAGCGGGCCCCTCGACGATGGCCGAGTCCGCCATCCCGACCGCGGTGGCCGCGGCCGCCTCGGTGCCGGCCTCGTCGACGGCGACGTACGTCTGGTGCAGGACGCAGCCGATCTCGAGGCCGACGTCCTCCGTCATCCCGCTGAAGTCGGCGCCGCCACCGAACGCGTCGGCCATGCCCAGCGCCGACAGCGGCGCCTTCAGGTCCGTCGGGATGCGGTAGGTCCAGCGAGGCATCGACAGCTGAAGACCCTCTTGGCCCCGCCCGCGCAGCCCGGTCGTCAGGAGCTCCCGAAGCGCCGCCGATTCCGATCCCGAGGGCAGTGCCACGGTCATGGCCAGGGTGTCGCCCGCATAGGCCAGACGCGCTCCCCGGTAGTGCAGCCCCGCGACGTAGCCCGGCCCCTCGCTGGTGGACATCATCGGCGTCGATACGCGGGAACGGTCTCCGCGGACGAAAGTGCCGGGCTTCGTCAGGGTCTTCTCGAAGGGGGCCTGCCACGGTGCCTTGAAGTACACCGCGTCGACCAGGACCAGCTGCGTCGAGCCGTCGATGCTCCCCTTCGGCAGGATCTCCGGTACCCGGTCGTGGGTCTGGCCCGACGTCCACCCGTTGATGAGCTCGCGCGACCGCTCGAGGTCACCGGTGAAGTCCACGGTGCGCATGCCGGCGCCGTACTGCTTGGCCAGGGCTGTCAGGAAGGCCCGCTGCCAGTGGATGCCGGCGTTGCCGAAGAGCTGGTTGGCCGCGCTCAGGTCGATCTCGAGGGTGTCGTCGCCCTGCTTCACGGTCCCGGCGAGCCCCGCCAGCCCCTGAGTGAGGGCCGCCATGCCGGCGTTGTAGGTCGCGAGCGAGTCGATGTGCAGCACGCTCAGCATCTCGCGCGCGGTCGCTCCCCGGGCGCCGTTGGCGGTCATGGCCAGGGCGACGGCGATGGAGTACGGCGAGAGTGCGAGGTTGTCGTCGGGCCTGCCGATGGCGCTCCACAGGTCGACGGCGAAGGCGGACATCGCCGACACGACGCCGTCGACCGCCTCGGCGCTGCCCGCGCTCTGCGGCAGGTCGGCGCTCACGAGCCGCAGGTCGTGCCCGTCCGGGGTCGCGCGCGGCGTGCTCGATCCCGCCCCGCCGCATGCGGTGAGCACCGGCGCGGCCAGCCCGAGGGCTCCGAGGGCTCGCAGGGTCTGTCGACGGTTCAGCATGCCCGGTCAGACGTCGGCGGCGACGACGCGGTTCCCCTTCCCGCCGACGTGGGCGGGGGCGGTGCTCAGCCGAACCGGCCGTTGACGTAGTCGGCGGTGCGGGGGTCCTGGGGGTTGCTGAACATCGCCTCGGTCTCGCCGTGCTCGACGATGACGCCAGGCGTGTTGTGCGAGGCCAGGAAGAACGCCGTCTGGTCCGAGACGCGCGCGGCCTGCTGCATGTTGTGGGTGACGATCACGATCGTGACCTCCTGCGCGAGGTAGGCCATCGTCTCCTCGATCACCCGCGTCGAGGTCGGGTCGAGCGCCGAGCACGGCTCGTCCATCAGCAGCACCCGCGGCCGGATGGCCATCGAACGAGCGATGCAGAGTCGCTGCTGCTGGCCGCCCGACAGGCTGCCGCCGGGGGCGTCGAGGCGGTCCTTGACCTCGCCCCACAGGCCGCCCAGACGCAGGCAGCGCTCGACGAGGTGCTCCTTGGCCGAGCGCGACGCCCGGGTCCCGGTCAGCTTCAGGCCCGCGAGGACGTTGTCCTGGATCGACATCGCCGGGAACGGGTTGGGCTTCTGGAACACCATGCCGATCTCGCGGCGGGCATCGGTCAGCTTCTTGTTCGGTGCGTAGACGTCCTGCCCGTCGAGCATGACCTCCCCTGCCAGCTTGGCGCTCGGCACCAGCTCGTGCATCCGGTTCAGGGTGCGCAGGAACGTCGACTTCCCGCAGCCGGACGGGCCGATCAGTGCGGTGATGCCGCCGGCCGGCATGGTCAGCGAGACGCGGTCGAGGACCAGATGGTCACCGAACCAGGCGCTCACTCCCCGAGCCTCGAGCGTGGCCAGCCGGGACGTGGGGGCCGCGTCGGCCTCCTCCCGGTCGGGAACGTCGACCGCAGGGATCACCTGGGTCGGGTCGGTCGTGCTCATCATCGTCAGGCCCTCAGTTCGGGTAGGTGTCCGGTGATGCACGTGGGTGGCGGATCGGGCCGAGCCCCGGTCCGCCACCGCGTGGCTCACCTCACTTGGTGCGGGTGATGGTGACCTTCGTGGTCTTGCTCGGAGCCTTGAAGCTGCCCTTCACCACGTACTTGACCGCGATCTTGTTCTTGCCCTTCGCAAGCGACGAGCCCTTGACGGTGATCGTCACCTTGCCCTTCTTCAGCGTGCCGGTGCCGACGGTCCTCTTGCCGAGCATCAGCTCGATCTTGCCGGTCGGCTTGGCCGAGCCCGAAGCCGCCTTGACCGTGATCGTCACCTTGGACTTCTTGCTCGCGTTGGCCAGCTTGGCCGGCTTGGCCTTGGCCTTCAGCGAGGTCGCGACCTTGGCCGCCTTCACCTTGGAGTCGAACCGGACGTCCGACGAGCCCAGGGCCGTGTGTCCACCGGCGCTGGCGTTCGCTCCGAAGTCGGTCGGCAGGTAGGAGACGTCGATCACCTGCTTGCCCGAGACCCCGGCCGGCACCGGCACGGTCGCCGTCCCGTTGTTGCCGAGCTTCGCCGTGGCGTGGAACGAGGCCGTCGGCGAGCTGCCCGGCGTACCCGGAGCCGCAGCCACCACCAGCACCTTGCCGGACGGCGTGCCGCCGCCGTCGCTGACCACGCTGACGTGGACCGCTCCGGAGGCGTAGTGCGCGCTCGTGGTGGTGGCAGCACCCTCACCCTCGCCGTTGGAGGCAGTGGCGTCGATGGTGTCCTCGGTGTTGGTGTTCTTCACCCCGCACTTGCCCGCGGTCGTGCCGGTCTGGAGGGGCCAGAAGCCCGCGCCGGCGATGTCGGCCTGGGCGGTGGAGCTGGTGCAGACCCAGCCCGTGCTGGAGAAGAGGTTCTCCAGCACGTTGCCGTCGCTGCCGTAGAGGAACGGCGTCGTGGTCGCGCCCGAGATCGCCGAGCCGCGGACGACGTGGTAGAGCTCGCGGTCGCGCGACCAGCCGCCCTCGATCCGCACCGTCTGCGAGTGGCCGTTGGCCAGCTGCGCCCGGCCGTAGGAGAACGGCTCGACGGCGGCCTTGTCGGCGATCGTCACCGAGGGGTCGTGCTCCTCGACATTGGCCGTACCGGTGTTCCAGTTGCCGTTGGTGATCGTGTTCCCGGGGCCCTGCCAGGTCTGCGACGCGGCGGAGTGCGAGGTCGGGTCGTTGTCGCTGCCCGGGGCCTCGTTGACCTTGTCCAGCGCGGCCAGGAACGCCTCGAACGCGTTCAGCGTGCTCGAGCCGGCCTTTGGCAGGTACGGGTGGATCTGGGCGTTCTTGCCGCCGAGCTGGTTCCAGTTGGTGTAGGTGCCGTTGTAGATCCCGAGGATCTGCGCACCGGTCAGGGAGGCCGGTGCGGGACCACCGGGGTGGGTGACCACGACGATCTTGTCCACGGCGAACGGCAGAGCGAGCTCGCCCGCGGCCAGGTCCGTGGTGTTGATCGGGCCGGAGGAGCGTCCGTAGGCGACGTCGCCGAAGATCGGGTCGGTCGCCGTGCGGAGCAGGGTGCGCCCGTCACCGGAGCCGCTGGGCAGCGAGGAGCCGGCCGTGACGCCCGGGTCGACGACCTGCTCGTCACGCTTGACACCCGCCTTGGTGCCCGTGTGGTCGGCACCGCACGGGAAGCCGGAGCCGTCCGGGTTGTCACCCAGACCGGGCGCGCCGGTCGTGGTGTTGCCCAGGCAGGCGTCGAAGTCGGCCCAGGCGGGACCGGGGGTGGTCTGCGCGGCGTTGAAGGTGTCGAAGTCCTTGGAGAGCTGGTCGTCGACCCACTGGATGGTGTCAGAGCCCACACCGACGACGGTGGTGCCGAGCACGTAGGTGCCCGACACGCCCCCGGTGCCGGGCTTGGTGTCCGCGTTGGCAGGTGCCAACACGGTGAGTGCCAGACCGCAGGCGGCCACAGCGGCCAACCCCAGCTTGGCGCTTGTCTTCCTACCAGACATCAGTTGCTCCTGATCTCGTGATGCTCACTCTCGATGCGGTTACATCAAGTTCGGGAGGAGCCGCATGACCTGGTCGGTCACGGCCCACGCCAGTGCGATCGCGACCGGTGCTGCCACCAGCCAGACCAGCACCGCTCGGACATGGCGACGCGCGATGCTCACCGCGAGCACGAGCGCCGCCAAGAACGCCAGCAGCAGCACCAGCAGCGGCCAGGCCGCCGGGTCGTGCTGCATCGCCTTCTCGGCGTTCGGGACGGAGGGGTAGACCGGCCCCGAGGGGAAGGCCTTGGTGGTGTCGGCGTCGACGTAGACGACGTCGCGGGCACGCAGCCGGTACAGGAAGCCGGACCCGTCGGCGGTCGCCAGGATCAGTCGACCCGCATGGGTGCCAACCGGTGCGGCGGGGATCGGGTCACCGGCGCGTCGTAGGTCTGTGACCGTGTAGGTGACGCGGCCCTGAGCACCCAGGACGACGATGTCGTCGCCGGGACGCAGCGAGGTGATCTTGGCGAACGGCGCACCGTAGGTCGCGCTGCGGCCCATCACCAGCGAGGTGCCGGCGTTGCCCGGCAGCGGCGTCGTGCGCAGGTGTCCCGGGCCGTCGAGTAGGTCACCGGACGCCGTGCCGTCGACGACGACGTCGTCGACTCCGAGTGCGGGGATCGACATCAGGGCGACCGGGCTGCCCTCGGCCACCGGCTTGCCGTCGTAGTCGAGGGCACCCGTGGGGGCGGTCTCGGTCGCCAGCTGGGTGCGGTACTCGTTGAAGAGCAGGTGCTGGGCACGCGACTCGCTGAGGCGGCCCAGTGCGAGCATCTGCACCAGCACCCAGACGACGACGAGCAGGATGATCGTGCAGGCCGAGGAGACGACGTACAGCGTCTCCGCGGCCTCGCCGGGGCGGATTTGTCGCGCCTGACGAACGATGGGCGGCGGCGGTGGTGGCTTCGCGCGCTTGATCACGGTCGTGGTGCCCATCGCACCCCCTTGCGCCACAGGGCGATCCGGCCGGCGAGCACTCCGAGGCTCGCCAGGGCGCCGACGCCGATCAGGGCCAACATCAGGCCGCCGCCGGTGCGCGAGGTCACCGCCGCGGTGGTGACGATGGGACCGCTCGCGATCGGTGAGGTGCTGCCGGAGGGAGCCGGGGGCTGGCTGGACGGCGGCCCGCCCGTGGGCGCGTCACTCGGGGTCGTCGGTGGCGGCTGGCTCCCCGATGGGTGGCTCGGGGGCGGCGTCCCACCACCGGTCGGCGGCTGGCTCGGCGGGGCCTTCTGCTTGGCGATCGCGTCGGCGACCTGCTGAGCCTGTCCGTAGAGCCGCTTCGTCACGCCGGTCTTCGCGATCGGCACGTAGCCCGCGGCGAGCTGGCCGTTGCCGCGGCCGGGCTGCTGGCCCTCGGTCGTCGAGACGCGGATGAACTGCGCGACGTCGGCCGCGGTGCTCGTGGCCAGGCCGTAGGTCTTGGCCGCGGTGTAGACCACCATCGACCCCGGATAGGCCTTCTTCGACGTCCTGATGCTCGCCTGGGTCAGGTCGAAGGGCCGCAGCTTCGACGTCGGCTCGGCCAGCGAGAGCGCCGCCTTGATCCCGGCGCTGTCGGCCGCGACGTAGTGGCCGGAAGCCGCCTGGAGGCTTGCCGTGGTCAGGCCGTAGCGCTGGGCGTCGCCCAGCGTCACCAGCCCGAGCATGAACCGGTTGCCGTAGCCCTGGGGCGCGATCCGGCCGAGCTGGTAGGGATCGCTCGTCGTTCCCGTGCCGGTGCAGCCGGTCTCGACGTTGGGCCAGCTGTAGAGCAGGGCCTGGGCCACCAGCTGCATGCTGGTCATCGGGTTCGCGAGCAGCGGCATGTACGGCGGCATTGACGTGCCCTGCGCCTTGAGGCAGGAGTTCGGGGCGGCCCTGAACTGCCAGGTGTCGAGCTGCGGCCACGAGTCGACCGGGAGCCTCATCTTCTGGTACGCCGGGTTGACCCGCATGGTGTAGGGCCCGTCGTGCTCCGGCTTGCCGTCGACGAAGGCCATCGCCCGGGGGTCCGCCGCGATGTACGACGTGACCTCGTCCATCACCTGGGAGCTGGTCGAGGTCGCCAGGATCGTCGCGGCTGCCTCCGACCAGTGGGAGACATCCAGCCCGGGGTTGAGCTTGGTGAAGTCCGGGTCGAGGTTGAGCGAGAGCGGGTTGGTCTTGAAGCCCGGGTGGGCCGCGGCGACCGTCGTCGAGCCCGGATAGGACTCGGTGAGCAGCTTGGCCAGGAGCAGGGCGTTGAGCTTGAGCGTCGTCTCCTGCCCGGCATTGTCGGGCTTGTCGATGTCGTAGGCCACCGCCCACCCGGTCGCGGCGGTCGGCGCATAGCCGATCCCCGTGTCGCCCTGCCCGCGTCCCGACACCTCGGCGGCCGCGGCCGTGCCGCCCTGCATCAGGCCGAAGGCCGCGTCGTCGGGCATGACGTTGTCCTGCCAGTTGAAGCGCCTCTTGTTCAGGCAGTACGCCGGGATCCACTGGAGCGCGGCCTGGTCGAGCAGCTCGGACCCGTAGAACGGGACCGGCTTGCCTGCCTTCGCGACGGTGCAGACGGTGGGTGGCTGGGCGAAGTCCAGCGGCACCGGCACACGGCGCTCCCAGTTGGACGCCGAGGCCCAGAAGGCGGGCGCGACGGCGTCCTGCGGGGCCTGTCCGGTGTTGACCTGGCCGGGGGGCAGGTCGCCGGTCTGGTTGCAGGGCGCGGTGGCGTCGGTGTTGTCGCAGGTGATCCCGTCGATCGGGATCACCTCGAGGGTGCAGCGCACGCTCGAGGAGCAGCCGAGCGACTGGTTCTCCAACGAGGTGCGCACCTCGAAGGGGAAGCTCCCGGTGCCGTCGGTGTTGGTGAACGCGTAGGCCTCGTTGGGGATGCTGACCGAGTTGACGGTCGCCTCGGGCGGCATCGACTGCGACGAGCAGCCGGCGTACACCTTGCCCTTGCCGGTCTCGAACGGCGTGATCAGGTAGTCGAAGTTGGCGTTGACGTTGCAGTCGGTCGGAATCTGCCCCGGGTCGATGCCTTGGATGTGGTCGGTGTCGTCGCCGTTCGACGCGTCCTGCTCCCAGATGCCCTGGCCCGGGTCCGCGGAGTTGGTGCGCTGGAAGTACGTGTTGGTCCAGCAGGTGTCGGGCGAGACGGCCTCCGCGCCCTTCGGCACCCTCTCGTCGGGGTAGTCCTTGGGGTCGAGGCCGCGGCACTCCATCAGCACGACGGGGTACTCCTGCGGGAGCCCGGTCTCGCCGTACGGGTTCAGCGAGCGACCGCCGGTCACGTGCGCACCCGTCCAGTTCACGGTGATCCGCTCGTGGTCCTGGAGGTCGGTGTGCTTGTTGACCGAGAGGTGGAAGCAGTTGCTCGTCCTGGTCGCGCCGTTGGCGTCGTAGAAGCTGCGGGTCAGTGCCTCGCTGGCGCTCCACCCGTCGCCGTGGGATCCCTTGCCGTACTGCGTCGCGCAGCTCTGCGCGGCCGACGCCGACGATCCGGGCAGGGCCGCGACGATCCCCGCGCCGCCGAAGGCCAGCGCGGCGAGGAGGGCGAGGAGTCGCATCAGTCCGGTCACGGGCTGACGCCCTTGCGCCGGTTGAGCCAGGCGACGCAGAGACCGGGGATCAGCACGATCGCGAGCAGGAGGAGGCCCGCCGTCCACGCCCAGACCGTGGCGGAGCTGGTCCGCTGGGCCGCCAGGACCGTCGAGGTCGCGGTGGTGCCGGCCTCCGTCGTCGTCCCGGTGCCGGTGCCGTCGTTCGTCGTCGTCCCGTCGCCGGACGAGGGCGTGCTCCCCTCGGGTGGCGTGGTGCCGTCGGAGGTGCCGGAGTTGGTGCCGTCGCCGCTGTTGCCGCTGCTGTTGCCGTCCCCGTTCCCGTTCCCCTGGCCGCTGTTGCCGTTGGTGCCCGGCGGGAGGGCGCCGTCACCACAGGGCTGGCTGGTGGCCTTCTGGCATGCCAGAGGCAGCGGGGCGACCTGCGCCAGGTGGTTGGCCGAGAGGTTGCCCTTGACGAACGTGGGGTTGTCGCAGGCGGCGAGGTTGGCCGAGGGGTTCTTGATCTTGACCCCCGCGACCGCGCCGCCCTGCGCGTCCGGACCGAGCTTCTCCAGCTGGCCGAAGGCGGCCTTGACCAGGTTCAGCGGTAGCGGCGAGTAGCCGTAGGGACCCGCCAGGCGCTGGCCGGTGCACAGGTCGTAGCTGAGGAAGTCGGCCAGGGTCTGCCGCTTCGGCACCGTGAGGCGCTGGTCGCTCTTGGCCGTCGGGATGACCATGTAGGAGTACGACGACAGGGGGTAGGTCCGGGGGTCCTTGTAGGAGTAGACCTTGTCGAGGTCCTGCGTCAGGTAGCCGTTGGCCGACACTCCGTTGGGGCTGCACGTGCCGCCCTTCGTGCAGCCGATGATGCTGGCCTTGGTCAGCGCGACCGCGACGTTGTACTGCGTGGGCTGGACGTAGTAGCCGTCGCGGTTCTCGACGTACACGACCGGGTAATGGGCCTGGAGCGGGTAGGAGTACTCCGTGTACCCGATCTCGCCCTCACCACCAGCGCCCTTGATGGTGTTCATGACTCCGGCGTCCTGCGCGACCGCGATCTGGTTGCCCTGCCGGGGATAGATCGAGGTCAGGCCGGCCTTGCCGCCGTTGAAGGGCCGCCAGATCGACGGGTACTGCTTCTCCATCCACAGCGTGAACTGGGCGGTGGCTCCCGAGCCGTCGGACCGGACGACCGGCTTGATCGTCTCCGACGGGAGGGCGTGGCCGCCGTTCTCCTTGGTGATCTCGGAGTCGTTCCAGTTGGTGATCTTGTTGGTGAAGATCTTCGCGATGGTCTCCCCCGACAGCCTCAGGTTGGTGACCAGATGTCCGGCGACGGTGACGTGGTAGGTGAACGCCGTGCCGCCGGCCACGACCGGCAGGTAGGCGTAGGGGCGGTTGCTCGCGTCCGTCTGGCCCGTCGTGGGGTCCACGCCCTGGTAGGGGATGTCTGAGTCGCCGAAGTCGGTCACGCCGTTGGCGAAGTCCTTGCGCCCCTGGGAGGAGCCCGACTGGTTGAAGGTGATCTGCATGCCGTAGGCCGCCTGCACCTGGGCGATCCAGGGGGCGATGATCCCGTAGGCCCAGGTCGAGCCCGAGCCCTCGATCTCGGCGTACTCCGAACGAGCGCTCGCCGGGGCGACGGAGAACAGCGTGACGACGCCCAGGCTGACGGCCATGCCGAGCAGCGCGCTGGGTCGGAGCAGACGGGTCTTCACTCGGCCACCTCGGGTCTGGGGCGTGCGGGCTGGAGGGAGCGCATGAGCCGGCGTCGTAGCGACGGCTTGGCCGACGGCGGACGAGCCAGCAGACGGGCGACCACGAAGAGGACCAGGACGAGCATCAGCAGCACCGCGGCGGTCGCGTAGCCGCGCACGACCGCCTGCGGCTCCGGCGCGATGACGCTGTTGTAGACCGACAGCGGCAGCGAGCTCATGACGCCGTGGAACGGCTGGGTGACCAGGAACGTCGCGTAGCCGGAGGCGATCAGCACGGGGGAGGTCTCGCCGATGCCGCGTGCCACGGCGAGGATCAGCGCCGTCGCCAGGCCGGGTCGTGCGGTCGGCAGCACGACGTGCCAGATGGTGCGCCACCTGCTCGCGCCGAGTCCCAGCGAGGCCTCGCGCAGGTTGCCCGGCACGACGCGCAGGACGACGTCGGAGGCGCGGGCGACGATCGGCAGCATCATGACGCCGATCGCCAGGGCACCGGCGAAGCCCGACCGCGGCTCGTGCAGGGTGATGATCCACAGGGAGTAGATGAAGAGGCCGGCCACGATCGACGGCAGCGCCGTCATGGCCTCGACCACGGTGCGGATCACCCGGGCGAAGCGGCCGCCGACCTCGTTCATGTACACCGCAGTCCCGACCCCGAGCGGGAGCGTGATGGCCACGGCGATGCCGATCTCGATCAGCGTGCCGACGACGGACTGGAGCACGCCGCCCTGGTTGTACGGCGCGTCGGGGAGCGTCGTGTGCATCGTCTGGGTGAAGAAGTTCCAGTGGTGCAGAGCCGGCCAGCCGCGCTTGAAGACGAAGCCGAGCGTCGAGGCGAGGGCGCTGAAGACGACCAGCGCGCCGGCCGAGACGACCCACTGGGCGACCCTGTCGACCATCGCGATCGGGGCGTCGATGACCAGCGTCCCGACCGCGAGCAGCGCCGCGTTGCACAGCGCCGCGACCACGACGAACCAGCCGGGCCCCTGGATCGGCAGCACCCGCTCGACGATGACCCACGACAGCCCCACCGCGCCCAACCGCGCGCCCCAGGTGAGGAAGCGGTACTCCAGGGGCAGCACGCCGAGCGACGTGCGCGGGACGGGCGCCGCGGCGTCGGGCGCACGCTCGGGCATGACCGTCCGCGGCGCCTCGTCCATCGGCACGTCGTCCCGGTGCAGCACGGCGGTCACGAGGTGGACTCCCCCGACCTGCTGCGGTTGACCACGATCGCCGCGAGCGTGTTGACCACCAGGGTGATCACGAAGAGCACGAAGCCCGCGGTCAGCAGGGCCTTGAGCTGGATGCCGGTGGCCTCGCCGAACTGCGCCGCGATGGTGGACGACACCGTGGCGGTGCCGGTCTCCAGGACGTTCGGCTTGATCTCGAAGACCTGGTTGATGATCAGCAGGACCGCGATGGTCTCCCCGAGCGCGCGGCCCAGGGCCAGCATGGTGCCGCCGATGATGCCGCCCCTGCCGAAGGGCAGGACGACCGAGCGGATCATCCCCCACCTGGTCGACCCGAGCGCGAGCGCTGCCTCCTTCTCGCCATGAGGGGTCTGGCTGAAGACCTGGCGCATGATGGCGCAGGCCATCGGGAGCACCATCATGGAGACCGCGATCCCGGCGACGAACGCGCTCTTCTGGAACGACGACTCCTGCGGCGCGATGTTCGCGGCGTTCGGATCGGCGTTCACCGTCAGGCACACCGGGATCAGCACGATGGCCGCGACCCCTGCGACGTAGAACGCGATCAGCCCCCGCTGGCCCCGGACACCCAGCGTCCAGCGAGCCGAGAAGCCGATGACGACCGCGACGACCAGCACCAGCACCAGCGCCGAGCGGACCCAGCCGTGCACGGCGAGCGGACCGACGTGCCGGTCGACGAACATGGCGACGGTGCCGGCATGCGGCTGGATCAGGTCGCGACCCCAGAGCCCGTAGACGATCGACGGCACCGCCGCCATCAGGTCGATCGCCGAGATGAGTGTCGCCTGGAGCTTCGGCGGCGCGTACTCGCTGATGTAGAGCGCCGTGGCGAGGGCCAGCGGGAACGAGATCGAGATCGCGATCAGGGCCACCTCGACCGTGCCGACGAGCAGGGAGGCGACGCTGACCTGGTCGGTGTCGAAGTTCCAGCCGCGGTGGACGCTGAAGAACGCCGGCCCGTAGTGACGAAGCGTGGGGATCGACTCGAGCGCCAGGAAGATCCCGATGCCGCCGGTGATCACGAGCACCGAGGCGCCGAGCGATCGTGAGACGTAGACGAAGACGGCGTCACTGCCGGTCGGCTTCCGTGAGAGACGGCGGGGGGAGGTCGCCTCTGCGGGTGGGTCCTGGACGGGGACGCTCGTCATGGTCGTCGCGGGCCTCCGGGGAAGCCCGAGGTGGACCGGCCGGGCCCGCTGACGGTGGACTCGGGGCCCGGCCGGAGAGTGCGCGACGTCGCGCGGGGGGAAGGGACGCAGTCGCTAGGGGGGTCGATGCGTCCGGGAACGCCCTCGAACGGGCTTTGGGCTACGGGATTGCTGCTCACGCCTCTTGCTCTCGTGCTGGCCGGCCCCACCGTGGGCCGTCACGTGAGCAAGGTGACGGCGCCAGACCAACACCGCCGTCAACGCGGATGAACGAGATGAGAACAACTCAAGGGACTTGAGCGAATCCTTGTCACGGGCCAGCGGACCGGCCCTGTCAAGCCAACGGCCGGCGCCACCCACCCCCGACCCCAACCCTTCCTTGGGGTTGGTTGTTGTCAAATCCCCCGCTTCAGCGGGGGACTTGGCACTTCTGGGGGGTTGCAACCCCCAAGAAGTGCCAGGACACCCGCTGAAG
>NZ_DATAVI010000058.1:0-56640 GCF_036267815.1 Nocardioides sp. | reverse complement strand
CGTCGTCCAGGGCGACCCGCTGTACCAGGAGATCGTGTTCACGGGGGAGCAGGTCCCTCTGGCCGACGCCCGGTTGCTGGCTCCCGTCATCCCGCGGAGCAAGGTGGTCGGGATCGGCAAGAACTACGCGGACCACGCGGCCGAGATGGGCGGCGAGGCGCCGGCCGAGCCGCTGATCTTCCTCAAGCCGAACACCTCGGTCGTCGGTCCCGGCGACCCGGTGGTCATGCCGCCGCAGTCGGCCGAGGTGCACTACGAGGGCGAGCTCGCGGTCGTGATCGGGCGGCTCTGCAAGGACGTGCCGCCGGACCAGGTCGCCGACGTCATCTACGGCTACACCTGTGCGGACGACGTGACCGCGCGCGACCTGCAGCACAGCGACGGGCAGTGGGCGCGGGCCAAGGGCTTCGACTCGTTCTGCCCGCTCGGGCCGTGGATCGAGACCGACCTCGACCCGCAGACCTTCGCCGACGGCGTGACCGTCCAGACCCACCTCAACGGCGATCTCGTCCAGGACGGCTCGACCCGCGACCTGATCTTCGACATCCCCACGCTCGTCGCCTACGTCACCAGCGTGATGACCCTGCTTCCCGGCGACGTGATCCTGACCGGCACCCCGGAGGGCGTCGGGCCGATGGAGCCCGGCGACGAGGTCGAGGTCTCCGTCGCCGGCATCGGCGCCCTGACCAACACGGTGGCCCGGCGATGAGCGAGCCGGTCCTGGGTGACCTGCGCCCCGCGGACGTCCGCGTCAGGTTCTCCCCCACCCCGACCGGCAACCTCCACCTCAGTGACGTCCGCAGCGCCCTGTTCAACTGGGCGTTCGCCCGCCACTACGGCGGCGTGCTGGTCCTGCGCATCGAGGACACCGACCTGGCAGGCAGCGTCCGGGGTGGACACCACTCCGTCATCGACGCGCTGCGCTGGCTCGGCATCGACTGGGACGAGGGTCCAGCGGTCGGTGGGGGCAACGGCCCCTACCGGCAGTCGGAGCGGCTGCCGATCTACGCCGAGGCCGCTCGGACGCTGCGCGAGGAGCGAGCGGCGTACGACTGCTACTGCACGCCCGAGGAGGTCGAGCAGCGCCGGGCCGAGGGCGGGTCGCGAGCCCAGGGCTACGACGGCTTCTGCCGCGAGCTCGGCGCCGACCGGCTCGCCGTATGGCAGGCGCAGGGACGCAACCCGGTGCTCCGGTACCGCATGCCGGACGAGCCCGTCGTCTTCGACGACCTCGTCCGCGGGCAGGTTGCGGTTCCTCCCGAGGACGTGCCCGACTACGCGATCCTGCGTGCCAACGGCGACCCGCTCTACGCGCTGACCAACACCCTCGACGACGCCATGATGGGGATCACGCACGTGATCCGCGGCGACGACCTCCTGGCGGCGACGCCCCGGCAGATCCCCCTGCTGAGGACGCTTCGGCAGCTCGGTGTCGGAGACGGCCCTCCGCGCTACGCGCACCTGCCGAGCGTGACTCGCGCGGTCACCGAGGACGAGCGCGCGCCGGAGCCGGGCTCGGGTCTGCTGGAGTACGTCGACCGGGGATTCCTGCCCGAGGGGCTGCTCAACTACCTCGCGCTCCTGGGGTGGCGGATGGGTGACCGCGACGTGTTCACCATCGACGAGATGGCCGCGGCGTTCGACGTCCGTCAGGTGGGGCCCGAGCCCGCGCACTTCGACCTCCACAGGCTCGAGGCGGTCAACAGCGCGCACATGCGGCGGATCTCTCTGCCGGACATGACCGAGCGCGTGATCCCCTTCCTCGCCGACGACGGGCTCGTGAGCGAGCCGCTCACCCCCGACCAACGCCGGCTCCTGGACGCCGCGATGCCGTGGGTGGCCGGCCGGATGAGCACCCTGTCCGAGGTGGTGCCGATGCTGGGGTTCCTGTTCGTCGGGGAGACGGAGTTCGCGCCGGTCGACGAGATCGACGACGCCGACCGCGACGTCCTGCGAGCCTCCTACGAGGCCCTGTCCTCGCTCGGCGACTGGACGACGGCCGGGATCGAGAGGGCCCTTCAGGAGTCCTCCGCGCCGACGGAGGGCGACGAGGCACGCGAGGCGTTCGGCCCCGTCCGGGTCGCGGTGACGGGGCGACGGGTCAGCCCGCCCTTGTTCGAGTCCCTCGAGCTGCTCGGCCGCGAGCGGTCGCTGGGCCGTCTCCAGGCGGCCCTGGGATGACTCAGGCACGCAGGCCGGACGACATCGAGGTGCCGGCCGGGCTCCCGTACCACCGCATCCAGGAGGCCGGCCTTCCTGGGCTCTGGCGACCCCTGGCCGGCATCGTCTTGATGTTCCTGGGCTTCGCCGTGATCGGCGCCGTGGTGGCCGAGGCTGCGTTCGCCGCCTACTTCGCCGTCACCGGCCAGGCGCAGGTGCCCGTCAGC
The DNA here is from genome assembly GCF_036267815.1 of Nocardioides sp. Classification (GTDB taxonomy): domain Bacteria; phylum Actinomycetota; class Actinomycetes; order Propionibacteriales; family Nocardioidaceae; genus Nocardioides. The sequence continues at coordinate 54,253 of NZ_DATAVI010000058.1, read as the reverse complement.
CAGCTCGCCGACCTCGACCATCCGTCGCCGGAGCGGCTCGCGTTCCTCAACGTCGCGCTTGCGACGTTCATCCCGCTGGCGATGGTGGGCAGCAGGCTGCTGCACGGGATCGCGCCGCGCTGGCTGGCCTCGGTGAGACCGGGGATCCGCTGGCGCTTCCTGGTCGCCTGCCTCGGGGTGTCTGTGGTCGCACTCCTGGCCACGCTGGTTGTCGGTGCGGTGCTGCCCGGTCAGGGCGGCGACGTCAGCGGCTCGGCCAACGCCTTCACGACCACGACGTTCCACTACCTGCTGGTGATCGCGCTCCTCACGCCGTTCCAGGCGGCGGGGGAGGAGTACGTCTTCCGTGGCTACCTCACCCAGGCCGTCGGCGGGATGTTCCGCTCGGCGTGGGTGGCGGTCCTGGTGCCGGCATTCCTGTTCGGCCTCGCACACGGACTCGGCCAGAGCGTGCCGGTCTTCTTCGACCGGTTCGCCTTCGGCGTCGTGGCCGGCATCCTGGTGATCCGGACCGGGGGACTCGAGGCCGGCATCGCGATGCACGTGCTCAACAACTTCCTCGCCTACGGCGCCGCCCTGGCCTTCGGTGACATGGCCACGACGCTGAACCCCACGGGCGGGAGCTGGTGGAGCATCCCGGTCACCCTGACCCAGTCGCTGGTCTACCTGTGGCTCGCCGTCGTGGTCTGCCGGAGGATGGGCCTGAGCACGACCACCGGCCCGCGCGTTTTGGAGGCCCCGCGCAGCCGCGTGTAGGGTTTCCCGGCGGTCGGCTGAGCGTCCGCCAGTCCCTGCCGGTCCCGGGTCGGAGTGGGTCGCGGAGCAGCGAAAGCCGCTCAACCATTGGGGTATGGTGTAATTGGCAGCACGGCTGATTCTGGTTCAGTTAGTCTAGGTTCGAGTCCTAGTACCCCAGCGACAGTCCCGGTCCGGGCCGGAATCGCTCAGAATTTTGTCGCCTCTGAGACCGACCGATACAGTCTCTCTTCGCGTGTCTCACGTGCCCGCCCCCGTTGTGTAGTGGCCTAGCACGCCGCCCTCTCAAGGCGGTAGCGCCGGTTCGAATCCGGTCGGGGGTACCGCTCCGAAGAGCGGTCCCGACCAGCGGAAACGCTGGACTTGACCGCTTCGTCATCTCCCGCGAAATCCGGCTCGGGCAACACTGGGGCAACACGGGGCAACGCGCTCAGACCGGCTCGCCGTGCTCGAGCCGCCTCCCGGGCGGCGTCCAGCGCGCTGCCGACCTCGTCGAGCCGGTCCTCGAAGAGGTGCCCGTAGGTGTCCAGCGTCATCGTCGCCGAGCTGTGCCCGAGCATCTGCTGGACGACCTTGACGTCCGCGCCGCTGGCGATCGCCAGACTGGCCGCGGTGTGCCGCAGCTGGTGCGGGTGCAGGTCCGGTACGCCGATCGCCCTGGCGGCCGAGCTGAACGCGGTCCGGAAGGTGCTGACGCGCAGGGGTTGGCCGCTGCGGATGCCCGCGAAGACCAGATCGTCCGGCTGCTTGCTCCAGATGTGTTCGCCAAGCTCGGTCGCGAGGAACTGCGGGATCGGGACCTCGCGGCGTGGTGTGAGGGACTTTGAACCGCTCCAGCTGGACACCGCCGGGATCGACCACGGCAACGGCGTGTTCGGTGCTGGCCCAATCGATGCCCGCGGTCGGAGCAGTCGGAACCGGGGTACCGGCCATCTCAATCTGATCAGGCTGGTCAATCTGATCAATCATAGTCTCGTGCTCCCTCGCTGTTGCCTCAGCAGGTGGCACCCCCAACGGTTCGGGACACGACTGCCGGTCGCTCACTGATCGGCGCTCTGATGGCGCACAGCCCTGTCGCCAGTCGGCGTGTCCTGGGCCGTTGGGCCCCGCATTACTCATCGGGGACCTCACAGGTCTCGCGGTCGTGGCGATGACCCAACGGGAACCAGGGATGCGCCGGTGACTCCATGTCACCGACACCCATCACGGTGCCGGATCACCCCACCGACCACCACACCTTCGACCAGTGAGCGGTCGGCTGGGCTCCCCGGCATCTAGTCTTCGTCCGTGCCGAGAATCGAGGGTGTCACGCTCTGGGACGCCTTCTGGTCTTCCGTCGCCTTGAACTTCGGCGCCTCGTGCGTAGGTCTGATAGTCGTGGTGACCGGCCACTTGGATGCTGGATTCCTCATCCCGCTCGTCTGTATGGCGCTATGCGGAGCGGTCAGCCTGGCCGCGACTCTTCCCGGACGCACTCGGCGCATCGGTGGCGGCGGCCTACTCGGCGTCTTCGTGTCCGTGCTCGGGTTCGTGGTCGTCGTGGTCGCAGTGTTCGTCGGCTACTTCGTGATCGGCGGAAATGAGGTCTCGTAGCGACCGCCGCTGACATGACGGTCGGAGGCCGTTGCTATCAAGTCGGGGTTGCCGACTCCCGCCGCATCTGTGAGGTGGGTGTGTAGCCTTCCGCGGCGAGCCAGGCTCGTGCTCGTCCGCGATGTCTGTCCTCGGAGTAGGCGTACCAGCGGCTTTGAAGGTCGGGCCAACGCGCCAGTTGGTCCTTGAATCGACGGAACGCACCTCGACCGTCCAAGGCCCTCCCGAGCCCGTCTGCGATATCGGGGTCCTCGATGCTGGCAGTGAACAGTTCCATGTCGTGGTAGCCGGCACGTGAGCCCTCGCTGTGGACCCACAACCAGTGCTCGGAATCGTCTTCGTCCGCCTCTTCGTCGCCGACCTCGATCGCGTACTCGACGGCCGGCATGGGCCACACCTCGCCGTCGTCTAGGTCGATCCGGCCGCCACTGGAGACCGGGTCCCCTTCGAGCACGTCGGCGAGTTGTTCGAGGTCGACTGGCAGCGGCTTCAACAGCCGCGTTGCCCCGGTACCGAGTCGGGCCGCCAGCGCGGTGGAAAGCTCCTCGTCACCCTCCCAGTCCCGCTCACCCAGCGCGGTCACGCACTCGACCGCCGCCTCCCGAGCACCGGTGGCTCCGCGAGCCAGCGCCTCCAGCAGCCCATCGCCGATCAGCTGGAGCGCGTGGTCGGGCCACGATCGCTGCAGCAGGGACAGCAACGTCTCGCCGTCTGCCGTGGCTACTGCGGCGCGCAGCTGGCGCCGGCGTTCCAGATCGTCCATCGAGACATTGTCCCCACCTCTGCGCGCCCCCGGCGCCGGGCGTCTGCCGCAACGGTCCACCGCCACACGCCGGAGGACAAGGCCGAACTCACGTCCGGACAGAGGCCGGAGGGGGTGCCACGCCGCGCCTACCCGGAGACGTGAGGACCACGGCGGAGGGACGATCCGCTCCGCGGCTTGTGAGTGCGATGCAGCCGTAGCCTGAGCGCATGTCGGACTGGCCTTCGCACGTGCTGGCTTCGGGAGTCCTGGTGTGGGACACCAGCGGGCGACTTCTGATGGTGAAGACTCACAACCGCGACACGCTGATCCTCCCTGGTGGGATTGTGGAGCCAGCCGAGTCACCGGCGGTCGCGGGTCAGCGCGAGGTCCTGGAAGAGGTCGGCCTTGAGGTGTCCGTCGGGCGACTGCTGGCGGTGCAGCACCTGGGGCCGGAGGGTGAAAAGCCCAGCAGCGTTCAGTTCGTGTTCGACAGCGAGCCGCTCGTGGGGTCACCCGAGTTGACGCTGCAGACGGAGGAGATCGAGGCTGCCCATTGGCTCGACCCTGGCGAGGCAGTCGCTCTTCACGGTGCGCGAGGTCAGGCTCGAATGAGTGCCGCGCTGCATGCGCACGCGGGAGGGCCTGTCGTGTTCCTCGACGCGACCCGTGCGCCGTAACAGGACGCCCTCACATCGGCAGATGAGTGCGTTTCGGGCAGATGTTTCAGGCCAGCTTTCGGGACTCGACCCAGGAATGCGCACGTTCGATTGCTGCCTTGTGCCCGCCCGCAACCCTTTCGACGCGACGCATGACCTCTTCGCCGTCGACGAGTCCATCATCGACGAGGGATCCGACGAAGTTGAGATCCTTCTCGCGGAAGGCGATCAGCTTCGCGACGCAGAGATCCTCCTTGTCGGGGCACCAGCCGGTGAAGCGCCGCTCTCCCGAGGGCGCGGCTGTGTTCGCGTTCTGCAGTGGGACGAGGCGGTCGCGCCAACCCTCGGGCAGGACGGCGGTGTCGAGGTCGACGCCGTCGATGCTGAAGCCGTGGAGTCCCTCGAAGGGGGAGAACTCGCCCGCGACGCCCTCGATGAGATCGGCCAGCCGAGCAGTTTCCTCATTGCTGTCAGCGATCGGAAGGATGTCGACCTCGATCGACATGGTCGCAGCAGCAGGAAGCTGCGACTCGTCGTAGGTGCCGAGGATGGCCTGCGAGCCGACCACGATCACCTCGGGCTCCTGGATGATCTGGCAGGTCGTACGGATCGCGTGCTCAAGCTGGTCGCGACGCATCAGCCAGCCAGCCTCAGGACTTCGCGGCGCTCCTCGTCGGGGAGCAGTCCGGACATGGGGGAGACCTCGCGCATCTCGATCGAGTCCCGGTCCAGGCCGGTCATGACCCGGTGCAGGCCGGGAAGATCGCCGCGGTCGATCAGGTGCCGCCACCGGTCGAGATTCTGCTCGTGCGGCTGGCCGGTCACCCGTTCGCCGAGACGGTCGAGGTTGCGCTCGATGGTCGGCTCCCAGTCCTTGAAGATCTCGCGGTTGAGCAGCGTCGAAAGTCGCCGGTGCAACTGCCAGGACCGGCGCTCGGAGCGAGTCAGCTTGGGGACGACCGGGCGCCTGACCACTTCGAGCCGGAACCCCATGCACGACAGCAGTCGGTCGAGCTGGTCGTCGCTGAGCTCGACCTTTCCGGACAGGAAGCCGCTGATGCTGGGCTGGCGCACACCGCTGAGCCGGGACAGGTCTGACTGGGTGGTGCTCGTCTCGAGCATCACGTCGCGCAGCACCTCGCCTCGGCCGGTCATGGTTCTAGTATAGCGGTTTCTGCTATAGGGCTCGGGCCGTCGATGTGGAACTCGGGCAACACTGGGGCGACACGCGGTCCAGAAACAGCCCTCGACGGCCAACCGCAGCCAATACCGCAAAGTGGCTCTGGCCTGCACGTTCATCGGCTCTCGTCATCCTTCGTTGACCCTTGAATCCCTCTCTCAAGGCGGTAGCGCCGGTTCGAATCCGGTCGGGGGTACCACTCCGAAAAGCTCTCCTAACCAGCGAGAACGCTGCCGAGGGCCGCTTCTGCGCTTCCGGTGAAGTCCCGCTCGGGCACACTCGGGCCGACACTGGGGCCACACCCGGCAACGCGCGCAGGCCGGGCCCGACGTGCCCGAGGCGCCTTCCGGGCGGCGTCCATCGCGGTACCGACCGGTGAGCCCGACGCCACTTGTGCGATCCCGGAGCGAGGGCCAATCTGAGGTCCGAGGCGCCGAGTCGGCGTTCGCGAGGGGGTCGGCGATGAGCTCACGTCTGCGAATGCTGGCGGTCGGCTCGGGGATCGTCGCCTTGATGGTCGGGGTCGGTGCCGCGAGCGCGCAGCCTCAGCTCCGGGCGCCCGATCGGGCACCAGTGCCGAGAGCCGTGTCGCCGGAAGCCTTGCTCGCGGCCGACCACGCGGCCGGCCACGCCGCCAGCGAGTTCCATCCGGTCAAGCTCTGTCGCATCGTGTCGACCAAGGGTCATGGAGGCCCGATCTCCAAGAGCGGCGGCCGTTCGTTCCATGCGGCCGGGAAGAGTGGTTTCTCCGGGCAAGGCGGCCACGGGTCCGGGTGCGGCATCCCCGTGGGGGCCACCCTGGTCCTCGCCCGGATCACGGCGATCAAGCCGCACAAGTCCGGAGTGATCGCCGCGTTCGCCACGGGGGCCTTCTCCCGTCTGGGAGCGTTGTACTACCAGGCGCACACGACCACCTCCACCGAGGCGACGGTCGGCATCGCGTCCGGCAACGGCAAGAGCCTGGCCGTGCACAACGGCGGCAAGAGCCCGGTCAACCTGACCATCGACGTCGTCGGCTACTACCGGCCGCCGATGCACGGGCTGATCTACACCGGTTCCTCGAGCACACCTGGAAGCGTGTACAGCGGGTCGCCGAGCATCGTGTCGGTCACCTGGGTATCCGTCGGCGTGGCAGACGTGACCTTCGATCGCGACGTCACCTACTGCACCCCGATCGCGGGGGCCTACTACGACTCCACCTACTACGCCAACGCGAAGGCGTTCGACGGCCGCACGGTCCGGGTGTACAGCTGGTACTTCGACGCCATCACCCAACAGATGGTCGAGGTCAACAACTACGTCTACCTCACCGTGATCTGCTGACACGCGGCAGCATCTGGCGAGCAGCCGCGCGGGCCTTCGGCGCGTCGGCCCTAGGATCGGCGCATGTCCTCCACCGCGCTCGTCCCGTCCCTGGTCCATCCCCGACACCGGGTCGCCGCCCTGGTCGCCGACCTCGTGCTGGTCGCCGTCGGCATCGGCGTGGTCGCGCTGTCGGCGCAGGTGTCGATCCCCCTGCCGCACACGCCGGTGCCGCTCACGGGCCAGACCTTCGCCGTGCTCCTGGTCGGCGGTGCCTACGGCGCGACCCGCGCGTCGGCCACCCTGGCCGGCTACCTCGTGGTGGGGGGCCTCGGGTACGGCGTCTTCGCCTCGCACGGATCGGGATGGGACGCCCTCCGGCTCTCGTCCGCGACGGGCGGCTATCTCGTCGGCATGCTGGTCGCAGCCGCCCTGGTGGGCTGGCTCGCCGATCGAGGGTGGGACCGTAGGGCGGCGCGTTCCCTGCCCGCGATGCTGCTCGGCAACGTCGTCATCTACGCGTTCGGTGCCACCTGGCTGGCCCACGCGTACCACCTGACGGCCGGCCAGGCCTGGGACGACGGCGTGAAGGACTTCCTGGTGGGCGACGCGATCAAGATCCTGCTGGCGGCCGGCCTGCTTCCCGCGGCGTGGAAGCTCGTCGACTCCATTCGTCGCTGACCCCTCGCAGGTCGGGGTGTCGCAGCCGAATGCCTCGACGGCCGTGTCCGATTCCCGCCAGAGACTGTCGGCGGCGTCGGTCATGATGGAGGCATGACATCGTCGACGGCCCCGATGCACCTGGACCGGGAGTCGTGCTACGGCGCGGTCAAGAGCCGCGACCGCAGGTTCGACGGCGTCTTCTACACCGCGGTGCGGACCACCGGCATCTACTGCCGCCCCTCATGCCCGGCGCGCACGCCGGCGTACCACAACGTCACCTTCCATGCGACCGCCGCGGCGGCGCAGGCCTCGGGCTACCGCGCCTGCAAGCGCTGCCTGCCGGACGCGACGCCGGGCAGCCCCGACTGGGACGTCGCGGCCGATGTCGCCGGCCGCGCGATGCGCCTCATCGGCGACGGGGTCGTCGACCGCGAGGGCGTTGACGGGCTGGCTCGCCGCGTGGGCTACACGACGCGTCACCTCTCGCGCATCCTGACCCAGGAGCTCGGTGCCGGCCCGCTCGCGCTGGCTCGCGCCAAACGCGCTCAGACCGCCCGCGTCCTGCTCGAGACCACGTCACTGGGGGCGGCCGACGTCGCTTTCGCGGCGGGGTTCAGCAGCGTGCGGCAGTTCAACGACACGGTGCGCGAGGTGTACGCCGCGACACCGACCCGGCTTCGAGGCGGACGCGGAAACTCTCGCGCCGCAGGGGCGCTCCAGCTGCGGCTGGCGGTCCGCACGCCGTTCGCCGGGCGGGCGCTGCACGAGTTCCTGGCCGCGCGCGCGGTGCCGGGGGTCGAGCTGGCGGCCGACACGACGTACTCGCGCACGCTGCGGCTGCCGCACGGATCCGGCGTGGTAACCCTCGCCCTTGTCGACGTCGACGACGCGGGAGCGACGGCGTTCGTTCCGGCGACGTTCCGATTGACCGACCTGCGCGACCTCTCGGCGGCCGTCGAGCGCGTACGCCGGCTCATCGACGCCGACTGTGACCCGGTCGCGATCACCGACGCCTTCGCCGGCGACCCGGTGCTCGGCCCCTTGGCGCGGCGGGCTCCCGGTCTGCGGGTGCCGGGGCACGTCGACGGCGACGAGCTGGCGGTGCGCGCGGTCCTCGGCCAGCAGGTCACGGTGGCAGCGGCGCGCACGGCCGCGGCCCGGCTCGCCCAGTCCTACGGCGAGCCGCTCGCCGAGCCCGTCGCCGGGCTCACCCATCTCTTCCCGGTCGCGTCCCGGCTCGGCTCGCTCGAGCCCGAGGCGCTGCCGATGCCGCGCTCGCGCGGCCGCGCCCTGATCGCCCTCACCCGAGCCCTGGGCGAGGGCGACCTGAGCCTCGACCGCGGTGCCGACCGTGACGACGTCCGGCGTCAGCTGCTGGCGATGCCGGGCATCGGCCCGTGGACCGCCGACTACGTCGCGCTGCGTGCGTTGGGACACCCCGACGTGTTCCTGCCCACCGACATCGGCATCCGCGACGCACTCCGTGCGTTGGGCATCGACCCGGCGGATGCGGAAGACCTGGCCGAGCGGTGGCGGCCCTGGCGCTCCTACGCCCAGCTCCAGCTGTGGCACTCACTGTCGGCAACGAAAGGACCCTGACCATGTGGACCCTCATGGACTCTCCCATCGGCGATCTGCGCATCGTCGAGCACGGCGGTGCGGTCAGCGCGATCGAGTTCTCGCCGTTCCGCGACCACGACGGCCGGCCGCGCGGCGACCGCGACGACACGGTGCCGGTCCTGGTCGAGACCGTGCGTCAGCTGCGGGCCTACTTCGAGCGCGACCTCAAGGAGTTCGACCTGCCACTCGACCCGGCGGGCACCGACTTCCAGAAGTCGGTGTGGGCCCAGCTGGTGCGCATCGGCTACGGCGAGACCGCGTCGTACGGCGAGATCGCGAGGCGGCTGGGCAAGTCGAACGCCGCGTCGCGCGCCGTCGGCCTTGCCAACGGCAGCAACCCCATCCCGATCGTGATCCCGTGCCACCGCGTCATCGGCGCCGACGGCACCCTCACCGGGTACGCCGGGGGGATCGAGCGCAAGCAGACGCTCCTCGAGATCGAGCAGGACGCCTTGTTCTAGGGACGTGCTGATCAATGGCGCCGGCGCGCAGCAGGCGGGATTGATCAGCACTTCCCCAGGCCGAGCCCGACTCGGCTACTCCGCGGCGGCGCGCCGTAGTGACTCCGAGAGGCGCTCGGCGGCCGCGACGACGGCGGGAGCGTGCATCCGGCCAGGCTGGCGCGAGAGTCGCTCCAGAGGGCCGCTCACCGAGACGGCGGCGACGATCTTGCCGGACGGCGAGCGGACCGGGGCCGACACCGACGCGACGCCCTGCTCTCGCTCGCCCACCGACTGTGCCCAGCCGCGGCGGCGGATGCCGGACAGCGCGGCCGCGGAGAAGGCGGCGTTCTGAAGGCCACGGTGGATGCGCTCGGCGTCCTCCCAGGCCAGCAGCACCTGAGCGGCCGAGCCGGCCCGCATCGTGAGCTGGGATCCGACCGGGATGGTGTCGCGCAGACCGGAGGGCCGCTCGGCCGCCGCGACGCACACCCGGTGCTCGCCCTGGCGGCGCCACAGCTGGGCCGACTCCCCGGTGATGTCGCGGAGCCGCGCCAGCACCGGTCCGGCGGTCGCCAGCAGGCGGTCCTCGCCTGCGGCGACGGAGAGCTCGGAGAGGCGAGGGCCCAGCACGAAGCGACCTTGCAGGTCACGCGCAACCAGTCGATGGTGCTCCAGCGCCACGGCGAGCCGGTGCGCCGTCGGCCGGGCCAGGCCGGTCGCGGTCACCAGCCCGGCCAGCGTGGCCGGCCCCGACTCGAGTGCGGTGAGCACCAGGGCAGCCTTGTCCAGCACCCCCACACCGCTCGTGTTGTCCATATGGCAATACTGACGTCTCAGATCATGGGACGCAAGATATACGATGGGGAGGTACCCCAAGAGTTCCTTGCAACCCCCGAGGGAGTAGTGATGGGCAGGACCCTGGCCGAGAAGGTGTGGGACGAGCACGTGGTCCGCTCCACCGAGGGGGAGCCCGATCTGCTCTACATCGACCTCCATCTCGTGCACGAGGTGACCTCCCCCCAGGCCTTCGACGGGCTGCGCCTCGCGGGCCGGCCGGTACGCCGTCCCGAGCTCACCCTGGCGACCGAGGACCACAACGTCCCGACCGTCGACTGGGACCAGCCGATCAAGGACCCCGTCAGCCGGGCCCAGGTCGAGACCTTGCGCACCAACGCGGAGGAGTTCGGCGTCCGCCTGCATCCTCTCGGCGATCTCGACCAGGGGATCGTGCACATCATCGGCCCGCAGCTCGGGCTCACCCAACCGGGGATGACCATCGTCTGCGGCGACTCCCACACCTCGACCCACGGTGCCTTCGGCGCGCTCGCGTTCGGGATCGGCACCTCCGAGGTCGAGCACGTGCTCGCCACCCAGACGCTGCCCCAGTCACGCCCCAAGACCATGGCCGTGACGGTCACCGGCGCTCTCCCCGACGGTGTCACGGCCAAGGACCTCGTGCTCACGCTGATCGCCCACGCCGGCACCGGCGGTGGGCAGGGGTACGTCGTCGAGTACCGCGGCCCCGCCATCGAGGCGCTCTCGATGGAGGGCCGGATGACGGTGTGCAACATGAGCATCGAGTGGGGCGCCAAGGCCGGCCTGATCGCACCCGACGAGACGACGTTCGGCTACTTGCACGACCGACCGGAGGCGCCGCGGGGCGCCGAGTGGGACAGCGCAGTCTCCCACTGGCGCACCCTGGTCACCGACGACGACGCGGAGTTCGACCGCGAGATCGAGCTGGACGCCGGTGCGATGGCGCCCTTCGTGACGTGGGGGACCAATCCCGGGCAAGGCGTCCCGCTCTCCGGTTCGGTGCCCGAGCCGGAGCTCTTCGAGGACGAGAGCGACCGCGTCGGAGCACGCAAAGCCCTGGAGTACATGGGGTTGCGGGCCGGAACGCCGATGCGTGAGATCCAGATCGACACGGTGTTCGTCGGCTCCTGCACCAACGGCCGCATCGAGGATCTCCGTGTTGCCGCCGACGTCGTCCGGGGTCGCAAGGTCGCCGACGGCACCAGGCTCCTGGTGGTCCCTGGCTCGGTCCGGGTCCGGCTCCAGGCCGAGGACGAGGGCCTCGACGTGATCTTCAAGGAGGCGGGCGCCGAGTGGCGCGGTGCCGGCTGCTCGATGTGCCTGGGCATGAACCCCGACCAGCTCGCCCCGCAGGAGCGCAGCGCCTCGACCTCCAACCGCAACTTCGAGGGCCGCCAGGGCAAGGGCGGGCGCACCCACCTGGTCTCGGTGCCGGTCGCCGCCGCCACCGCGGTCCGCGGCACCTTGAGCTCACCGGCAGATCTGGAGGCCCGGTGATGGAGGCGTTCACGACCCACACCGGCATCGGCGTTCCCCTGCGCCGCAGCAACGTCGACACCGACCAGATCATCCCGGCCGTCTATCTCAAGCGAGTGACCCGGCACGGTTTCGAGGACGGGCTGTTCGCGGCCTGGCGCAACGACCCGGCGTTCGTGCTCAACCACGCGCCGTACGACGCCGGCACGGTCCTGGTGGCGGGCCCCGACTTCGGCACGGGCTCCTCGCGCGAGCACGCCGTGTGGGCCTTGCAGGACCACGGGTTCAAGGTCGTGGTGTCACCACGCTTCGGCGACATCTTCCGCGGCAACTCCGGCAAGGCCGGGCTGCTGACCGCCCAGGTCGACGACAAGGTCGTGCAGCGGCTGTGGGAGCTGCTCGAGGCAGAGCCGGGCACGGCAGTGACCGTCGACCTGACGGCGCGGACCGTGCGGGCGGGCGATGGCCCGGGCGCGGTCGAGGACTCCTTCGACATCGACGACTACACCCGGTGGCGCCTGCTCGAGGGGCTCGACGACATCTCCCTCACCTTGGCCCACGAGGACGAGATCTCCGCATTCGAGTCGGGCCGACCGTCCTGGAAGCCCGCGACTCTGTAGGGTTGCCGAAGGCTCAGAGAGCCTCGGTTGAGCCTGATTGACTCGAAAAAACCGTCGAAAGACCCGGCGTGGTGATTGTGGCGAACGCCGCGAATACCTAGCGTTCACCGGGAAGCCGGGCAAAAGGTCGGCCATGATCGTTCATTGGAAGGGAAGCCGTGAACAAGTCTCAGCTCATTGACGCTCTCGCCGGGCGTTACGAGGGGAACCGCAAGCAGGCGCAGCATGCGCTGGAATCCGTCCTGGACACGATCACGCGCGAGGTGGCCAAGGGCGAGAAGGTCGCGATCACGGGTTTCGGCTCGTTCGAGAAGCGAGTGCGTGAGGCCCGCTGGGTGCGCAACCCCCAGACAGGTGCTCGGATCAAGGCGAAGAAGACAGCAGTGCCGAAGTTCACCGCGGGTGCCGATCTGAAGAACGTCGTGTCGGGTGCGAAGAAGCTGCCCAAGCTGACGTTCGCTGCCGGCGCGGCCGCTGCCAAGAAGGCGACCGCGTCGACCAAGAAGGCGGCGCCGGCGAAGAAGGCCGCGCCCGCCAAGAAGGCTGCGGCCAAGAAGGCGCCGGCGACGAAGGCCGCGCCCGCCAAGAAGGCACCGGCCAAGAAGGTGACGGCCAAGAAGGCCGCGCCCGCCAAGAAGGTGACGGCCAAGAAGGTGACGGCCAAGAAGGCCGCGCCCGCGAAGAGGGCACCGGCCAAGAAGGTGACGGCCAAGAAGGCGCCGGCGAAGAGGGCCGCGCCCGCGAAGAAGGCACCGGCCAAGAAGGTCGCGGCCAAGAAGGCGCCGGCGAAGAAGACCGCCAGGAAGCGCTGACGCACCAGCAGCACTCGACGTTGCAACGGGGTCGCCGCGGATCCGCGGCGGCCCCGTTGTCGGTGTCGGTGTCGTGGTCGGTGCCGTTGACGTCTCGTGGTCAGGGCCGGAGCAGCATCGCCAGGCGGGTATGAGCTCCCAGGCCGAGCGCCTCGGCCCCGGCGAGTGCGCGAGCGTCGTCGACGTCGGCGCGCAACGTGAGCAGCTCACCCGCGATCTCGCGGGCGCCCGCGTCGAGGTGGGCCTGTCGCGAGCCGGCTCCGAAGTGGGGGTCGAAGTCGTCGTACGGCGAGGTGTAGAGCGTCGTCCCGACGCCGTCGCGGTCGGCGACGAACGCAGTGACGCCCCACGTGCTCACGGTCGTGAGGGCTTCGTCGAGATCCGCTGCCCTCAGCGCCGGAAGGTCGGCGCAGACCACGACCGGCACGCGGTCCGGCCACCGACGACGTCCTTCGGCCGCCGCGAGACGCAGCGACTCGTTGAGGTCACCGGCGACGCCGTCCGGGATCGCGTCGCAGCCGGCATCGCGAAGCTCGTCGGCGAACCGGGCATCGTCGGTGACCGCGAGCACGGACGCGACCCGTGCGGCACCCAGACACGCGCGCGCCGTGTCGAGGGCGAACGCCGCTGCCAGAGCCCGACGGCGTCCGGGATCGACCTCGAGCCGCGACTTGCCGCGCGACGGCGGCTTCACCGGCAGCAGCACGACGTAGGACGCAGTCATCTCGGTGATCTTGTCAGGCCCGACGACCCCGCGGTCCGGCGGCCGCGACCGAGTAGCCTTTCCCGGACGCCGGCACGATGACGGGCGACGACGACGGCCCACGACGGGAGGGACGCAGGTGAGTGTGCGACCCGTGCGCAAGCTCCAGCAGAAGCGGGGCTGGGCGTTCGACCTCGCCGTGCCGGTGGTCAAGTCGGCCCTGTTCGCCACGACCAAGCGCACCTGGATCGATGGTGAGAAGATCCCGGCCACCGGTGGCTGCATCCTGGTCTTCAACCACGTCTCGCACGTCGACCCTCTGACATCGGCGCACATCGTCTACGACCACGGCCGGATGCCGCGCTACCTCGCGAAGTCGGGCCTGTTCAAGAACCCCGCGATGTCGCGCTTCCTCACGGCCGCGGGCCAGATCCCCGTCGAGCGGTTGAGCAAGAGCGCCAAGGGCGCCTTCGATGCCGCGGTAGCGGCCGTACGAGCGGGGGAGTGCGTCGTGGTCTACCCCGAGGGGACACTCACGCGCGACCCCGACCTGTGGCCGATGGCCGGAAAGTCCGGAGCGGCCCGGATCGCGCTGGAGACCGGGGCGCCGGTGATCCCGATCGGACAGTGGGGGGCGCACGACCTGCTCTACCCCTACGCCAAGAAGCCGCACCTGTTCCCGCGGACGCGGATCACGATGAAGGTCGGTGACCCGGTGGCACTCGACGACCTGCGCGAGCAGCCCCGCACGCTTGCGACCATCAACCAGGCGACCGAGCGCATCATGTCCGCACTGACCGCGCTCGTCGCCGAGCTCAGGCACGAGGTGCCGCCGGCCGAGCGCTTCGACGCGCGTCGGGCCGGCGTCCGCGCGACCGGCAACCCGCGCAAGGGCGGGCAGAAGCCGAGCGACGCATGACCCAGGTCTCCGTGCTCGGGGCAGGGAACTGGGGTACGGCGTTCTCGTTGGTCCTCGCCGACGCGGGCAACGACGTCACGCTGTGGGCACGGCGCGAGGAGCTGTGCCGGACCATCAACGAACGGCGTCAGAACCCCGACTACCTGCCCGGCGTCGAGCTGCCGGCCACGATCGCGGCCACCCACGATGCCGAGCAGGCGCTGACGGGAGCCGACGTCGTCGTCTTCGCCGTGCCCTCCCAGACCTTCCGCGGCAACCTGGAGCGCTGGGCGCCCTACATCTCCGCCACGTCGGTGATGGTCTCGTTGATGAAGGGCGTCGAGCTGGGCACCTTGCGGCGGATGAGCGAGGTCATCGGCGAGGTGACCGGAGCCGGTCCCGGTCGCGTGGCTGTGGTCAGCGGGCCCAACCTCTCGCACGAGATCGCCCAGCGCGAGCCGGCGGCCTCCGTCGTGGCCTGCGCCGACGAGGACGTCGCCAAGCAGGTGCAGGACCTCGTGCACGGCCCGACGTTCCGCCCCTACACCAGCGTGGACGTCGTGGGCTGCGAGCTCGGCGGCGCCTACAAGAACGTCGTGGCGCTGTCGGTCGGGATGGCGGTCGGCCTGGGGTTCGGCGACAACACGACGGCGTCGCTGATCACCCGCGGCCTGGCCGAGACCGCGCGGCTCGCCGCGGCGATGGACGCCAACCCCCTGACGCTGATGGGGTTGGCGGGGCTCGGTGACCTGGTGGCGACCTGCTCCTCGCCGCTGTCGCGGAACCGGACCTTCGGGGAGAAGCTCGGCCTGGGCATGACCACGGCCGAGATCCTCGCCTCGACCCGGGAGGTCGCCGAGGGAGCGAAGTCGTGCTCCTCGCTGCTGGCGCTCGCACGCAAGGTCGGTGTCGACGCGCCGATCGCCGAGCACGTCGAGGCTGTCGTCGACGGCCGGATGACGCCCCCCGAGATGATGGAGTCCTTCGTCCGTCGCGACACCAAGGCCGAGACCGACTAGCGCTGACCGGGTGTGCCGGGTCAGCGTTGCTGGTCGAGGGCGTGGGCCAGGTCGCGCCAGAGATCCTCGACGTCCTCGACTCCGACGCTGAGCCGCACCAGCGCGTCGGGGATCGTGGCCGGCTCGGAGTTCCAGCGACGTCGCCGCTCGAACGTCGACTCCACGCCGCCCAGCGACGTCGCGTGCACCCACAGGGAGGTCGCGCGCACGAGCCGGTCCGCGGCATCGGGACCGCCGGAGAGCACGACCGCCACGATCCCTCCGAAGCCGGGGTAGCGCACCTCGTCGACGGCGGCGTGCTCTCGCAGCCGATCGACCAGGGCGCGCGCGTTGGCCTCGGCACGGTCGACGCGGAGGTGCAGGGTGCGAAGGCCGCGCAGCGCCAGCCACGCCTCGAGTGTGCCCGGGACCGACCCGGTCAGGTCGCGGCGTCCCTTGAGGACCTCGTGGATCTGGTCGTCGGCCGTGACGACGGCACCGAGCATCGCGTCGGCGTGACCCGAGAGGTACTTCGTCGCCGAGTGCACCACCAGGTCGGCCCCCATCTCCAGGGGCCGCTGACGCAGGGGAGTGGCGAAGGTGTTGTCGACCACGACGTAGGCCCCGGCTTCGTGGGCGGCCCCGGCCACCGCCTCGATGTCGGCCAGCTCCAGGGCCGGGTTGGTCGGTGACTCGAGCCAGACCAGGGCGGCGTCCTCGCATGCCGCTGTCAGCTGGTGGGTGTCGGTCACGTCGACCAGCTGCACCGTGGCCCGGCCGCGCGCCTCGAGGTCGGTCAGCTGCATCACGGTGCCGTTGTAGGCATGCCGAGGAGCAACGACGCGCGCGCCCTGGCCGACCAGGTCCAGCACGGTGGCGACGGCGGCCAGGCCGGAGGAGAACGCCAGGCAGCGGCCGCCCTCGAGCGCGCCGAGGGCGTCCTCGAAGGCGGTCCAGGTCGGGTTGCCGTAGCGGCCGTACTCGAGCGCTCCGGTGGCGCCGTACGTGGAGGCCATGGTGATCGGGACGTTGAGCGGCTGGTCCGGCTCGTGGGGAGGGCGGCCCGCGGAGACGGCGATGGTGGCCAGGGACCAGGAGTCAGGGGCGGTCGGGTCCGGCATGAGGTGAGCGTAGGCGAGGCATGCGCGCCGTCGTCTCGGTAGGGTCGGGCTGATGAGCGAGTCACGCAAGCCCCGCGTCGCGATCGTCTTCGGCGGCCGGTCCAGTGAGCACGCCATCAGCTGCGTGACCGCCGGCAGCGTCCTGGAGGCGATCGACCGTTCGGCCTACGACGTGGTCCCGATCGGCATCGCCACCGACGGTCGATGGGTGCTCGAGTCGGAGGACCCGCAGCGCCTGCGGATCACGGGCCGTGACGAGCTGCCCAGCGTCGACGGCGACCGGGCGACGGTCGCCCTGCTGCGTGAGGCCGGCAGCACCGACCTGGTCGTCCACGAGTCGGCGCGTCCCCCGGAGACGCTCGGCGAGGTGGACGTGGTGTTCCCGCTCCTGCACGGCCCCTGGGGCGAGGACGGCACGATCCAGGGGATGTTCGAGATGGCCGGGGTGCGCTACGTGGGCGCCGGCGTGCTGGCCAGCGCCGTCGGGATGGACAAGACCTACGCCAAGATCGTGCTCCGTGACGCCGGGCTGCCCGTGCTCCCGTCGGTCACGGTCGGCGCGCGCGAGTGGTACCGCGATCCCGACGGCGTCCGGCATCGGCTGGCCGACCTCGGCTTCCCGCTCTTCGTCAAGCCCGCGCGCGCCGGCTCGAGCATGGGCATCTCCAAGGTGCACGACGCGAGCGAGCTCGACGCCGCGATCGAGGAAGCCCACCGGCACGACCCGAAGGCTCTCGTCGAGCCGGCCGCGATCGGTGCGCGCGAGGTCGAGTGCGGTGTCCTCCAGGCCCTGGACGGGACTCCGGAGACCAGCGTGCCGGCCGAGATCGTGGTGGGGGAGGGGCACGAGTTCTACGACTTCGCCGCGAAGTACCTCCCCGAGGAGCACACCGGGCTCGAGATCCCGGCCGGCCTCCCCGAGGCCACGTCGGCGCGGTTGCGCGAGCTGGCCGTCCGGGCCTTCGAGGCGATCGGGTGCGAGGGGCTCGCCCGCGTCGACTTCTTCGTGATGCCGGACGGCTCGTTGGTGCTCAACGAGATCAACACGATGCCCGGCTTCACCCCGACCTCGATGTACCCACGCATGTGGGCCGCCACCGGGGTGTCCTACCCAGAGCTCGTCGACCGCCTGATCCAGCTGGCGCTGCAACGGTCGACCGGTCTGCGCTGACCTCGGCCGGCCACGTCGTCCTACAGGCAGCGGCGGACGGCGCGGAGCTGTGCCTTGACGACCGGCGCGAGCTCGACCTCCGCGGCCGCCAGGACGCTACCGCGGTCTTGGGCAGGCACCGTGAGCTGGAGGACCGGCTTGTAGCCCACCGTGCTCAGCACCGCATCCGCCGAGGGGTCCGACTCCTCCTCGGGCGGGAGGAACCACCCCACGCCGTCCACGACCGTGCAGTGCGACGTACGGGTGAGCTCGGCGGGTGCCCCCACGCCGCACTGGACCACGAGCGGGGGATCGCCCCAGGCGCCGCCCAGCGCCTCGGCCGGCTGCGTCTTGCGACGCGACTTGCCGCCGAGGTGGGAGGGGAGAGCGTCGGCGACGCGCTGACAGACCGCCTCGTCGGCGGCGCTCAGGCGCAGGTTCGGGATGCTGACGGGGTCCTTGCCGCACGCGGAGACCAGCAGGACGGTGGCTGCCAGGACGATCGACAGACCCACGGACCTGGCCGCGCCCCGCCGCTGCCGAGGCGTCGCGGGACGCGGTGGGACTCTCCTCAAGGTGCGGTCGCGGCTCAGATGTGGACGACGGGGCAGGTCAGGGTGCGGGTGATCCCGTCGAGGTTCTGAACGCGGGAGACCACGAGCTTGCCCAGCTCGTCGACGTTGCGGGCCTCGGCGCGCACGATCACGTCGTAGGGACCGGTGACGTCCTCGGCGAGGGTCACGCCCTTGACCTGGGCGATCTCGCGAGCCACCTCAGCGGCCTTGCCGACGTCGGTCTGGATGAGGATGTACGCCTGGACGACCATCGTTGTCTCCTCTGCGCAGGTGCGGGGGGGCCTTGATGAGGCACAACCTACCGTGCAGTCCGCAGGACCCGACAGGACGTCCCGGGCTGTCATCGAGCCGGACGGGGCGCGGATCTGGTGGGATGGGCGCCATGGCCTTCCCACCTGACGCGACCGTCTCGGAGGCCGGCGAGTTCCCGCTCATCGACCAGCTGCGCGGACTCTTCCCCCAGGGCGAGCAGGTGCTGGTCGGGCCCGGCGACGACGCCGCGGTCCTGCGCATCCGAACCGGCCACGTGGTGGTCTCCACCGATCTGCTGGTGGAGGGTCGGCACTTCCGGCGGGAGTGGGCGACGGCGGCGGACGTCGGCCATCGCGCGGCTGCGGCGAACCTGTCCGACATCAACGCCATGGGGGGTCGAGCCCACTCGCTGACCCTCGGCGTAGCCGCCCCGCGGGACCTGCCCGCGCAGTGGGTCCTGGACTTCGCGACCGGCTTCGCCGAGGAGTGCGGGCGGGTGGGTGCCAGCGTCGTCGGTGGCGACCTGACCTCGGCGGACTCGCTGGTGCTCGCAGTGACCGTGCTCGGTGCCTGCACCCAGTCACCGGTGCTGAGGTCGGGTGCCGGGCCCGGCGACGTGCTCGCGCTCTGCGGGAGACAGGGCTGGGCCGCCGGTGGGCTCGCCGTCCTGGCCCGGGGCTTCCGCTCGCCGCGCGTCCTGGTCGAGGCCTACCGCCGTCCCGACCCGCCGTACGACGCCGGACCGGCGGCCGCGGAGGCCGGAGCGACCGCGATGATCGACGTCTCGGACGGGCTGCTCGCCGACGCCGGGCACCTCGCCGAGGAGTCCGGCGTGGCCATCGACGTGCGCCGCGAGGCGTTCGAGGTCCCCGAGCCGCTCCAGGCCGTGGCGGCCGCCACGGGGGTCGACCCGTTGCAGCTGGTGCTGGGCGGCGGCGACGACCACGCGCTGCTGGCGACGTTCGCCACCGGCGAGCTGCCGGCTGGCTGGCAGCCGGTCGGGTCGGTCGCGGCGGGCTCGGGCGTCACCGTCGACGGTCAGACGTACGACGGCCCGACCGGGTGGGCGCACTTCTAGGGAAGCGCTGAGCGCGAGGGCCCGACGATTCACCGGATCTGACGACCCGGGGATGGTCAGGCGCGCGAGACCTTGCCGGCCTTGAGACAGCCGGTGCACACGTTGAGGCGCTTGTGCGTGCCGTTGACCACGGCGCGGACGCGCTGGATGTTGGGGTCGAAGCGCCGCTTGGTGATCTTCTTCGACCAGGGTCGGTTGTTGCCGAAGGTCGGCTTCTTGGCGCAGATGTCGCACACGGCAGCCACGGGAGACACTCCTGGTCGAGACGGAACGCGGTCGAGGTTCGAGGGCCTGCGCACGGCAGGCAACCTCGAGAGGATATCCGACCCACCCGCACGCGGACGAATCTGCGTACCCGGCACTACCCTGGCAGCCGCCCGAGCGTCCGGGCGGACCGAGGAGCGTGCGACGGACCATGGAAGCACCCAAGGGCGGCGAGATCGACCTCGCGGTCGTGCGGCGCTTCGTGGACGTCGCGGTCGACGCGCTGGCCGATGCGCGTGAGGAGATCGACGCGCTCAACGTCTACCCCGTGCCGGACGGCGACACGGGCACGAACATGTACCTCACGATGAGCGCGGCCCGCGACGCCATCGCCGCGGCCGGGTCCGACGCGGACCTGTCGACCGCGCTGACGGCGTTCGCCCGCGGCGCGCTGCTCGGGGCCCGCGGCAACAGCGGGGTGATCCTGAGCCAGCTGCTGGGTGCCCTGGTCTCCCGGATCGGGCGCAGCGGGCCGGGCGAGCGCAGCGCCGTCGTGATGGCCGCCGCGATGGCCGAGGCCACGCAGGCGGCGTACGCCGCCGTCGGGACGCCGGTCGAGGGCACGATCCTGACCGTCGCTCGAGCCGCTTCCGATGCGGCCGTACGCCGCGCGGAGGAGGCCGGGGCGCGGGCTCGCGACGTCTTCGAGTCCTCGGCCGCGGCGGCCCGTGAGGCGTTGGCCCACACGCCGGAGCAGCTCGACCAGCTGCGTGCCGCCGGCGTCGTGGACGCCGGCGGGCGTGGGCTCAGCGTCATCCTCGACGCCGCCGAGACGGTGCTGACGGGGCGCCGCCGGGTCGCTGCCTCGCCCACGCTCGGCGCACCCGTGATCCCGTTGGCTGCCGACGTCGCCGACCTCCGCGCGGACGGGCCGTCGTATGAGGTGATGTACCTCCTCGACGCCGACGAGGCGTCCATCCCGGTGCTGCGCGGCGACCTCGGGCCTCTCGGCGACTCGCTGGTCGTCGTGGGCGGTGCGGGGCTGTGGAACGTCCATGTCCACGTCGATGACGTCGGTGCCGCGATCGAGGCCGGCCTCGCGGCCGGCCGCCCCCACCGGATCCAGGTCACGCACTTCGCCGAGCAGGTGGCGGCGCGGCCGCGGCGCGCCCGAGCGGGGCGCCGGATCGTCGCCGTCTCCGCGGGGCCCGGCCTGGCCCGGCTGTTCGGCGGTGCCGGTGCGATCGTCATCGAGGCGGGCCCCGGCAACCGCCCGTCCACCGGGATGATCCTGGACGCCGTGGCCGGCTCGGGCGCCTCCGAGGTCGTGGTCCTGCCCAACGACCCCGACTCCGTGCGTGCGGCCAGGGTCGCGGCACGAACGGCGGAGGAGGACCTCGGCATCCGGGTCGCCGTCATCGCGACCCAGGCCCAGGTGCAGGGAATCGCGGCCCTGGCCGTCCACGAGCCGGCGCGCGGGTTCGACGCCGACGTGCTGGAGATGACCGCGACGGCGCGGCACGCCCGCCACGGCGCGGTCACCGTTGCCGCGCGGCGGGCGATCACGATGGCCGGACCGTGCGAGCCCGGCGACGTGCTCGGGGTCGTCGAGGGCGACTTCGCCGTGGTCGGCTCGGACCTGGGCGACGTCGCCAACGAGGTCCTCGAGCGGATGCTGGGCGCGGGCGGCGAGCTGGTCACCCTGGTCAGCGGCGCCGGATCCGACGGGCTGGCCCGCCGGTGCGAGGCGTACGTCGCCGACCGCCATGCCCATGTCGACGTCGTGGTGTACGACGGAGGCCAGGACCGCTACCCCCTGCTCATGTCCGTGGAGTGACCGGAGACCGTGACCCGATGATCGCCCTCGACTCGCCCGTCGCCGCGGTGCTCGGTGCCCAGACCAAGAAGGGCTCGGCCAAGAAGATCAGCGAGGACATGGGTCTGCGCACGGTCGGAGACCTGCTCTACCACTTCCCGCGGCGCTACGTCCCCACCGGCGAGCTCACCCGGGTCAAGGAGCTGCGCGGCGGTCAGATGCTCACCGTCGTCGGCGAGATCGTCGAGAGCACGGTGAACACCTACCTCGACCGGCGCAGCCACCGCACGGCGTACCGGCTCGACACGACGGTGCAGACCGACGGACCGGGCCTGCGGATGTCGTTCTTCGCCAAGAACAAGCGCGTGAGCGACTGGCACGCCGGCAGGCTGCCGGTCGGCCAGCGGGGTGTCTTCGTCGGGCAGGTGAGCACCTTTCGCGGCCAGTGGCAGCTGACCAACCCCTCGATGGTCCTGTTCGGCCAGGTCGACGAGGCGTCCGGTGAGCAGGGGCTCGGCCCGGCGATCGACGCGGTGAAGGCGCTGTTCCCGCTCTACCCGCAGAGCAAGGGGGTCGACTCGTGGGACCTTCAGCGCGCGGTCGCCTTCGCGCTGACCGTCGTCGACGAGGTGCCCGACCCCCTGCCCGACGCCGTACGCCGTGAGTACGACCTCCCCGACCTGGCCACGGCGCTGCGACACGTGCACGCACCCGACTCCTGGCCCCAGCTGCGCGCCGCCCAGCGTCGCTTCCGCTTCGACGAGGCGCTGGTGACCCAGCTCGTGCTGGCTCGTCGTCGCGCTGCCGTGGCCGAGCAGGGCGGCCAGGCGCGCAGCGGCGGCGCCGGGCTGCTGGCGGCGTTCGACGAGCGGCTGCCCTTCACCCTGACCGCCGGGCAGGAGTCGGTCTCGGCCGAGATCATGGAGGACCTTGCCCGGCCTCGTCCGATGAACCGCCTGCTCCAGGGCGAGGTCGGCTCCGGGAAGACGCTGGTGGCCCTGCGGGCGATGCTGCGGGTCGTCGACTCCGGTGGACAGGCAGCCCTGCTGGCGCCCACCGAGGTCCTCGCCCAGCAGCACGTCCGGTCGATCGGCGCGCTGCTCGGCGATCTCGCCCAGGGTGGGATGCTCGGCGGCGCGGCCGAGGGCACGACCATCGCCCTGCTGACCGGCTCGATGCCCAAGTCGGCGCGGGCGGAGTCCCTGCTGGCCGCGGCGAGCGGCGAGGCCGGCATCGTCGTCGGCACGCACGCCCTGCTCCAGGAGGGCGTCGGGTTCGCCGACCTCGGTCTGGTGGTGGTCGACGAGCAGCACCGCTTCGGGGTCGAGCAGCGCGCGGCGCTGACGGACAAGGCCGGCACCCCGCCGCACGTCCTGGTGATGACGGCGACCCCGATCCCGCGCACCGTGGCGATGACGGTGTTCGGCGACCTCGAGGTCTCCACCCTGGCCGAGCTGCCCGCCGGCCGCGGCGAGATCCAGACCATCGTCGTCCCCCTCGCCGACCAGCCCGCCTGGATCGATCGGATCTGGGCGCGCGTGCGCGAGGAGGTCGAGAAGGGTCACCAGGTCTACGTCGTATGCCCCCGGATCGCCGGCGACGAGCTCGAGCAGGGCGAGTCGGACCTGCCGGAGGTGGACGCCGACGGCGAGCTCGTCGACGCGCCTGTCGCGCCCGGCTCGCTCAGCGCTGCCGAGGAGGTCGTGCGCTGGCTGGGCGAGGGCGCCTTGCGGGATCTCCGCCTCGGCCTCCTGCACGGGCGGCTCGCTCCCGACGAGAAGGACCGCGCGATGCGGGCCTTCGCGGCAGGCGAGACCGACGTGCTGGTCGCGACGACGGTGATCGAGGTCGGCGTCGACGTCGCGAACGCGACCACCATGGTGCTGCTCGACGCCGACCGGTTCGGGATCTCCCAGCTGCACCAGCTGCGAGGACGGGTCGGCCGTGGTGGGCTGCCGGGGCTCTGCCTCTTGGTGACGCACGCCGACGCTGAGAGCCCGGCGCGCGAACGGCTCGACGCCGTGGCCGCCACGACCGACGGGTTCGAGCTGAGCCGCGTCGATCTCGAGCAGCGGCGTGAAGGTGACGTGCTCGGCCGCTCGCAGTCGGGGTTCCACAGCTCGCTCCAGCGCCTGCGGGTGCTCCGCGACGAGAAGACCATCGTCGAGGCACGTGAGGCCGCGACGGCTCTGCTCGCCGCAGACCCCGGGCTCGACCGGGCCAGGGACCTCCACCGGCTCGTGACAGAACTGGAGCAGTCGCGGCACTCTGGCTTCATGGAGAAGTCGTGACCGAGCCGGGCACGTCGCGCGGCGCGCGGCGCGCGTGACCCGCATCATCGGCGGCAGCGTGGGCGGCCGCCGCATCGCCACGCCACGCGGGGTGAGCACCCGTCCCACCAGCGACCGCGTGCGCGAGGCGCTCTTCGCCACCATCGAGTCCTGGTGCGGCTCGCTGGGCGGCTTGCGCTTCCTCGACCTCTACGCCGGCTCCGGAGCCGTCGGGCTCGAGGCATGGTCGCGCGGCGCCGGCGTGGTCACCCTGGTGGAGAGGGACCGCCGGTCCGCTGCGATGATCAGGGCCAACGCCCAGGAGCTCGGCTTCAACCGCGCCCACATCGTGACCGGGGCGGTCTCCGGCGCCCTGGCGCGACAGCCCAGCGCGCCGTACGACGTGGCGTTCCTCGACCCGCCGTACGCCCTGGACGAGGAGGCCGTGGGCTCCGACCTCGTCGCCCTGGTGGAGCACGGGTGGCTCGTCCCCGGCGCGCTGGTGGTGGTCGAGCGCGGCTCGCGCGGGCCCGAGCCGCCGTGGCCGGAAAGCCTGCGAGAGGGTCGTCAGAAGCGGTACGGCGAGACCGTGCTCTGGTACGTTCACGCCGCCCACACCGCCGGTCCGGCCTAGCCGGCCGGACCCCTCGACCAGGAGGCCCCGTGCGCCGCGCCGTCGTTCCCGGCTCGTTCGACCCGGTCACCCTCGGACACCTCGACATCGTGCGGCGCGCGTCGCAGCTGTTCGACGACGTCGTGGTCGCGGTCGGCACCAACGTCTCGAAGTCGCGCCTGTTCGACGCCGACGAGCGGATCGCCATGATGCGCCGCGCGTGCTCCGATCTCGACAACGTGTCGGTGGAGGGGTTCACCGGCCTGGTCACGACGTTCTGCGCCGACCGTGGCGCGACCGCCATCGTCAAGGGGCTGCGGGCGGCCAGCGACTTCGACTACGAGCTTCAGATGGCCCAGATGAACTCCTCCCTGACCGCCGTCGAGACGGTGTTCCTCCCGACGAGCCCCGGTCGCGGCTTCGTGTCGTCGTCGCTGGTCAAGGAGGTCGCCGGCCTCGGCGGCGACGTGTCGGCGTTCGTCCCGGCGTTCGTCAGCGAGCAGCTCAGGGCCCGCCTCGGCTGACGACGCTCGCCGGAAGGGTCGGACGGCGCCGATCGGCGACGGGTCCGCGCAGGTCACCGACGGTTTTGTCGAACGGAATCGGCCCGATACAGTGATGGGCGATCTGACGTGGCCAGAAGTGAAAGTGATCCCCTGAGCAAACTGGACCCGAGAGCGCCGCTCGTGCTCGATACCCGCGAGCTCGGTCGCCGCCCGGGGTCCCAGCGCGGGGTGTCACGGACGGTTCCGGCTCCGGCAGATCTGGGCATCGAGGTCCTCGGCGTCCCCGAAGGCTCTCCGGTCGAGCTCGACCTGAGGCTGGAGGCGGTCATGGAGGGCGTCCTGGTCACCGGTGCGGCGAGGGCCGCGCTGACCGGTGAGTGCGCGCGGTGCCTGGAGCCGATCTCCGACGACGTCGAGGTGAGGTTCCAGGAGCTGTTCGTCTACGACGACCAGGACGTCGATCCGGATGAGGAGCTCGAGGTCAGCAAGCTCCAGGACGACCTGGTCGACCTGGAGCCCCTGCTGCGGGACGCGGTGGTGCTTGCACTGCCGTTCCAGCCGTTGTGCTCCGAGGACTGTCCGGGGCTGTGCACCGAGTGTGGTGCCCGGCTCGCCGACGATCCCGACCACGGGCACGACGAGCCGGTCGACCCGCGATGGGCGGCTCTGAGCACGCTGGCAGAGCCCGAGCAGCACGAAGACTGAGCAAGCACGCAGCGGGACCGGTCCGCGTGGCCGGCCCACCGACGTAGGAGATGACAGTGGCAGTCCCGAAGCGGAAGATGTCGCGCAGCAACACCCGGCACCGGCGCTCGCAGTGGAAGGCCGTGGCTCCGACTCTGGTGACCTGCGCCAACCCCGCGTGCGGTGCCAAGCACCTGCCGCACCGCGCCTGTGGCACCTGCGGCCAGTACGGCGCCCGGGGCGCCCGTCGCCAGGTCCTCTGAGACCGGGTCGACGACGCTGAACTACGCCTCCCTGCGCACCGCGCTCGGCGAGCCCACCTTGGACGCCGAGCTGCTCGAGCGTGCGCTCACCCACCGTTCGTACGCCTATGAGCACGGCGGTCTCCCGACCAACGAGCGCCTGGAGTTCCTGGGCGACTCGGTCCTCGGCGTCGTGGTCACCGAGACCCTCTACCGGATCCACCCCGACCTGTCGGAGGGCCACCTCGCCAAGCTCCGTGCGGCCGTGGTCAACGCCCGCGCTCTGGCCGGGGTAGGCCGCCGGATCAACCTCGGCTCCTACATCAAGCTCGGTCGTGGCGAGGACACCACGGGGGGCCGTGACAAGGCCTCGATCCTCTCCGACACCGTGGAGGCAGTGATCGGGGCCATCCACATGTCCGGTGGCCTGGAGAGCTCCGCCGTGGTCGTGCACCTGCTGTTCGACCCCCTGATCGAGGCGGCCTCGGCACTCGGTGCGGGGCTCGACTGGAAGACCTCGCTCCAAGAGCTCTCCGCCGAGCACGCCCTGGGCGTCCCCGAGTACCTCATCGCCGACGAGGGTCCCGACCACCTCAAGACCTTCACCGCTCAGGTGCGTGTCGGGGACCAGCGCTACGGCAACGGCGTGGGCCGGTCGAAGAAGGAGGCGGAGCAGGCCGCAGCCGAGACCGCCTACGGCGAGCTGGCGGCGTCGCTCGGCGTCACCGACAAGATGGTGCAGGCCGTGGCGGACCAGGTGGCCGGGGCGGCCGCCTCCGACGACTGAGCCGAGCCTCCGGTGCCAGAGCTGCCCGAGGTCGAGACCGTCCGCGACGGGCTCGAGCGGCACGTGGTCGGGCGAACCGTCGAGTCCGTCGACGTCCTCCACCCTCGTCCGGTACGCCGCGACCACCGCGGCCCCGCGGGCTTCGCGGCGACGCTGACCGGCCGTCGCTTCGAGGGCGCCCGGCGCCGGGGCAAGTACCTCTGGCTGCCGCTCGACTCCGGCGACGCCCTGCTGGGACACCTGGGCATGAGCGGGCAGCTGCTGGTCCAGCCCCTCGGGCGGGTCGACGAGCGGCACCTGCGGGTCAGGATCGGGCTCGGCGACGCCGAGCTGCGCTTCGTCGACCAGCGGATGTTCGGCGGCCTGGCCGTCTCGGAGGGCGGGGCTGAGCTGCCGCCCGAGATCGCCCACATCGCGCGTGACCCCTTCGACCCGGACTTCGACGACGAGCTGTTCGTGGCGAGGGTGCGCCGCCGCGCCGCCGGGATCAAGCGGCTGCTGCTCGACCAGACGCTCGTATCCGGGGTCGGGAACATCTACGCCGACGAGGCGCTGTGGCGCGCCCGGCTGCACGGCGAGCGAGCGGGGGAGCGGCTCCGGCCGGTCGACGTACGCCGCGTGCTTGCCGAGGCGCGGGCGGTGATGGGCGCGGCCCTGGTGGCCGGAGGCACGAGCTTCGACGCGCTCTACGTCAACGTGAACGGCCAGTCCGGGTACTTCGACCGTTCGCTGCATGCCTACGGTCGGGAGGGCGGGGCCTGCGACCGCTGTGGCACCCCGATCCGGCGGGTGGAGTTCATGAACCGCTCGTCGTTCTTCTGCCCGCGCTGCCAGCCGGTGCCGCGCGCGCGGCGCACCTCCTTGCGAGATTGACCCGCGCCACCTCAAGTGTCACTCTTGAAGACGGCCCCCCGGTCACGGCGGGTCACCCTCGTCGGAAGGCTCACAGACACATGGCCAAGGCTCTGATCGGCCACCTCCAGCAGGATCGCGGCCTCACCGCTCGGTTGGCCGCCGAGAACCACCAGCTGCGAGTCAGGGTTGCCGAGCTGGAGACACTGGTCACCCGGTTGATGGAGGAGAACGACCGCCTGGCGGTAGCCCAGGCCGCGCACGTTCTCGACCTCGACCCCGACCAGCTCGAGATGCAGCCAGCCTGACCCTGCCCGGGTCGCGACAGCGTGCGCCGCAGGCGTCGCTGCACCGCTGAGGCGCGCCCACCCCCTCAGCTGAGCGATAGTACGGATCAATCGGCTGGCTTTCCGGCGCGCAGAGGCAGCCGGGTGATCCGTACTATCGGTCAGGGGGCGCCGGCCTCAGGTTGCTCGCGCGCTCGCCTCGGGAGCAGGAACACGACCAGGAACGCGATCGCGAAGCACCCGAGCGACAGCAGCGGGAGCCAGTTCTCCTCCGGACCTGCCCGAGGACGAGTTCCCGGTGCTGGCCTCGATCGCCGAGGCGCTCGCGCGCGGCGACCACGACGACCGCTTCGGATTCAGTCTCGACATCCTGATCTTCGGGCTCGCGGCCTACGGCGCGCCGTCCCGGACCACTGACAAGTAGTGACAAGAAGGTGCGGTCAGCCCCTGCCGCTGGCGCCGATCCCTCGCTAGCCTCACACGTTTGTGGGAGGGCTCGGCCGACGTGCGGTGGAAGCGGTGGCTCCGGCGCGCCTGGGCCCGAGCTTCCGCTGGCTGCTGGCGTCGTCGTGGGTCGCCGCCGCCGGTGACGGACTGGCCCTGTCCGCGGGCCCCCTGCTGGTCGCCAGCCAGTCGCACAACGCGATCCTGGTGGCCTCGGCCACGCTGCTCCAGCGGCTGCCCTGGCTCGTGCTCGGGCTGCACGCCGGTGCGATCGCCGACCGCTTCGACCGACGGGTGATGGTGGCCCTGTGCGACGGCATGCGCGCCGTGGTGCTGTTCGTGCTCAGCACGACCATCCTCACCGGCGAGGTGAGCATCGTGGTCGTCCTCGTCGCGATGCTCCTGCTCGGGATCGCCGAGGTCTTCTCCGAGACCGCCGCGCGCACCCTGCTCCCGATGGTCGTCGACAAGGACGACCTGGGCATCGGGAACGCCCGCCTCCAGACCGGCTTCGTCGGGTTCGGCCAGCTGCTCGGGCCGGCCCTCGGAGCCGTGCTGTTCACCGCCGGCCATGCCGTTCCGTTCGTGACCCAGACCGTGTGCGTCGCCCTCGGCGTGCTCCTGATCTGGCAGATCGCGACGCCCAAGGGCGGCGTGGCCACGACGCCCCGCAGGCCGATCGGCACCGAGATCCGGGAGGGAATCGCCTGGCTGATGGGTCACCCCGCGATCCGGACCCTGGCGCTGGTGATCGTGACCTTCAACATCACCTTCGCCACCGCCTGGTCGACGCTGGTGCTGTATGCCACCCAGCACCTCCACATGAGCGAGAGCGCCTACGGCCTGCTCGCGACCTCGGCGGCGGTCGGTGGCCTGGTGTCCACCTCGTTCTACGGGTGGCTGGAGCGCCGCATCCGGCTGGGGACCCTGATGCGCGCCTGCCTGATCATGGAGGTCCTGCTCCACCTCAGCTTCGCCCTGAACAGCTCGCCGGTGATCGCGGTGGGCCTGATGTTCGTCTTCGGCCTCTACGCCTTCGTCTGGAACACCCTGTCCCAGTCGGTGCGGCAGCGGGCGGTGCCCACGGAGTTCCAGGGGCGCGTCGGCAGCGTGTACTCCGTCGGCTCCTACGGCGGGCTCGTCGTCGGGCTGGCCCTCGGCGGTCCGATCGCCCACATCTGGGGCCTGACGGCGCCGTTCTGGGTCGGGTTCGTCGGCTCGGCGCTGACCTTGGCCGTGATGTGGCGCTCGCTGACCTCTGTCGCCCACCTCGGAGAGACGCCCGTGCCGGCCGACGAGGCGGCCTGAGGCTCGGCGCCGGGGGTGGGTGCCCGATAGCGTGGACCCCGTGAGCATGAGATGGGGGATGTCACGGCCCGGGCGCGGGTCTGACGACGGCTGGTTCCGGCTCGGGAGCATCGAGGTCACCACGACCGTGCTGGTCGTCGTGATCGCCGTCCTGTCCGTGGTCGAGTGGGCGTTCGAGGGCAACTACGGACCGGTCCAGTCGCACCTCGCGCTCACGCCCGACTCTGTCGTGCACGGTCAGGTCTGGCAGCTGGTGACCTGGCCGATCGCCTATCCCTTCGGGCTGGTCAGCATCTTCGGTGCGATCGCGATCGCCCTGTTCTGGTACTTCGGGTCCGAGATCGAGGGCCTCCTCGGCAAGCGCCGGATGGCGTGGTTCCTCGGCCTGGTCGCTGCCGGGCTGGGGCTGATCTGGGTCGCCCTGGTCGAGCTGACGTCGATCTCCAACGGCCTTCTCCAGGGCGCCGGCCAGCTCGAGACCCTCAACGTGCTCGAGCTGATGATGATCCTGGTCTTCATCGCCGAGTACCCCAACCGCCGCTTCTTCTTCAACATCCCGGGCTGGGTGATCGGCGTCGTCATCGTCGCGGTCTACGTGCTGGGATATGTCGGCAACCGGCAGTGGCTCTACCTCATCGACTTCCTGTTGGGCCTGCTGCTGACCGCCATGATCGCCCGCGCGCTCGGGCTGATGTCGGAGTGGTCCCAGGTGCCGCGAGTGTCGTGGCACCGACGGTCGCGCAGGTCCAAGCGACAGCGGCAGGGCTCTGCGGGTCCCACGGTGGTCCAGGGTCCGTGGCAGCCGCCGGAGCCACCGCCCGTCTCGGGCGACCAGGCGGAGTTCGACGCCCTGCTGGACAAGATCAGCGCCACCGGCATGGACTCCCTGTCCGACCGCGAGCGCGAGCAGCTGCTGGTGCTGCGCGAGCGGCTGCGGCGAGGCTGAGAGCGGGCGCGGATGTCTCTCGGCGACGGGCTGACCACGTTCCTCTCCGTCTTCGTCGCGGCCCTGCTCGCCTTCTACCTCGACGGCCTGCGCGAGCGCCGGGCCAGCCGGGGCTGGGTCCGCGAGTACCTCGCCTTCTGGCGGGGCCTTCATGGAGCCCCTCGGCGACGAGGGGGAGCAGAACGAGGCCGGCGTACACCGGATCGAGGCCGCGCTCGACGGCTGGCTGGCGGCCCCTCCCGCCCACCAGCCCGAGTGGGCCGACATCGACGCGATCAACGTCGACGCCACGGTGAGGTTCACCGACCACCTGCTTCGCGAGAGCGCCGGCCTGCTTCCGGCCGACCTCATGCACCGGCTGTTCATCGCCGACGCGATGGCCCCGATGCTCACGGCTCGCAGCCGGTTCGTCACCCGGCTCTTCGAGGCCGACCTCAGGCCCCTGGCGCCCGACCGGGTGGCCCCGCTCACCGGGCGCGACCGGCGTGCCGTCGAGCTCGACCGGGTCGAGCTCCTGCTGCTCTTCGAGCAGCTCCGGGCCTACTCCGGGCACATGCGAGGGATCCAGCTGGAGCTGACCAGGCTGGGCTTCTGACCCGGCCCGGCCCCTGCCGCTGACCCGGCCCGGCCCGCCGTCCACGCCGGGGGCCCGGATGCCGGAACTGGGGGGTGGCTCTGGGTAGGGTGAGCACCGCTGCACTTCCCCCGCTCGTCCTCCGCGCGCGCCGCAGTCCGATCGCCATCAGGCGTCGCCAGCGCCGTCGAGGTCTAGGAGCCACGTTGTACCTGAAGAGCCTGACCCTCAAGGGGTTCAAGTCCTTCGCGTCCTCCACGACCCTCCAGCTGGAGCCGGGGATCACCTGCATCGTGGGACCCAACGGCTCGGGCAAGTCCAACGTCGTGGACGCCCTGGCGTGGGTGATGGGCGAGCAGGGCGCCAAGAGCCTGCGCGGCGGCAAGATGGAGGACGTCATCTTCGCCGGTACGGCGGGCCGCCCGCCCCTGGGCCGCGCCGAGGTGCTGCTGACCATCGACAACGCCGACGGTGCGCTTCCGATCGAGTACGCCGAGGTCACGATCAGCCGCACGATGTTCCGCTCCGGCGGCTCGGAGTACGCCATCAACGGCACGCCGTGCCGCCTGCTCGACGTCCAGGAGCTGCTCAGCGACTCCGGCATCGGGCGCGAGATGCACGTGATCGTCGGGCAGGGCCAGCTCGACTCGATCCTGCACGCCACCCCGGAGGACCGGCGCGGGTTCATCGAGGAGGCGGCCGGCGTCCTCAAGCACCGCAAGCGCAAGGAGAAGGCGCTTCGCAAGCTCGACTCCACCGACGGCAACCTGACCCGTCTGGGTGACCTCCTCAGCGAGATCCGCCGCCAGCTCAAGCCGCTCGGCCGCCAGGCCGAGGTGGCGAGGAGGGCCGCGGTGGTCCAGGCCGACGCCCGCGACGCCCGGGCCCGCATCCTGGCCGACGACATGGTCACCGCCCGCACCGCGCTGGAGCAGGAGCTGGCCGACGAGACGATCCTGGTCGAGCGCCGCGCGGAGGTCGAGGCCGCGATGGAGCAGGCTCGCGCCGCGGAGGGTCGGCTGGAGGCGGCGCTGCGCGAGGACCTCCCGGCGCTGGCCCAGGCCCAGGAGACGTGGTTCGGGCTGTCCGGGATGCGCGAGCGGCTCCGCGGCACGGCGTCGCTGGCTGCCGAGCGGGTCCGCAACGCCGCGGGGTCGGAGGAGGAGTCCGCCCTGATGGGCGAGACCGGCCGCGACCCCGACGAGCTCGAGGCCGAGGCCGAGCGGGTCCGCGTCCAGGAGGCCGAGATCGGGCGCGAGGTCGAGACCCACCGCGCGGCGCTCGAGCACGCGGTGACCCACCGTCGCACCTGTGAGGAGGCCGCGGTCGAGGAGGACCGCCGGATCGCGGCTCTCCAGCGGGCCGCCGCCGACCGCCGCGAGGGGCTGGCCCGGCTCGCCGGCCAGGTCAACGCCGTGAAGTCGCGCGCCGCCGCGGCCGACGAGGAGATCGGCCGCCTGGAGTCCGCCCGGGCGGCGGCCGGTGCGCGCGCCGACCGCGCCCAGCACGACTTCACCGCCCTCGAGACCCGCATCGCCGGCCTCGACGCGGGCGAGGAGGGCCTCGATGCCGAGCACGAAGCGGCGGTGGCGTCCTACGACGACGTCAGCGAGCGCCTGGCCAAGGTGCGCGAGGAGGCGGCGCAGGCCGACCGCGACCGCTCCGCCCTGCTGGGCCGCAAGGACGCTCTCGAGCTGGGGCTGAGCCGCAAGGACGGCGCCGGCGCGCTGCTTGCCGCGTCCGGCTCGGTCTCCGGGCTGCTCGGCTCGGTCGCCGCCGTGCTGACCGTCGAGACCGGCTTCGAGACCGCGGTCGCGGCCGCGCTCGGCTCGGCTGCCGACGCCGTGGCGGTCACCGACGGCGACGCCGCCGTGGCCGCGCTCGACCACCTCAAGTCGGCCGACCTCGGCCGTGCCGGGCTCCTCCTGGGCGGCGCGTCGTTGGCCGCGGACGCCCCTTGGCCCGCCCTGCCCGGTCACGCGACGTACGCCGTGGACGTCGTGCGCTGCCCCGAGACGCTGCGTCCCGCGCTCTCGCGCCTGCTGTTCAAGACCGCGGTCGTGGCCGACCTCGACGCCGCACGGACCCTGGTCCAGGCTCTGCCCGACCTCGTGGCCGTGACCCGCGACGGCGACGTCCTGGCCCCGCATTTCGCCTCCGGCGGCTCGCAGAGCCAGCCCAGCCTGCTCGAGATCCAGGCGGCCTACGACGAGGCGTCGGCCGCACTGGCCGAGGCCGTGGCGGCATCGGAGCGCCTCGGCTTCGACATCTCACGCCTGGAGTCGGAGAAGCAGGACGCGCAGCGTCGGGCCGACGTGGCGCTGGCGAAGCTGCACGAGTCCGACGCCACGCTCGCGGCCGTCGCCGAGGAGCTCGGCCACCACGGCTCGCAGACGCGCGCGGCCCGCGCCGAGGCGGACCGCATCGCCCAGGCCATCGCCGACGCGCAAGCGGCCCGGGAGCGCGACCTGGCCGGCCAGGCCGAGCTCGAGGCCAGGCTCACCACGGCGGAGGAGATCACCGACGGGCCGGACTTCGAGCCGGACACCGCCGAGCGTGAGCGGCTGGCCGACGCTGCCCGCGATGCCAGACAGGGCGAGATGGACGCGCGACTGGCCCTGCGCACGAGCGAGGAGCGTGCTCGGGCCCTGCATGGCCGGGCCGACTCCCTGGTCCGCGCCGCCCACGCCGAGCGGGAGGCCCGAGCGCGAGCGATCGAGCGCCGCGAGCGCCTGCTTCGCGAGGGCCGGGCCGCCCAGGCCGTGAGCATCGCGGTGGGCCACGTCCTGGCGAGGCTCGAGGTGTCCGTCCACCGCGCCGCCGAGGCGCGGGCCGCGGTCGAGGCATCGCGGGCCGGTCGTGAGGAGGAGCTGCTCGGGGTCCGGGCCTCGATGCGCGACCTCACCCGCGAGCACGACGAGCTGGTGAGCTCGGTGCACCGCGACGAGATGGCTCGCACCCAGCAGCGGATGCGGCTCGAGCAGCTGGCCGAGCGTGCGCTGGAGGAGCTCGGCCTCGACGAGGAGTCGCTCGTCGTCGAGTACGGCCCCGACCAGCTCGTGCCCCCGGTGCTCGTGGATGCGAACGGCGAGATGACCGGCCAGGTGACCGGCCAGGTGACCGGCCAGGTGGACGGCCAGGTGGACGGCCAGGTGAACGGCCGGGCGACCCGTCCGGACACCGATGACGCCGAGGGCGGGCAGCGACCCGAGCCGACGCCGTACGACCGCGACGAGCAGACCAAGCGGCTCAGGGCCGCCGAGCGGGCGCTGGCGATGCTCGGCAAGGTCAACCCGCTGGCGTTGGAGGAGTTCTCGGCGCTCGAGGAGCGACACAAGTTCCTGACCGAGCAGCTGGAGGACCTCAAGGCGACCCGCAAGGACCTCCTCGACATCGTCCGCGAGGTCGATGCGCGCGTCGAGCAGGTCTTCACCGAGGCCTACGCCGACGTCTGCGTGGCCTTCGAGCAGACCTTCGCACGGCTGTTCCCCGGTGGCGAGGGGCGGCTGGTTCTCACCGACCCCGCCGACATGCTGGGCACCGGTGTCGAGGTCGAGGCCCGCCCGCCCGGCAAGAGGGTCAAGCGGCTCTCGCTGCTCTCGGGGGGTGAGCGGTCGCTGGTGGCCGTGGCCTTCCTGGTGGCGCTCTTCAAGGCCCGACCCTCGCCGTTCTACATCCTCGACGAGGTCGAGGCGGCCCTCGACGACACCAACCTCGGACGCCTGCTGGAGATCTACGAGGAGCTGCGCGAGGACAGCCAGCTGCTGGTGATCACCCACCAGAAGCGCACGATGGAGGTCGGCGACGCGCTCTACGGCGTCACGATGCGCGGTGACGGTGTCTCGACCGTGATCAGCCAGCGCCTGCGCGAGCCGGCCTGAGGCCGGGCCGCGATGAGCTCCGAGCGGCCGCCCCCTCCGACCCGGGCGGACTTCGTGCACTGGTCGACCGCGACGACCCGCTGGGCCGACATGGACGGGTTCGGCCATCTGAACAACGCGCGCTACTTCGAGCTGGTCGACACCGCGATCGACACCCACCTCCAGGACGCGGTCGGGGCGGCTGCCGACAACGCGGACACGATCGGGGTGTTCGCCGAGGCGTCGTGCCGCTTCTTCCGCGAGCTGGCCTACCCCAGGCCGATCGAGCTGGGAGTGGCGGTCGAGCGCCTGGGTCGCAGCTCGATCGTCTACCGCGTCGGCCTGTTCCAGGGCTCGGACGAGGCGGCCGCCGAGGCGCGGGTGGTCGTCGTGTACGTCGACGACACCGCCGCGCAGCGCCCTGTCACCGCCATCCCCGAGCCGATCCGCCACGCTGCGGAGGCGATCCTCAGGTGAGCGCGGGCGACCCTCGGGTCGCCGACTACACCAGGCTCCTCGCCGACAACGCGCCAGCGGCTTGCGTCCCTCGAGGACCGCCCGGGTGGGGTGAGGACACGCCTGCCCGGGTGGGTCGGTGTCCGCGGGTGGTCTGTCAGGGTGGAGAGCATGTTGTTCCTGGTGGTCACCATGCTCGTGATCCTGGTTCTGGCGGGGCTCGTCGTGCTCTACGTCGCCTTCCCGCACCGGGGCGAGGACGTCCCCTACGCCGGCTGGCTGGGGCGCCTGCTGCGCAGGGGTGTCGAGACGGCGCCGACGCTGGACAACACCGAGGCCCCCGACGCTTCTGCCCGGCACTTCGACCTGGCGAGCCTGGGTCGGCGGCCGGGGGAGCATCGCGGCTGAGCGACGCCGTACCTCAGTGATTGGATGGGCGCCATGACTCTGCTGTGGCTCGTCCTCGGTGTCGCGGTGGTCGCGGTGCTGGTCGTCGTGGCGCTGGTGACCAGCGGCGGACGCCGGCAGCAGCCCCCGCCGCTCGACAGCAGGCCCACCGCTCCCCAGACGCCGGCCCCGCCGACGCCAGAACCCGACCAAGCGACCGAAGCGTCACCTCCCGTCGCGACGCTGGAGCGCCCCGAGGGCACGGCCTCCAGGCTGGTGCGGCTGCGGGAGCGGCTGGCCGGCGCGCAGGGCGGCTTGGGTCGCGGGCTGCTCACCCTGCTCTCCCGCGACCATCTCGACGAGGGGACCTGGGAGGCGATCGAGGACACGCTGCTCACCGCCGACGTCGGCGTCGCCCCCACCCAGCAGCTGGTCGACAACCTGCGAACGCGACTCCGCGTCGACGGCAAGGCGTCGGCGGACCCCCGGACCGTCCTGCGCGAGGAGCTGGTCAAGCTCGTCGGGCCCGACCTCGATCGCCGGCTCCGGGTGTCCGGCGCCGACGGCTTGCCGGGCGTCGTCCTGGTGGTGGGTGTCAACGGCACCGGCAAGACCACGACCGTCGGCAAGCTCGCCCGGATCCTGGTCGCCGAGGACCGGTCGGTCGTCCTCGGCGCCGCCGACACCTTCCGGGCCGCGGCCGTGGACCAGCTCGCGACCTGGGCGGAGCGGGTCGGCGTCGAGGTCGTGCGCGGCCCCGAGGGCGCCGACCCGGCCAGCGTCGGCTTCCAAGCCGTCGAGGACGGCATCCGGCGCGGCACCGACACGGTCCTGATCGACACCGCGGGACGACTCCAGAACAAGGCCGGCCTGATGGACGAGCTCGGCAAGGTCAAGCGCGTGATCGAGAAGCAGGCCCCGGTCACCGAGGTGCTGCTGGTCCTGGACGCCACCACCGGTCAGAACGGCCTCGTCCAGGCCCGGGTCTTCAGCGAGGTCGTCGACGTCACCGGGATCGTCCTGACCAAGCTCGACGGCTCGGCCAAGGGCGGGATCGTGGTCGCCGTACAACGCGAGCTCGGCGTCCCGGTCAAGCTGGTGGGACTCGGCGAGGGACCCGACGACCTGGCGCCGTTCGACCCGGGGGCCTTCGTCGACGCGCTGCTCGGCTGACCGCTCCTGCGCGCCGCTCTGCGGCCGGACGGCGGGCCCCGGAGTTCACAGGGGCGTAACACGGTGGCGCTCGAACGTTGCACCACCGCAACACGACGCGTCGTCGATCGAAACGTCTGCCGCGCAGGCTG
Source organism: Nocardioides sp. (assembly GCF_036267815.1). Taxonomy (GTDB): domain Bacteria; phylum Actinomycetota; class Actinomycetes; order Propionibacteriales; family Nocardioidaceae; genus Nocardioides. The sequence continues at coordinate 17,256 of NZ_DATAVI010000058.1, read as the reverse complement.
TGGGCACGTGCTCTCACACCTCGTGGAGGTCCCATGGACGGCTACTACGCTTGGATGATCGTCGCCACGGCGCTGGTCCTGATGATGACGACACCGGCCCTGGCGCTCTTCTACGGCGGCATGACCCGGTCGAAGTCCGTGCTCAACATGATGATGATGTCCTACCTCGCGATGGGTGTCGTGGGGCTCGTGTTCGTCCTCTGGGGCTGGTCTGAGGGCTGGGGCGCAGACGGGGTCGGCAACGGGAACGGCGACCTCATCGCCAGCCCGTTCCACATGTTCGGTCTGCACCACGTCAGCCCGGGCAACTACATCTACGTCCTCTTCCAGCTGACGTTCGCCGTCATCACCGCCGCCCTCATCTCCGGGTCGATCGCCGACCGGGTCAAGGTGTCGGCGTGGGTGGTCTTCGTCGTGGCCTGGGTGACCCTGGTCTACTTCCCGATCGCCCACAACGTCTGGGGCGGCGGCTGGTTCTACACCCACTTCCCCAACCTCGACTACGCCGGCGGGACGGTCGTGCACATCAACGCCGGTGTCGCGGGCGGCATCTTGGCGCTGGTGATCGGACGTCGTGTCGGGTGGCCCAAGGACGTCGGGCGGCCTCACAACCTCACGCTCACGATGATCGGCGCCGGGCTGCTGTGGACGGGCTGGTACGGCTTCAACGTGGGCTCGATCGTCTTCACGACCGTCGGCTCGAGCAAGCAGGGCTGGGGCTCGGTCACCGACCAGTTCATGGGTGAGACGGGAGTGACCTTCATGAACACCACCGTCGCCACGATGGCGGCGATGCTGGGCTGGCTTGCGGTGGAGCGGATCGTCCACGGCAAGGCGACCTCGCTGGGTGCCGCCTCGGGGGTGGTCGCCGGCCTGGTCGCGATCACCCCGTCGTGCGGGTCGGTGAGCACGGTCGGCGCGATGGCGGTCGGTGCGATCGCCGGCGCCGTCTGCGCGATGGCGATCGGCCTGAAGTACAAGCTCGGGCTGGACGACTCGCTCGACGTCGTGGGTGTCCACCTCACCGGCGGGATCCTGGGCGCGCTCCTGATCGGCTTCCTCGGCACGACCTCCTCGCCGCAGGGCATCGACGGTCTCTTCCCCAGCGGCGGCGGGGGCCTGCTGTACGGCGGCAACGCGAACCTGCTGTGGCACCAGTTCCTCGGGGTCATCTTCACCGTCGTCTGGTGCGGCGTGCTGACGGCGGTGATCGGGATGGCGATCAAGTACACGATCGGCTGGCGGGTCAGCGACGACGACGAGGTCGACGGCATCGACTTCGCCGAGCACGGTGAGTCGGCCTACGACCTCGACGGCCGTTCGGGTGGCATGCTCGCCGGCACGGGCGTCGTGGCGGCCGCGCATCCGAAGACCGAGTCGCGGGAAGGAGCGATGGCATGAAGCTGGTCACCGCGGTGGTCAAGCCGCACAAGTGGGACGACGTCCGCGAGGCCCTGGAGACCTTCGGGGTCACCGGGATGACGGTCTCGGAGGTCAGTGGCTACGGGCGGCAGAAGGGCCACACCGAGGTCTACCGGGGCGCGGAGTACGACATCGCCCTGGTCCCGAAGATCCGGATCGAGGTCGTCGCGGACGACGGGGACGTCGACGACATCGTCGGCATCATCGCGAAGACCGCGCAGACCGGGCGGATCGGTGACGGGAAGGTCTGGGTGACTCCCGTCGAGACCATCGTCCGGGTGCGCACCGGCGACCGCGACGCCGCTGCGCTCTAGCCGGGTGTCGCGGGGAGACGGGTGAGCCGCGCAGCCCGCACGGAGGCCGCCGACGCGTTGTGCCGGGGGGCCTACGACGCGTCGGCGGCACCACGCGCGGGGTGCGCGCTCGTCGCGGTGGGCGGGTATGGCCGCGGCGAGCTCGCGCCGTACTCCGACCTCGACGTCGTCCTCGTCTACGACGCGGACGTCGATCCGGGTGAGGTCGCCCAGCGGATCTGGTACCCGATCTGGGACGCCGGGGCGCTGCTCGACCACTCCGTGCGCACCGCGCAAGAGATGCTCGAGCAGGCCGGTGCCGACCTCCGGGTCGCGCTGGGTCTGCTCGACATCCGGCATGTCGCCGGCGACGAGGAGCTGACGCGTCGGGTGCGCTCGGAGGTGCTGGCGCGGTGGCGGCGTACGGCGCGCGACCGGCTGCCGGCCCTGAAGGCGCTGGTGAGCAGACGTCACGAGGTGGTCGGAGAGCTCGCCCACCAGGCGGTGCCGGACCTGAAGGAGGCCGAGGGCGGGCTCCGCGACGCGACCGTCCTGACCGCCCTGGTCTCGACATGGCTCGTCGACGTGCCCCACGTCGACCTCGAGCGCTCGCGGCTCGCCCTGCTGGAGGTTCGAGACGCCCTCCACGACCTCGCCGGCCGGGCCACCGACCGGGTGGCCCCCGAGCTCTGGGAGGACCTGGCCACGGCGCTCGGAGCGGCGGACGCGGCGGCGGCGCAGCGACACGTGCGCGGGCTGGGACGCCGGATCACCCACCTCTCGCGGCTCACCTGGCGTCGCGTCGACGGCGTGCTCGAGCGCCGTAGCGCCTCGGCACACGGGGTACGCCGACCGGAGCTCGAGGTCGTGTCACCGGGGATCGCGCGGTCGGGCGCGGAGGTCGTGCTGACGCTCGACGCGCGTCCGGCGTCCGACCCCACCCTCTTGCTCCGGGCGGCGGCCGAGGCCGCCCGCCGGGACCTCGAGCTGGCGCCGTCGACCGTGGCCCGGCTCCTGACCGAGTCGGCGGCGCTGCCCGAGCCGTGGCCGGATTCGGCTCGGCAGGCCCTGGTCCGGCTGCTCGCCGCGGGACCCGGCCTGCTTCCGGTGTGGGAGACGCTCGAGGAGACGGGGGCGCTGGCGGCGTTCCTGCCCGAGTGGGAGCGGATCCGGCTGCTGCCGCACGCCTCGCAGATCCACCGGTTCACCGTCGACCGGCACGTCGTCGAGACGTGCATCGAGGCGGGCCGCCTGATCCGGCGGGTCGCACGCCCCGACGTGCTGGTCGTGGCTGCTCTGCTGCACGACATCGGCAAGGGCGGTCTGACCGAGCACAGCGTGGCGGGCGAGCCGCTGGCGCGGGCGGTCGCCGGCCGGATGGGCTTCGCCGTCCCCGACGCCGACCTGGTGGGCCTGCTCGTACGCCGCCACCTGCTGGTGGCCCAGATCGCGACCACCCGGGACCCCCAGGACCCCGCCACGGCGGCGTACGTCGTCGAGCGGGTCGGGTCTCCCGAGGCGCTGGCACTGCTGGCGGCGCTCACGGAGGCTGACGCCAGGGCTACGGCTCCACAGGCGTGGACCGCGTGGCGCGCCGCCCTGGTGCGTGACGTCGTGGAGGGGGCGGCAGCGGCCCAGGGCGAGGCAGGAGCTCGGCCCGAGGAGCGGCCCCGCGGACCGGTCGCGACGCGTGGGTCTCGCGGCGGCATCTCCATCGGTGTCGAGCCCGCCGAGGGCGGCTCACGGGTGACGGTCCAGGCACCCGACCGCGTCGGGCTGCTCGCCGACGCCGCCGGGCTGTTCGCGCTTCAGCGGGTCTCCGTGCGATCGGCCCGGGCGTGGTCTGCGGGCGCGGTCGGCGTGTCGGTCTGGGAGGTCGCCGATCAGGACCTCGACGAGCGGGTGCTGCGGCAGCGGTTCGACGCCATCGTCGCCGGCCGCGTCGACCCCGCAGGGCGCCTGCGACCCACCGCCGGGTCGATCGCGCCGTCGGTCGTCGTCCACCCGGAGGCATCGACGAGGGCCACCGTGATGGAGGTGCGGGCCGTGGACCGACCGGGCGTGGTCCACCTCGTGTGTCGCGCCCTCGCGAACCTCGACCTCAGCGTCCGGTCCGCGCATGTCGACACCCTCGGCCCGCAGGCCGTCGACGTGTTCTACGTCCAGGAGGCCTCCGCCGGCGCCCTGGGCGAGATTCGTGCTGCCGAGGCGGTCCACGCCGTCCGCGCAGCGCTGACCGCGGACGTCGGCGAGGAGTCGGAGCGACGGGGGCGGCCCGGTTAGGCTGGAAGCCCATCACGACCAGAGGACCGACTTGTTCGCCACGCTCTCCGACCGGCTTGCCGAGACCTTCAAGAACCTCCGCGGCAAGGGCCGCCTCTCCGAGGCCGACATCGACGCGACCGCGCGCGAGATCCGGATCGCCCTGCTGGAGGCCGACGTCGCGCTGCCCGTCGTCCGCGAGTTCGTCGACGCCGTCAAGGAGCGTGCCCGCGGCGAGGAGGTCAGCCAGGCGCTGAACCCCGCCCAGCAGGTCGTCAAGATCGTCGACGAGGAGCTCGTGGCGATCCTCGGCGGAGAGACGCGGCGGTTGCGCTACGCCAAGAACCCGCCGACGGTGATCATGCTGGCCGGGCTCCAGGGCGCGGGCAAGACGACGCTGGCCGCCAAGCTGGCGCTCTGGCTCAAGTCGGAGGGCAAACAGCCGATGCTGGTCGCCGCCGACCTCCAGCGTCCCAATGCCGTCAACCAGCTCCAGGTCAACGGCGAGCGCGCGGGGGTCCCGGTCTTCGCACCCGAGCCCGGCAACGGCGTCGGCGATCCGGTGCGCGTGGCGCGCGACTCCATCGAGGAGGCCCGCCGCAAGCTCTACGACGTGGTCATCGTCGACACGGCCGGCCGGCTCGGCGTCGACGCCGAGATGATGCGGCAGGCCGCCGACATCAGAGACGCCGTCCAGCCCGACGAGATCCTCTTCGTCGTCGACGCGATGATCGGTCAGGACGCCGTCGGCACCGCCCAGGCCTTCCTCGAGGGCGTCGGCTACGACGGCGTGGTGCTCACCAAGCTCGACGGCGACGCCCGGGGCGGCGCCGCGCTCTCGATCCGCAGCGTGACCGGCAAGCCGGTGATGTTCGCCTCCGCCGGTGAGAAGCTCACCGACTTCGACGTCTTCCACCCCGACCGGATGGCCTCGCGGATCCTCGACATGGGCGACGTGATGACCCTGATCGAGCAGGCCGAGAAGACCTTCGACCAGGAGCAGGCGCTCAAGGCGGCGGAGAAGCTGACCTCCGGCGGCGACTTCACCCTCGAGGACTTCCTGGAGCAGATGCAGCAGGTCCGCAAGCTCGGTTCCATGTCGAAGATCATGGGGATGCTGCCGGGCATGGGTCAGTTCCGCGACCAGATCGAGAGCTTCGACGAGCGCGAGGTCGACCGGATCCAGGCGGTCATCCAGTCGATGACCCCCGCCGAGCGGGCCAACCCGAAGATGATCGACGGCTCCCGTCGTGCCCGGATCGCCCGTGGGTCCGGACGCCAGGTCTCCGACGTCAACAGCCTCGTCGACCGGTTCTTCGAGGCTCGCAAGATGATGCAGTCCTTCGCCAAGGGCGGCATGCCCGGGGTGCCGGGGATGCCGGGCATGGCCGGGGGCGGCAGGCGCGGCCGCGCCAAGCAGGCTGCGAAGAACAAGCCCGCCAAGGGACGCCGCGTCAGTGGCAACCCCGCCAAGGCCGCCGCCGCTGCCAAGGCCGCGGAGGACAAGGGCGATGCGGCTCCGGCCAACCCGTTCGGCAACCCCGATGGCGACCCCGTCGACTACGAGAAGGCCGCCGCGGCCCTCGAGCTGCCGGGCGACTTCTCGAAGTACCTGACATAGCGGCCATGACGTCGCGTGCGAAGGGGGCCCGGCTGCTCGTGGTCGACGGCGCCAACGTCGTCGGGGCGCGGGCCGACGGGTGGTGGAAGGACCGCGCGGGCGCGGCGCGGCGGCTCCACGAGCAGCTGGTCACCGCCGACGTCGAGGGGGACGTCGTCCTGGTGCTGGAGGGCCAGGCCAAGGCCGGCGTCAGGCCCGGCCGGGACGGACACGTCACCGTCGTCCACGCACCGCAGGACGGCGACAGCGAGGTCGTCCGGCAGGCGCACAAGGCGGCCGACGCGGGCCAGGTGGTGACGGTGGTGACGGCGGACCGGCTGCTTGCCGCCCGGGTCGCCAAGGCGGGCGGGACGGTCGGTCCCACCTGGCTGCTCGACCGGCTGGGGGAGTAGCGGACCGATCCTGTCCGCAATTGCCCCTAGCGTCGCGCCCATGACGGCCCTCCCCAGACCAGCCGGCACCCTCCGCCCCGACACGGTCGTGTGGCCCGTGCGTGGCCGCTTCGACCTCCGCCAGTCCGTGGGCTTCGGCTTCGGGTCCACGGTGCCGAGCACGGGTGCGGTCATGCGCCTGGGCTTCGTGCTCGACGGGTACGCCGAGCAGGCCGGCGTCGCCGTGACGCAACCGGCCCCCGACGTGGTGTCCTTCGAGGTGACCGGCGACGTCGATCCCGGCGCCGCCGCTGCTCAGGCCGCGCGGATCCTGTCGCTGGACGAGGACGCCACCGGCTACGACCGGATGGTCGACCGCGACCCCGTCCTGCGCTCGGCATACGCCGCGCTTCCCGGCCTGCGGCCGCCGCTGTTCGCCTCGGCCTACGAGGCGCTGGTGTGGGCGGTGCTCTCGGCGCGACGTCCGGCGGCGCAGATGCGGCTGGTCCGCGAGCGCCTCGCCCGGGCACACGGTCGCGTGCTCGACGTCGCGGGGGAGTCCGTGGCGGTGCTGCCGACGCCGGCGCAGCTGCTCGAGGTGCGGGAGGTGCCGGGCCTGCCGTCGGTCAAGCTGCGCCGGATGCACGCGATCGCGGAGGCCGCCCGAGCGGGCGACCTCGACACGGAGTCGCTGCGGATCCTCGAGGTCGACCTGGCGGCCACGCGACTGCGGACGTTCGAAGGCATCGGCCCGTTCTACTCCGAGCTGGTCACGGTCCGCGCGCTCGGGCACACCGACGTCCTGCCGCGGACCGAGCCGCGCGTCCTCGCCGCCACGGCTGCGCGGCTGGGCCGCGAGCAGGTCACCCCCGAGGACCTTGCGGAGATCGCCCGGGCCTGGCGCCCGTGGCGCACCTGGGCGTGTGTCGCCCTCCGCGCCGCTGCCTGATCGCCGAGGTGGGACTCAAGAACGCCGAGTCGTCGCAAAAGTGCAAGAAAATGACGCCGAGTCGTCATAGGACGACTCGGCGTTCTTGGGTCCGGCCTGGGCGATCAGGCGAGCTCTCCCGCGCGGCTGATCGCCAGGGCCAGCGACCCCATCAGCTCTGCCCGGCCGCCGAACCTGCCGGACACGACCTCGCAGGACGCCGCGGCCTCGGGGTGGGCATAGCGGTCGACGCCGACGCGGATCGCCGCGACCAGGCTGGGCGACGCGCCCAGAGACCCGCCGACCACGATCCGCGCGGGGTTCAACGTCGTGCAGACTCCGGCGAGCACGCGGCCCGCGGTGTGGCCCGCGCCGGTGAGCACGCTGCGTACCGTGGGGTCGCCGTCGGCATCGAGGGCCAGCAGCCCGAGCAGGTCGAGCGCCGCGCCGAGCTTGGGCCGTAGCAGGGCGAGCAGGTGCCGCGTCGAGACCTCGGTCTCCAGGCAGCCGCGGCTGCCGCACCGGCACAGGTCACCGTCCTCGCGGGCCAGCACATGGCCGATCTCCCCGGCCAGGCCGGTACTGCCGCGGTGCAGTCGCCCGCCGAGCACGAGGCCCGCGCCCACGCCGCTGGCGAGCTTGACGTAGAGCAGGTCGGCGGTGCCGCGTCCGGCGCCGTGCTGGTGCTCGGCGATGGCCCCGAGGTTGGCGTCGTTGTCGACCACGACCGGGAGCCCGACCCGGCGCGAGAGCTCCTCGGCCGGCGCCAGCTCGTGCCATCCCGGCAGGACCGACTGGTCGACACGCGCGGAGCGCCGGTCGATCGGAGCCGGGACGCACAACCCGACCATCAGCAGCTCGGAGAGCGGCAGCCCAGCCTCGGTGCGGGCACGCTCGACGAGGTCGGCGGCGATGTCCAGGGTCGCGTTGCCATGAGGATCGGCGTCGGTCTGCGTCTCGACCTCGGCCAGGATCCTCGCGCTGCGGTCCGATACTGCCACTCGGATGTGTCGGTGGCCGATGTCGACGCCGGCCACGCCACCGGGGCGCAGGGCCAGGGCGACGAGCAGCGGAGGTCGCCCGCTCCCGCCCTTGTACGGCGTGCCGCGGTCCTCGGTCTCGACGACCAGGCCGTTGTCGAGCAGCTCGCTGACCAGGCTGGAGACCGTCGTCCGGGACAGGCCGGAGCCTCGGGCGAGGTCGGCCCGGCTCTGCGGACCCGCGGAGCCGAGCAGGGCCGTGATAGCGCGGAGGTTCGAGCCGCGCAGCTGGGCCAGGGAATGTCCGGGCACCAGCGCAGCCTAGTGTCGCGACGGCGAATTATCCGGCCGCTTCCCCGCGCACTGCTCGCCGTCGGTGTGCTGAAGCGTCCGACAGGCGGAGAAGGGCGGGGCGGCCAGCTCAGCGGGCGTCGCCCTCGTCGACCCCGAGGTGCTCCAGCTCCTTGCCGGCCGCGGGGTGCGCGGGTACGGCGTCCAGGTGGTGGGTGCGGACCGCGGCGAACGTCCACAGCTTGTTCAGGACGAACGACAGGGGCGTCACCACCGTGATCACGATCAGCTGCGCCCAGTAGAGCCGCGTGCGCAGTCCCGAGGAGTCGTCGAGGACGCCGGTCGGCAGCGAGAGCGGCGAGCCGCGATGCATCAGCAGCGTGAGGAGGACCAGCCCGACGGCCTGCCCCAGCATGCCGACGGCGAGGAACGGCCAGTACTCCCGCCACCACCTGGAGTGCCGCGCACTCCGGAAGGTCCACGACCGGTTGAGCTGGAAGTTCCAGAGGTTCGCGACCAGGAACGCGGCCGTGGAGTACACGTGGTACCACCGGATGTGGAACGCCGTCGGCGGCAGCGCGGCGATCGCGTCCTCGGGGCCGGGTCCGAGCCGCTTGACGGCGATCAGCACCACCAGGTTGACCACGACGCCGGTGCCGCCGACGAGCGCGAACCGGCCGAACTGGAGGGCATTGCCCCGGTGCCGGCGCAGCGTGGAGGTCCCCGTCGTGCTCACGACCCGGAACCCTAGCCGGGTTCACCTGACCGGATCCTGGCCGCGATAGCGTCGCGGCATGGCGACCCTGCGCTTCCGCGGACCGGTCCTGCCCGACGCCGAGCCGCGCGACCTCTATGTCGGCGACGGGGTCGTCTCGCTCGAGCCCGTGGCCGGCGCCGAGACCGCCGCGCAGGGTTGGATCGTGCCCGGCCTCGTCGACGCCCACTGCCACATCGGGCTGGACCAGCACGGCGCCGTCGACGACGCGACGACCGAGCGCCAGGCCCTCGCCGACCGGGACTCCGGCTCGCTCCTGCTGCGCGACTGCGGCTCCCCGGCCGACACCCGATGGGTCCACGACCGGGCCGACCTGCCGCGTCTCATCCGGTGCGGACGCCACCTGGCCCGCACGCGTCGCTACATCCGCAACTTCGCCCACGAGATCGAGCCCGACCAGCTCGCGGAGTACGCCGCGCAGGAGGCGGAGGCGGGCGACGGCTGGGTCAAGCTCGTGGGGGACTGGATCTCCCGCGACGACGGCGACCTCGCGCCGTCGTTCCCCGCCGACGCCTTCGCGTCGGCCATCGCCGCGGCCCACGAGCACGGCGCCAGGGTGACCGCCCACTGCTTCGGCGAGGCGGTGCTGCCCGGCCTGGTCGAGGCCGGCATCGACTGCATCGAGCACGGCACCGGCCTGACCACCGACCTGGTCGAGACGATGGCGGCGCGTGGCACCGCGCTCGTCCCCACGGCCTACCAGCTGCGCAGCTTCCCGACGTACGCCGAGCAGGGCGCAGAGCGCTTCCCCGCCTACGCCGAGCACATGCTCGACCTGTACGCCAGGCGTCGCGAGACGGTGATGGCCGCCTACGAGGCCGGGGTGGCGATCTTCGCCGGCACCGATGCGGGCGGCGTCCTGCCGCACGGGATCATCGCCGACGAGGTCGCCGAGCTGGCGTCGTACGGCATGCCCGCGGAGTACGCACTGGGCGCGGCGAGCTGGCGCGCCCGGGCCTGGCTGGGGTGGAACGCCGGGCTCGACGAGGGCGCCCCGGCCGACTTCGTCGTCTACCCCCGAGACCCGCGCGCCGACCTGTCGGTGCTGCGCGAGCCGACCGCGGTGGTGCTGCGCGGGCAGGTCGTGTGAACGAGGCGCAGCTCGTGGCGGCCCTGCGCTCGGCCGGCTGCGTCTTCGCCGAGGAGGAGGCGCGGCTGATCCTGGAGGAGGCCACCTCGCCGGCCGAGGTGATGGCATGGACCGCTCGCCGGATGGCGGGCGAGCCGCTGGAGCTGATCGTGGGCTGGGCCGACTTCGCGGGGCAGCGGATCGCGGTCGAGCGCGGAGTGTTCGTGCCGCGGCTGCGCAGCACCATCGTGGTCGAGATCGCCGTCCGCGAGCCCGCCGACGTCGTCGTCGACCTGTGCTGCGGCACGGCCGCGCTCGGAGCGGCTCTGGCCGCACGCTGGCCCTCCGCCGAGGTGCATGCGGCCGACTCCGATCCCGCCGCCGTGGCCTGCGCGCGGCGCAACCTGACACCCGAGCGGGTGCATCAGGGTGACCTCTACGACGCGCTCCCCGACGACCTGCGAGGACGCGTCGACCTGCTGGTCGTGAACGCGCCGTACGTCCCGACCGCCGCCATCGCGACCATGCCGCGCGAGGCACGCGAGCACGAGCACCACGTCGCCCTCGACGGGGGAGCCGATGGCCTCGACATCCAGCGCCGGGTCGCCGAGGACGCCCGGGAGTGGCTGCGCCCGGGCGGCCGCGTGGTGCTCGAGACCGGACGAGGTCAGGCCGAGCAGTCGGCCGCGCTGCTGCGGGATGCCGGGCTCTCCGCCTCGGTGGAGATCGACGACGACATCGACGGCACGGCGGTGCTGGCCCGGGCGTGACAGCACGCACATCGGACGACGCCCCGCGTCAGGGGGCGTTCGGAGCTGGGCTCATGCTCCCGCCGGCGGCGTGCCGGGAGGGGTGTACGGCGGCCCGGGAGGCACGTACGGCGGAGGCGGCGGGGGTCGGCGCCGACTGACCCAGAGGATCCCGGTCACCAGGACGACGACGAAGCCGGCGAACCCCAGCAGGCCCGGGACCACGGCGCCGAGCAGCCCGAGCCGCGCCAGGTCGCTGCCGTCGGGGGCCGCGGCGATCCGCACGTCCCGACCACCTCCACCGCCGCCGTCGCCGCCGCCGTCGCAGGAGAAGGTGAGGTGACCGTCGCCGGTGTCGAACCGCGCCACCAGCACCCAGCCGTTGACGTCGTCGCCGTCGTCGGTCAGCCGCATCGCGACGCGCCCGCCGCGGTCGTCCCGTGCGGTGCAGGGGTTGCCCAGGGGGCCGAGGTCGTCGACGAACAGCCCCCGCTCGTCGTGTGCCGGGAGCACGACCTGATGGGTCCCCTCGGCAGCGAACCTGGCGTCGGTGTGGGCGAGCTCGTGCACGAACGACGCGACCGTCACCGCGAAGACGATCAGCGCGGCGAGCATCAGACCGCCGCCGAGCACGAACCACCAGGCCCGAGGGCGGCGCCTCTGGGCGGCGTACGGCATGCTCACGGGCAGCAGCCTGCACGATTTCTGCCGATCCGAGGTGGTCTGGCACAATCCGAGGCTGAGTCTGCCCGGTCCGGTCCCTCTCAACCGCGACCCGTGCAGCCCATCGAGGCGGGTGCCACGTGACCCCACAGGCGGCGCCGGTCCTCACCACACACAACGTTCGAGGAGACACCACAACCGTGGCCGTCAAGATCCGCTTGAAGCGCATGGGCAAGGTCCGTGCGCCGCACTACCGCATCGTCGTCGTCGACTCCCGCAAGAAGCGTGACGGCAGGGTCCTCGAGGAGATCGGGCTGTACCACCCGAAGGAGGAGCCGTCCTTCATCCGGGTCGAGTCCGAGCGGGCCCAGTACTGGCTCGGCGTCGGCGCTCAGCCGTCCGAGGCCGTCGCCCAGATCCTCAAGATCACCGGTGACTGGCAGAGGTTCAAGGGCTACAAGAACACCGAGGGCACGCTCCGGGTGGCCGAGCCCAAGCGTGACAAGCTCGAGATCTTCAACGAGGCGCTCAAGGACTCCGCCGGCGAGCCGAGGGGCGAGGCCGTGACCAAGCGGACCGCCAAGAAGGCCGCCGAGAAGCCGGCCGAGAAGGCCGCCGAGGCCAAGGCCGAGGAGCCTGCTGTCGAGGCCCCGGCTGTCGAGGAGCCTGCCGCTGTCGAGGCCCCTGCTGTCGAGGAGGCCGCCGCCGAGGCGCCGGTCGCCGAGGAGGCCGTGCCGGTTCCGGCCGACGAGACTCCGCAGGGTGCCGCGGACGTCGCTGAGACCGCCGAGACCGCGGAAGTCGACGCCGACGCCAAGAGCGACGAGGGCTGATCGTGCTCGCCGACGCGCTGGAGCACCTCGTGCGCGGGGTCGTCGACCATCCGGACGACGTCGTCGTGCGCGACAAGCAGACCCGACGCGGGCCGCTGCTCGAAGTCCGGGTCCACCCCGACGACCTCGGCAAGGTGATCGGCCGCAGTGGCCGCACCGCCACGGCGTTCCGTACGGTGATCGCGGCCCTGGCGGGCAGGGAAGGCTCCCGGATCGACTTCGTCGACGTCGACCGGGAACGATGAGCGCCACTCCTCGAGCCTGACGCCGTGGAGGGTCCGGAGACGATCGAGGTCGTGATCGGGCGCGTCGGCAAGCCACACGGCCTGCGCGGTGAGGTCACCGTCGAGCTGCGCACCGACGAGCCCGAACGCCGCTTCGGCACGGGCGCGAGTGTCCGTGCCGAGCGGCCCCACGGCACAACGGCGCCGTGGACCGCGCTGACCGTGGCCTCCACCCGGTGGCACCAGTCCACGCTGCTGGTCCGCTTCGAGGAGCTCCCCGACCGGACGACGGCCGAGGCGGCCCGAGGGCTGCTCCTGTACGCGAGCGTGCCGGCCGGGGAGTCTCCCGACGAGCCCGACGAGTTCTACGACCACCAGCTGATCGGGCTCCTCGCCGTCGACCTCGACGGCCACGGCCTGGGCGAGGTCTCGGCCGTGGTGCACGGCGCACAGGACCTCCTCCAGATCCACACCCCGGACGGTCGGGAGGCGCTGGTGCCGTTCGTGTCCGCGCTGGTGCCGGAGGTCGACCTCGCGGGTGGCCGGGTCGTGGTGGCCGATCGGCCGGGTCTGGTGACGCCCTTCCCCGAGGACGAGGCGTGAGGCCGGCATGAGGATCGACGTCGTCACGATCTTCCCGGCCTACCTCGACGTGCTCGACGTCTCGCTGACGGGTCGGGCGCGAGACTCGGGCCTGCTCGACGTCCGGGTACACGACCTGCGCGCCTTCACCCACGACCGCCACCGCACGGTCGACGACACGCCCTACGGCGGGGGTGCCGGCATGGTGATGAAGCCGGAGCCCTGGGGCGAGGCGCTCGACTCTCTGGTCGCGGATAGCCCGGCCCCAGCTCACCGGCCGACCCTCGTCGTGCCCACGCCGAGCGGGACGCCGTTCACCCAGGCGGTCGCCCGCGAGCTGGCCGAGACGGCACACCTCGTGGTCGCCTGCGGGCGCTACGAAGGCATCGACCAGCGCGTCGTCGAAGAGGCCGCCGCGGCCTACGACGTCCGCGAGCTCTCGCTCGGCGACTTCGTGCTGAACGGCGGAGAGGCCGCGGCCGCCGCGTTCATCGAGGCCGTCGTCCGCCTGCTGCCCGGCTTCGTCGGCAACCCCGACTCGCTGGTCGAGGAGTCCCACGAGGAGGGGCTCCTGGAGTACCCCGTCTACACCAAGCCGGCCGCGTGGCGCGGGCGTCAGGTCCCCGGAGTGCTCCTGTCCGGCGACCACGGGGCGATCGCGACCTGGCGCCACGCCGAGTCGGTCCGCCGTACGGTCGCCCGCCGCCCCGACCTCGCCCACCGCGCCGCGAGGGTGGGCCTCGGTGGTCTCGACCTCGAGGTCCGGCTCGCGGCCCGCGCCGACGCCGGCGAGCTCTTCACCCTGACCAGGGCGTGCTGGCTGCAGGAGCTGTGGGCCAACCCGGGTGTGCACGTCCCCGCGCTCGAGGAGTCCTTCGAGGAGGCGGTCCGCGGGCTCGACGACTGGACGACGTTCGTGGCGGTCGCCGGCGGCCGGATCGTCGGCTCGGCCCGTGGCCGCGTCGCCGGGGACGGCGTCGGCGGGGGCGCCGGCGAGGGTGACGGTGACGACGGCACGACGTGGGACGTCGGCCGGGTGATGGTGGCCCCCGACCTCCAGGGCCGGGGCCTGGGCCGCCACCTCCTGCGGGTCGTCGAGGACGCCGCTCCCGCCGAGGTCACGACGTACGTGCTGTGGACGGGCGCGAAGAGCGTCGACAACCTGCGGATGTACAAGAAGGCCGGGTATCGCCTCCGAGGCCCGGCCCCGGGCTCCCCCGGCGCCGTCGTCCTGACCAAGCCCGCGCCCCGTCGGTCGGGCTGACCCACCCGCCCTCCGTCGGTCGCGGGCTGCGCGGCCGTTTTCACACAAACTGGCTTACAAACGACTCGCAGTGGCGCCTCGAGGCGTCGTTTGTAGGCCAGTTTGTTCCCGGCGACCACCGAGCCGGCCCCTCACCGCTGGTCGAGCCGGTGGAGGCCTCGGCGACCGTGGATTTCCTCGGGCCCGGTCGGGTCTGGCAGACTCACCCCTTGGTCCGTCCGGCCAAACAGGGAGTTCCTGACACCTCTGCGCAGAGCTCCGCACCACCTCCTGCCACAGGGGGAGCGTGGTGCCGCCGGCCACCTGGGCAGGCCGCCAACTCCACACCTTTTCCCACCACGGCTGACCTGTGGCACTCGTGAGGAGAGACATGACCGTCAACAACATCGGCGCTGTCGCCGGCCTCGGCAACGCCGCCAAGCGTGACGACCTCCCGGAGTTCCGCGCCGGCGACACCGTCAAGGTCCACGTGAAGGTCACCGAGGGCACCCGATCCCGCGTGCAGATCTTTCAGGGCGTCGTGATCAGGCTCCAGGGCTCCGGCATCGGCCGCACCTTCACCGTTCGCAAGGTCTCCTTCGGCGTGGGTGTCGAGCGCACCTTCCCGCTCCACTCGCCGATCTTCGCGGAGATCGAGATCGTCACCCGCGGTGACGTCCGCCGCGCGAAGCTGTACTACCTGCGCAACCTGCGTGGGAAGGCCGCCAAGATCAAGGAGCGCCGGGAGGCCTGAGGGCAGCGACCGGCCGTAGCAGGTAACACCCACTGGCTAGGCTCCGTGACGTGACCGACGACCGCTCCGCCATCTCCGTGGAACGCAACGATCCGGAGCCCTCGGTGCCCAAGACCAAGAAGCACCTGCCGCTGTGGCAGGAGACGATCCTGCTGCTCACGATCGCGATCGTGCTGGCGATCGTGATCAAGGCGTTCTTCGTGCAGGCCTTCTACATCCCGTCGGAGTCGATGGAGCCCGGTCTGGTCAAGAACGACCGGATCCTGGTGGAGAAGACGTCGTACTGGTTCGGGGGTACGCCGCAGCGCGGCGACGTCATCGTCTTCAAGGACCCCGGTGGCTGGCTGAGCGAGGCCGAGGACGCCGGGCCCACCAACCCCCTTGGGAAGCTGATGGCCAAGATCGGCCTCTACCCCTCGGGCGGCCATCTCGTGAAGCGCGTCATCGGCGTCGCCGGCGACACCATCCACTGCTGCGACAAGAAGGGCCGGGTCCTCGTCAACGGGCATCCGCTCGACGAGGACTCCTACATCAAGCACACGCCCGGGATGCCGTGTAACGGGCCGATGACGACGACCTGCGACTGGACCGCGGGTCCGGTGCCCAAGGACACGGTGTTCGTGATGGGTGACAACCGCGACAACTCTGACGACTCCACGATGCATCTGTGCCAGGGCCCGGCCAGATCGACCGACTGCACGGCAGATCCCTACATCCCGGTCGACGACGTCGTCGGGAAGGTGTTCGTGCTGCTGTGGCCCCACAGCCGGTTCCACATCCTGCATCGGCCGGCCGACTTCGCCGGCGTCCCCGCTCCCACCGCCACGAACAACTCCGGCACCGTCGGACAGTGACGCGTCTGCCCCTCGGAGCGACCGTCCGGCGTGACGCCGGGCTGTACGGCTACGAGCGCGCCCTGCGCAGAGCCGGGATGGGAGTGATCGCCGGCGTCGATGAGGCCGGGCGCGGAGCGTGCGCCGGTCCCCTCGTCGCCGGAGCGGCGATCCTCAGGCCGGGCAAGTCCGGCGAGATCGCGGGGCTGGCCGACTCCAAGCTCCTCACCGAGAAGGCCCGCGAGCGCTGCTATGCGCAGATCGTGCGCAAGGCGGTGGCCTGGGCCGTGGTCGCGATCGAGTCCGACGAGTGCGACCGGCTCGGCATGCACGTCGCGAACGTCGAGGCTCTGCGCCGCGCTGTCGCCCTCCTGAGCGTCCCGCCGGAGTACGTCCTGACCGACGGGTTCCCGGTCGACGGGCTCGGTGTCCCGGGCCTGGCGATGTGGAAGGGCGACCGGGTCGCGGCCTGCATCAGCGCCGCCTCCGTGTTGGCCAAGGTCACCCGCGACCGGATCATGGTCGACCTCGACGGCGAGCACCCGGCGTACGACTTCAAGACGCACAAGGGCTACGTCACCGAGGTCCACAACGCCGCGCTCGTCGAGCACGGCCCGTGTCCTCAGCACCGGACGAGGTTCGTCAACGTGCGCCGGGCGGCGGGTCTCGAGGTCGACCTGTCGGACCCGACCGTCGAGGAGCCGAGTCCCTCCCTCGCCGAGCTGGTCGAGACCACTAGTGTCGGCAGCGCAGTGGCGCCAGGGGAGCGAGGAGAGTCGGCATGAGCGCGGAGGATCTCGAGAAGTACGAGACCGAGATGGAGCTGACCCTCTACCGGGAGTACCGCGACGTCGTCGGCATCTTCAAGTACGTCGTGGAGACCGACCGCCGCTTCTACCTGTGCAACCAGGTCGACGTGAAGGCGCGCACCGAGTCGGGTGACGTCTTCTTCGAGGTCTCGATGAGCGACGCATGGGTGTGGGACATGTACCGCCCCGCCCGGTTCGCCAAGAACGTGAAGGTGCTGACCTTCAAGGACGTCAACGTCGAGGAGCTCAGCCAGCAGGAGATCGACCCGCCCAAGGTCTGAGGCTCGGCGGAGGCGGAAAGACTGGTCTGGACCAGCCGAAATTCGCGGTTTCGGGCGTTCGACAAAAATTCCTCATTCCGCCACGGGGGGCATCTCCACCCACCTACGCTTTCGCCCGAGGATCGGTGTTTCGGGGGAGCACCGGACTCAACAGAGTCTGATGGGAGAAGCCGGTGGCCCGTGCCATGAGGCGGTTGCTTCGTCGTCGTCGTGACGAACGCGGGGCCGTAGCGGTGGAAGCTGCGCTGATCACGCCTATCCTCGTCCTGCTCG
>NZ_DATAVI010000057.1:0-44491 GCF_036267815.1 Nocardioides sp. | reverse complement strand
CGCGCGATGGCGCGGGATGGGCACACCACCGCTACGGCGCTACGGCGCGACCGCCGCCAGCCGCCCTTGTCCGGCTACGTCGTCGAACGCGCCGCCGAGCAGGGCGACGCCGTGCGAGACCCGGATGTCGAGGATCCCCGGGAAGGTCGTCCCGGACGACGTCTCGACCCGGTCGGACACAGCGCCCGTGGCGGAGTCGACGATGGCGAACATCTTGTGCGCCAGGTCGGAGACCTCGGTGAAGTGCCCACCGATGAGCACGGTGTCACCGACCAGCGCAACGGCGTCGACGTCGCCGTCGGTCTTGTCGGCCCACGCGGTCCTCCCGGTGGACCAGCGGTAGGCGCGGATGCGCCCGCCGGGCCCGTCGATGCCGGCGTAGACCAGCTTGCGGCTGGCGACGAGGTCGCGGACCGGGCAGTCGCGCAGGCACACGGCCGGCGGCGTCCACTTCATCAGGCGTCCGCGCAGGCTGACCGCACCGAGGTTGACCTTCGGCTTGTTGAGCAGCTGGTGGAAGTGACCTCCGACGAGCACCGCCTTGTGACCCGGAGCGGCAGCCAGGGAGAACACCGGGCCGTTGGCACCGCGGGGCGACGCCGGCCAGCCCTCGGCCAGATGGCCTGAAGGGTTCACCGAGAACAGGCGAGCCTGGTGGACCTTGCCGACATAGCGGAAGTCGCCGCCGACGTAGAGCCGGTTGCGCAGGTGCAGGAGCGAGTAGACGGGCCCGTCGAGCCGCAGCCCCTTGACCGGCAGCAGCTTGCCGGTGGACAGCCGGAGGACCGCGAGATGGTGGCGGCTCTTGCCGTTGACCTTGGTGAAGTCGCCACCGATGTAGAGCGCCCGGTGGAACACCGCGATCGCGTCCACCTCACCGTTGGCGTGCGGGTGGAAGGCCTTGATCGGCGCGCCCGTCTTGCTGCTGAGAGCCGCGATCCGGACCCGGCGCTGGCTCTTGGTGAGACTGGAGTTCCAGACGTTCTTGAAGTCGCCGCCGATGTAGAAGCTCTTGCCGTGGGTGGCAACCACGTTGACCGTACCGTCGGGCCGCCACATGCGGGACTGGAGCGCCGAGAGCTTGCCGGACGACTTGCCGGTGCTGCCTCCCTGCGCTGCGCCGGCCCCGCTGACGGGCAGGCCGATCATCGCGATCGCCAGCAGACCAACCAGGCCTGCCGGCATCCCCCGGCGAATCTTGAACGTAGCCATCTGCTCTCCCATGCACAGGCGGCGATCCGGTCACCCGTGCCTGCGTGTGACACGGGGTCAGGGCGATCGCACAAGCCTCACTCGGTAGGCCGCACCCCCCGGCCGTACGCGCATATGGTAGACGGTCAACGCCGCAGATGGCTCGCCCAAAAGGATGACGTCTTTCGGCGGGGCGAGGGGGGTCAGCAGGACATCGAGAACGTCACGTGGTCGACCCAGGTGTCCGTGTGGCTGCCGGAGCCGTCGTGGTAGGTGAGGACGACGCCGTCCATGGTCGAGTCGCCTGGCGTCGGGTCGACCTGGATGCGCAGGAACACGTTGTACCAGCCGGCAGTCGGGTCCAGCGTCACGCCGGCGGCGCTCATCCGCTGGCTCCACTGCACACTGCTGCTCGAGGTGAAGATCTTGGGCGGCGGCCAGCCGGGAAGCGTCCCGGTGCCCGGCGTCTGCGGCGCGGGCGCCAGCCAGGCGCCGGCCACGACGACGCCGTCGGAGTGGTCGGTCGAGACCGCGTCGACGACGACCGGGGCGGTCGCCTTGACCAGGACCGGGTAGTAGAGGAACTCCGCCGGGTCGTCGCCCGGGTGGAGCTGGAGGCACTCGCGGTTGTGCTTGCCGTCGGACCTCGGGCTGAACCTCAGCACGGAGGCGGCCGGCGCGGTCGAGGTGGGCGAGGTCGGGGAGGTGGGAGTCGTCGACGCGGACGAGCCGTCGGAGGGCGTGTCGGCCGACGTCGGCGCGTGGTGATGACGGTGCGGCGGCTCCGCGGATCCCCCGCCGCCCCCGGAGCCGAAGCACCCCGAGAGCAGCGTGCAGGTGGTCACGACGCCGAGCGCGGTGGCCCACCGACGACTGCGGCCGGGTCTCCTGGGACTCATGGGGTTCACGCTATCCAGAGTTGTCGGTGGTCTCTGGGAGGGTCACGCCATGTTCACCATGTCGCTCCTGGCCGTCCTGCTCACCGGGCTCGCGCTGGGCGTTGCGCTGGGCGGCCTCGGCGGCGTCCTCTGGAGCCGATCGCGACCGGCGTACGCCGACACGCTCGGGCGAGGCATGGTCGACCAGGCCGAGGTGATGCAGGGTCTGGACCGGCTCAGCGACCAGCTGCACGACTTCGAGCACGCGCGGGCCACGTGGCAGGGCCAGCTCCACCAGCAGGTCCTCGACATGCGGATGACCACCGACACGCTGCGCCGCGAGACGCAGAGCCTGTCCACGGCGCTGCGACGACCCCAGGTGCGCGGACGCTGGGGTGAGCTCCACCTGCGCCGGGCGGTCGAGGTCGCCGGCCTCGTCGACCGATGCGACTTCTCCGAGCAGGTGCATCTCCGCGACGACGCGGCGGTGCTGCGGCCCGACCTGGTCGTCCGACTCGCCGGTGGGCGAGCGGTGGTCGTCGACGCGAAGGTGCCGCTCGACGCGTTCCTCGACGCGACCACGACCGACGACCTTGACGAGCGGGAGGCGCAGCTGGCCCGACACGCGCGCCAGCTGCGCGGCCACATCGACATGCTGGGCTCGCGGCGGTACTGGCGCGCGCTGCCGGAGTCACCGGAGTTCGTGGTCCTGTTCCTGCCCGCCGAGTCGTTCCTCGCCGCCGCGCTCGACGCCGACGGGTCGCTCATCGAGTACGCCGCCGACCGCGGGGTCGTCCTGGCCAGCCCGACCACGCTGATCGCCCTGCTGCGCACCGTCGCCCACGGGTGGCGCCACGAGGCGCTGGCCGACCAGGCCCGGGAGATCCACCGCGTCGGCCGCGACCTGCACGAGCGGATCGGCACCATGAGCGGCCATCTGGCCAAGCTGGGCCGGTCCCTCGACGCCGCGGTCACGTCGTACAACCAGACGGTCGGCTCGTGGGAGTCCCGCGTGCTGGTCGCGGCCCGACGATTCGAGGAGCTCGACGCCACCGACGAGCGGCTCCCCGAGGCACCGCTCGTCGAGACCGCCGCGCGCGCCGTCGGATCGGTGCACCCGCTGCCACGGCGCGCCGCGGGCGGCGACGAGCCGCGCGAGCATACGGTGAGCCCGTGACGACGCGAGCCGCGCGTGAGCCCGTGCGTCCCGTATGGGACGGCGTCAGCCGTGGGAGCGAGGTGGTCGCTCTCGCCGCTGCCCTGACGCTGACGGCCGCCACGGTGGAGATCACGCTCGGCGGTCACCTTCGGCTCTTCTTCGACGTGTGCTTCGTGCTGGTCTGCGTCGCGGCCGCGATGCTCGTGCGTCCCCGCGACTTCTTCACCGTGGGCGTGCTGCCACCGCTGCTCATGCTCGGCACGATGCTGCTGGTCGCGCTCAACGGTCCGGGGATCGTCGCGGGTCGCCACGACGGCCTGGTGCAGGCCGTGGTCACCGGGCTGGCCCGACACAGCCTCGCGCTCTTCCTGGGGTACGCCGCCTGCCTGGCGACGTTGGTGCTGCGCAAGCGCGCCGACCGCTACTGACCGGGCGCTACTCCTCGAACCTGCCCGGGTCGCCGGCTCCTCGACGTACCACCTCGGGGAAGCCCTCCGACCAGTCGACGACCGTCGTCGGCTCGGCGATCGTCTCGCCGGCCTCGACCACGACGTCGACGGCGTGGTCGAGCTCCTCCTTGATCTCCCAGCCCTGGGCGCGGGGCTCGGACTCGCCGGGGAGGATCAGCGAGCTGGACAGCATCGGCTCCCCGAGCTCGGTGAGCAGCGCCTGGCACACGGCATGGTCGGGGATCCTGACCCCGACGGTGCGCTTCTTGGGGTGGAGCAGGCGACGCGGCACCTCGACCGTGGCCGGCAGGATGAACGTGTAGGGGCCGGGGGTCGCCGCCCGGATGGCCCGGAAGGCGCTGTTGGAGATCTGCACGAACTGGCCGAGCTGCGCGAAGTCCGAGCACATCAGGGTGAAGTGGTGCCGGTCGTCGAGCTCGCGGATCGCGAGAATGCGGTCGCGGCCGTCGCGGTTGCCCATCCGCGCGCCGAGCGCGTAGCCGGAGTCGGTGGGGTAGGCGATCAGGCCGTCGGCACGCACGGCGTCGGCGACCTGCGCGATCACGCGCGGCTGCGGGTTGTCCGGATGGACGTCGAGGTACCTCGCCACGTGCTCATCCTAGGGTCGAGGGGATGGACGGCCTCGACTCCCAGCCCCTGCACAGCATCAGCGCAGCCGGCGCGCAGGAGTCCGCCGTACACGTGGGACATGACCGCCGCCGTGGCCCGACTCCCCCGCACGTTCGTCCGCTTCGCCCTGGTCGGCGTCGCCAACACCGCCCTCGACGTCGCGCTCTTCGCGATGCTCTGCCCGGCGCTCGGGATCTTGGTCGCCAACGTGGTGTCGACGTCGTTCGGCATGGCGTTCAGCTTCGCGATGAACGGACGCCACACCTTCGGCGCCACCCACGCCACACGGGCGCAGGCGATGCGCTTCCTGGCGACGAACGTCGTCACCATGTGGCTGGCGCAGCCGCTCGCGATCAGCGCCGCGCACGCGGTGCCGGGGGTGTCGTTGGCAGTCGCGAAGCTGGCCGGGCTCGGCCTGAGCATGGTTGCGAACTTCCTGCTCTACCGGTACGTCGTGTGGTCGCGGCCGGCGGGCGCCCCTGGCGCGGCCCGAGAGCGGCCGCCCTTCCGAGACGGGGTCGCCGACGTGCGGGTCAGCGACCCGCCGCGCGGAGGTCTCGTCGCAGCTCGGGAGGCAACGCGAAGATGAGCGACTCCTCGGCGCTGTGCACGGCCTGGGCGTCGGGGTAGCCCCGGTCGGCGAGGTAGCCCAGGACGCCGTCGACCAGCGCCTCGGGGACGCTGGCCCCCGAGGTGACGCTGACCCGGTCGACCCCGGCGAGCCAGGCGTCGTCGATCTCGCCGGCGTCGTCGACGCGGTGCGCCGCCTTCGCGCCGGCCTCGAGGGCGACCTCGGCCAGGCGAACGGAGTTGGAGGAGTTGGCCGAGCCCACGACGATCACGAGGTCGGCGTCGTGCGCGATCTCCTTGACGGCCAGCTGACGGTTCTGCGTGGCGTAGCAGATGTCGTCGCTGGGCGGGTCGAGCAGCTCGGGGAACCGGCGGCGGATGGCCTCGACCGTCTCGAGCGTCTCGTCGACCGACAGGGTGGTCTGGGAGAGCCAGGCGACCTTGGCCGGGTCGCGGACGACGATGCCCGGCACGTCGTCGGGGCCCTGGACGAGCTGGATGTGGTCGGGCGCCTCCCCGGAGGTGCCCTCCACCTCCTCGTGTCCGGCGTGCCCGATCAGGAGGATGTCGTAGTCGTCGCCGGCGAACCGCTTGGCCTCGTGATGGACCTTGGTGACCAGCGGGCAGGTGGCGTCGATCGTCTTCAGCCCCCGGGTCCTGGCCTCGTCGTGGACGGTCGGCGAGACGCCGTGGGCGGAGAACACGACGGTCGCACCCTCGGGCACCTCGCCGAGCTCCTCGACGAACACCGCGCCGCGCGACTCGAGGTCCGAGACGACGTGCTTGTTGTGCACGATCTGCTTGCGCACGTAGACCGGCGCGCCGTAGAGGTCGAGCGCCTTCTCGACGGTGATCACCGCGCGGTCGACGCCGGCGCAGTAGCCGCGGGGGGCAGCCAGCCGGACGGCCCTGCTCGGCATGCCGAGTTCCACACTCATGCGCCCGAGTCTACGGAGCGGGGTGGCGATCCCCGAGCCGGCGTGCAGAGTCGGCGGCCTGCCCTAGCGTGTGCGCATGGCCCTGGAGACCTCCCCGTCGGCGCCCGCTGCGGTGCGCCAGATCGCCCTGGCGATCTCGCAGTGGGTGGGTCGGCTCGGCGCGATCTGGGTGGAGGGGCAGATCACCCAGGTCAGCAGGCGCCCGGGCGTCGGGACGGTGTTCATGACGATGCGCGACTCGGCCGCCGACATCTCGGTCCCGGTGACCTGCGCGCGCACGCTCTTCGACAGCCTCAACCCGCCCCTGGTCGAGGGGGCAAGCGTCGTGATCCACGCCAAGCCCGACTACTACCCCAACCGTGGCTCCCTCTCCCTGGTCGCCCGCGAGATCCGGATGGTCGGCCTCGGTGAGCTCCTGGCCCGGCTGGAGCGCCGCCGCCAGCTGCTCGCCGCCGAGGGCCTCTTCGCGCCCGACCTCAAGCGGCGACTGCCGTTCCTGCCCCGGTGCGTCGGCCTGGTGACCGCGCCCGGCTCGGCCGCGGAGCGCGATGTCGTCGACAACGCGCGCCGCCGCTGGCCCGGGGTCGCCTTCGAGACGGCGTACGCCGCGATGCAGGGCAGCCGGGCCGCCAGCGAGGTGATCGACGCCGTGGAGCGCCTCGACCGCGACCCCCGGGTCGACGTGATCGTGGTGGCCCGGGGCGGTGGCTCCGTCGAGGACCTGCTGCCGTTCAGCGACGAGGGGCTGGTGCGTGCCGTCGCCGGTTGCCGGACGCCCGTGGTGTCGGCGATCGGCCACGAGCCCGACACCCCCCTCCTCGACCTGGTGGCCGACCTTCGAGCCTCGACCCCCACCGACGCGGCCAAGCACCTGGTGCCAGACATGGCCGAGGAGCTCGCCGGCGTGACCTGGGCGCGCGACCGCGTGCGGACCCTGCTGCGCCAGCTCGTCGAGCGTGAGTCGCGAGCCCTGGCCGACCTGCGCGCCCGGCCCGCGCTGGCCGACCCGCGCAGCCTGCTCGGCGCGCGCTCGGTCGAGGTCGAGGACCTGCGCGACCGGGGCCGGCGCTGCCTGACCCACCAGCTCGCCCGTGCGGGAGACGACATCGCCCACCAGCGAGCGCGGGCACAGGCACTCTCGCCGCTGGCCACCCTCGAGCGGGGGTACGCCGTCGTCCAGGCAGCTGACGGGGCCGTGGTCAGGTCGGTCGAGGGGGTGGCCGCCGGCGCGCCGCTGCGCATCCGCGTGGCTGACGGCAGGATTGCCGCCACCACCACCAAGGTCGAGGCCGCTGCGATCGACGTCGAGGAGAGTCATGGCTGATCCGGAGTCCCCGGACGAGGACGAGCGACCGGGCTACGAAGAGGCGCGGGCCGAGCTGATCGAGGTCGTCCGCGCCCTCGAGGCGGGAGGCACGACGCTCGAGGAGAGCCTGGCCCTGTGGGAGCGCGGCGAACGGCTGGCGGCGATCTGCCAGGAGTGGCTGGAGGGCGCTCGCCGTCGCCTCGACGCCGCCATCGGCGAGGAGGCCTGAGCACGCGCTGACGGCCCGGTCGGGTCAGCCTGCGACGCGCGAGCTCGTCAGCGACGCCGCGAGCTGCTCCAGCCGGGCCTGCGAGACCGTGCCGAAGACCAGCAGCGACTCCTGGGCGGCGCCGCTGCCGACCCGCGCGACCAGAGCGGTGTCCCCTCCGGTGTCGGTCCAGGTGTCCCACCGGCTCGCCACCGAACCAGCAACCGTGACCGGGGGACCACTGCGGGCATCGGAGTCGACGTAGGTCCCGATCAGCTCCGAGACGGGCTCCGGCGAGTCGACGAACCCGACGTACTGCCCGTCACCGCTGAGCATCGACAGCTCGAGCTCCGACGGCGAGCCGGGCGAGACGGTCACCCGCGTGGCGTACCACCCGGCCGGCAGGCGTGCCGGATAGACCACCTGCGAGCCGGCCTGCTGCGCGTCGTGCACCTGGGCGAGGTAGTCGACATGGGCCGGCCTCTCGTCGAGGTTGGTCCGGTTGAGGGCCCGGAACGCGACGTAGCCGCCGATCACCAGCAAGGTGACCAGGAGCGCGCCGGCCATGCCGGACGCCGAGCGCTGGTAGCGACCCGGCTGCGCACTCACGACGCCCATCCTCACAGCCCGGCCTAGAGTTCGCGGGTGCCGCCCCTGTCTGACGCCGTGGTCGTGCTGGCGCTGGTCGGGCTGCTCGTCGTGGCGTTCGGTCACCCGCGGGGGCGGGTCGAGGCGGCCGCCGCGGCCGTCTGTGCCGCGGCCGCCGTCGCCACCGGCCTGGTGACCTGGCGCCAGGCGGGAACCGCGGTGCGACATCTCGCCCCGGTGGTGGCCTTCCTGGTGACGATCCTGGTCGTCTCCGAGGTGTGCTCGCGGGCCGGCCTGTTCGAGGCGGCTGCGCAACGCGTGGGTCGGTGGGGCCACCGCTCCGCCGCCGCCCTGTTCACCGGCGGCTTCGTCCTCGCCGCGGTCGTGACGGCGACCTTGAGCCTGGACGCGACGGTCGTCCTGCTCACCCCGGTCGTGCTCACCGCGGCCGCGCGCCGCGACGTCCCGGACGAGCCGGGCACCTATGCCTGCCTGCGGATGGCGAACTCCGCCTCGCTGCTGCTGCCGGTGTCCAACCTGACCAACCTCCTGGCCCTGCCGCACCTCGACCTGACCTTCACCGGCTTCGCGATCCGGATGGCGCCGGTGCTGCTGGTGGTCCTCGTCGTGGAGTACGTCGGGCTGCGGCTGCTGTTCCGCGACCGGCTCCGGGCCGTGCCGGCCGATGACGACGAGGAGGTCCGTGCGGTCCCGCTCTTCCCGGTGGTCGTCGTGGTCGCGATGCTCGTCGGCTTCGCCGTGGTCTCGCCGTTCGGCGGGCAGCCCTGGTGGGTCTCGCTGGTCGCCGCGGCCGCACTGGCCGCCTGGTCGGTACGCCGCGGCCTCGCCCGGCCCGCTCACCTGGTCGACGCGGCCCACCCGGGATTCGCGATCTGGGTGCTGGGGCTCGGCGTGGTCGTCGTGGGGCTGGCGCAGGGCTTCCTCGGCGACGCCGTCCGGCATCTCGTGCCGGGCACGACCGGTCTGCTGGCGCTGCTGGGCGTGGCGGTCCTCGCGACGGTGCTCGCCGTCCTCCTCACCAACCTGTCGGCGACGTTGCTGCTGGTGCCGTTCGTCGCGCCGCTGGGCACCACCGCCGTGCTCGCGGCGCTGCTGGGGCTCAACATCGGGTCGGGGATCACCTGGACCGGCTCGCTGGCCAACCTGCTGTGGCGCCGCACGCTGAGCAGGCACGACATCCACCCCGGCAACGCGGCGTTCCACCGGGTCTCGCTGACGCTGACGCCGGTCAGCCTGGTGGCGTCGGTGCTCGTGCTCTGGCTGGTCACCTGAGCCGCTCTCGACGGATAGGGTCCGGGGTATGACGCAGAGCCCGGGGCGCGCTCCGATCACCCCCGACCGCAACCTGGCCCTCGAGCTGGTCCGGGTCACCGAGGCTGCCGCGCTGGCGGCGGCGCGCTGGGTGGGACGCGGCGACAAGGACGGAGCCGACGGCGTCGCCGTCGACGCCATGCGGAAGATGATCGCCACCGTGCAGATGCGGGGCGTGGTGGTGATCGGCGAGGGCGAGAAGGACAACGCGCCCATGCTCTACAACGGCGAGGAGGTCGGCGACGGCACCGGTCCGGAGTGCGACGTCGCGGTCGACCCCATCGACGGCACCACCTTGACCGCCAAGGGCATGAACAACGCGGTCTCCGTGCTCGCCGTGGCCCCACGAGGCTCGATGTACGACCCATCCGCGGTCTTCTACATGGAGAAGCTGGTCACCGGTCCCGACGCGGCCGACGTCGTCGACATCCGGGCTCCCGTGGCCGAGAACATCCACGCCGTCGCGAAGGCCAAGGGATCACGTGCCGACGACGTGACCGTCGTGATGCTGGACCGGACCCGCCACGAGAAGCTCGCCGACGAGGTGCGCGCGACCGGTGCCCGGATCAAGTTCATCGTCGACGGCGACGTCGCAGGCGCGATCATGGCGGCCCGCCCCAACACCGGCATCGACCTCCTGCTCGGCATCGGAGGCACCCCGGAGGGGATCATCGCCGCCTGCGCGATGAAGTGCGTCGGAGGGGTGATCCAGGGCCGGCTCTGGCCGAAGGACGACGCCGAGCGCGAGCGTGCGGTGGCCGCCGGCCACGACCTCGACCCCGACCACGTGCTGACCACCAACGACCTGGTCACCAGCGACGACTGCTTCTTCGTCGCCAGCGGGATCACCGACGGCGAGCTGATGCACGGCGTCCACTTCCGGCCCCACGGCGCGACGTCGGAGTCGCTGGTGATGCGGTCGCGCAGCGGCACCGTGCGGCTGGTCACCAGCGAGCACCAGTTCGAGAAGCTCCAGGAGCTCCAGGACCTGTGAGCCGTGCCTCAGGCCACGCCCAGCTCGGGCCTCGGGTCGTCGACGGCCCCCACGACCGCCCGGATCGCCGCGGGCGCGACGACCATGCCCAGGTGCGACGAGCGCACCTCCACGGCCGTGGCCAGGGGGTCGAGGCAGGCACGCCAGTCGACGATCCCGTCGCGCCGCGAGTAGACCGCGGTGAAGGAGATGTCGGGCGACAGCGGAAGCCGGCTCTCCTCGAAGCTGGCGCGGGCGCACTCTCCGGCGACGCAGTCCAGGGTCATCAGTCCCGGCACTCCGGCCCGGCTCAGCCGCACCAGGGCCTCCAGGCTGCGTGAGAGCGCGGCGTGGTGGGCGCCCGGCGCGAGCATCGGGCTGCCCAGGGTGACGATGCCGTCCACCAGGTCCGGGCGGCGTACGGCGAGACCTCGGGCCAGCAGGCCGCCGAGGCTGTGCCCGACGACGGTGACGCGCCGGCCGCGCCGAGCCACGATCGACGCGACCCGAGCCTCGAGGAGGGTCGAGGCCCGCACCGTGCAGCCGACGTTCGCGTGGATGCCGGAGCGGTAGCTGCGGTGACCCTGCTCGCGCAACGCCCCGGCCAGCAGCGCCAGGCTCGCGTCACCGGCCATGAAGCCCGGCACGAGCACCACCGGCCTCGCGTCGGCCCGGCCGGTGGAGCTCGCGCCAGGTCGCCCCGGACCACGACCCGGCCGGCGCCCCAGACGCGACCACGCCAGGTGCCCCGCCTCGGTCAGCACCCGGGCCTCGCGCAGCACGGCTCTGCGTCCCGGGACTGCGAAGCCGTCCGGGAGCAGGAAGTCGGCGACGGGGAACGTGGCCATAGGAGCCGACGGTAGGGCCTCGCGGACCCGATGTCCGGCAACTGCCGCGAACCTCCCCCAAGGTCGGTATCCGCCGCCGATGGGTGTTTCATGGTCGTCATGGCCGGTCCCGCCTTCGCGACGCCTGAGACGCCCCCTCCCTCAGCCGGGCAGACGTCCTCGGAGCCCGAGGTCGCCGTCTCCCCCGAGCTCTTCGCGCCGGTCTCGACGGGTGTCGAGCTGTGCTACCGCACCTACGGCGACCCCACGGGCGAGCCGATGCTGCTGCTGATGGGGCTGGCGAGTCCGTTGAACTGGTGGGACCCCGAGCTGTGCTCGATGCTCGCTCGCCGGGGGTACTTCGTGGTCATCCTCGACAACCGCGATGTCGGCCGGTCGAGCAAGGTCGCCGGCCGCGTCACCCGGGGCACCCTGGTGCGGGCGTTCGCCGGGCTCCCGGTGCGCGCGCCGTACGCCCTGAGCGACATGGCTCGTGACGCGTTCGCCCTGCTCGACCACCTCTCGATCGACCGCGCCCATGTCGTCGGGGTCTCGATGGGTGGCATGATCGCCCAGACCATGGCCGTCGAGGAGCCGGCGCGGGTCCGGTCCCTGACCAGCATCATGTCGACGACCGGCCGCCGGTCCGTCGGCTGGCAGAGTCCCCGGCTCTTCCCGGCCCTGCTCAGACCGATCCGACCCGGGCGCGAGGGATACGCCGACAGCAGCGTCGCGATGACCCGGATGATCGGCTCCCCCGGCTACCCCCATCCCGAGCAGCGCGTCCGCGAGGTCGCCGACGAGACCTACGACCGCGGGATCTCCGCCAGCGGCACGATGCGCCAGATGCTCGCGATCCTGACGCAGCCCAACCGCACGCCCCGGCTGCGCGAGCTGCGGATGCCGACGCTGGTGATCCACGGCCTGGCCGACCGGATGGTGCACATCTCGGGGGGCCGGGCCACCGCCGCGGCGATCCCCGGCGCCGAGCTGGTCCTCGTGGGCGGCATGGGCCACGACCTTCCCCCCGAGCTGTTCGCGGCCTTCGTGGACGCCATCGACCGGACCGCCCGGCGCGCCTGATCGCGCCCTCCCGGCGTCAAGCAGTCGCACCGGGGAACGGGATTCCGCACCCGCTCTGATCTGCGGTCATCCTCGAGATGCCGCCGGTGTGAAGGGCACAAGCGCCGGATTCCGTCAAGGCTTGCGTCCATGCGGGAAAGGGACTAGACGAGACCTAAGTCACTCTCTCGGAGGGAGCTCACCGACATGTTCCGCTCACGGCCCAGACGGCCGTCCTGGACTCGAGCCGCCGGGGCACTCACCGCCCTTGCTACGGCGGGGGCTCTCCTCGCCGGGTGCGGAGGCAGCTCCAACGGCCGAGCGCAGCTCACCTGGTACATCAACCCCGACGGTGGCGGCTCGGATCCCACCAAGGGGGGCCAGGCGCAGCTCGCCGCCGAGTGCTCGACCGGCCAGTACAAGATCGACATCCAGCTGCTGCCCAACAGCGCCAGCGACCAACGAACCGGGTTGCTCCGCCGCCTCGCGGCCGGCGACTCGAGCATGGACCTGATGAGCATCGACCCGGTCTACGTGCCGGAGTTCGCCGAGGCCGGCTACCTCGCGCCGGTGCCCTCGTCGATGCAGGCAGACTTCGAGGCCGACCGCGTGCAGTCGGCCCTCGACGCCGCCAAGTGGCAGGGCAAGCTCGTCGCGGTCCCCTTCTGGGCCAACACCCAGCTCCTGTGGTACCGCAAGAGCATCGCCGCCAAGGCGGGGCTGAACATGAAGAACCCGGTGACGTGGGACCAGCTGATCTCGGCCGCGCAGCAGACGAAGACCACGATCGGCGTGCAGGCGATGCTCTACGAGGGCTACACCGTGTGGATCAACGCCCTGGTGCGTGGCGCCGGCGGCCAGATCGTCGACAACCCGGGCGCGACGTACGACAGCCTCAAGCTGGGGCTGAACTCCCAGGCCGGCGAGGACGCCGCGAGCATCATCTCCAAGGTCTCGAGCACCGGCGTCGGCGGCCCGGCGATGGGCAGCTCGGACGAGACCGCGTCGCTCAACCTGTTCCAGGGCCCGACCGGTGGGTTCCTGGTCAACTGGCCCTACACCTACGCGGCGCTGAAGTCCGCGGGGGTCTCGTGGCTGAACGACGTGGGCGCGACGCTCTACCCCCGCACGGTCGCCAGTGACCCGTCGGCACCGCCCTTCGGCGGGATCGACCTCGCGGTGGGCTCCAAGAGCGCCCACGTCCAGGACGCCTACGAGGCCGCCAAGTGCATCACCAGCCCGGCGCACCAGGCGGCGTACATGGTCGCCACCGGCAACCCGGCGAGCGACAAGTCGGCCTTCACCGATCCCTCTGTCGAGAAGGCGTTCCCCAACGGGATCGCGGCGCTGATCGGCCAGAGCCTGGAGAACGCCGCACCGCGACCGCAGTCGCAGTACTACGGCGACATCTCGACCGGGCTGCAACAGCAGTTCAGCCCGCCCTCCTCGGTGAGCTCGCAGACACCCGACAAGG
The DNA here is from genome assembly GCF_036267815.1 of Nocardioides sp. Taxonomy (GTDB): domain Bacteria; phylum Actinomycetota; class Actinomycetes; order Propionibacteriales; family Nocardioidaceae; genus Nocardioides. The sequence continues at coordinate 30,906 of NZ_DATAVI010000057.1, read as the reverse complement.
CGCAGAACTTCATCACCCAGGTTCTGGACGGAAAGGCGCTGCTATGACGATCGCGGCCGACCGCGCCCCGAAGACCGACAAGCCCGTCACCAGGAAGAGGACCATCACCGACCGCGCCCGGGGCGAGCGGTCGCTGGGCTGGCGACTCGCGGGTCCGGCGTTCGTCGTCATGCTGTTCGTGACGCTGTACCCGATCCTCTACGCGATCTACCTGTCGCTGTTCAACTACCGCCTGACCGACCCCAGCGGCCGCAAGTTCGTGTTCCTCCAGAACTACGGCGTCGCGCTCACCGACTCGCTGTTCTGGCAGTGCTTCGTCACGACGTTCATCATCGTGATCGTCACGCTGGCGGTGGAGCTGGTGCTCGGCATGGCGATCGCCCTGGTGATGAACAGGATCGTGATGCCGCGGCGCACGCTGCGCACGGTGGTGCTGATCCCGTACTCCATCATCACCGTGGTCTCGGCGTTCTCCTGGCTGTACGCCGCTCGGGTGGACACCGGGTTCTTCAACCACTGGCTGCACTTCTTGACCTTCGGCGGCTTCAACCTCGACTACAACTGGTTCGGCGGTCGTTGGTCGTCGCTGACGATCATCTGCCTGTCGGAGATCTGGAAGACCACGCCGTTCATGTCGCTGCTGCTGCTGGCCGGGCTCGCGCAGATCGACTCCTCGATGGAGGAGGCGGCGCAGGTCGACGGCGCGACGTGGTGGCAGCGCTTCTACAAGGTCGTGATTCCGAACATGAAGGCCGCGCTCATGGTGGCGGTGCTGTTCCGGACCCTGGATGCGATCCGCATCTACGACAACCCGTACGTCATGACCGCAGGAGCCAACAAGACGTTGACGTTATCAATGCTGGTCGCGAACGAGACGATCAACCGCGTCGAGATCGGGATGGGCTCGGCCCTGGCCGTGATCCTGTTCGTGATCGTCCTGATCGTCGCCTTCATCTTCGTGCGCGGGTTCAAGGTCGACCTGACCACCACCGGAGGGAGGAACTGACGTGGACTCCACCATGAGCACCAAGTCGAAGTGGTGGCTGAGCGGCGCGTCCATCCCGATCATGGTGTGGACCCTGGTCCCGATCGTGTGGATCTTCGCGACGTCGCTCAAGAGCGACGCGGCCCTGGGCGACCAGAGCAAGAACACGTTCGGCAACTTCTGGCCCAAGAGCCCGACGTGGGCCAACTACAAGCTGATCTTCAACGGCGGCGCGAAGGACCTCTTCCTGCCGGCGCTGTGGCACTCCATCGTGATCTGCCTGAGCGCCACGATCATCAGCGTCGTGCTGGCGACGTTCTGTGCCTACGCCATCTCGCGGCTCGACTTCCCGGGCAAGAAGCTGATCTTGACCACGGCGTTGGCGGTGTCGTTCTTCCCGGTCATCGCGATGGTGACGCCGCTGTTCAACCTGTGGCGGCAGATCGGGCTGTTCGACACGATCCCGGGCCTGATCATCCCCTACCTCGCCCTCACCCTCCCGCTGTCGATCTGGATCCTCTCCGCGTTCTTCCAGCAGATCCCCTGGGAGATGGAGCAGGCAGCCCAGGTCGACGGGGCCACGAGCTGGCAGGCGTTCCGCAAGGTGGTGGCTCCCCTGGCCGCACCCGGGGTGTTCACCACGGCCATCATCGCCTTCTTCACCGCGTGGAACGACTTCGTCTTCTCGCTGAACCTGACGTCGTCCAACGCCCGAACCGTCCCGGCAGCGCTGGCGTTCTTCACCGGTGCCAGCCAGTTCACCCAGCCGACGGGCGCCATCTGCGCGGCCGCCGTCGTCGTCACGATCCCGGTCGTGATCCTGGTGCTGCTCTTCCAGCGCCGCATCGTCTCCGGCCTCACCTCCGGCGCCGTCAAGGGCTGACCGGCTCGTCGATCTCAGGGAGCAAGCAATGTCCACCATCGAAATGAAGAACATCGTCAAGAAGTACGGCGACGGCTTCCCGGCCGTGAACGACGTCACCATCGACGTGGCCGACGGGGAGTTCCTGATCCTCGTCGGGCCCTCGGGCTGCGGGAAGTCCACCCTGCTGCGGATGATCGTGGGCCTGGAGGACATCACCTCCGGCGACATGATGATCGGCGGCAAGCGGGTCAACGACCTCGCACCACGCGACCGGAACCTCGCGATGGTCTTCCAGAACTACGCGCTCCACCCCCACCTGACCGTCTACGAGAACATCGCGTTCCCGCTGCGGCTGGCGGGGGCGAGCAACGACGAGGTCGACCGCAAGGTCCGCGAGGCGTCCAAGACCCTGGAGCTCGACGAGCACCTCGAGCGCAAGCCGGCCAACCTGTCCGGAGGCCAGCGGCAGCGGGTCGCCATGGGCCGGGCCATCGTGCGAGACGCCGAGGCGTTCTTGTTCGACGAGCCGTTGTCCAACCTGGACGCGAAGCTCCGCGGCCAGATGCGCACCGAGATCGCACGGCTCCAGAAGCGGCTGGGCATCACGACCGTCTACGTCACCCACGACCAGACCGAGGCGATGACCCTCGGTGACCGGGTCGCCGTCCTCAAGCGTGGGGTGCTCCAGCAGCTGGCAACGCCGCGCGAGCTCTACACCAACCCCGGCAACCTGTTCGTCGCCGGCTTCATCGGCAGCCCGCCGATGAACTTCCTGCCCGCCACCGTCGAGGGGAACCAGGTCAAGCTGCCCTTCGGGACGGTCACCATCCCAGAGGACCGGGCCAGGAAGGCGCAGGGCAAGGGGCTGCTGATCGCCGGCATCCGGCCCGAGCACTTCGAGGACGCCTCCGTGGTCGAGACCAAGCGCGAGGGCTCGACGTTCAGGGCCCCGGTCGATGTCGTGGAGTGGCTGGGCAACGAGGCGTACGCCTACATCCCCTTCGAGGCCCCCGCCGAGGTGCAGGCACAGCTCGCCGAGCTCGAGCGCGACCTCGACGGCGAGTCGCTGCGGACCCAGCTGATCGTCTCGCTGGACGGCGCGAGCCGGATCAAGGAGGGCGACGAGGCCGAGATCTGGGTCGACGCGGCCAAGATGCACCTCTTCGACCCGACCAGCGGCGAGAACCTCACCGTCGACCTGTCGGCGGCCGGCGAGATCCCGTCGCGGACCGAGACCGCCCAGGTCGCCGAGGCACAGGACTCGATCGCCACTCCGGGCGAGCAGGAGGCGGCTACCGACTCCTGAGGTGTCGCCAGCCGCGACCCTCACCCGGCGCGGGGCGGCGTGAGACGCTCACGCCGCCCATCACGGCGAACCCCCGGACCCGGACGACCGGGCTGTCCGCGTCGAGCTCCGCGGGTGTCGAGTCCGAGGGACCGGAGTAGCCACCCATGATCCCGGTGCCCTCCAGGACGACGTGGGTGTGCGGGTTGACCTTGATGTCCGCGCCGCCCATCACGGCGTTGATGGTGATGACGACCTCAGGTGCCGCGAACTGCGCCCGACGCAGGTCGAGGTCGGCACCGCCCATGAAGCAGGTGATGGTGAGGCGTGCCGGCACCGTCCACACGCCCTTGCGCTCGAGGCCGCCCATGATCGAGAGGTGGCGCTCCTCGGTCGGCCCGCCGGACACCACCGAGGACCCCGACCACCCCGACGACGAGGCAGGCGACGGCGACGCCGGCACGCGGGGCTGGACCGGGAGGTTCGCGCCCTGGACCGGCAGGTCGAGCGTGATCGGGACCAGGTCGGCGTAGGTGCGGGCGGCGTAGGTCGCCTCGAGCCGCTCGTCGAGCTCGTCGAGGTCGATCCGGCCGGCACCGGCGGCCTCACGGAGCACCTCGGCGACCTGGTGCCGGTCGGCATCGGAGATGCGCAGCCGGGCTGGGTCCCAGATCTCCCTGCCGTCGGCCATGACGGGAGCCTAATCTGCCTTGCACGCCACGACGATGTCGCGCTGGATCGCCTGGTCGACCCGGTGCTCGAAGCCGCGGTACGACGGGGTGTCGCGGACGTCCAGCCCTACCTCGACCAGCAGCGCGAGCGCATCCGCCCGCGGGCAGGTCCGGAGGTTGACCGCGATGCCGATCGCGCCTCCCGGGCGCAGGAGCCGTACCCAGCCCGGCAGCGCCTCGCCGAGCAGCTCCAGGGGCCGGCGCCGCAGCCCGTCGCCCGACCGGCTGCCGTGCTGCACGCCGTACGGCGCGTCGGTGACCACGGCGTCGAAGCTGCCCGCGCGGAAGACCTCGGCAGCCTCGCGGGTGTCGGCGAGGATGCCGGTCACGGTGACGGTGTCCTGGGCGGCCCAGGCCTCCTTGCTCGTGGCCAGCTCGACGTCCAGCCGACGGCCCAAGGTGCGCCCCTCGCGTCGCAGCCTGGCCGTGGCGGCCGTGTGCTTGAGGCGCTTGTCCTTCAGCCACCTCGGCAGGAACGCCGCGTAGGCGTCGAAGTCGGTGCCGTCGAGGTCGATGCCGGCCGCGTGCCAGCCGTACATCAGGACCTGGTTGAGCGTCGTCCCCCGGCCGCACAGGGGGTCGAGCACGCGCAGCCGGTCGACGAGCATGCGGTGCGCGGAGCCGCACGCCGAGACGGTCACGTTCACCAGCAGCTTGGTGAAGACCTCGTTGGTCTTGCCCGGGTACTTCAGGATCGTCAGCAGGTCGTCGTCGAGGCAGTCGAGCCGGTCCAGCCCCACCGGGCGCAGCAGCCAGCCGTCGTCGGCCGGCCGGCGTTCGAAGAGCGCCAGCAGCGTGGAGACGTTCGACAGCTGCGCGATCCCGGCCCGGTCCAGGTCCGCCTCGAACACGACGTACTCGACACCACCGAGCTGCTCGACCTGCGCCGCACCCAGGCGACCGGCCAGGACGGTCTCGGCGAGGACCCCCAGCTCCGCCACCGTCAGCGCCGCCGCCGACCGCGCGTACACGCGGTTCGCCGAGGGCGACACGAGCAGGGCATAGGCGGTCATGGTGTCCAAACCTAGGGCTGGTTTGTGATGATCATGACCCCGGCTTCCCCGGATTCGCCGGCGACAACGCATCGAAGGAGCCCCCATGCCCGAGGTCGACCGCCGCAGGTTCCTCCAGATCGCCGGCGGAGGCGCCGCGATGTCCGTGCTGACGCCGTCCATCGCCCGGGCCGCGTCGATCCCGGCAGCACGCCGTACCGGCTCCCTGGCGGATGTCGAGCACGTCGTCGTGCTCCTGCAGGAGAACCGCTCGTTCGACCACTACTTCGGCACGATGAGCGGTGTCCGGGGGTACGGCGACCCCCATCCGGCCGTCAACCGCAACGGACGCAGCGTCTTCCACCAACCGTCGGGCAAGAAGCTCCGCGACGAGGTGCTGCCGTTCCGGCCGGACCTGAAGGACCTCGGACTGGCCTTCATCCAGGACATCGACCATGGCTGGGAGAGCCAGCACGACGCCTTCGCCAAGGGCAACCACGACCGCTGGGTGCCGGCCAAGCAGACCCCCGTGACGATGGCCCACCTGCGCCGCCAGGACATCCCGTTCCACTATGCACTGGCGGACGCCTTCACTGTCTGCGACGCCTACCACTGCAGCATGCTCGGGCCGACCGACCCCAACCGCGAGTACCTCTGGTCGGGCTGGGTGGGCAACAACGGCAAGGGCGGTGGCCCGATGATCGAGAACGTCTCGGGGCCGTTCGGCTGGACCACCTACCCCCAGCGCCTCCAGAAGGCGGGCGTGGACTGGAAGGTCTACCAGGACCAGGGCACCGGGCTCGACGCGGCAAACTTCTGGGGCTTCACCGGCGACCCCTTCATCGGCAACTACGGCGACAACGCGCTGCTGTTCTTCAAGGCCTACCAGAGCGCGGTGTCCGGGGACCCGCTCTACGAGCGAGCCCGAACCGGCACCGACCTGGACGACCACCCGAACACGTCGTTCTTCGACCAGCTCGAGAGCGACGTCACGGGCGGCACCCTCCCCCAGGTCTCGTGGGTCGTCGCGCCGGAGGCCTTCACCGAGCACCCGAACTGGCCCGCCAACTACGGCGCCTGGTACGTCTCGAAGGTCCTGGACGCGCTCACCAGCGACCCTGAGGTCTGGGCCAAGACCGTGTTGTTCTTGACCTACGACGAGAACGACGGCTTCTTCGACCACCAGGTCCCGCCGTACCCCAGTGTCGGTGCGCTGAACGGCGACTCGACGGTGTCGCTCGCCCATGAGCACTACACCGGCAAGCTCGGCTCCGCGGGCCCCTACGGCCTCGGGATCCGGGTGCCGATGACCGTGATCTCGCCGTGGAGCACCGGTGGCTGGGTGTGCTCGGAGACGTTCGACCACACCTCGGTCATCCGGTTCATGGAGCAGCTCTTCGGGGTGCACGAGCCGAACATCACGCCGTGGCGGCGGGCCGTCTGCGGCGACCTCACCTCGGCGTTCGACTTCTCCGCGACCCAGACGGCGGTGCCGTCCCTGCCCGTCACCACGGCCTACCAGCCGCCGCCCGACGCGACCCGCGAGCCCGACGCAACGGGCGTGCACCCGCCGGCCAAGCAGCATCTGCCGAAGCAGGAGGCAGGCTCCAGACCGGCCCGGGCTCTCGGCTATCGCCTCCAGGTCGACCTGGTGGTGAAGAAGGACGAGCTGAGGTTCACCCTCGACAACCTCGGCTCTCTCGGGGCCCACCTCCAGGCGCGGTCCAACGACGTCGCGGGCGCGCCGTACAGCTACACGCTCGGCGCCGGCCACTCGCTCAGGCCGGTCCTGAAGACGCGGGGCAGGTTCGACGTCAGCTTCCACGGACCCAACGGCTTCTTCAGGAGGTTCGCCGGGAGTACCCGGGAGCCGCTGCTCGAGGTGCACGGCCGCCGCCACGACGGCAAGCTCGTGCTCCGGCTGCACAACCGCTCCGAGCACCGCCTCGAGGTCAAGGTCGCCGACGCGTATGCCGGCGCCCGCACCGTGCGCGTCCGCGCCGGCGCCGTTCGCGAGGTGCGGATCGGCCTCACCGCCAGCCGCGGGTGGTACGACGTCCTGGTCACCGTCCCCCAGCACCCGCACCTCGTGCGCGCCCTGGCCGGCAGGTTCGAGGACGGCCGGCCCGGCGTCACCGACCCCCAGCTCAGCCGTTGAGTTGGCCCTCCGGGCTCGTTGAGTTGGCCCTCCGGGCTCGTTGAGTTGGCTCGACATTCAGAGGGCGTTGCGGGAGATGACCTCGGCGTACCAGCGGGCGGAGTCCTTGAAGGTACGGCGCTGGTCGGCGAAGTCCACGTGCACCAGCCCGAAGCGCTTGTCGTAGCCCCACGCCCACTCGAAGTTGTCCAACAGCGTCCACACGTAGTACCCGCGGACGTCGGCGCCCCGACGTCGCGCCTCCAGGACGGCGGCGAGGTGGTCGCGCAGGTAGGCGATCCGTTCCGGGTCGTGGACGGCGCCCGCCTCGACGACGTCCCGCGCGCCCAGCCCGTTCTCGGTCACGTGCATCGGCAGCCCCACGTCACGCTGCACACGCAGCAGCAGGTCGGTGAGGCCGGCGGGGACGATCGGCCACCCCATCACCGTGCGCGGCCCCGCGACGTCGGCGAAGAACGCGCGGTCGCTGCCGGGGAACGGCCGGCCGCCCTCGTTGGCGGCGCGCACCCGCGCCGGGTTGTAGAAGTTGATCCCGATCGAGTCCAGAGCACCCGCGATCTCCGCCTCGTCGCCGTCCTGCACGAACGCCCAGTCGGTGAGCCCCTCGGTCGTCCGCCGCAACGCCTCGGAGTAGCCGGCTCCGAGCATCGGGTCCAGGAAGACCCGGTTCGCGATCAGGTCGACGTGCTCCGCGGCGGCGACGTCCTCCGGCCGCTCCGACGCCGCCTCCACCTGGTGCAGGTTGAGGGCCACGGACACGTCGGCATTGGCGGGCAGGACGTCGCGCAGCGCGGCGACGGCTCGGCCGTGGGCCAGGTTGAGGTGGTGGGCAGCGCGGTAGGCCAAGGCGTTGTCGGTCCGCCCGGGGGCGTGCTCGCCACTGGCGTAGCCGAGGTACGCCGAGCACCAGGGCTCGTTGAGCGTCGTCACCGCCGGCACCCGGTCACCCAGCTCCTTGCCGAGCACCCCGGCGAAGTCGGCGAAGCGAGCGGGCACGTCGCGCGAGAGCCAGCCGCCCGCGTCCCCGACGTCCAGGCTCTGCGGCAGGTCCCAGTGGTAGAGCGTCATCAGCGGGCGGATGCCGCGCGCGAGCAGCCCGTCGACGAGCCGCCGGTAGAAGTCCAGACCCTGCTGGTTGACCGTGCGCCCGTCGGGCATGACGCGTGGCCAGGCCACCGAGAATCGGTACGACGCCACCCCGAGCTCGACCAGGAGGTCGAGGTCCTCGGACCAGCGGTGGTAGTGGTCGCAGGCCACGTCGCCGGTGTCGCCGTTGTCGACGGCGCCCGGCGTATGGCTGAAGGTGTCCCAGATGCTCGCGCCACGGCCGTCCTCGGCGACGGCGCCCTCGATCTGGTACGCCGAGGCGGCCACCCCCCACACGAAGTCCTCGGGAAAGCTGTGCTCGTTCACCCCTTGATCGCTCCTTGCATGATGCCGCCGACGATCTGCCGGCCCAGCAGGGCGAACACGACCAGGACGGGAACCGTGCCGTACAAAGTGCCGGCCATGATGATCGACTGCTGTGGTGCGTAACCGGTCGCCAGGCTCTGGAAGGAGACCTGGACGGTCGGGTTCTGGGTGCTGAGCACGATGATCGGCCAGAAGAAGTCGTTCCACGCCGTCAGGAAGGTCAGCATCGCCAGCACCGCCATGGCCGGCCGCGCCGCCGGAACGACCACCGACCACAGCACTCGCAGGGGCCCGGCCCCGTCGATGTATGCCGCCTCGATCAGCTCGTCGGGAACCGCACCCGCGATGTACTGACGCATGAAGAAGACCCCGAACGCGGTGCACAGGGAGGGCAGGACGACCGCCGTCAGGTGCCCGGCCAGGCCGAGCCGCGCCATCAGCATGTACAGCGGGATCACGCCCATCTGGAGCGGCACCATCATCGTCGCGATGCAGATGCCGAGCAGGATGTTCGCCCCTCGGAAGCGGAGCTTGGCGAAGGCGAAGCCGGCCAGCGTGCACAGAGCGACCGTGCCGAGCGTGATCGCGCCAGAGACGACCAGCGAGTTGATGAGCCCCTTGTTGAGGGGGGCGAGCTGCAACGCCTTGCGCACGTTGCCGAAGAGCGAGGTCGTCGGCAGGATCGGCGGCCGCGTGGCCGCCATCTCGGCGTTGGTGTGCGACGCCATCACGATCGTGTAGTAGAGCGGGAAGACCGACGCCGCGGTGATCACCGCGACGAACACGTAGGTCACCCAGCCCGCCTTGAGCACGCCGCCCGCGCTCGAGCCCTTCATCGCGCCGTCACCTCGGGCACGGCCGCCACCAGCGGAACCCGTCGTCGCCGCCCGCCGTCGCGCTGCTCGCGTCGTCGCGCGAGGAGCAGGTTGACCCCGACCGCCACGACGATGATCAAGAACATCGTCCAAGCCGTCGCGGAGGCCAGTCCGAGCCGGTCGTTGGTCCAGCCCTGCTGGTACATCAGCAGGCCGAGGGTCTGGTACTGGTTCTGCGTGCCGCCGTCGGGCAGCCCGTTGTGGTAGAGCAGGGGCTCTCCGAAGAGCTGGGCCGCGCCGATCGTGGAGACCACGATCGTGAACAGGATCGTGGGCCGGAGGCCGGGGATGGTCACGTGCCGGAACTGCGACCAGCGGCTAGCTCCGTCCATCGCCGCCGCCTCGTAGAGATCGGAGCTGACCGCCTGCATCCCCGCGAGGTAGATCAGCGCGTTGTACCCCGTCCAGCGCCAGGTCACGATGGCGGAGACCGCGATCTGCGACGGCCACTTCGAGCCCTGCCAGTCGACGGCCGGCAGGTGGCCGAGGTGCAGGGCCCAGTTGACCAGGCCCAGCTTGGGGTCGAAGAGCTCGCTGAAGATGACCGTGGCAGCCGCCAGGCTCGTGGCGTACGGCATCAGGATGGCCACCCGGAAGAACGTCCGTCCGCGGAGCCGGTAGTTGAGCAGGTGCGCGACGCCCAGCGCCATGCACAGCTGCGGGACCGTGGAGATGATCCCGATCGAGATGGTGTTCTTGAACGCGTTCCAGAAGAACTTGTTGGTCAGCAGGTTGTGGTAGTTCTCCAGGCCGATCCAGTTCGACTGGTGGTACGTCGAGAGCCGGGTGTCGTGCAGCGACACCCAGGCCGTGGCGAGCCAGGGGTAGACGCTGAAGGCAGCGAAGACCACGAAGAACGGGAGGACGTAGACGTAGCCGATACGCCGGCCGGGGAGGTGGCGGCGCTGCCGAGCCGAGGTCCGCGGGCGGCGTACGGCGACGTCGGGATGCTCCAGGACGGTCATGGCACCTTTCATACGGCAGATCGGCCGGCAGGTCAGGCTGGTCGGCGCGGCGTGCCCCGGCCGCCGACCCAGCGCAGGTCGGGTCGGCGACCGGGAGTCGGTCAGCCGGTGACCTGCTTGATCGCGTCCAGGGCGTCGTTGAACGCGTCGTCCGGCGAGGTGCCCTTGGTCTCGACGTTGGTCAGCTGCGTGGTCAGCGCCTGCTGGATCTGGGTGTCGTAGAGACCGATCGGGGGGATCTTCATCTGCTGGGCGATGTCGCCGAAGATCTGACCGACGGGTGCGTTGCTGAAGTAGGCGCTCGTGGCCTTGGCGACTCCGGGATCGGCCGCGGCGTCGGAGTTGGACGGGAAGTGCCCGCCCTGCTTCCACATCGTCACCTGCTGGGCCTTGGCCGAGAGCCACTCGACCAGGGCGATCGCGGCGTCCTTGTGGGCAGCCTTGTCGGGCACGCCGAGCCAGGAGCCACCCCAGTTGGTCGCCCCGCCGGGCAGCACCGGAGCGATGTCCCACTTGCCGGCGTAGGAGTCACCGGCCTGGCCCTGGATGTAGCCCATCATCCAGGTGGGGCAGGCGAGCGTGGCGAACGCGCCGCTGGAGAACGCCTTGTTCCACTCGGGGGTGAACTGCTGGAGTCCGGCGGTGATGCCGTCCTGTGCCGCCTGCGAGGCGTAGGTCCAGGCGTTCTTCACACCGTCGCTGTTGGCGACGTCGGGCTGGCCGTCGGCGTTGTCGTAGGCCTCGGTGCCCTGGTAGACCGCGGTCGAGAAGATGCTGGCCGCGCTGTCGACGAAGTGCGACCCGGACGGCTTGCTGGTCGACGCCTCGTACTGCTTGCCGAAGGCGATGAAGTCGTCCCAGGTCTTCCACTTCTGTGCCAGTGTCGCCGGGTCCGAGGGAAGTCCCGCCTGCTTGAGCAGGTCCTGGCGGTAGCAGATCGCCTCGGGTCCGATGTCGGTGCCGAGACCGACCGTCGTCTGCCCGTCCGAGGTGGAGGCGAGCTGCCACTTCCACGGGAAGAACTCCGCCTTGTCGGCGGTGGCGTTGGGGACCGTGTTCCAGTTGACGAACTGGCTGGCGTGGTTCTGCACCACGTCGGCGACGAAGCCGATCTCGATGCCCTGCACGTCGTCGAGGCCGCTGCCGGAGGCGAGGCGGGTCTTCAGCCGGGTCCAGTAGTCGGCCGACTGCTCGACGTCGTCCTCCTTGACCGTGATGTTGGGGCAGAGCTTGTGGTAGGCGTCCCAGAGGCCGGCTTCCTTGAAGCCGAAGGTGCCGAACAGGCCGACCGTCACCGTCGTGTCGGCGGTGGTCCCGCACGGACCGGCCGCCGCCTGGTCACCGGCGGAGCCGGACGAGCCGGAGCCTCCGCAGCCGGCGAGCACGAACGCGGCGAGAGCCGAGACCGCCAGCAGGGCGGCACCCTTGCGGCGCGTGGAGCTTCGGGACATGGGTCCTCCTAGTGCCTGCACTGAACCCGTCCACCGGGTCCGTGAGAGCGCTCTCACGAACGCTCGCCGTCAGGATGCTGTGACCGCCGTCACGATGTCAAGAGTGAGTTAGGTCCAGCGCTGTGCGTAATTCGCCCTCGGCCGGTTGGTCGCCAGCCCTACGCGGTCTCGCGCAGGACCAGCTCGACCGGCAGGACCGTACGTCGCGCCAGCCGGTCGCGGCCCTCGATCCGGTCGAGCAGGAGGCGGGACATCGCCGTGCCCAGCGCGGCGATGGGCTGGCGGACCGTGGTCAGCGCCGGCTCCTGCTCCGCCGCGGCCGGGATGTCGTCGAAGCCGACGACCGCGACGTCCTCACCAGCCGTCCGCCCGGCCTCGCGCAGTGCCCGGAGCACCCCGAACGCCGCCAGGTCGGAGGCCGCGAAGATCGCGTCCACGTCGGGGCGGCGCTCGAGCAGCGCCCGCGCGGCGGCATAGCCGCCGGCGACCGTGAAGTCGCCCACCGAGACCAGGGTCTTCTCGGGACCCATCCCCGACTCCTCGACAGCCGCCCGGTATCCGGCGAGCCGGTCCTGGCCGGCGCACATGTCGAGAGGTCCGGTCACGGTGGCCACCGTGGTGCGTCCGGAGGCCAGGAGGTGGCTCGTGGCGAGTCGTCCCCCACCGACGTTGTCCGCGTCGACGTACCACAGCCGACGGCGGTCGCTGAGGGGCCGGCCGGTAAGAACCGTCGGCACACCCACCTGCTCGAGACGCCGGGGCAGGTGGTCCTGGCCGTGCAGCGACATGAGGAGCACGCCGTCCACGTGGCCCCCGGCCGCGTAGGCCAAGAAGCGCTCCTGGTCCTCGGGTCGGTTCACGACCGTGAACACCAGCTGCTTGCCTGCGCCGGCGACCGTCTCCTGCGCGCTGCGCAGCATTCCGAGGAAGAACGGGTCGGCGAACATCCGCTCCTCGGTCTCCTCCACCAGGAACGCGATCGAGTCGCTGCGCCCGGTGACCAGGCTGCGGGCGGCGAGGTTCGGGGCGTAGGAGAGGTCGCGGGCCGCCTCGAGCACGGCCTGGCGTGCACGCTCGCTGACCTTGGAGTCGCCACGCAGCACGCGGCTCGCCGTCGCGCGGGATACGCCGGCCCGGGCCGCCAGGTCCTCCAGCGTCGGAGCCGGGCGGACTCGGCCAGCCTTGCGCGGAGCCGTCGTCACGGACGCAGTGTGGCACGCAGGAGCCGGGACAGGGCTGCGGACTATCGTGCAGCCGTGAGCGAACCCGCTTCCCTGCCGGAGTCGGCGACCGACTCGACCGGCCCCGAGTTCCACTACTCCGACCTGCTGCCCATCGGTCCCGACGACACGCCGTACCGACTGGTGACGACCGAGGGCGTCTCGGCGTTCGAGGCCGACGGGCAGCGGTTCCTGCGGGTCTCGCCCGCTGCGATCCGGCAGCTGACCGCCGAGGCCATGCACGACATCGCCCACTACCTGCGCCCGGCACACCTCACGCAGCTGCGCCGGATCATCGACGACCCGGAGTCCAGCGGCAACGACCGGTTCGTCGCGCTCGATCTGCTGAAGAACGTCAACATCTCCGCCGGTGGCGTCCTGCCGATGTGCCAGGACACGGGGACGGCGATCGTGATGGGCAAGAGGTCCGAGGGCGTGCTCACCGGTGTCGACGACGGGGAGGCCATCAGCAAGGGCGTGTACGACGCCTACACGAGGCTGAACCTGCGCTACTCCCAGCTGGCGCCACTGACCATGTGGGAGGAGAAGAACACCGGCACCAACCTCCCCGCCCAGATCGAGATCTACTCCGTGCCCGGGGACACGCCGGAGTACAGGTTCCTGTTCATGGCGAAGGGCGGCGGATCGGCGAACAAGTCGTTCCTCTACCAGGAGACCAAGGCGGTCTTGAACCCCACCAGGATGCTGGCGTTCCTGGACGAGAAGATCCGCTCGCTCGGCACGGCGGCGTGTCCGCCGTACCACCTCGCGGTGGTGATCGGCGGGACGTCGGCGGAGTTCGCGCTGAAGACCGCGAAGTACGCCTCAGCCCACTACCTCGACCACCTCCCGACGTCGGGATCGCAGGCTGCACACGGGTTTCGAGACCTGGAGCTGGAGGAGGAGGTCTTCAAGCTCACTCAAGGTTTCGGGATCGGTGCTCAGTTCGGCGGCAAGTACTTCTGCCACGACGTTCGCGTCGTCCGACTGCCTCGCCACGGCGCGTCCTGCCCGGTCGCGATCGCAGTCTCCTGCTCGGCCGACCGCCAGGCCCTCGGCAAGATCACCGCGGACGGCGTGTTCCTCGAGCAGCTCGAGACCGACCCGGCGAGGTACCTCCCCGCAACGGCGGCGACGCAGCCCGAGGACGAGGCCGACGTCGTGCGGATCGACCTCAACCGCCCGATGCCCGAGATGCTCGCCGAGCTCTCGCGGCACCCGGTGAAGACGCGTCTGTCCCTGACCGGGCCGCTGGTCGTCGCGCGTGACATCGCGCACGCCAAGCTGAAGGAGCTGCTCGACGCGGGCGAGCCGATGCCGGCGTACCTGCGGGACCACGCGGTCTACTACGCGGGGCCGGCGAAGACCCCCGCGGGATACGCCTCGGGCTCGTTCGGGCCGACGACGGCCGGTCGCATGGACTCCTACGTCGAGCAGTTCCAGGCGGCAGGCGGCTCACTGGTGATGCTGGCCAAGGGCAACCGCTCGAAGGTCGTGACCGAGGCCTGTGCCGCCCACGGCGGCTTCTACCTCGGCTCCATCGGCGGCCCCGCGGCGAGGCTGGCGCAGGACTGCATCAAGTCGGTCGAGGTGCTGGAGTACCCCGAGCTCGGCATGGAGGCCGTCTGGAAGATCGAGGTCGAGGACTTCCCGGCGTTCATCGTCGTCGACGACAAGGGCAACGACTTCTTCACCGACCCCGGCGGGGCGGTCACGGTGCCCCTGACCGGCATCCGCGTCCGCTCCGCCGAGTAGGTCCTCGGGGACGTCATACTCCGAGCGCTACTGCGCCCCATGGCCCTCGGTTGGTATGACGTCAGGGCCGGTCAGACGCCGAGAGGGGCGCCCGACGGGCTGACCAACGACGTGCGACGGCGCTGGTCGAGCGGCGACGAACGCCGGTCGAGGCGGCCGTCCAGCAGGGCCAGGGCGCGGTCGGCCTGGCCGTCGCTGACCAGGCAGTAGAGCAGGGTCTCCTCCACGATCTCGCGCTGCGCGGCCGATCCGCCCACGCGCGGCAGGCCGGGCAGGACGTCGGTCAGCACCCGTGCAGCCTCGCCCCAGCGCTGCTCGCCGGCGGCGAGCAGCGCCTCGCAGACCGAGGTGACAGTCGTCCGGACCGACAGCTCGGAGGTGCCCTGGCAGTGCGCACGGAGTGCGGCCAGGCGCGGCAGGTCGCCGGCTGCGGCCAGGGCCAGAGCCGCGTGCAGTGCGACGAACGCCGTCTGGGGTCGGTCGACCAGCTCCGCCCCGGCGGCGTCGAGCACGCTCTCCACCGGCGGGGGCGCAGTCTCGCCGCTGAACGCCGACGTGCCGGCCGCGGCGTCCCAGCCCGAGGTCGTCACCACCCAGCGCCACAGGAGGGATGCCGAGTCGATGAGCGCGCGGACGCCGGTCACGGTGGGCGGCGCGAGCTGCATGTAGTAGCGCTGGCGCACCGCCTCGGTGTCGCCGATCGCCAGCTCGTGCAGGGCGGCGTGCCAGGAGAAGTGGGCACGATGGCTGGCCGCCCGGCCGCTCTCGGAGACCCAGCCGTCGAGCCACACGCGTCCGGCCTCGTGCCGGCCTGTCTCGTACATGACGTGTGTCTGGGCGTGGACGGCGTGCCCCGACGTCGGCTCGCACTCCAGCGCGCTCTCGGCGAGCAGCCCGGCGTCGTCGAAGCGCGACTGGTCCTGCCGCGTGAAGGCGAGCAGGGAGATGTACCACCAGTGGTCGCCGTAGGCCGGCGCGAGCCCCTCGACGAGCTCCCACGCCTCCTGCTGGATGTCGGTGACTCCGGAGAACGCGATCGTCGGCACGGCCGCCGAGACGGCCAGCACGTCGCGCGGGTGCTGGGCGATGTGGTTCATCAGGGCGGTGGCACCGGAGTTGCGGACGTCCTCGACGCGCCGTCCGACCACGTCGACCAGACTGCGCTCGCGGTCGTCGGCGCGCATCCGGGCCGCCCGCCGGGCCAGCTCCAGCGAGGCTCGGACGTCGACCGCGGACCCTCCCTCGTGCCCGAGCATGGCAAGCGCCGCATGGGCGACGGCGAACTCCGGGTCCAGCCTCACAGCCTCCAGCAGCTTCTCGTCGGCGCCCGACTGAAGCCGCATCAGCCGCTCCAGACCGGCGTTGTACGCCGCCGCCGCCTCGGCCGTCGTCGACAGCGGCAGCCCCAGCGGGTCGCGTGGACGAGCGATCGGATGGTGGCCCCCGACGAGCCGTCCGTCGGCCAGCCGCCGCGGCTCGGGTGCGATCTCCTCGAGCACGGCGGCCGCGAGCTGAGCCGCCTGCACCCGGATCTCGGGGATGGCGGTCGACTCGAAGAGCTCGCCTCGGCGTACCGATCCCAGGGTCCAGATCGGAGCGTCGGTGGTGCCTGCGGTGTCGACGAGCCGGCCGGAGTCGGTGCGCAGACCGAGGGCAGCGGTGCTCAGCTGCCCGAGGGCCACGCCGGCCCGCGGGGTCAGCAGGTCGTCGACCAGCGGGTCTGACCCGGGCCGGACGACGACGCTGGTGCCGGTGCAGTTCACGACCCACCCGACGTCGTGGACGCTGCCGTCGGTCAGGGTCACCCGCAGCCCACCGCCGGTCAACGGCTCGGCGTCCACCACCTCCCCCGCGGCTCGGGCGAGGGTGTCGGAGGCCTCCAGCGCCGTGATGACGTCGGCCGAGCCCGGCGGCATACGGTGACGCATCCTGCCCCAGGCGCTCGCGTCCTCGCGCAGGAACTCGACCCGGTCGTCGTCGCTGAGTCGCTGCCAGAGCGGCTGGACGACGGTGCGGAGTCCGTCGACCGCGGGACGCCAGTCACCGGTGGCGGCCTCGACGCGGGCGATGTGGGCACGCGCGCGGGTGCGGTACTCCGCCAGGCTCGAGCCCCAGTCGTCGATCTCCGGGATGGCGGCGAGCTGGAGCTCGTCGGCGTGCCGCTCGGGCAGCTCCCCGTGCCGCGACACCGCCTTGATCCGGCGCTCGGGGCGTTGGGTCGGCCCGGCGAGCGACAGGACCACGTCGACCATGGTCAGGCCGGTCCCGACGAGGAGTACGTCGGCCGGGCCGGCCGCATCGCGTCGTACGACGTCGATCGCGCCGGGGGCCCACGGGTTCGGCACGAAGAACGCCGAGCGCTGGAGGGCCTCGGGGGCCCAGGCGTAGCCGGGCGGCCGCTCCCCCGTCGCCAGGACGACGGCGTCCCCCACCACGATCTGGCCGTCGTCGGTGCTCACCACGACGCCGGAGTCGTCGCGCCTTACGGCGGTCGCGCGCACGCGCAGGTGGCGCAGCGTCACCAGGTCGTTGTGCGCGTAGGTCCGGGTCAGGGTCTCGTCGAGGTAGCGCCCCCAGTCGACGCGCGGCGCGAAGACACCGGGCTCGGTCATCAGCTCGGGGTGCTGCCGGGCGCGCCAGGCCACGAAGTGGCCGGGATCCTCGGGCAGCGCGCTCATGCCGCCGGCCGGGACGTTCAGCAGGTGCTGCGGGTCGGCCGTGCCGAACGCCGTGCCCCGGGCGCGATGCAGGGACGGGTCGAGCAGGACGACGTCGAGCGCGGCCTCGCGCCGGCGGGCGCTGCGAGCCAGGTGCAGGGCGGTCAGGCTGCCGGAGGCGCCGGCCCCGATCACGACAACCCGCGGTGCCCGCGCCGGTGGTGCTGCCTGCTCGTCTCGCATCTGGCTTCCCTTCGTCGCGCTCGCCGCCGGGTTATTGTCGACTGTTTCAATGCACTTTAGGCGGCGGCACCAAGTCTCCTCGCCGAGCGGCTCCTCACGTGCCTACGGTAGGGCCGTGGAGCACGTCGAGGTGGCACGAAGCGAGAGCGAGCGCGGCGAGCTCGTCCTCCGCGAGCGGCGACCCGGCAAGGGTCCGACCGTACTGGAGCTCCGGGCCAACGGCACTTTCGTGATGGACACCGCCGAGCACGCCTCCGAGCGGGCTCTGGCCGACGCTGCGCTGGGGGCGGTGGCCGACCCGCGGCGGGTCCTGGTCGGGGGGCTCGGACTCGGCTTCACCCTCGACCGGGTGCTGGCCGACCGGCGCGTCGAGCACGTGGACGTCGTGGAGATCGAGCCCGCCCTGGTCGACTGGATGCGCGACGGCACGATCCCGCACGGACCCCGCCTGCTCGCCGACGCCCGGGCCAGGGTGGTGGTCGCCGACATCGTCCAGGCCGTTTCCGAGGCGGGGCCCTCGACGTACGACGTGGTGCTGCTCGACGTCGACAACGGACCGGACCAGCTCGTCCACGAGACCAACGCCTCGATCTACGACGTCCCGTTCCTGCGCCGGGTGCGCGAGTGTCTCGAGCCCGGGGGTGCCCTGGTCGTGTGGTCGGCCGCAGCGTCGAAGACCCTCGTGGCGACGCTGCGCGACGTGTTCGACGAGGTCGGCGAGCACGCCCACGCCGTACGCCTCCAGGACCGCGACGAGCACTACTGGCTGTACGCCGCACGCGTAGCCTCGGGAGCATGAGCGGAGAGTTCCGGACCGAGCACGACTCGATGGGTGACGTCGAGGTCCCGGTCGAGGCCCTGTGGCGCGCCCAGACGCAGCGCGCCGTGCAGAACTTCCCGATCAGCGGCCAGCCCCTCCCGGCCGCCCTGGTCCACGCCCTCGCGCGGATCAAGGGCGCCGCGGCGCGGACCAACGCCGACCTCGGCGTCATCACCGTCGAGCAGCGTGACGCCGTGGTCGCGGCCGTCGCCGAGATCGTCGCCGGCGACCACGACGACCAGTTCCCGATCGACGTCTTCCAGACCGGCTCGGGCACCAGCACCAACATGAACCTCAACGAGGTCCTCGCCTCGCTCGCCACGCGGTCCGGCGTCGAGGCCCACCCCAACGACGTCGTCAACGCCAGCCAGTCCTCCAATGACACGTTCCCCAGCGCCATCCACGTCGCCGCCGTGCTCGCGGCCCGTCCTCTGGACGAGGCGATGGCCACTCTCCGCGCGGCGTTGGAGCGGAAGGCCGCCGAGTATGCCGACGCGGTGAAGTCCGGCCGCACCCACCTGATGGATGCGACCCCGGTCACCCTCGGTCAGGAGCTCGGCGGGTACGCCGCCACCGCGTCGTACGGCCGGGAGCGGCTCGCGGCCGTGCTCCCGCGGGTCCGCGAGCTCCCGCTCGGCGGCACCGCGGTCGGCACTGGGATCAACACCCCACCGGCCTTCGCGGCGCAGACCATCGCGCACCTCGTCGAGGAGACCGGAGAGGCGTTCACCGAGGCCCGCAACCACTTCGAGGCCCAAGGCACCCAGGACTCCCTGGTCGAGCTGAGCGGCGTGCTCAAGACGTACGCCGTCGGCCTGGTCAAGATCTGCAACGACCTGCGCTGGATGGGGAGCGGGCCGACGGCGGGCCTGGCTGAGATCCACCTGGCCGACCTCCAGCCGGGGTCGAGCATCATGCCGGGCAAGGTGAACCCGGTGATCCCGGAGGCGACCCTCCAGGTCTGCGCGCAGGTGATCGGCAACGACGCCGCCATCACCTTCGCCGGCGCGTCCGGCAGCTTCGAGCTCAACGTCATGCTCCCGGTGATCGCCCGCAACCTCCTGGAGTCGACCCGGCTGCTCACCACCGCCTCGCGACTGCTCGCCGACTGCGTCGACGGCATCACCGCCGACCGCGACCGGCTGCGCGCCTACGCCGAGTCGTCGCCGAGCATCGTGACGCCGCTGAACAAGTACGTCGGCTACGAGGCCGCGGCGAAGATCGCCAAGCAGGCGCTCGCGAACGGCGCCACGATCCGCCAGACCGTGCTCGACCTGGGGTACGTCGAGCGAGGCGAGCTCACCGAGGACCAGCTCGACGAGGCGCTCGACGTACACCGGATGACCCGCCCGTGACCGGCTCGGCCCGCACCTATGTCATCACCGGCGCCTCCGACGGCATCGGCCTGGAGTGCGCGAGCCAGCTCGCACGGGCCGAGCCCGGGTGCCGGCTCGTGCTGGTCGGGCGCGACCCGCGGCGCACCGAGGCTGCCGCCGGCCGGATCCGGACGGAGTCTCCCGGCGTCGTCGTCGACCCGATGCTGTGCGACCTGAGCAGCCAGGACGCCGTACGACGCCTGGCCGGTGACCTGCTGGAGACCTGCGACCGGATCGACGTGCTGGTCAACAACGCCGGCACCGTCTTCGCGAGGCGCACCCTGACCGCTGACGGCATCGAGGCGACCTTCGCGGTCAACCACCTGGCCGGGTTCCTGCTCACCGAGCTGCTCCTGGACCGGATCCTCCAGAGTGCGCCCGCCCGGATCGTGTTCACCTCCTCGGAGGGCCACTACTCCGGGACGCTCGACTTCGACGACCTCGGCTTCGAGCACGGGTACTCCGTCATGAAGGCGTACTCCCGCTCCAAGCTCGCCAACGTCCTGACCGCGCGAGCGCTGGCCCGGCGCCTCGACGGGACCGGCGTGACGGTGACCTCACTGCACCCGGGCGCCATCGCGACGAACATCTGGAGCGGAGCGCCGTGGTTCGCCCGGCCGGTGCTGGCGGTGCTCAAGCGACGCATGGAGTCGCCGGCGACCGGCGGCTCGCGGCTGGCCCACCTGGCGGCGAGCCCCGACGTCGAGGGCGAGACCGGCGGCTACTACGACCACGATCGGCTGCGTGAGCCCTCGGTACTGGCGCGCGACGACGCCCTGGCCGACCGGTTGCACGACGTGAGCGCCGGACTGGTCGGGCTCAGTACCAGCCGTGGCTCTGCTTGAAGCCCCACGCGCCGCAGGGTGACCCGTAGCGCTCGGCGATGTAGCCCAGGCCCCACTTGATCTGGGTGGCCGCGTTGGTCTGCCAGTCGGAGCCGGCGCTGGCCATCTTCGAGCCCGGGAGCGCCTGGGGGATGCCATAGGCACCGGAGGAGGAGTTCTCGGCGTTCACCCGCCAGCCGCTCTCGCCGGCCCACAGCGGGATCAGACAGCTCATCTGGGAGCTGGAGAAGCCGAACTTCGACAGCTCGGCCAGGGCGATGGTCTGGGGGTTGCCGCTGATCGCGAGGTTCTCCTGACCGCCGACCGCAGGACCCGTGGACAGGCCCAGCGACTTCGCCTTGGCGGGGACGCGCTGAGAGGCTCCGGCGCCGCCGGAGACGCCGGGCGAGAGCCGCGTGCGGTCAGCCGAGCGCGACACGACGGGCGTGCGGTCCTGGACGGCGGCCGCGGCGGCGCCGTGACCCGCGGTGGAGTCGCCGGTCGAGGCGGCGGTCGTCAGGGAGTCGGCGAGGTTGGCTGCCGCGTCCGGCGACTGCACCATCCCGGTCGCAACGGCGACGCCGGTGGCAGCGGCCGCCAGCCCGGTCACCGTGACCGTGGTGCGCAGCGCGCGCTGGGCAGGCCGTCGCCTGTCGCCCACGTGGCGCGGGCCGAGCCACGCGTCGGGCTGCGTCGGAGCAGGGGCAGCTCGATGCCGGGGCACGTACTGCTGAGGCTGCTGGGACTCGTGAAGGGTAGGCACAGGCGCATTCGCGGGTAGACGACTCGGGGTGATCCGTCCCACCCGACGGGGGCCCGAGGAACATCCGGCAAGGGGAGGACTGCAAGCCACCTTGCATGAGTTCGGAGCCGGGCGCAAACCGATCGGGCCAGAAAGTAGTGGAATTGTGGACTTCTTGACGCCCCTCTCGTCACACCAATCCCGTTGACCCCAAAAGCCCCATCGTTGATGGGCTCTTGATCACGAAACGGTCACGCGCATCGGGCCGCCCACCCACGGCCACCCCCCACGCCAAATCCGGGGTAGTCCCTGACAGAAATGTCGCGGCACCGGCTCTTCGACGACAGTTCTGTCAGGGACTACCCCGGATTTTTAGAGCGTGACGTCCTCGAGCATCTCGGTGACCAACGCGGCGATCGGCGAGCGCTCTGATCGGGTGAGGGTGACGTGGGCGAAGAGCGGATGCCCCTTGAGCTTCTCGACGACCGCGACGACGCCGTCGTGTCGCCCGACCCGGAGGTTGTCGCGTTGCGCGACGTCATGGGTGAGTACGACCTTGGAGTTGGCGCCGATGCGCGACAGCACGGTGAGCAGGACGTTGCGCTCCAGCGACTGCGCCTCGTCGACGATCACGAACGAGTCGTGCAGGGAGCGGCCCCGGATGTGGGTCAGCGGCAGCACCTCGAGCATGCCGCGCTCGAGCACCTCCTCGACGACGTCACGAGAGGTGAGCGAGCCGAGGGTGTCGAAGACGGCCTGCGCCCAGGGCGACATCTTCTCCGACTCCGACCCGGGGAGGTAGCCCAGCTCCTGGCCGCCCACGGCGAACAGGGGCCGGAAGACCACGACCTTCTGGTGCTGGCGCCGCTCGAGGACGGCTTCGAGACCCGCGCACAGCGCCATCGCGGACTTCCCGGTGCCCGCCCGTCCGCCGAGGGAGACGATCCCGACCTCGGGGTCCAGCAGCATCTCCAGGGCGATGCGCTGCTCGGCCGAGCGTCCGTGGATCCCGAAGGCCTCGCGGTCGCCGCGGACCAGGTGGACGTGCTTGTCCGGGCCGACGCGGCCCAGCGCCGTACTGCGCTCGGAGAGCAGGACGAGCCCGGTGTGACAGGGCAGCTCGCGAGCCGCCTCGACGTCGGTCCACCCCTCGTCGTACAGCTCGTCGAGCAGCGGCGCGGGCACCTCGAGCTCGGCCATCCCGCTGTAGCCGGGGTCGGACTCGCCGACGCGCTCGCCGTGGTACTCCTCGGCGCGGAGTCCGACCGCGGATGCCTTGATCCGCATCGGGAGGTCCTTGGAGACCAGCGTGACGTCGCGCTCCTCGTTGGCGAGGTTGCGGGCGACGGCGAGGATCCGAGTGTCGTTGTCACCGAGACGGAAGCCGGACGGGAGCGAGTCGGCATCGGTGTGGTTGAGCTCGACCCGGATCGTGCCGCCGGTCTCGCCGACGGGGACCGGCTCGTCAAGGCGTCCGTGCGTCACGCGCAGCTCGTCGAGGGCTCGCAGGGCGGTGCGGGCGAAGAACCCGAGCTCGGGATGGTGGCGCTTGGCCTCCAGCTCGGTGATCACCACGACGGGCAGGACGACCTCGTGCTCCTCGAAGCGACGCAACGCCCCCGGGTCTGCCAGCAGCACGCTGGTGTCCAGGACGAAGGTCCGGAAGCCGGGCGGCCGGGCAGCCGGCTCCCGGGTGGTCGCGCGCGTGGTCCGACGGGTCCCCTGCTTGGCTTGCGGCACCAGACACCCCTCACCAGACCGCGCGGGCACCCTCCGCCCGGTCCTGCTCCCTCTACGTGACGGACCGGGACGTCACCCGAAGGCCGGAGTGCCGGCCCCCTCGGCGCGACCTGCTGGCCGCGCCGCGCGACCGGCTGGGTCGCGCTGTCTGGTCGTGATGTCTCACGAACGGGCCTCCCGATTCGGGGAGTGACTCCCACCCTCCGATGCGGCGAACGTACGCCGCACTGCCGACCGTTCGTGCCAGACACGCCCGAGCCCGGCGTGAACACTGGATGGCGGCGGCGGACGGCGCTCAGGCGCCGTATCGGCGCTGCCGCTGGGCGTAGGCGCGGATCGCGCGCAGGAAGTCGACCTTGCGGAAGTCGGGCCAGTAGGCCTCGCAGAAGTAGAACTCGCTCTGCGCGCTCTGCCAGAGCAGGAACCCGCCGAGCCGCTGCTCGCCGGAGGTGCGGATCACCAGGTCGGGGTCGGGCTGGCCCTTGGTGTAGAGGTGCCCGGCGATGTGGTCGACGTCGATCACCTCGGCGAGCTCCTCCAGGCTCGTGCCCCGCTCGGCGTGCTCCTGGAGCAGTGAGCGCACGGCGTCGGCGATCTCACGTCGTCCGCCGTAGGGCACCGCGACGTTGACCAGGATCCCGTCGACGTCGCGGGTCGACTCCTCGGCCTCCTTGAGCCGGTTCGCCAGGGCAGCCGGCAGCAGATCGAGTGCCCCCACGGGATGGATGCGCCAGCGGCGCTGGTCGGCCAGCTGCTCGACGGCGTCCCCGATCACGGCGAGCAGACCCTCGAGCTGCTCTGGAGGCCGGTTGAGGTTGTCCGTCGACAGCAGCCACAGGGTGACCACGCCGACACCGACCTCCTCGCTCCACTCCAGCAGCGGCTCGATGTTCGCCGCACCCGCTCGGTAGCCGTGGGTGCTGTCGCCGCCGACCCCCTTGGCCCAGCGTCGGTTGCCGTCCAGCATCACGCCGATGTGCCGGGGCATCTGGTTCTTCGGCAGCGCCTTGACCATCCGAGACTCATAGGCCGGGTAGAAGAGACGGCGTACTCGCTCCTTCACGCCAGGTAGCACAGCCACTCCTCGATGGTAACCGCGTCGCGACCCGGCCGAAGCCAAGACCTCCTCACAGGGGTCCCGGTATCGTCTGCACATGAACGACTCGCTGCGAGCCGGGCTCGACTCCCTTGCCCATCAGGTGGCGGAGTCGATGGCGAAGCCGCGGCTGCGGGGGTGGCTCCACGTCGGGGCCGTGCCCGTCACCCTCATCGCGGGCGTTGTCCTGATCGCGCTCTCGCCGACGGCCTCCACCAGGCTCGGGTCGGTGGTGTACGTCGCGTCGTCGGTGCTGCTGTTCGGCGTGTCGGCCGTCTACCACCGCGGCCGCTGGTCGCCCAGGGTGACGCGGGTGCTGCGGCGGCTCGACCACGCCAACATCTTCGTGCTGATCGCGGGCACCTACACGCCGTTCACCATCCTGCTGCTCCGCGGGACCGACCGGGTGGTGATGCTGGCCGCGGTCTGGGTCGGGGCGCTGCTCGGTGTGGGGTTCCGGGTGTTCTGGCTCGATGCTCCGCGGCGGCTGTGCGTGCCGATCTACATCGGGCTCGGCTGTGCCGCGCTGTTCGCGCTGCCCCAGTTCGCCGCCGGCTGCCACCGGCTGGGAGTGGGCCTGGGCACCGCCGTCCTGGTGCTGATCGTGGTCGGTGGCGTGCTGTACATCGCCGGCGGTGCCGTCTACGGCCTGCGCCATCCCGACCCCTGGCCGCGCTACTTCGGCTTCCACGAGGTCTTCCACTCCCTGACCGTGCTCGCCTTCCTCAGCCACTTCGTCGGCGTCTCCCTGGCGACCTACTCCCTCCGCTGACCCGGCAGATCATCACGCCGCACGACGCTGACCCCGGCACAGCGTCACAGATCTGTGTGCTCCCTCACGTCCAGGAACAATCGGGGTCCGGAGGTCGTCAGACACTCTGATGGCTGATCACAACGCCCACACCGTGACCTACCCGACCGTCGTTGCCGGTGCGGTCGCCGCAGCGACCGCGACCGCACTCTCCAGCCAGCTCGGGCTCCTCGGCACCATCCTCGGTGCCGCTCTGGCGAGCGTGGTCAGCGCAGTGATCACCAACACCTTCGGCGGCTGGATCTCGCGGCTCCACGGGGCCACCCGCGACCGCGACCCGCTTCCCTTCCAGCGACTCGTGATCGGCGTGCTCTCCGTCGCGCTGCTCGTCATCGCGTTCCGGGCAGGGCTCGGGATGGTCACCAGCGGCATCCCGTCACAGGGCTTCGCCGGCCGGCTGGTCGCCCAGGTCGGCCTGCGCTGACCCCCCTGACGATCTGCCGGGTCAGCGTGGGAGGCGGACGGCGAAGGTCGAGCCGCGGCCGGGCTCGGACTCGACGGCGATGGTGCCGCCGAGCCGGTCGACGATCCGGGCGCAGATGGCCAGGCCGATGCCCGAGCCCGGGATGTCCACGGTGCGCGAGTCCGGCGTACGCCGCGCGATGTCGAACAGCATCTCGAGCCGGTCGGCGGGGATGCCGATCCCCTCGTCGGTGCACCGGAACTCGACACCGTCCTCGAGCCGAGCCAGCTGGAGCTGGACGCGTCCGCGCGGCAGGCTGAACTTCACGGCGTTGGTGACCAGGTTGGCCAGGACCCGGGCGAGCGCGTTCGCGTCGACCTCGACCTTCAGCGTCTCGGGCGTGTCGATCTCGAAGGTGACCCGGCGCAGCGTCGCCTCGGTCTCCGCGTGCGCACAGGCGTCGCGCACCAGCTCGACCAGGTCGGCCTGGGCGTGCGCCCCGACGCCCTCCTCGGCGCGGGCCATGGCCAGCAGGTCGTCGACGAGGTTGGACAGACGCTCGGCACTCCGCCGGATCGCCGCCACGGGGTGGGACCCCGCCTCGGCCAGGCGCAGGTCGGACTCCAGCAGCTCGGTGTTGAGCGCGATCGCCGTCAACGGCGTCTTGAGGTCGTGGGTGATGGAGGCGACCAGGTCGCGCCGGCTCTCGTCCAGGCGCACGAGCTGGGCGAGGGTCTCCTGGTCGCGGCGCCGCTCGCGCACCTGGTCGGCCAGGGGGCCGAGCCGCCGTCCGACCGAGAAGACGGCATCGCGCTCATCGGCGGTCCAGGCGCCCTCGCCCGCGGCACGAAGCACCAGGAGCGCACCACGGGACCCCGTGCCGTCGCCGATCGGTGCGAGCAGCGCCCGGTCGAGGCCAGCGACCCCGGCGAGCCGTCCGAGCATGGGCTCGGACTCGTGGGTCAGCGCGCGCCCCTCGCGCAGCGAGTCGACGATCGTCGACTCCAGCAGCGGGTAGACGTCGTCGCCGAGCTTGTCGGTGACGTCCGAGGGGTACGACGCGGCCTCGGCGTGGACGCCAGGCTCGAGGTCGGCGCAGGCCCACACCGCCGATGCGGACAGCACGTCGCCGAGCCGCTCGGTCGCGGCCGCGAGGAGCCCCTGCAGGTCGTCGGCGCGGATCGCGTCGTGCAGCACGGAGTGCTCGGCGTGCGACATCCGCAGTCGCTCGGACATCCGCACCCGGTCCCGCAGAGCGCCGAGGGCGAGCCGCGCCTGCTCGGCGTAGAGCTCGACCAGCTCGCACACGCCCGGCGCCGGATGCTCGATGTCGACCGCACCCTCGGTGCACAGCACCCCGAGGAGCTCGTCGCCGGCACCCCGCAGCGGAGCCAGGAGCAGGCCGAGGTGGTGGTCGAGGTAGCGCCGCGTCTCCGGCTCGTCCTGCGGGATCTCGGCGTACGCCACCGCCCGGCGCTTGGTCAGGTGCAGCCGGCCGAGCTGCTCGGCGTTCGCCAGCAGGCTCTCCAGGTCGGCGCGGCGCCAGCGCAGCCCCTCGACGAGCCCCTCCGAGGGGTCGCCGACGATGGCCATGATCTCGAGCCAGTCGTCGTCGACGACACGGCTCACCATGCCTGCGCGCGCGCCGATGACCTCACGCACGGATCCCGTGATCCGTCGGACGTCCTCGACGAGCTGGTCGTCTGCGGCGTGCGCCACGTCATCCCCCGATGGGCGTGTGCTGGCCGCGGCTTTGTCCCCCAAGCCCGTTCACCGTTCTGGAATGCCGCTTCCCCCCGGTCGCGGTCGTGAGAAGAGTAGGTCAGCGTTCAACCGGTGGCGAGATTTTGCCAAGCGAACGCGTCGGACGGTCACAAACATTGCCACGACAGACGTAGGCCACCGGCTCACCGTCCACAGCTCCACGCCGCGCGAGGAGCCCGATGCCGTCTCGCGGGCCGTCGGACACGGCCACGACGGCGCCCGGCCAGCGCCGCGCCTGACGCTCCAGATCGTCTCGCGCGGAGCCCGGTGGTCCCACCACCGCGATCTCGGGCGCCCCGTCGACGACGGACTGCGCCGCGGCCAACGACCAGCCCGCGAAGCGCGGGCCCCGGCGCCCGAGCTCGGCGACCGCGGCCATCGCCTCGTCGGCGACCTCGCGCCACCGGCCCTCCCCGGTCAGGGCGTAGGCCGCGAGAAGTGCGTGCACGACCGCGGAGGCTCCCGAGGGGCTCGCATTGTCGCTCGGGTCGCGGGGCCGGGCCACCAGGCGCTCGCCGTCCTCCGCAGTGTCGTGGAACCCGCCGTCGGTGGCTCTAAAGCGCGTCAGCGCCGCGTCGAGGAGGTCCGTGCCCCGGACCAGCCAGCGATCGTCGCCGGTCGCGCCGCAGAGCGACAAGAAGGCTCCGGCCACGGTGCCGTGGTCCTCGAGAACGCCGAGCGGTGCGCCGACCCGGCCATCGCGCGAGACCCGATGGAGCCGCCCGTCGACGAGATGGACGTCGAGCAGGAGCCGGCCCGCAGCGAGGGCAGCGTCGACGTACTCCTCGCGCCCGAGCAGCCGACCGGCGTCGACGAGGCCGGAGATCGCGAGGCCGTTCCAGGCCGCGACCACCTTGTCGTCGCGTTCGGGGCGCACCCGCCGCTCCCGGGCGGCCAGGAGACGCCGACGGACGTCGTCGTAGCGGGCCCAGTCGTCGGGGTCCGCCGGGAGCCTGAGCACGGAGGTCCCGTGCTCGAAGGTCCCGGTGACGTCGAAGACGTCCTTGGCCCATCGGCCGTCGTCAGCTCCGAGCGCCGCGACGAGCTGGTCGGCCGTCCAGACGTAGAACCTGCCCTCCTCGCCCTCGCTGTCCGCGTCGAGCGCCGAGGCGAACCCGCCGTCCGCGGTGCGCAGCTCGCGCAGCATCCAGTCGCCCACACCGGTGGCGACACGGTCGCCGAGGGTCGTGCCCCATCGGGCGTAGAGGCCCACCAGCTGGCCGTTGTCGTAGAGCATCTTCTCGAAGTGCGGCACCACCCAGCCGGCATCGACGCTGTAGCGCGCGAGGCCACCTCCGATCTGGTCGTGGATGCCGCCGCGTGCCATCGCCTCGAGGGTCTGGTCGAGCATCTCTCGCGATGCCTCGTCACCACGGCGGCGCAGGAGCTCGAGGACCATCGTCGGTGGGAACTTCGGCGCACTGCCGAAGCCGCCGTTCCGCCGGTCGAGCTGGGTCGCCAGCATTGCCACCGCGGCAGCGAGGTCCTCGGCAGTCAGCGGGGCGCCCCCCAGGTCCACCTCGCGAGCCAGGTGCTCACGCACGGTCGCGGCGGCCTGACGGACGTCTGCGGTGCGGTCGTGCCACGCCTCGGTGAGCGCTGTCAGCACCTGACGCAGCGCCGGCTGTCCGCCACGCGGCCGGTCGGGGAAGTAGGTGCCGGCAAAGAACGGGCTGCCGTCGTGGTCGAGCACGACGGTCATCGGCCAGCCGCCCTGACCGGTCATCGCCACCGTCGCGTCCATGTAGACGGCATCGACGTCGGGCCGCTCCTCGCGGTCGACCTTGACGCAGACGAACCCGGCGTTGAGCTGGGCCGCGGTCTCGGCGTCCTCGAAGGACTCATGCGCCATCACGTGGCACCAGTGGCAGGCGGCGTATCCGACGGACAGGAAAACTGGTGTATCACGGCGCTTCGCCTCGGCGAACGCTTCGGGTCCCCACTCCCACCAATCCACTGGATTTGAGGCGTGTTGGAGCAAATAGGGGCTCGTTGCCGCGGCGAGGCGGTTGGCCATTTCCTGTGACTCCTGACGAGTGGCATGTGCATCACTTTTCCTTGAGTGATGCACCAAAGTGATGCACGAAACCAGCGTACGATGGTTCTTCCAGCGTAGGAGGTCTCGTGGCGACGCGTTCTCAACCGAAGCTGCTCGCGCAGGGCAGGCCGCGCACACTCGGCGGCAGCACGCGGCCGTGGCGGGTGCGCCTCTACGCCCCCGGCGCGGGTACCAACAAGTACCAGGTGTTCTTCCGAGCGCCCGCCGGCGAGGACGAGCCGTGGAAGCGGGTGCTGCGCCGCGCTGCCTCCGAAGAGGAGGCCCGCAAGATCTTCGCCCAGGCCGAGGCCGCGCTCGACACCGAGCAGGCGACGCCCGTCGGCGCTGATGTGCGCGCGTCGCGAACGATTCGGATGCTCGGCGAGGAGTACCTCAGGGATTCGATCGAGCGCGGCAAGCAACCCCGGACGATGGAGCAGCGCGAGTCCCGGCTCAACGCCCACATCCTGCCGACCATCGGCGAGGTGCCTGTGACGAAGTGGCGGGTCGAGCACAGCCGTCGCGTGATGGAGAAGGGCAGCAAGACGCTCTTCTCCCAGCGCGGCCGCGAGGACCTGCGCGGCCAACTCGCCGCGATGCGGAAACTCGCGTGGCGCCTGGGCTGGCTCGACCGGTCGATCGATCCGCTCGACGGCCTCGAGATCGGGCGAGCCAACGTCCTCCACGGAGCGACGGCGCAGTACGTCGACCCCCGCCTACGTCCGGAGACTCGCCAGGTGAAGGCGATGGCGGCTGCGGCCGACAAGCTGTGCGATCCGGACGGCATCGATCCCCTGATGACTCGCCTGCCGCTATTGGGGACGAAGATCCGCGTCGCGGGTTTCGGCGGCCTACGCCTCGGCGAGCAGAACGGGCTGCGGGCCATCGACGTCTTCCTGGATCGCGGCTACGTGCACGTGAACGGCTCCTGGATCACCCCGCGCAAGGTGCCCGGCTTCCGCGGCCCGGTGAAGAACCACACCCTCCACGAGGTCCCACTCCCGAAGTCCCTGATGCACGACGAGCTCCTCCCCCGCGTGCGCGACTTGTTGGACCTGCCCGCCACGGCGTCGCTGCAGCATGTGATCAACGCCCAGGAGACCGAACGCCAGCGACGAGCGACGCTGGCAACGCGAGAGAAGGACAGGGCCCTCGCCTGGTGGAACTACCCCGTCCCACCCGAGGACGAGCTGTGGCTCTTTATCGACACCGTGACCGGTCTGCCCGTGAAGCCCGAGATGCACAACGAACGCTGGCACCGCGTTCGCGCATGGGTCGATGAGAACGACGCCGACAACGCCTGGCCGCGCACGATCGTCTACCGCAACCTCCGTCACCACGCCGCGACGAAGTGGTTTCACGAAGAGCTCGGCGAGCCCTGGGTGGTCGTCGCCCAGTACCTCGGCGACAAGCTCACCACCGTCCTCAACCACTACGTCCGCGCTGGTGAAGACGCCCTCCGCGCCTCGGTGAGCAAGCTCGCGGATCTTTGACGGCTACAGGGTGGAGTAGCGGTCGAGGAAGGCTGACAGCCTGTCGATCACGCGGTCCGCACCCGGTGTGGAACCACTATCGAACCAACGCAAGGGTGTCGTCGGTGCCCAAGACAACAAGGTCGTTGCGGACGAGTCGGTCAATCACCTCGGTCATGCGCCGGTCGACGATGGCACCCGTCCGCGTCCAGCCGAAGATTCTGG
>NZ_DATAVI010000056.1:0-19198 GCF_036267815.1 Nocardioides sp. | reverse complement strand
CCCAATCTTGGTTCCACATAATGACGTCCCCACGATCGTCAGGTGACTGCGCTTCCCCATGAAGCCATCCCCCCGAGGCGATGTTCAGTCGAGACACCAACGTAAAGAACAGACCCGCACCAGGGACAGACTCGTCCGGGTTCATCCCCGTAGTCCGATCGGACTAGTCCGGGTTGGTCTCAAATGGGCAGGTCACTTGGCCGTCCCGTACCCTGACCGGCATGGCCATGCCCCGTGAGGAGCGTCTTCCGACCTCTCGCATCCTCTCCCATCTGGGCGTGATGGCGGCCGTCGCGGCCGTGATGGGCGTCGTGGTGGCGGGTCTCGCGATCCCGTTCGCCGGCGTGTTCGGGATCGCGTCGAAGAAGGTCTCGCAGACCGTCGAGTCGCTGCCGGCCGACCTGCGCACCCAGCCGCTGGCCCAGCAGACGAAGATCGTCGACCAGCAGGGCCAGACGATCGCGACACTGTACGACGAGAACCGCGTCAACGTGCCGCTGAACAGCGTCTCGCGCAAGATGGTCAAGTCGATCGTGGCCATCGAGGACTACCGCTTCTACCAGCACGGAGCCCTCGACCTGAAGGGCACGCTGCGCGCGCTGGTCACCAACCAGTCCAGCGGCGGCGTGGTGCAGGGCGGGTCCTCGATCACCCAGCAGATGGTCAAGATGACCCTCCTGGCCCAGGCCAAGACGAAGGCCGAGCGCAAGGAGGCGACGGCTGACACCTATGCCCGCAAGCTCACCGAGCTGCGCTACGCGATCGCCTTCGAGCAGCACTACTCCAAGGACTGGATCCTCGAGCGCTACCTCAACATCGCCTACTTCGGCGACGGGGCGTACGGCGTCCAGGCGGCGGCGCGTCACTACTTCGGCGTCAACGCCAAGGACCTGACCTGGGTCCAAGGCGCCACCCTGGCCGGCCTGGTGAAGAACCCGACCGGCTACGACCCGCTGCGCAACCCCGATCGGGGCATGCAGCGGCGCAACGTCGTCCTCGACCGGCTGGCGCAGCTGCACGTCATCTCCCAGCACAAGGCCGACAAGTACAAGAAGCAGCCGCTGGGCCTGCACCCGGTGCCGACCCCGAACGGCTGCATCAACTCCACCGCGCCCTTCTTCTGCGACTACGTCGTGCACTACCTCGAGCAGGACCCCGCGCTAGGCAAGACGGTCGCCGCCCGGAGCAACCTGCTCAAGACCGGCGGCCTGGTCATCCACACCACGATCGACCCGCGCTTCCAGACTGCCGCCGACAACTCCGTGAGGCACCACGTCTTCGCGCAGAACCAGGCGATCGGCGCGCTGGCGATGGTCCAGCCCGGCACCGGCGACGTGAAGGCGCTCGCGCAGTCGCGGCCGATGGGCAGCGACGCGGCGGCCGGTCAGACCTACATCAACTACACCGTGCCCCAGCAGTACGGCGACTCCGCTGGCTTCCAGCCGGGCTCGACGTTCAAGGCCTTCGTGCTGGCGACGGCGATCCAGCAGGGCATCCCGCTCACCGAGACGATCAACGCCCCGCCCGAGGTCAAGATCCCGATGAGCCAGTACCGCGTCTGCCACGGGCAGCACTTCGAGAGCACCGACACCTGGGACGTCCACACCTCGACGACGTCGGGGAGCATGAACCTCTACCAGGGCACCCAGAACTCCGTGAACCCGTTCTTCGCCAAGCTCGAGCTCCAGACCGGTCTGTGCGAGCCGTTCCACCTGGCCAACGAGATGGGGATGGACCTGACCGACAAGGCGACCGAGCTGGTGCCGTCGTTCACCCTGGGTGTCGCCTCGATCAGCCCGCTTCAGCTCGCGGACGCCTACGCGACCTGGGCGGCGCGCGGCCTCTACTGCGCCCCCCGACCGGTCACCTCGATCGACGACTCCGACGGGCACCAGCTCAAGACCTACCCCGAGCAGTGCAAGCAGGTCGTCGCCGCCCCCGTGGCCGACGCCGTGAACAGCGTCCTCGAGGGCGTGATGGCACCCGGCGGATTCGGCGAGAACCTTCTGCTGAACCAGCAGGCGGCCGCCAAGACCGGTACCAACAACGACAACATGTCGGTGTGGTTCATGGGCTACACGCCCAACCTCGCCACCGCGTCGATGATCGCCGGCGCCAACCGGCTCGGACACTGGGTCACGCTGAACCAGCAGACCATCGGCGGGGTCTACACCGACGTCGCGCACGGCTCCACCACCGCCGGACCGATGTGGTACGACGCGATGAAGATCATCCAGCAGTGGCTGCCCGACGCGAGGTTCACACCACCGAGCGGCGAGGACGTCAACGGCGTGCTGACCAGCGTGCCCGACGTCGGCGGCGAGACGTACGACGCGGCGTCGCGCCAGCTCAAGGCGGCCGGCTTCACCGTGGTCAACGGCGGCCAGCGCGACTCCGGCTACCCCCAGGGCACCGTCGCCTACACCAGCCCGGGCGCGGGCGGTCAGGTGGCCAGCGGCACCAGCATCACCGTCTACCTCTCCGACGGCACGCCCGCGCCACCACCGGGCCACCACCATCATCACGGCGGCCACGGCCACCACTAGTGCCCCTCCGAGGGCGGCGACCTCGGGTGCGGCTCACCCCAGCTGTCGGCGTACCTCGGCTGCCACGGCACCTCCGTCGGCGCGACCCCGCACCTGCGGGGTGAGCACGCCCATCACCTTGCCGATCCCCCGCGGGCCCTCCCCGGCGGCGCCGGTCTGCTGGATGGCGGCGGTCACGAGCTCGGCGACCGTGGCGGCGTCGAGCTGCTCGGGCAGGTAGTCCGCGATCACCGCGGCCTCGGCGGTCTCCTTGTCGGCCAGCTCGGAGCGGCCCGCGTCGGTGAACGCCGTCGCGGCCTCACGACGCCTCTTGGCCTCGGTGGACAGCACGCCGACGATGTCGTCGTCGCTGAGCTCGCGGGCCTCCTTGCCGGCGACCTCGGCGTTGGTGATCGCCGACAGCACCATCCGCAGCGTCGACGAGCGCTGCGTGTCACGCGCCTTCATCGAGGCGGTGAGGTCCTGGCGCAACCGATCCTTGAGCTCGCTCATGCGGGTCATTGTGCCGTGTCGACGTCGGGCGACATTCGGCGGCGTGCGTGCCCATGTGACAGCCTTGCGGCGTGACTCCGGCCGGGCTCCTCGCACGCACCCTGGGCGCCGGCGTCGCCGTCGGGGCCAGCGTGACGGCGTACGCCGTGTGGGAGGCGCGCGCCTTCACCTTGCGCTCGGTGGAGCTGCCCGTGCTGCCCGCCGGCGCGCGGTCGCTGCGCGTGCTCCACCTCAGCGACCTGCACCTGACGCCCGGTCAGGGCCGCAAGCGGGAGTGGCTGCGCTCGCTGGCCGACCTGGAGCCGGACCTCGTCGTCGACACCGGCGACAACATCGCCCACCCCGACGCCGTGCCCAGCCTGCTGGACGCCCTCGGCCCGCTCCTCGGCGTGCCCGGGGTCTTCGTGCTGGGCTCCAACGACTACTTCGCCCCGATCCTGCGCAACCCGCTGGGGTACCTGCTGCCCGACGACAAGTCACGCACCGTGCACACCGTGAAGCTGCCGTGGCGCGACCTGTGCGACGCCTTCGGCGCGGCCGGCTGGACCGATCTGACGAACAGCCGCGCCACGACCCAGCTCGACGGCCTGCGCTTCGCGTGGGCCGGCGTCGACGACCCGCACCTGGAGTACGACGACCTCGACGCCGTGGCCGGCCCGGCTCCCGCCGAGGCGGACGTCCGGATCGCGGTCGCCCACGCGCCGTACCTCCGGGTGCTCGACCAGTTCGCCCGCGACGGCTACGACGCGGTGTTCGCCGGCCACACCCACGGCGGCCAGATCTGCCTGCCGGGGTACGGGGCGCTGGTCACCAACTGCGACCTCGAGCCGGCCCGGGCCAAGGGTCTGCATCGCCACCCCGCGACCTCCCGCCCCGGCGACGCGCGGTCGACCTGGCTGCACGTCTCGGCCGGCCTCGGCACCTCGCCGTACTTCCCGATCCGGACGGCGTGCCGGCCCGAGGCCACCCTCCTGACCCTGGTCTCCCAGGGTTGACTTCGCCGCTCGCCGAGGCCGGGACCGCGATTCGGGAGCGACCATGCCGCTCAGGTATGCTCGCCGATGCTTGTCGCCCGGCCGTCACAGCCGGTTCCGGCAATCGGGCTGTGGCGCAGTTTGGTAGCGCGCCTCGTTCGGGACGAGGAGGCCGCAGGTTCAAATCCTGTCAGCCCGACCAATTGGTGTCTCGAGACATCGGCGACAGCCGGACCTGCCATGTGCGGGTTCGGCCGTTTCCTCATCCGGGGTCTCGGGCCGGCAGTCCCTTTCCGGGTTGCCGCCGAGTGTGCGGAGGAGTTCGCCGGCGAGGGCGTTGACGGCCCTGACGTGGAGGTCCTTGAGCCAAGAGCAGGCTCCTCTGAGCAGCTCGGGCATCAGCTCGGGCCAGTCCTACGGCTTCGCCGCGTCGCGTCGGCAGGGCTGGGTGCGCGGTTCTTCGGACCCAGCAGCGAGCCAAGCCCCGCGCCAGCCGACCGAGGTCTCTTGGTGACGTTCAGGCCCTGAGTTCGTCCTGGGATAGGTTCACGCCGTGCGGCTGCCGGGACGTTCCGAGGGGCGAGTCTCCGACCCGGTGGTCGTCGGCTTGATCGCTCTCCTGGTCTGCGGTCTGCACGGGTTCGACGGACCCCTGGGCCACGACCAGGGCGCCTTCGTCTACGGCGGCGAGCGGTTCGCCCACGGTGCGCCTCCCTACGTCGGGATCTTCAACTCGATCGGACCGCTGGTCGATGTCGCGACCGGAGTCGGCGTCCGTCTCGGGTGGGCGCTGGGTCTGGATCCGGTGCTCGCCGCTCGGCTGACCTACCTGGTGATCTCGGCCCTGGCTGCGGCGGTGCTCAGCGCGCTCGCCCGCGAGGCCCTGCGGTCTCGTCTCGCGGGGTGGGTCGCGCCGGCGGTGCTGCTGACGTTCGAGAGCTTCACGGCCCTGGCCAGCGACGGCCCTCGCGACAAGACGTTGATGCTCCTCCTCCTGGAGGCGGCGCTGCTCCTGCTGGTGCGCCGGCAGTGGCTCTGGGCCGGCGCGCTGACCGCGCTCGCGACGCTGACGTGGCAGCCCGTCGTCCTGGCGGCTGTCACAGCCGCGGTGGTGGCCGCGGTGACGATGGCGGGGTCACGGGTCCGCGGGCTGACGCGGTACGTCGCCGGCGGCGCCGTACCGACCGTCCTGGCTGGCCTGCTCTTCCTGGTCTCCGGTCACCTGCGGGTGGCGTGGTGGGGGTTCGTCCTCGTGAACGTCGGCTACACCTCCCAGCCGAACATCCTCCAGAGCTGGCGCCTGCTCACCCATGCCTACGACGCGTCGCTCGTGCTCGTGGTCCTCGGCTGGCTCGCGCTGCTCGTCCTCGGCGCGCTCGCGGCGTCCCGGCTCAGGCGAAGCCCGTCGCCGGACGGGGACCGCGACCTGGTCGCCCTCGCCGCCGGTGGCCTCGTGGCCGGCGTGTGGACGTGCTACGCCATCAACGGCGGGCCGGACCTGTTCGTCGTCCTGCCGTTCGCCGCGATCGGGGTTGCGGCACTGACCCTGCGATGCGTCGACTCGATCTCCAGCCCGGCGCGGGTGCGCGTGGCCACCGCGGTCGTGGTGACCGCCCTGGTGGCCGCCACCGTGCAGTCCGTCAGCACCCGCAGCAACGAGCTAGCGGGCGAGCGCGCGTCGGTGGACCGCGTTGTCGCTGCGCTGCCCCCGGGCGCGGTGGTGCTCTCGATCGACGTCCCCGAGGTGCCGGCCCTCCTCCAGCGTCGCAACCCCTACCCGTGGCAGCTGTTCAACTCCGCGATGACGCCGTTCCTCGACGACCACCTCGCCGGCGGCCTGCCGGGGCTGGCGGCGCGCATCTCCGCGCGCCATCCCGAGCTGATCGCCGTCGGCCGGGTGGCCACCGACAGCTGGCTCCGCCACGTCCTGCGCACCGACTACCGACCGGTCGGTGCCGGAGAGTACTGGACGTGGTACGCGAGCCGACGACTCGACTCCGCGGTGATCCGACGGGTGAGGCTGGCTGTCGGCTGACCGGGCGTTGTGTCAGGTAGGTGACAGACCGATGCGCCGGCCTCGGCGAGGCTCGCCCTACCCGCAAACCCCCAGGAGCCTCATATGCACAACCCCGTCCGGGTCGCCGTCGCCACCGCCGGCGTCGCGTTCGCCCTCCTGCTCGGCACCGGCGCCCACAGCCTCGCCGCGAGCGGACACGTCCCGACCCACCAGTCGCGAGTGCACCTCACCGACGACGGCCCGCCGTGCAAGTCGCCCGGCTGCCTCAGCGGCAACGTCGCCC
This sequence comes from Nocardioides sp., assembly GCF_036267815.1. Classification (GTDB taxonomy): domain Bacteria; phylum Actinomycetota; class Actinomycetes; order Propionibacteriales; family Nocardioidaceae; genus Nocardioides. Next base: position 12,886 of record NZ_DATAVI010000056.1, on the reverse strand, counting down.
GTCCGAGCCACGGGCCTCAGGACTGACCCGACCTCGGCTCACGGCCGGTCCCGAGCCGACGCAGCATGTCGTTGTACGCCGCCAGCGCCGCGTCGTCGTCGTCCACGGTGGCGCCGTCCTCGAGGGCCAGCTGCCCTCCGGAGCGCTCGACGTGGCCGACCATCGTGCCGGTGCGCGCCGACTCCAGCCAGGTGCCCAGGAAGCTGTCCCGCTGCCGCGAGAGCAGCGCGATGACCACCCCGACCGCCAGCAGCATCATCAGCCCGTCACCCCCGGCCCACATCAAGGAGCCACCCGCATCCAGGTCGTGCATGGCGCCGGGGGCCCAGTCGGGCCGCATCGCCATGTAGGTCGGGAACGGGTCGCGCTCCGTCTGGAGCAGCACGATGCCCACGAGCGTGTCCGGCACCATCGCCATCACCAGCAGGATGATCCGCAGGAGGTACGGCGTGCGCCACCGGATCGGCTCGTCGCCGATCGCGCCCAGCAGCAGCCAGGCACCCGACCCGAGGTAGAGCACCTGCTCCAGAGTCATCTGCGAGGGGTTGGTGGCCATCGTGTCCATGAACGGCGTCAGGTGGGTGTAGAAGATGACCACGCCGTACGCCGTGAGACCGAGCAGCGGGTGGAAGAGCCACGACACCGGTCCGGTCTGGAGCAGCCGGTCGACCCTGCCCCGCCAGGTGTCTGCGCCGGCGTTGCGCAACACGGTGAGCGGGTGGCCGAGCACGAGCAGGGCCGGGACCACGGTGATCAGCGTGAGGTGCTCGACCATGTGCATCCAGAACAGCGACATCGCATAGGCGTCGACCGCCGAGCACAGGCACACCATCAGCACGACCAGCCCGAGCACGAAGCAGGCCACCCGGATCGGTCCGACCGTGCCGCCGTGACGGTGGCCGCGCTGCACCCCGACGACGTAGACGACCAGGACCAGCGAGCACACGACCAGCCAGCCCGGCTGGGACTGCCAGGTGCCGAGGAAGGTGCCCCAGTCCAGGGGAGGCAGGTGCTGGTGGTTCATCGCACGATCATCGAACCACGCGAGCCCAGCCCGCGGCCCGCCAGGGTGCCGCGCCCGGCCAGATGGTCTACTCCTAGTCGGGCGGCACCGCCCGCCCAGGAGGAAGCATGCGAACCGTCACTGCGCGCGTCACGGCCGGCCTCGCGCTGGCCGCCCTCGCCGCCCTCGCCGTCCTCCTTGCCGCCGGCCCGGCCTCGGCCCACGTGACGGTGGACGCTCCGGGCGCGACCCGGGGCGGGTACGCCGTGCTGACCTTCCGGGTGCCCGACGAGACCGACAACGCCGACACCACGAAGGTCCAGGTCTTCTTCCCGCCGTCGCAGCCGCTCGCGTCGGTGTCGGTGCGACCCACTCCGGGCTGGAGCTTCCGGGTGCACACGACCAAGCTCGACAAGCCGATCAGCTCCGACGACGGGCAGGTGACCCAGGCCGTCTCCGAGGTGACCTGGACCGCCGACTCACGCCGTACGTCGGTCAAGCCCGGCGAGTTCGAGGAGTTCGCCATCTCGGTGGGCCCCCTGCCGCAGGCGCCGACCATGGTCTTCAAGGCCCTCCAGACCTACTCCGACGGCACCGTCGTCCGCTGGATCGACCTGACTCCGCCAGGTGGCCCCGAGCCCGAGCATCCCGCGCCGACCCTGACCCTGGCTGCCGCGACCACCGGCTCGAGCAGCCCTGCATCAGTCGAGGGCCACACCAGCGGCGGGAGCGGCCGCGCGACCGCGGCCCTGGTGCTGTCGGTGGTGGCCCTGCTGGTCGCGCTGGCGGCCGGGGCGGCGGCCCTGCTGCGGCTCGGTGGCGACGGTTCATCACGCTGAGCCGCCGAGCCGTCCCAGGGCGACTCAGCCGACCGGCACCTCGACGTACGCCGTCGCCTCGTCGATCGCGGTCGTCCGGACCGTCACCGCGAGCTGCCAGAGGCCGCCCAACGGCAGGCTCACCTGGCCCGTGCGCACGCCCCGGCCTCCGCGCGCGAGACCGACCGGCAGCGGACCGACCTGCTGGGCGGCCAACGAGAGCGCCGCGTCGACCTCGGGTGGGTCGACCGGGTCACCGTGGGCGTCGAGCACCACGAGGCGCAGCCGCACGCGCCGGGTGCCGTCGGGGACCGCGGAGACGCGCACCGAGTCCGGGCCGGCGCGCAGCGTCGCGGAGACCGGCGCCGAGACGAGCCGGGTCGCCTTGGGGTCGCTGGTCACCAGCAGCGTGCTGGCCACGAGCACGGCCACCAGGGCCACGCTCTCCAGGGCCACGCTGCTGCGCAGCGTGCGCAGGGGCGGACCCGCGAGCCTCGTGGACTGCCACACCCAGGCTCGCGACCCGGACGCCGCACCCAGCGCGATGACGACCAGCCAGATCTTGATCAACAGGACGTGCCCGTAGTGGCTGTCGAGCAGCAGGTCCCAGGACCGGACCTCCCGCAGCGCCTGGTAGGTCCCGGTCGCCAGCAGCAGGCACACCGAGGTCGCCGCCACCGTGGAGAACCTCCGCACCACCGGTACGACCTCGGCCGGCGCGCCGCCCTCGGCCAGCAGCACGAGACCGAGCATGGCCAGGCCCCCCAGCCACACGCTCATCGCCGCCACGTGCACCGAGACGCTGGTGACCGCGAGCAGCCGGTGGCTGCCGGCCGCGGCGTGCCCGCCCAGCGCGAAGGTGACCCCGGTGGCGAGGAGCGCGACCCCGACGAGAGCGCGGACGAGCCGGGGCGACACCCGCTCGCGATGGGTGAGCAGGAGGACCACCAGCGCGAGCAGCAGGATCCGGGCATCCAGGGCGCGACCGTACGTCGTGCCCAGCACCTCGCGCAGGAGCGCCCCGTCGACGACGTGACCCAGCCCGAGGCCGGCGTCGTAGGGACCCTTGAGCACGAGGGCGAGGATCGTCCCGGCGACGAGAGACCCGGTGCCGCCGTTCACGATCGTGCGCGCCCGCCGAGACGACCAGCCCGCCGGCCAGCACCACACCAGGAAGGCGAAGCCGCCGAGGCCGAGCGCCGCGCCGGCATAGCCGAGCCAGCGAGAGACCCCTAGCGCGACGTCCACCGGGGCCGAACCGCGGGTCGCGGGTGGGGAGCCCGGCGGCGTGGACCGGTGCCCGATCGAGAACGTGTAGGCACCCGAGACCGGGTGGGAGTCGGCGGAGACGACCCGGTAGGCGACCAGGTAGGTGCCGTCGGCCAGACCGGTGTGCAGCCCGACGGATGCCGTGGCGGCGATGCCGCGCGCGTGCTCGACGTGCCCGTCGTCGACCTGACCGCCGTCCGGTCCGAAGACCCGCAGGGAGTCCGGGAGCAGCGAGATCCCCTCGTCGAAGACCAGCGTGACCGACGTCGGCGCCGTGCGCAGGACGGCGTCGGCCGGAGGCGAGCTGCTCTCCAGGGTCGCGTGCGCCGACGCCGGGCTCGCACCCAGCACGAGCGCGAGCAGCGTCACGACGAGGGCCCCCAGGAGCGGCGCCGCCCGCCTGCACGTCCGCCCGCTCTCGCCCACGGCCGGATCGTAGTGTCGCCGTCCTCGCCGGCAGGGGGTCGCACCCGGGAGTGGCAGACTGCGAGGCATGGCGCAGGACGCTGGCCCGGCGGGCGAGACCGAGGAGCAGCCGCTCCGCCTGCCCAGGCTCACCCCGCACCTGACCCCGCGCCTCACCCTGCGCGTCCACCTACCCGGTCCGGCGGCGGCGCTGGCCACCGGCGTCGTGGTGGGCGTTGCTCTGGTCGCGATGACCTCGGCGACCCTCCGCGCGTGCACCTCGCTGCGCGGCACGTCGTCGTGCGGCGAGGCGGGCCTCGCGCCGCTGCTGGTCATCACCGTCGTGGCCGTCGTCCTGGGCTCGGTGCTGCTGCGGGTGCTGGGTGTCGCCACCCCCACGAGCACGAGCCTGCTCGCGATGGCACTGCTGGTCGTGCTCGTCCTGCTGGCGCTGCTCCCCGCGCTCGACCAGCGCTGGGCGGCGTACGCCGTGCCGGTGCTGGCGATGCTGACCTACGTGGGGTCGTGGTGGCTGACCACGACCTACACCGAGCCGGCGGCCCCTCCGCGCTGAGCCGCCACCAGCTCGGCGATCTGGACGGCGTTGAGGGCAGCGCCCTTGCGGAGGTTGTCGTTGCTGACGAACAGCACGAGCCCGCGACCCTCGGGGACGCCGGGGTCCTGCCGCAGGCGCCCGACGTACGACGGGTCGCGGCCGGCGGCATGCAGCGGAGTCGGGACGTCGGCGAGCTCGACCCCCGGTGCCCCGGCGAGGAGCTCCGTGGCGCGCGCCACCGTGAGCGGTCGCGCGAACTCGGCGTTGATCGACAGGCTGTGGCCGGTGAAGACCGGCACGCGCACGCAGGTGCCGGACACGAGCAGCTCGGGGATGTCGAGGATCTTGCGGCTCTCGTTGCGCAGCTTCTTCTCCTCGTCGGTCTCGAAGTCGCCGTCGTCGACGATCGAGCCGGCCAGGGGCAGGACGTTGTGGGCGATGGTGTCGGCGTACGCCGTCGGCTCCGGGAACGTCACCGCCGAGCCGTCGTAGGCCAGCTCGCGCGCCTTCTCGCCGGCCGCCGCAAGCTGACCGGCGAGCTCCTCGACGCCGACCAGGCCACTGCCGGAGACCGCTTGGTAGGTCGAGGCGACCAGGCGGACCAGCCCGGCCTCGTCGTGCAGGGGCTTGAGCACCGGCATCGCCGCCATCGTGGTGCAGTTGGGGTTGGCGATGATGCCCTTGCCGGAGCTCGACCACGCCCGCTGGATCGTCTCGGGGTTGACCTCCGAGACCACCAGCGGCACCGCGGGGTCCATCCGCCAGGCGGAGGAGTTGTCGATCACGGTCACCCCCGCCTCGGCGAAGCGCGGAGCAAGCCGCCGGGAGGCGGTCGCGCCCGCGGAGAAGAGCGCGAGGTCGAGGCCGCTCGGGTCGGCGCCGTCGGCGTCCTCGACGGTGACCTCGCGGTGGCCGAACGGCAGCACGGTGCCGGCCGAGCGGGCCGAGGAGAAGAACCTGACGTCGTCGACGGGCAGCCCGCGCTCGAGCAGGATCTGGCGCATCGCCGTGCCGACCTGCCCGGTCGCGCCCACCACGCCGACGCGGAGACCGCCGGGCCCGCTCATCTGCCGGAGCCTCCGTAGATGACCGCCTCGACCTCGGCGCTGTCGAGGTCGAACGCCGTGTGCGTGGCCTGGACGGCCTCCGCGACGTCCGCCTCGTCGACGATGACCGAGATCCTGATCTCGGAGGTGGAGATCATCTCGATGTTGATCCCGGCGTTCGCCAGGGCCGCGAAGAACTTCGCCGTGATGCCCGGGTGGGAGCGCATCCCGGCGCCGATCAGGGAGACCTTGCCGATCTCGTCGTCGTACATCAGCCGGTCGTAGCCGACCTCGCTCTGGAGCCGGGCCAGGGCCGCCATCGCGGTCTGGCCGTCGGCCCGGGGCAGCGTGAAGGAGATGTCGGTCAGCGCGGTCGCCTGGGCCGAGACGTTCTGCACCACCATGTCGATGTTGATCTCGGCGTCGGCCAGCGCCTCGAAGACGCGCGCCGCGACGCCGACCTTGTCGGGCACGCCGACCACGGTGACCTTGGCCTCGCTGCGGTCGTGGGCGATGCCGGCGATGATCGCCTGCTCCATGGGCTCTGCTCCCTCCGTGGGGTTGGGCAGGATCCAGGTGCCCTCCTTCTGCGAGAAGGAGGACCGGACGTGGACCGGGATGTCGTAGCGACGTGCGTACTCGACGCAGCGCAGGTGCAGGATCCTCGCCCCGGAGGCCGCCATCTCCAGCATCTCCTCGGTGGAGACGCGGGTCAGCCGGCGCGCCGAGGGCACCAGCCGCGGGTCGGCGGTGAAGACGCCGTCGACGTCGGTGTAGATCTCGCACACCTCGGCGCCGAGGGCCGCCGCCAGGGCGACCGCGGTCGTGTCGGTGCCGCCCCGACCCAGCGTGGTGATCTCCTTGGTGTCCTGGCTGACGCCCTGGAACCCCGCCACGATCACGATGTGGCCGTCGGCGAGGGCCTGGGTGATCCGGCCCGGCGTGATGTCGATGATCTTGGCGCGGCCGTGCGCCGAGTCGGTGATGACACCGGCCTGCGAGCCGGTGAACGAGCGGGCCGTGAAGCCGAGGTCGGAGATCGCCATCGCCACCAGCGCCATCGAGATCCGCTCACCGGCGGTCAGCAGCATGTCCAGCTCACGGGCCGGCGGCAGCGGGCTCACCTCGTTGGCGAGGTCGAGCAGCTCGTCGGTGCTGTCGCCCATCGCCGAGACGGCGACCACTACGTCGTGGCCCTGCCTCTTGGCCTGGACGATCCGGTGCGCCACCCGCTTGACGGCGTCGGCGTCGGAGAGCGAGGAGCCGCCGTACTTCTGCACGACGATGCTCATGGCGAGCTGACCTGGGAGAGCACGAGGGATCCTCGGGAGGGGTGAGACGACGACGTACGCCGCGACGCTGCGACCTCGGGCGAGTTTACCGTCGCCGTCGCGAGCGGCTCGCGCCGTCTCAGGTCGGCTGGGCCTCGTCGAGCATCTCGTTGGCCGCGGCGACCCGGTCGAGCTCGCCGGTGTACTCGACGTCGAGCCGGTCGTGGGCCACGATCGAGAGCAGGGCGTTGAGGAGGGCTCCGCCGAGGTTCCCCCAGGAGGAGACGTAGGAGAACTGCCACCACCACAGCGCCTCGGCGGTGTTGCCGAGCGCGAAGTGACGCAGGCCGTTCTCCAGGTCGGCCGCGATCTGGGTCAGGTCGTCGGAGAGCTGGCTCTCCACGACCTCGGGGTCGTAGGGGTCGAACACGAAGCTGTAGGTGTCGACGCCGCCGAAGAGCCGAGCCAGCCGTAGGCGCAGCTCGTCGAGGTCGGGGTCGGGACCGATGTCGGGCTGGTAGTCGGTGGTGGGCGTGAAGTCCACCTGCGCGCCCAGGCGGGCACCGGCCAGCAGCAGCTGGCTGATCTCGAGCAGCAGCATGGAGATGCCGGTGCCGGGGTTGCCCTCCGCCGCGACCGCCTTGAGCGCGATCAGGAAGCTCGTGACCTGATCCGCGATCTCCACCGCGAAGTCGTCCTCCGGGTCGCTCGCGGGCAGGACCGATCCGGTCACGACCAGGGGCACCGAGATCTCCTCGGTGGTGTCCTCACTCACTCTGCCGCTCGCCTCCCCGCGAATGCCCGCCCCAAGGTCACCTCGTCGGCGTACTCCAGGTCGCCTCCGACCGGGAGCCCGCTCGCCAGGCGGGTGATGCGTATCTCCAACGCCCTGAGCATACGGGTGAGGTAGGTGGCGGTGGCCTCGCCCTCGAGGTTGGGGTCGGTGGCGAGGATCACCTCGCTCACCGCGCCGTCGGCCAGCCTGGCCAGCAGCTCGCGGATGTGGAGCTGGTCGGGCCCGATGCCGTCGATGGGCGAGATGGCACCGCCGAGCACGTGGTAGCGCCCCCGGAACTCCTTGGTGCGCTCGATGGCGACGACGTCCTTGTACTCCTCCACGACGCACAGCACCGCCTGGTCGCGCCGGGGGTCGCGGCAGATCCGGCACTGCTCGTCCTCGGAGACGTTGAAGCAGATCGAGCAGAACCGCACCCGCTCCTTGACCTCGAGCAGGACCTCGGCCAGCCGGCGTACGTCGGCGGGCTCGGCCTGCAACAGGTGGAACGCGATCCGCTGCGCACCCTTGGGACCCACGCCCGGCAGGTGGCCGAGCTCGTCGATGAGGTCCTGGACGACGCCTTCGTACAAGGACCTCAGTCTCCCTCGGTCGAGCCCGGGGAGGCGGGCCCACCGAGACCGGGCATGCCTCCCGAGAGCGGGCCGAGGGCGCTGCTGGCCAGGCTGTCGGCCTGGGCCTTGGCGTCGCGGTAGGCCGCGACCACCAGGTCGCCGAGGTCGCGCAGGTCGTCGGCCGAGGACCCGTCGATGGTGCCGGGCTTGATCGTGACCGCCCACAGCTCGCCGACTCCGTTGACCGTGACGGTGACCGCCCCGCCGCCGGCGGTGCCGTCGACCCGCGCATCGGCCAGCCGGTGCTGGGCGCTCTCGAGCTGCTCCTGCATCTGCTGGGCCTGCTCGAGCAGACCCTGGAAGTCGAAGCCGCCCTCGCCTCCCAGGGAGCCGCCGAGGGCCTCGAAGGGGTTGTCGGTCATGGCCTCACCTGTCGTCTCGTCGTGGGTCCGGGTCTGCTCACGGGTGGGGGATCTCCTCGATGACCTGCGCACCGAGCGCGTCGGCCAGGAGCTGGGTGCTGTCGGATCCGGAGGTGTCGACGTCGGTGTCGTCGGCACGGGCCCCCTCGGCGGCCGGGTCCGGGTCGTCGACCCGAGCAGAGTCAGGAGGGGCCTCGGGCGGGGCGGCCCCCGGAGCCGCGGACGTGCCGGGCTCGGACGCCGAAGGAGAGCCCAGCTGGTCGCCCGCCGTCTGCGACGGCGGCCTGGCGGGCTCGGCCCGCTCCACGGGCGGTCGGGGTGCCGGCGCGGGAGCCGACGCGTCGGCCCCCGGGTCGACGATCGTCTCGACGCGCCAGTCGTGACCCACGACGTCGATCGCGGCCTGGCGCACGATCTCGGCGCTGCCGCCGGTGTCGAAGGACTCGCGCGCGCCGGCGTTGCTGAAGCCCAGGGTCAGCGTCTCGGCGTCCACGCCGACGACCTGCGCCTGCTGGGTGAGGTAGATCCAGGTCAGCCGCCGGCGCTGCTTGGTCGCCTCGACGATGTCGGGCCACAGCCGGCGCACGTCGACCAGGGTCAGCGCCGACCCGCCCGACGCCCGGGCGGGAGCCGGCTTCGCCTCAGGCTCCGCATCAGGCTGGGCGGCGGGCCGGGCGGCGGGTTGGGCGGCGGGTTGGGCGGCGGGCTCGACGACAGCTTCGGGGGTTGGCCCGACCGGCGTCGGCTCGATGACCGGGGGCGCAGGCGCGACCGCCTCCGGCTCGGCTGCGACCGTCGGCGCCGGCGAGGGGTCTCCCCCGCTGATCGTCATCCGGCGCTCGAGACGGTCGAGCCGCGCCATCACCCCCTCGGAGGAGTGGTCGGCGCCGGGCAGCAGCACCCGGGCGCAGATCAGCTCGAGGAGCAGGCGCGGAGCCGTCGCCCCGCGCATCTCGGTGAGCCCGGTCGCGACGAGGTCGGCCGCCCGGGAGAGCTCGGCCGGGCCGAACCGGGCGGCCTGTCCGACCAGGCGCTCGGCGGCGTCCTCGGCGATGTCGATGAGCCCGGTCGCCGGCGCGTCGGGGACGGCCGAGACGATGACGAGGTCGCGGAGACGGCGCAGGAGGTCCTCGGTGAATCGGCGTGGGTCCTGACCGGTCTCGATCACCTTGTCGACGACACCGAAGACGGCGGAGCCGTCGCCGGCGGCGAAGGCGTCGACGACCTCGTCGAGCAGCGTGTCCGGCGTGTAGCCGAGCAGCCCGGCCGCCAAGGTGTAGGTGACCCCCTCGGGCCCGGCTCCGCCCATCAGCTGGTCGAGCACCGACAAGGTGTCGCGCGCGGAGCCGCCTCCGGCCCGCACCACCAGCGGCAACGCGGCAGGCTCGATCTGCACCTGCTCCTTGTCGCACAGCTCGGAGAGGTACGTCGTGAGCAGCCGGGGCGGGATGAGCCGGAACGGGTAGTGGTGGGTGCGCGAGCGGATGGTGGGGATCACCTTGTCCGGCTCGGTGGTGGCGAAGACGAACCGGAGGTGGGGCGGCGGCTCCTCGACGAGCTTCAGCAGGGCGTTGAATCCCTGCGTGCTCACCATGTGGGCCTCGTCGATGATGTAGACCTTGAAGCGGCTGCGCACCGGCGCGAAGAACGCCTTCTCGCGTAGGTCGCGCGCGTCGTCGACACCACCGTGGGAGGCGGCGTCGATCTCGATCACGTCGATCGAGCCCGGACCGCGCCGGGCCAGGTCGACGCAGGACTCGCACTCGCCGCACGGGTCGGCGACCGGCGCCTTCTCGCAGTTCAGCGTGCGCGCCAGGATCCGCGCCGACGTCGTCTTGCCGCACCCGCGCGGACCGGAGAAGAGATAGGCGTGGTTGGCACGGTTGCCCGCGAGAGCCGCCCGCAGTGGCTCGGTCACGTGATCCTGCCCGATGACCTCGGCGAAGGTCTCGGGCCGGTAGCGGCGATAGAGGGCGAGCGGTGACTCCACCCTGCGAACCCTAGCCAGCCGGGCCGACAACCGGGAGGCAGCGCCCCACCGTGCCCCACCGGGCACCGGCGGGGTGGACGTCGCGGTCAGCGGTGGCCGGCGAAGTCGCGGCGGACGACGTCGGCCATGGTCGCGACGAGCGCTCGGAAGTCGTGGTCGGCAACCCCCTCGTCGTGCGCGGTCGCCCAGGCCGTCGGATCGGCGCCGTGGACGTCCGCCGCGGCACGGGCCATCGCCTCGAGCAGCCGTCGGGCGTCGTGGTGGCGCCGTCCCTCGGGCTGGATCCGGACGACGTCCGGCGCCAGGTCGCGCACCTGCCAGTCCTCGACCCGGGCGGCCCCGGCAGGTCCGCGCACGGCCCCGGTCACCTCGCCGTACGCCGTCTCGTCGGGGCTCGGGACGCCGGGAGTCGTGACGCGCGTCGCGGCCCACACGCAGGACGGCGGTCCGAGCTGCTTGGCCTCGCGGGCATGCCACGAGCCGTCGAAGGCGCGGCCGACCCCGACGCGTCGCCGGTGTCCGAGCGACCCCGTGCCGGCCTCGTGGACGTGCCAGGCCGGTCGCCAGCCCTGCTCGGCGACGCGCTCGGCCGCCGCGACGACGGCGGCCGGCACGTCGTCGACGGCGCGCCCGGCGGTCAGGGAGGTGTAGAACGCCTCGGGGTCGGCGAACTCGGGCACGAGGGGCTCCAGGTGCGGAGCGTCGCGCAGGTCCACTGCCACGCCGGGGGTGGCAGTGTGCCAGGAGGCGAGCACGGTGTCGCAGACCTCGTCGTCGGCGAGGGCGAGGTGCGGCGCCAGGACGGCCGAGACGGCGAGCCGCAGCAGGTCGAGCAGCCAGGAGCCGCGGGCCAGCTCGTCGAGGTCGTCGACCCCCCAGCGGCGCACCTGCGCCCGGTCGCGCCAGGTGCCGTAGTTCTCCACGTGCAGGTCCCCGACCAGCGGCACCGGGGCCCTCGCCAGCACCTCGGGCGCCTCGGCCGCGACCCGGACCAGCCACAGGTAGTAGGTGCCGCGCAGGAACCGGTACTCGTCGTGGGCCAGCTCGCGGTGCTTGTCTCGCAGCGCGGATCGGTCGAGCGGGATCTGCCGCGCGAGCCACGCCTCGTAGTCGGCGGTCAGCTCGCGAGCCTCAGCCACCCGCCGGCTCCGGGGTGGTGGTGGTGGTGGTGGACGTGGGCTCGGGGGCCTTGCGTCCGGCCGCCAGCGACCCGCCGACGACCGTCACGGCCAGGGCGAGCAGCGCACCGAGGACCAGCGCCGCTCCCTCCCCGGGCTCGAGCACCTGGAGCTGCTGACCGACTGTCGCGGCGGCGACGGGAACCCCGAGCTGGGCGGTCGCGAGCAGGGAGTACGGCGCGGACTGACGCAGGACGACGGCGGCGAGGTGGGCCAGGGTCGCGCCGGCCCCCAGGCAGAGGCCCAGCACGATCATCGACGGGTGCGAGACGAGGTTGCGCAGCTGGAGGCTCGCGCCGAGCCAGACGAAGAACAGCGGACCGAAGAACCCCTCGGTCACCGCGAACAGCTGCTTGGCCACGCGGCGCGGCTCACCCACGAAGGCCACGGCCAGCCCGGAGACGAATCCGGCGAGCATCAGCGACACGTGGACGGCGACCGCCAGCGCCGCCATCGCGAACACCAGCGCGAGGCTCACCCGCAGCTCGACCGCGAACCGCCGGTCCTCGGAGACGGTGTGCACGCGCTCACGCAGGCCGCGGTCCTCGACCCAGCGCAGGACGCCGTACAGCACGCCTCCGGCGGCGAGCACGGCCAGCGCACCCAGCGCGGCCCGCTCGACGTGGGCGGTGTCGATGACCAGCGGCAGCAGCACGATGCACAGCGAGTCGGCGACCGCGACCTGCGGCAGGAGGTCGACCAGATCGGGGCCGGTGAGATGGAGCGAGTCGACGGCCGGCAGCACGATCGCGGCCGACGACGACGCCATCATCACGGCGTACACCGGGGCGTGGGAGGTGCCGACGACGTCGGCGACGACGTACCCGAGGGCGACGGCGACGACGCCCACCAGGACCGCCCGCACGATGCCGGTGCGCAACGCCGTGCGCAGCCGGGGATCGCGTACCGGCACATGGGTGCCGGCCACGAACATCACCAGCACGAAGCCGCAGCCGCCCAGGAAGGAGAACGTCGGGTCACCGGCGTGGAGCAGCCCGAACCCGGTGGCGCCGAGGACGACCCCCGCGACCAGCTCGCCCAGGACGACCGGCAGGTGCCAGCTGCGCGGCGTGGCCAGGAGCGGGCCGGCCAGCGCGACCGTGCACACGAGGGCCAGGTCGAGGAACGACACGAGCGGATGCTAGACCCGCGCCTGCGCCGCCGGACGGCTCCCGAGCCCCACCCGGCACGAACGGGCATGACGAGGCCCCCCACGCACCCAGCAGAGCCCGCCTGCCCTTGCTGCCTTCCGGCCCTGGGGGATTCAGCGAGGTGCCGCCGCATGGGGGGTTGGCCGCGAGTCTAGGTGACCCCTCGGAGGTCATCCGAATCGTGGGCCGACGGATTTCGTGGGGTGGTCGCGGCGCGGGTAGCCTCCTGCGCGGAGGATTCGCCTAGTGGCCTATGGCGCTCGCTTGGAAAGCGGGTTGGGTTAACAGCCCTCGCGGGTTCGAATCCCGCATCCTCCGCCACCCGGACAGCTCCTTGACCCGCCTCTCGCGATCTCCCGATACTTGTTGCGCATCGGGAGGTCCGTTGCGCATGACGCACAGGTGCGGAGTCACGGCGAGGCGATGA
>NZ_DATAVI010000055.1:0-1699 GCF_036267815.1 Nocardioides sp. | reverse complement strand
TTGTGGTGCCGGTGTTCGGCGGCCTCTTCTGGTGGCTGCGCAAGCGCTTTCTCGTCGCCCGCCAGGCCCGCGTGGCCCGAATGCACCTCCGCACCCCGTCGCCGTGACCGGCGGTTAGCGACTCTCGACCGGTCCGACCGGTCCGACCGGCTCGCCGGGAGAGGCCAGCTGGTCTGACTCGGAATGCGTCGCGACGTCCTCGGCGGACATGCCTGGCAGGTGCAGGGTGAAGATCGCGCCGCCGTCGACGGCGTTGGCCACCGAGGCGGTTCCATCGTGCTGCTCGGCCACCTGGCGCACGATGGACAGGCCCAGGCCGCTGCCCTGCCGCCCGCGGGAGTTGCGCCCGCGGAAGAAGCGGTCGAAGACGTAGGGCAGGTCCTCGGGATCCACGCCGGTGCCATGGTCGCGGACCTCGACGCCGCTGGGCCCGACCTGGAGCTCCACGGTCCCGCCCGGGGGAGAGTGACGCGCCGCGTTGTCGAGCAGGTTGTTGATGGCGCGCGCCAGCCGCTCGGGGACCCCGTCGACGACGGTGGGGACGAGCGTGGCGTCGAAGTGGATGCCGGGGGCGTTGCGCCGGGCGCGGGCCAGCGACTCGGCGGCGACCCCGTCGAGGCGGACGTCGTCGGTCTCGGGGCCTGGCTGGTCTCCGCGCGCAAGCTCGATGAGGTCCCCGACCAGGGCGGTGAGCTCCTCGCTCTGCTCCACCACGTCGGCGAGCAGCCGGCGGCGGTCCTCGGGCTCGAGCTCCACCTCCTCGAGCAGGACCTCGATGTTGGTGCGCAGGCTCGTCACCGGCGTGCGCAGCTCATGGGAGGCGTCGGCCACGAGCTGGCGCTGGGCCCGGACCGAGTCGTCCAGTGCCTCGCGCGACGCTTCCAGGCGGTCGAGCATCGCGTTGAAGTTGGTGGCCAACTGGCCGACCTCGTCGTCGGCGTGCACGTGGATTCGTTTGGTCAGGTCCTCGGTCTCGCCGATCTCCTGGGCGACCTGGGCCACCTCACCCAGCGGGGCCAGCACGCGGCGCGATGCCATGCGGCCGAGGAGTCCGGCGAGGGCGATACCGCCGAGGAGCACCAGCAGCAGGACGAGCCGGAGGTCGGACAGGATCGAGTCGACGCCGTTGAGCGGGCGGGCCAACTGAATGGCGACGGTCTGGGTTACCTGGAACCCGCTGTTGTCGGTGTAGGACAACATGAGCGGGAAGGTCACCACGCGTAGGTCGGTGTTGCCCGACTGCGCGTCGGCGAGGTACTGCCCCGCACGGCCCGCGGCGATCGCGCGCGTGTGGGCGGTGCTCGGCAGGTTCGGGCTGATGCTCCCCTGGACGCCGAGGACCTGGCCGTTGGGCGACACCACCTGCGCGTAAGGGGCCGGGCCACCGGCGCTCGCCGGGATGCCGGGGAACTGCTGGGCGAGCGCGTGGTAATCGCCGCTCTTGATCACCTGCGCCTGTGTGGTCAGCTCGCTGTCGATCTGGTTGCGCAGCTGGCTGCGCACGACTGTGTAACAGACGACGACGGCGATCGTCACCGCGACTGCGACGGAGGCTGCAGCGATCCACGAGAGGCGCTTGCGCAGTGTCATTCGGCGCTCAATCGCGCAGCACGTACCCGATCCCGCGCACGGTGTGCAGCAGCCGGGACTCGCCACCGGCCTCCGTCTTGCGGCGCAGGTAGCCCATGTAGACGCCCAG